>SVMJ01000004.1 GCA_015067485.1 Oscillospiraceae bacterium
GCCGTCTTCACCCTTGACTGCAGTCATGTCGTCTGCGGTGCCCGGGGTCTTATCCGGACCTGCGGAGATGATGTTGCCGTCTTCATCCTTGTAGATGTTGCCGCCAAGGTCTTCGTAGGTCGGGTCTTCCGGTTCAGCGGAGCCGCCTCCGCCGCCACCACCGCCACCACCTGCGGTAGACGGGTTGACTTCGACTTCGAAGTGTGTCACGGTCTCGTAGATACCGTTCTTTGCAACAACAGAGATACGGTTGATGCCGAGTTGTGCGTTGTCCGGTGTGTAGTACAACATATCGCCGACGACGTTTGCACCACGCAATTCACTTGCGAGTTCGTAGGTAACGGTTGCGCCGTCCGGAGCGATTGCTTTGAGCGGGACCCTCAGCATAGAACCGACGTTAGCATCCTGATTTTCGATCTTTTCCCAAACCGGACGCTGTTCGTTGGTGGTCGCGAGCGGAATGATGAAAGTCTGTCCCTCAGCGATGTTAAATGCATAACCCTTGTCGATATCGTACTGGTCTGCAAGGCTGCGGACGTAGCAGATCATACCGGTCAAAAGTTCCACATTTCCGTTGTCCAAAACATTGACGCCCTGAATCGGGTAGACGCCGTTTTCAACGCCGTCGTTATTGACGTAAATGTACTGACCGACAAGTTCCTGCGGATCAATGCTTTCATTGATCTTAACGGTGATTCTGTTATCCAAAGAGTCTTCCTTGGTGAAGTCAACAATCGTACCGGTGTACTTTTCGATGCCGGTAAGGGTATCGATCTTGGTACCGTCGTTCATGTAGAGATACATCGGTGCATCTGCATTCTCGTTTTCCTTCATGTAGACGCCGACGAAGCCCTTGAACTCGAACAGATCATCAACTTTGTAAAGAACCTTGTTGTTGGAAGCGTAGACAATGTAGTCCACACGACCGTTCTTCAAAGTGATCTTGATCGCCTTCGCGGTATCTGTTTCACCTTCCCAAGCACCGCCGACGCGTTCGATCGAAACGGATTCCTGTTTTTCGATGAAGGATTCACCGTTATATGGTTCAAAGACCGTGGTAAAGAGCGTATCAAGATCCTTACCGTCGCGACGAACAAGCGTGTTCAGAATTTCGACCGGGTTGTTACCCTTCTGCGGCGGCTGGATGGTTGCAACAGCAACTTCTGTGAGATCGAAGTCGTTGAGCATGGTCATCTTGAGATGGTAGTCGTCACGCTTTGCACTGTATCCCTTGAAGACATCAATGAGATAATCGATCGTGAATTCCTTGCCCGGATACTCTGCACGCTGGACGTTGTAGAGCATATCGAAGCCGGATTCGTTGTTCGTCTTGTCATAGGACTGAATCTGGACTTCTTCGCCACCGTAAGTGCCGCGCTTCTGCTTGACCAAATCAAGGTCGGTGTCGACCAAGGTGTTGGTTGCCGCATGGAAGTTGTACAAGTGGCTGTCGCCGCCGATGATACGGAAGAAGTCGACTGTATATGCGTTCATGTCGTCCACTTCGATCATCATCGCACTGCGGCGATATTCGCTGGTTTCGGAATATGCGTTCAAATCACGCATATCAATGAGAGATACACGGTCGGAATCGTCAAAGTGCAAGGGGAAACCGACTGTCTTGGTGATATCCTGCGGGCGGTTGTTGACAATGACCGTGTTATGGCTGATGGTCGCCTTGTCGCGGTTGGTAACACGGTAAGAACCGTCAGCCGCTTCCGGATAACCGAAGTCAGGTGCCATGTCGATGCCGAATGCACCAAGGCTGAAGTCTAACTTATCATAGTTACCGTGTCCGCTGGAATAACCCGCATAGATGTAGTTATAGCGCTGAGTATTGTAGTCCTTCAGGTTATCTTCTACCAGAGTACCGTTACGGACAATGGAGAAGCCCCAACCGGTTGCCTGTTCACTACGGTCAAAGTCATATTCACCGTGTTCATCGATGACTTTCTGAACTTTTTCCTGCAAGATGTTACTGTCTTCGAAAATACTGCCGTGGAGCCCCTTGATGGTATTTCCGTTGTTCCAGTACAGGAGCTGACCGATTTCGACGTCCTCGGTTTCAAGGAAGATCGCCGGGGTTTCTGCCAGGATGGTGTAGTTATCGCCGTAGTAAGTACCCGAGTCACCGAGTGACGCGGTTTTCTGGCGGTTGATGATGAGCGGATACAAATGTTTGAACATCATCATCATCTTCGGGTTCTCAAGCAGGTTGACGCCCTGATATCCTTCATAGCCTGCGAGTGCATAGATAACCGTGTAGATCTGTTCCGGCCAGAAGCGCGAGTAGTTCGGTGCGCCTTCTGCGTTGGAACCGTCACGGAACACTTCTTTTGCAAGGTGGTTTAGGATATCGCCACCCTCAACGTGGCTGTCACCGCCCGGGCGGGAGACGAAACGCTTATCGTCATCCGATGCCATGGATTCCATCAACCAATCGATTGCCTGGCTGGTTGTCGGCATTTCGTCTAAAACGACTGCTGCAGTCGCCATAGACGCCTGATGCATACCCCAGTTGCCCCAGGTGTCGCCGTCATAAACCGACTTGATGATTTCCTTAAGCATATTCTTTTCGATGTGGTAACGAATGAGTGCCGGAGTGGACTTATCGTTCGCTTCTTTGAGTACCTTCGGCTCGGTTTCCTTATATGCCGGATCCTTGTAGCCGTCGATGTCATAATCCCAACTGCTGTAATCCGGGACATAGTAGTCTTCACCGAAGTTGTACCCTTTTGCCTTATTGGAGATGAAGTTCAAAACATACTCGTCATCATACATATCGTAGAATGCGTCGTATGCACGACCGATCATGGTCATAGTACCGGTGTTCCAAATAGAACCGACGATACGACCGGTCGGAGTATTACCGTCCGAGTTCGAGTAATGGAACCATGCACTGGTGTACATTTCAGGCAATACGTCTGCAATACGGTCAATCAAGATCGCGCCTACACGACCATACTTCTTATCGCCTGTATAGATGTACGCATTTTCCATTGCTTCGATGACACGGGAAAGGTCGCCGCGCCAGAGCGAATAATGGTTGTAGTACGCTGCGAATGTCCAGCGCTCTTCCATGACGCTCCAGTCGAGGCCGTAAAGGTTCAAAACGTCAGCAGCGGAAACTTCATAAGTTTTCCCGGTAACATAACCACGGCTGTCGTCAACGCCCCAGTTATGAACACCTTCGTTATGAATGATGCCCTTACTGTCGACGTATTCGTCTTTTTCCGGGAAGTCTTCATTGACTAAGAATTCCTGTCCGTCGCGGAGTGCCTTTTCGTAACTGAAGTTGCCGTGTTCGTCAATACCCGTCTTATAGAAAGAGCCAAAGTCATTGGACGGGAAACGGCGGCGGCAGTTCGGGCACTGGATCTTCCACGGATATGCCGCGGTATCACGAATGTACGGGGTATTGCTGTATTCGTCACGAAGGTCAACATTACAGAACTTACAATGGTAACCCATCGGGTCATGGCGATGACCGATCAAGATACCGCGACCGAATTCCTGCGTGGTGATCAGGTCTACGTAATACTCGCCCAAATCCGGCTGGCGTTTGAACCAGTCTTCAGCAGTCTGGATCGCGGTATCACGAACTTCGCGTGCCCAATCGTACTTTTCGATGTTGTCACGCATTGCAGCGAGACGTTCTTCGGTGTAGTAAGTACGTTCGCTCTTACCCTCGCGGACCAAGAGCGAAGTCTGCGGATAATAGGTGTTGCCCTGATAATTTACTTCCGCCTTGATGATTGCGTTACCGAGTGCCTTCGGAGCAGCAAACCCGGTCTCGCTCAAATCAATGTAATCCGGTGTGGTGGTGGACCAAATAACGGTCGCACCTTCCGGAAGCGGCATTTCCGCACCTGCGGAAGAGATGCCGACCACAGAGAGCTGATAGCCTTCATGATCCGGCTTGATTGCACTGTGCGGGCTCTTGATTTTGACGTCGCTGAGTGCCGGGCCAAGAACGTTGATGATAATGTCATCAGTCAACGTGGTTGTGCCCATGGTTGCGCTTGCCTTGATCTGCGCGGTGCCGGTTTGATAAGTTTCCAAAACACCGTCGACAACCTTTGCGACATCTTCGTTCAAACTGGTATAAGTGAGTTTCAGATCTTTGTCCTCAACCGCACTACCGTCATTGTACAATGCGGAAACGTTCAGGTTGCTCTTTTCGCCGACATGAAGTTCCGGAGTTTCTAAAGCGACGGTAAAGTCGGAGAAAACGCGTCCGTCTACCGTGATATCAAGGGTCTTGGTGTACTCCACACCGTCAACCATTGCGACCATGGTAACCGTAGTGGTGCCCGGCTTCTTCGGAGTGATCTTATGGCTTCCGCCGTAATTGTCACCGATGACGATGCAATCATTGTTGGTGGTAAGGCTGATGATGCAGTTGTTCGGGTCAACTTCACGGGTAGCACCATCATAGCCGATCAGTTCAGCTCTGCCGTTGGAGAGCTGAGTACCCGGATAGATATATCCGGTCTGACCAACGGTAAAGGTGGTTTGAGAAGCGGTCAAGGAAACGTCGCCGCGAGTCGGTTTTTCGGTCGGAATCAAACGAATGGTTCCCGGCATGAAGACTGCCGCACCTGTGACACCCGGAAGTGCTTTACGGGTCACGTAGAGCTGGTGGATGCCTGCAGACAGGTATACGCCGTTAAGACGTTCGGGTTTGCTGGTCCACTTGGTGTGGTTGTTGGATGCAGTGATGTCGTTATACGCACAGTTTGCAACCGGACAGACATACGGGTAGTATTCCGTTTCGCCCCACATACTGTATTCGCCAAGGTAGGTGTCGTTCATGAAGAACTCTGCCACCATTTTGTTGCCGGTTTCTTTGTAACCTGCGAATTCGAGTTCATAGTATCCGCTGACCGGAACTTTAATGTTAAAGACAAGGACATTATCCGGCTTCGGGAACGTGATACGACCGCCGTAGATTTGGAAGCGGAAATCGTAATCCGGGTTGGAGTTGACAGACGGCGGAGTTTCTGCGGTAATTGCCGGGCTGGTCAATGCAGTGTTGACTTCCCAGCCGAAATCAGCCATCGTGACCTGGCGCAAGGTTGTGCTCTTTGGCGGAACAACGCCGTGCCACATTGCGACCATATCGATGAGAATTTCTTCTGCCACGACGTCGTCTGCAACTTCTTCATAGTAAACCGTGATAGTCTTTTTCGGTGTAACGACCGACGAACCGTCTACCATGGTAGCAGTCGCCTGAATGACCGCGGTACCCTCAGCTTTCGCGGAGACCAAACCGGTGTCTTCATCCAATTCAATTGCGCCTTCCGGGTTGGAAACGATAGAATACTTGATGGTTGCAGTATCCGGCATACGTGCGCCGTTTTCCAATTTACCCGAAACTCTGTACTGAGTTTTTGCGCCAAGTTCGATACCGTCGATACCTTCGATCCATGCGGAGGTAAGCGGATAGTAAGAAGTAACTTCAAACGGGAGAGACGCGGTTACTTCAATACCGTCACGGCGTGCGTAAATGGTAGCGTTTGCTCTACCCATGCCACGACCGGTGATCACGCCGTTTTCATCGATGGTAAAGATGTTTTTATCCGAACTTGCAAAGAACATTTCGACATTGTCGTCGCCAATATTGACAACTTCGCCGTCATACTGGACCGCATAACCGGAAAGCTGTGCAGTTCCGCCTGCTTCGGTATACGGGGTATCAACAGAAATTTCCGCGTACAGCAGTTCATTTCTCGGAACGGTTTCGATTGCAAACGTTCTGCTAAACTCTGTACCGTCATAATAGGTACCATCTACCTGAATTTCGGCAACGCCCGGCTTAAGGCCGCGGGCATCCAGATAAATCTTGCCGTTTTCTTCGCGAAGAGTATAAGTCAGAACATCCTCATTCAAGTTGGTAACCGTGTACTCGGAGAGTTTCTCAACAGTAAACGGATACTGGTTACAACGCGGAACGATTTCGATCACGTTGTCTTCTTCGATCATGAACTTGGTGTTTTCAGCACCGAAGTCAAAGGTACGTTCGGTCGGAACATTCAAACAGATTCTGGAGAACGCAAGACGGTTTGCACGGGTATTTGCGCCCGGAGGTGCCTGGAAGGAAACCACGTGTCTGCCTTTTTCCAAATAGATGTTGCCTGCAACGCGCACCTGATCTGACAACTGCTTATCGGAATAGGTCAAGACCAGATCGCCCACTCTGTACTTGTCGACGCGTGGATTTTCGGTTCCGAACGGTGCTACATATGTCTGGAACTGGGTACCGGATGCATATGCAAGACAGATGATGGAAAGTTCGTAAGACCCCGAAGTATCGACTTCGATACCATAAGAGATCCAGTTACTGTCGTGCATGGTTTCAACCATGAGACCGTAATCCGGGTTCGCATAGTAGGAATTTGTGCCGTATTCTCCGACATAGATCCACGGATCGGTATAATGCGACAGAGGATGGATTTCGTTCGGATGACCGATGGTGGTCATGCCCCAATCGGTGACTGTGTTGAGCGGAACGCCTGTCCAACTGCCGACTTTTGTACCGACTTTTCTAAGATCGAACACGTATTCTCTGCCCTTGGTGGAAACCGGGAAGGAAACCACTTTCTCACCATAGGTTTCATTCGAGAGGGTGACTTCGACATCGGTGGAGTCTGCAGTGTGTGCATCCAGCACCAGATATGCGCCGTCTGCACGGTTTTCAATGGACGGAGTGAGGACCGCCGGGTCTTTCGCCTCTGCCTTGACTGCTTTCACCGCGCCATCCGGTGCAGGAAGCCCGTCAAGCGTGAACGCCAACTTGACCGCAACGGAAGTGCCCGAGTACAAGCCTTCCAAAGCAGTCTCGTTTTCGATTGTAGCCAAAATGCCCGGGATCCCCTTGACCGGAACCTGGACAGTTTCAGAGATTTCCGCGCCGTCTAAGTTACCGGTAACAAAGATTTCAGCAGTACCGATCTGTTTACCGGTCACGTTGAAGTTGACCGAATCACCGACCGGGATAAAACCGACCTTGCTCAGGCGCAGGTAATTTTTACCGCCGATACGCTTGAAGGTAACGGTGTTTTCACCCTTTTGCAGATAGAGAATCCCCATCTGTGTTTCCGCCTGCAACTGGAGCTCGCCATCGGTTTCAAAACTGTAAACACCGAGTTTGGTGCCTCCGACATAGACTTCGCAGAGTGCGCCGTCTTTGCCTGCCAACCCTTGGACGGAAACCGCATAGTAACCGGCTTTCGGAACGTCCACAGTGACATCAAGCTCGTTGTCTTTTTTGAGCATCATGAGTTTGAGTGCATTGTCTTCCCATGCGAAGAAGTTATCGTGCATGGTGTAGTTGAGTGACAAAGCAAACCCTTCAGTATCGATCGCGCACTGGCTCGGCAGAGTCTTTTCCGCACCTGCCGCATATGCCGCAAAGTCCGCGATGATACCGTCCCCGTCGCCGGTGTGCTCGATTGCAACATCTGCAACAGACGGTGTTTTGTTCACGAACACAAGACTACTCAGCCGTGTAATCGAGCTTTGAGCACTTCCCTCGTACAAACTCACTTCCACAGCTTCTGTCTCGCCTACGATGACTTCCGGCACGGTTCCGACCGGCTGCAACGTCAATTCACCTGCTGCAAATGTCTGCGCAGGAATCAACGCTACGATCATACTGAGAGCGAGCAGTAACGAAAAAATGCGTTTTTTCATAATATTTCCTCCCTTTCACGCACTTTTGAATGATGAGATTTCAATTCATCTTATCATACCACACTCGAAATATTTTTGCAATAATTTTCGGAATATAATATTATATTTTGAACAAAATTCCCCTGTATAACAGGGGGGAAGATTTCATTTATTGCTTTTGTTCTTCCCTGCGGCATCAACGTAATATCCTCTATACCAAAATTCGCGGTTTCGATATGCAACTTCATATTTCCCTACTTTTGGAATATCATCAATGCAATTACCTTATGGTATTTGCAATTCCATTTTTGCGCGTGCGAAACCACTTTTGTCTATGGCTTCTCTTTTCATAGATGAATCCTCCAATGTGTTTTTTATTTTGACCGGCAGGTCAAGTTACTCTAACACATGGGAGGATTTCTTGTTCCCCGGTTAATCTCTTTTGAACCACGCGACTATCGCGTGGTTTTCGTTTTACAACAAAACGGCTCGGAACTTTCGTTCCGAGCCGTTTCTGTTTTGTAGGTTACGGATTGAGCGGCAGGTCACCGTCGACGTCCCACATGTCATCCACGAAGTTTTCACTTTCGGCCATAACGTCCGTAGAGAGGAACAGGGAAATTTCCAGTTCCGGTACTTCATAAATGTTCTTCATGTCTGTAATCTTCCGTCCTTATTCTACCGGCAGTTCCTTGCCGTCGATGACCAACTGAGCTGCTGTCTTCCAAGAGTTGGGTGCAGTCTCATCGTCAAGAATCATCTGTGCAACAGTCAAGATGGAACGCGGTTTAGAGCAGTTACCGTAAATCACGGTGCCGTCCTTCAAAATCGCATAAGAACGAACGGTGATGTCACGGTCGTAGTTATCCGGTTTGATCTTGATAAGAACTGCGGTGTACTCGACTCTGTTAGCATATACCATATAATACTTGGAAGCAGTATTCGGACATTTTGCAACAGAATAGCCGTTCAGATTTGCACCGATCTTGATGTCATTGTTGGTGTAAGTGGTTGCGCCGGTGAGTGCCTTGGTCGGAACCAAAACAGTACCGAATTCTGTAACATCATCCAAAAGATCCTTATCGATCGAGGAGATGAAACGCAAGCCTATCGGGTTTTTGTAACGCATCGATGCACCTTCGGTGGTGGAGATCATACCGCCGACCTTATAGAGCTTGAGTTCATCAATGACGAAGTACCAGTCATGGTTACCTTCAAGCCAACCATCCGGAACAGTAATGTTGTCGTTTGCATCAATGGTCGGAAGTTCACTCGGTCTCGGGCTTCCTTCCGGAGCATAGAAGTAATGACGCTTATTAGCACGATCGGTTACATAGTAGTTGGTGCCATACGGGACAAAGGTAGCATAATATGTGCCTTCTTCAAGCAGGAACACTTTGTCGCCAAGCACCGACACATCATCCGGAGTGTCCGCGGTAGCCATCGGAATGCTGACCACTCTGAACTGCTCATCACCAGACTGTGAATCAGCGGCTTCCTTTGCAATAAAGACTGCACCGTCAGCAGAGTTGCCCCACTGGTCATAAATCATTTCAGCACGGTAGAGACCTGCTTCTTCAATAGTAAAGCTGATAGTCCAAAAACCGCCATATCCGCTCGCATACAAGTCGCCATTATAACTGAACCCATAACTACGGTTTTCAAATGCCCAGTTACCGTAACCTTCGGTGTCCGTAGCGGTAATTTTTGCTGCAGCTGTGCCGTCGCTGAGAGCTTTGTAATTGAATTTATTCGCGACATCCGCATTGCTCAAACCGTCCGCGGACAACTTCTGTGCATAGCCCTGAAGGTCATAGGTATGCTTGTGTTCCGCAACAAACAGGTCAATGGAATCGGAGTGACCATCGATGGTTGCGGTGATGGTAACATTACCTGCCTTGTGGCCGGTTACAACGCCGCCGTTTACGGTTGCGATGCTATCGTCGGAAGAGGTCCAAACGATGTCAGCTTCACGGTAGCCTGCAGATTCCGGATCAAGAACCGGGGTAACGGTTACCGGCTTATCGGTACCCACGAAATCGGTATCTACAGTAAGCTCAATGCCGGTAACAGCAACATCACTAACCCAGAAGAGTTCCAGCTTGTCAATGACAAGGTAACGGTCGTTCTTAGTATTGTTGTTTACCAATACGCGGTTATCCCAATCGTACCAGGTGTTCTCCGGATACTTGTAGGTACCATTATTCTGGAAGTAAACGGTGTAAGTACCTGCTTCAAGATACAGGTCTTTGGTGCCGTCTGCAACACAGTCATTTTTTGCTACCACAGAAGACCACGGGAAGCTGACCGCTTCGTAAGCATCGGTCTTTGCATCGGCTGCTGCAACAGCGCTCGGTGCAATAAAGACGGTACCACCTGCGGACGAACCCCAGTTGTCGTAAGTCATTCTTGCGCGGTATACGCCCGGAGTGGTGATTTCAACATCAAATGCAAGCGCTCTGGGCTTGACACCACCATCAGACTGTTCGAAAAATACCTGACCGTTATAGCCCGCACTACCGGTACTGTTACTGCTGTTGTAGGTCCAATTACCATAATCTGCAGTACTCTTGCTAAAATCGAGTCCGTTATTCGCATCAGCCCAATCTTCAAAGCGGAGAGCAGGCTGCTTCATTTCACCGACGGTAAAGGTAACAGAATCGGACTTGCCGGCTGCGGTTGCGGTAACGGTCGCAGTACCTGCCTTGAGCGCGGTAACAACGCCGTTTTCAAAAGACACAGCGTCGCCCCGGACAGACCAAGTAACAGTCTGATTTGCAATCGCGGGTACGACGGTTGCGGAAAGTTCGCAAGTATCGCCAACAGTGAGGAACTTACCGTCTTCTGCGCCGGTAATGGTAACTTCAACATCACGAACCTTGTAGAGTTCCAATGCATCAATGGTCATGTAACGATTTTTGTAATCGTTCAAATAAGTACTAGTACGTTCAAAGAAGATGTGATACTCACCCTTGTCCAAGAAAATCGGGGCTTCCGCATCTGCAAAGAAACCGAATTCGTCTGCCCGAGTTTGCGGGACGGAGATTACAGAATAATGTTCTCTTGCTGTCGCATCATCGACCGATGCGGGAGCAATGCAAACCTTACCGTCTGCATGGGAAGACCAACCGTCGTAACTCATACGCGCATAGTAAATCCCCGGTTCGGTGATGTTGACTTTGATTGCCCACCAAGCATTTCCATCATCGCCTTGGAAATAGACGCGCCCACTATCTTTATGATAACTGATATTTGACTTGTCTGCATGTTTATAGTAAGCCCATTTACCGTAGTTTGCAGTACTCGCTTCTGTTGCGGTGTTCAATACGCTTGCAGAGTTTTTGTCGCCTGCATATTTTTTCATTTGGTAGTTGTATTTCTGCTCGCCGACTATGATGTCATACGTAGCAGACTTTCCACCAACACTTGCGGTGATGGTAGCGATGCCACTTGTAACACCCGTTACAACACCATCTGCCACAGTCGCCACATCGGTATTCGAAGAAGACCATACAATCGGTTGAAGCGCAGCTTCTTTCGGAAGCACGTCTGCAGACAAGGTCATCGTTTTCCCTACGCCTAAAATATGGCTTTCGCCGGAGATACTAACACTGCTTGCAGGAAAACTGTATTCTCCCACTTTGTATAAATTGAGCGCATGGAACACAGTGTAGCGGTCATTACCGCCGGAAACCGTCTCGCCGGTATCGGAGTCGATATAATAGCCATCCCACTTTCCTGTTTCCTGATTCAATATCGCCCAATAAGATCCGCGATGGACAAAGTAAATGTTATACGTACCCTTGCCGAGCATAATATTTTCCGGCGCAATGATCTCCAAATCATCTACGTAGTCACGGTATTCCGGCATATCGATTACTTTGTAAGCATCGGTAATCGCCTCTGCCGGGTTGACATCGGACGGTGCGATGTGGACACTCCCTTCACCGGTCGTTGCCCATGCGTCATACAACAACTGCGTAATGTACTCGCCACTTTCTGCAATTTCCACAGTGACTGCGTAATATGCATCTTTGCCGGAAATATAAACATCACCATTATAAGCGGGCTTTGCCGTATAAGGACCAACTTTCCACCCGCCGTAACCGTTAGTATCGGAAGCGGTTACATTCTGCAACTTGCTTTTTATGTCTTCGTCGGACATGTTACCCGCTTTCAGCATATCGCAGTACTTTTTGAACTGATAAGCATAATCTGCCTCCGGCAGAACGACGGTTGTTTCCCAATAAACGACCGTTTGAGACCCTGCATTTTCCGCAACCAAGCCGATGACATTTTTGCCGAGCTGTTCCCGTTTCGGAGTAAAGGTAAGCGTATTTCCGCTAATCGAAACGCCCGGAGTATTTTTCAGCGTATCAAACGAAACCGTCCCGCCCAGCGGATCTGTTGCCTCAAGTGTCATGGTAATACTCTCGCCAAGTTTCACAGTCGATGCCGCAGGTGCATCAAAGACAGGGCTATCGTCCATAACAGCCGTGCACGGAATTTTAAAAGCCTGACCCTTTGCGATGTTGTAGGTATAACCTTTGGAAACATCCTGGCTGTCCGCCATTCCGCGGATATAGGAAATCAGCCCGGTTTTGAGTTTGACATTTCCGTCATCCAAAATCTCAACCGATTCAATTTCATAAACCGCATTTTCTTCTCCGTCGTTTGCGATATAGACATACTCCCCGATCAGATCATACGGGTTACATTCTTCGTTGATAGTAACCGTGATGGAATTGTCAAGTGTGTCCCCTGTGGTGAAATCCACGATCGCACCGGTATATGCCGCTTCCCCGGCCATACTGCCGAGTCTTGTCCCGTCATTCAAATACAAATACATCGGTTCGGTAGCGGAAGCATCTTTGAGCATATAAACGCCGACAAATCCCTTGAATTCGAAGAGATTATCGACTTTATATCGCACACCACCGTTGCTTGCGTAAACGATGTAGTCCACGCGCCCATTCTTCAAGGTAACTTTGATCGCCTTCGCGGTATCCTTTGCCCCTTCTGCACTGCCGCCGACGCGGGTGATCGGCACACTTTCCTGCGATGCGATGAAACTGGTGGTATCATACGGTTCAAACACCGTGGTGAACAAAGAATCCAGATTCGTTCCTTCACGGCGTGCAAGGACAAACTCGATCGGATCGGTCGGGTTTCCCGTGATCCGCGGAGTGTCACATTTTGCGAGTGCCACTTCGGTCAGATCAAAGTCATTAAGCATAGTCATCTTGAGATGATAATCATCTCCCGCTTTGTAACCGTCAAAGACATTGATCGGAAAATCAACCGTGAAGGATTCCCCCGGAGATGCCGCACGGCGGACATTGGTCAAGAAGTCGTAACCGCTCGTGTTGCTCGTTCCGCGATAGCCTTCCACAGGAACATTCGGGCCTGCATAAGTACCGGTAGTCTGTTCTACAAAATTCAAGTTCCCCGTAGCATCCCCACTCGATGCTGCGTGGAAATTATACACATGGCTATCCCCGCCGATGACGCGGAAGAAGTCAACCGTGTATGCGTTCATTTCATCCACTTCGACCATGACAGTACTGCGGCGATATTCATCCACATTGTCATATGCAGTGGTATCGCGCATATCGATTACCGAAACGCGCTCGGAATCATCAAAGTGGAGCGGGAATCCGCGGCTTCTCACCTGCGGCTGAATCACGTCATCCACAATGACCGTGTTACTGGTAATGGTTGCCTTGTCTCGATATACCACGCGGTAAGTCCCATCTGCCGCTTCCGGATAACCGAAATCGGGAGCAAAGTCAATGCCGAATGCACCCAAGCCGAGTTCCATCTTGTTTTGATGTCCGTGGTGGCTGGAGACACCGCTATAAATGTAATTGAATCTCTGACTGTCGACCAAACCGACCTTGGTACCGTTACGTACAATGGAAAGCCCCCAACCGGTTGCCTGTTCACTTTGGTCAAAGTCATATTCGCCATGAGTGTCGATGATTTTCTGTACCTGCTCCTGCATTTTTGCACTGTCGTCAAAAATATCGCCGTGGAGTCCTTCTACCGTGTTCCCATTCATCCAGTAGAGAAGCTGACCCGTTTCCACATCGTTTGTCAACATAAAAATCGCTTTGTTTTCCGGGAACATAAATTCACCGTAATAGTCGCTCGAGTCACCCACGGAAAGCGTTTTTTTCCTGAGAAGCAAAAGCGGGTTCATCTGCTTGAACATCATGAGAACTTTCGGATTTTTCAGGAAATCCACGCCATTGTATCCGTCATAATCAGCAAGCGCATAGATCATGGAATAGATCTGTTCCGGCCAAAAACGTGCATAGTTCGGCGCACCTTCGATGGTAGCACCGTCATTGTAGACCTGTTCGGTGAGTGCGTTGATAACGTTACCGCCGTCTACGTCGTCGTCCGTCTTATTGGCGGTCCCCGTAAGCGCAGAGACAAAGCGCTTTTCATCACCGTATCCCGATTCTGCGGGAGTAGTCAGCCAGTCGAGCGCTTCCTTGGTCATCGGGTTGGTGTCCAAAACAACCGCGGAAGTCGCCATGGTGTTCTGGTGCATGCCGAAGTTACCGGAGATATTTGCCTGATAAACCGCGCGGATGTTTTCTGCAATCAGGTTTTCTTCAATATTCTGACGGATGAGTGCCGAAGTGTTTTTTGAATTTCCTTTTTTCAACACGGTCGGCTCGGTATAGTTTGCATTTTTGAATCCGTCAACATCATAATCCCAACTGTCATAATCGGGCACATAGTAATCTTTGTCCAAATGATACTTCTCTGCCTTGTCTGCAATGAAGCTGACAACCGCCTGGTCATCGTACATCGGATAAAATGCGTCATATGCCTGCGCATACAGGGTGGAGGACCCTGTCTGCCAAATGGACCCCACCATTTTACCGGTCGGGGTGTTTCCGTCCGAATTGGAATATTCATACCACGTCTTGGTAAACATTTCCGGATAAAGATCCGCGATGCGGTCAATCATAATCGCGCCAACACGACCGTACTTTGCATCACCCGTATAAAGATATGCGTCACGGAAATGTGTCAAAATACGATTGACATCGCCGCGCCACAGACCGTAATGCGCATAATATGCGATAAAGGTCCAGGTTTCTTCCATGACCGAGAAGTCCACACCATAGCGCGTTTTATAAAGACTTACATCTCCCGGAGAATAGGTTTTGCCGGTGCGATAGCCACGACTATCGTCAACGCCCCAGTTATGAACGCCTTCGTTGTGGATGATGCCGTTGCCGTCAACATATTCGTCTTTTTCCGGGAAGTCTTCGTTTACCAGAAATTCCTGACCGTCTTGCAGTGCCTTTTCATAACTGAAGTTTCCGTGTTCGTCAAGCCCGCTCTCATAGAAACTCTTGAAGTCATTGGACGGAAAACATCTTCTGCAATTCGGGCATTGGATCTTCCATGGTTCAACGATTATTTCTTCATCGTTTGGATCCGGGTCAATTCCGAATGGATTCGTGTCATAGAGCTTATCTCTTGATCTGATGAGACGAAGGTCCTTGTCGCAGAATTTACAGTGATATCCCATCGGATCCCAGCGCAGACCTACCAGGATACCACGTGGAATCTCCTGGCTCGGCAAAAGATGGCTGTATGCATACTCAGCCAAATCGACACCAAGGTTATCCGCTTTTTTTAAGTAAGAATCCGCATTCTTTACCGCCGTATCACGCATGTCTTGCGCCCATTGATACTGCTCAATGTTATTTTGCATCGCAGCCATGCGCTTCTCGGTATAGTAGGTGCGCCCGGTTTTACCCGATACCGCCACGGTTGCCGGCTCTGCCGCGGATGCAAAGGTCGGAATCATGCCAACCACCATGCACACCACCAGAAGCAATGCCAAAACTTTCTTTGTCATTCTGTTTCCTCCTTAAAAAAATACAAACTATTGGATGTGTTAGGAAAATTTTACATTTTGTTGTGATACCATAAATCACATGCTTTTGCAAGTAATTTATGGTATCAAAGAAGGCATCCTTTGGATGCCTTCTCCCCTTACTTTTTTGATTCTCTTTCGATGATCTCACGAATGGTCTGAAGCGTATCTTCAATCTTGTCGTTTACCAATACATAGTGATAGTGTTTGCTCATGGTTTCTTCATAGTCATAGCGTTTGAGCCGCAGTTCGATCTGGGTCTCCCCACGCCCGCGCAAACGTTCTTCGAGTTGCGCTTTGCTCACCGGTTTCAAATAAACAGAAACCACATCGGGAAGCGCTTTCATCAGATTGAGCGTACCTTCCACGTCAATGTCTTTGATGAGAATCTTTCCGGACGCGGTCTTTTCTTCCAGAATCTTGCGGTTGGTACCGTAGAGATTCCCGTGGATCTCACAAGTTTCCACCATCTCGCCATTTGCCACCATTTGCTCAAATTCTTCACGGGTGGCAAAATAATACGGCTCCCACTGTGATTCCCCCGGACGCATATCGCGCGTGGTAACGGTGGGCATCAGCGCAAGGTTTTCGTTTTCTTCCAAAAGTCGATTGATAATGGTGTTCTTCCCAACACCCGAACTTCCCGATAAAATCAGCAGCATAATATTCTCCCCTTATCCCAACAAATGACACAATGTTTCTTCTGTATATTCATCCACACAGACATCTGCCTGCGACTGGTCCGCGCCAAACACATTCGCACCGGAAAATGCAACACAGTACATCCCCGCATCTTTCGCGGCACAGATCCCCGGCTTTGAATCTTCCACGACAGCGCAACGCTCGGGTGCGACCCCCACGCCTTCTGCCGCACGCAAGAAGATTTCCGGATCAGGCTTGGATTTTGTTACCATGTCGCCGTTGATGACGAAATCAACATAACGCAACAGCCCGAATCGCTCGACGATATAATCGACCATTTTCTTGGTGGAAGAAGATGCGACCGCAAGTTTGACCCCCGCTTCATGAAGAGATTTCAACCACTGTTCCACGCCGGGGATCAAGGCGAGCTCGTCCGCATTCTGCAGAGCAGCGAGCAAACTGTTTTCGTAAATCTCCATCAATTCGTCGTATGTATATTTGATTTCGGGGTGATACTCCAAAAGCAACTTGCTCCCGCTTTTGAGATTGACCCCGACCAGCGCAACACGCTCTTCCATCGTAACATCGATTTCGAGAAAGCGGAACATCTCTTCATCCGCCTTGCTGTAAAGACTTTCGCTATCGATCAGGACCCCGTCCATATCAAATAAAACCGCATCGAACTTCCGCATGGTTTCTCCTCCACTTTGTTTTTCTTATTTTATCATAGATAATGATTGATTCCAAGCGCATTTTGTGAGAAAATAAAAATAATACTAAGGAAAGGTGTGGACATTATGCATAAAACGCCTTTGTTCGGAATCATTTTGGGCATCTTACTGATCCTTGCGATTTTGTGTTCGGGTCTTTTGATTGAAAACCGAACCTTCACCTGGCAACAGCCCCACACTCCGGTTCGCTCGGATTTCGGTGATTCCGCATACCTGGTCGCGCGCAATTACAAACAACTGCTCGACTGCACCGAGGCCATTCTCTCTGCCGGTGAAGACGTGGGCAGTATCCGCTATTATCACGATACCGAAGATATCTCGGCTGAACTTGCGGTCGCGTGTGATGAGATCACGCATCACACCCCGATCGGTGCCTTTGCGGTGGAATCGCTCAAAATGGAACCTACCCGCGTTCTCTCCTATCACAATATCCGTGTTTCGGTAAAGTACAAACGTACCGAAGACGAGATCACATCTCTTTATCCGCTCAATTCATCTTCCGAACTACAGGATATTCTGCGTCCCGCACTCACTACGCTGAAACCGTCGCTTCTTCTCACCATGGAATATTTCAGTCCCGAACTGTTAAACCTTGCTGAGAATCTGTCTTCGCTTTTGGTCTCCGATCCCGACTGTTGCTATGGGCTTAGCGGATATTCGGTGCATACATATCCCGATGAGGGTTTGGACCGAATCGTGGAAATCCGTTTTAACTACGACTGTTCCCCGGAAGAAGCCCTAAGCCGTCGCAACGCCACAACACAGGAGATCCAAACAATTACAAATCAAATGGAAAGCGATCGTGCGCCTGTCATCCTGCGCTCATTCTACGACCGCATCGTGAGTTCCACCGAGTGGGATGAGGCATCCGTCGCAAAGACCCCATACCATGTTTTATTTGAAAACCGCGGGACTTCCTATGCGATCGCGGCAACATTCTACAAACTCTGCCGTGCAAAAAATCTCCCCTGCTATATTGTACAGGGAACCTATCGCGGTACTCCCCATACCTGGAATCTGATTTATTTGGACAATAAGTGGCATCATATCGATTTGGCGCACGGCTCACGTTCCCCCGCCAGTTACGATCTCTTTATGGTGTCTTCCGAAAACATGAAAGATTACGAGTGGAAAACACCGAATTTGGAACATTGAAGATTTCCTGTTGAACACTCATAAAACTTGTGATATAATTTAACATATTCTTAATAAACCACAGGGAGGAATGCACAATGGCACATAAATATGTATATCTGTTCTCCGAAGGGAACGGCTCCATGCGTGAATTGCTCGGAGGCAAGGGCGCAAACCTTGCTGAGATGACCGCGCTCGGGATGCCGGTTCCGCAGGGATTTACCATCTCCACCGAGGCTTGCACCAAGTATTACGAAGACGGCAAGCAGATCAACCCTGAAATCATGGAACAGATTATGGAACATATCGAAAAGATGGAGAAGATCACCGCCAAGAAATTCGGTGATTTGGAAAACCCGCTTCTCGTTTCGGTCCGTTCCGGTGCACGTGCATCCATGCCCGGTATGATGGATACCATCCTAAACCTCGGTCTGAACGAAGAAGTCGTGGAAGTCATGGCGAAGAAATCCGGGAACCCCCGTTGGGCATATGACTGCTATCGCCGTTTTATCCAGATGTATTCCGACGTTGTGATGGAAGTCGGCAAGAAATATTTCGAACAACTCATCGATGAGATGAAAGAGAAAAAAGGCATTACCCAGGACGTTGATCTGACCGCAGACGATCTCAAAGAACTCGCGGCACAGTTCAAAGCAGAATACAAAGCAAAAATCGGTTCCGATTTCCCGTCCGACCCGAAAGAACAACTGCTCGGCGCGGTCAAAGCGGTCTTCCGTTCGTGGGACAACCCCCGTGCAAATGTCTACCGCCGCGACAATGACATCCCCTACTCCTGGGGCACCGCGGTCAACGTCCAGGCGATGGCATTCGGCAATATGGGCGAAAACTGCGGCACCGGCGTTGCTTTCACCCGTGACCCGGCAACTGGTGAAAAGAAGTTGATGGGTGAATTTTTGACCAACGCACAGGGGGAAGACGTTGTTGCAGGCGTCCGTACCCCGATGCACATTGACGAAATGGAACAGAAGTTCCCCGCAGCATTCAAGCAGTTCAAAGAAGTCTGCGAAATTTTGGAAAACCATTACCACGATATGCAGGACATGGAGTTTACCATTGAAAATGAAAAACTCTATATGCTCCAGACCCGTAACGGCAAGCGTACCGCGCAGGCAGCTCTGCAGATCGCGGTCGACCTTGTGAAAGAAGGCCACAAAACCGAAGAAGAAGCGGTTTTAATGATCGACCCGCGCAACCTTGACACCCTGCTCCACCCGCAGTTTGATTTAACGGCACTCAAAGCGGCAACCCCGATCGGCTGCGGTCTTGGTGCATCTCCGGGTGCAGCTTGCGGACAAGTTGTCTTCTCTGCGGAAGACGCTGAAACTTGGAACAATGACGGCAAGAAAGTGGTTCTCGTCCGTTTGGAAACCTCTCCGGAAGACATCACCGGCATGAAAGCCGCTCAGGGCATCCTGACCGTTCGCGGCGGCATGACCTCGCACGCGGCAGTCGTCGCACGCGGCATGGGTAAGTGCTGTGTCTCGGGTTGCGGCGAAATCGCAATGGACGAAGAAAACAAGCAGTTCACTTTGGCAGGCAAAACCTACCATGAAGGTGACTGCATCTCCATTGACGGTTCTACCGGTAAAATTTACGATGGCATCATCCCGACTGTTGACGCAGAAATCTCGGGCAACTTCGGCATCATCATGGGTTGGGCGGACAAGTTCCGCAAACTCAAAGTCCGCACCAATGCCGACACTCCGACCGATGCAAAGAAAGCACGCGAACTCGGTGCAGAAGGCATCGGGCTTTGCCGCACCGAGCATATGTTCTTCGAAGCGGACCGCATCGCAGCATTCAGAGAAATGATCTGCTCAAACACTGCAGAAGAACGCGAAGCGGCTCTCGCAAAGATTTTGCCGTATCAGCAGTCTGACTTTGAAAAACTCTATGTTGCTTTAGAGGGCACTCCGGTTTGCATCCGCTTCTTAGACCCGCCGCTCCACGAGTTCGTTCCGACAAGCGAAGAAGACATCGCACTTCTCGCAAAAGCACAGAACAAGTCGGTGGAAGACATCAAGGCACTCATCGCATCGCTCCACGAATTCAACCCGATGATGGGTCATCGCGGATGCCGTCTTGCGGTCACCTATCCGGAGATCGCTAAGATGCAGACCACCGCAGTCATCCGTGCAGCAATCAAGGTTCAGAGCGAACACCCCGAATGGACCATCGTTCCCGAAATCATGATCCCGCTCGTCGGCGATGTGGGCGAACTCAAGTACGTCAAGAACGTGGTTGTGGAGACCGCTGATGCGGAAATCGCAAAAGCAGGTGTCGCGCTCAAGTACGAAGTGGGTACCATGATCGAGATCCCGAGAGCGTGCCTGACTGCAGACGAAATCGCAAAGAATGCAGACTTCTTCTGCTTCGGCACAAACGACCTGACCCAGATGACTTACGGCTTCTCGCGTGACGATGCAGGCAAGTTCCTTGGCGCATACTACGATGCAAAACTTCTCGAGAACGATCCGTTTGCAAAACTCGACCAGACAGGTGTCGGCAAACTGATGGATATGGCGATCGCATCCGGTCGCGCCGCAAACAAAGCACTCCACATCGGTATCTGCGGCGAACACGGCGGCGATCCGACTTCGGTCGAATTCTGCCACGCACTGGGGCTTGACTATGTCTCTTGCTCCCCGTTCCGTGTTCCCATCGCACGCCTCGCCGCCGCTCAGGCAGCCATCAAAGAAGGTAAGTAATTGAATTCAAATCGCCCTGTCAAATTCGGCAGGGCGATTTGTGATACAATTTGATAAAATCGGAAGAAACGAGGTGCAAAGCAGAATGAATTTCACAGAAATTGCAGAAAACAGACAATCTTGCCGCAGTTATGATCCCACCCGCATGGTGGAAGACGAAAAATTGGACCGCATTTTGGCGGCCGCAACCCTTTCCCCGTCTGCTTGCAACGGTCAGCCGTATCAAATCACCGTCTGCAAAGGTGACACCGCCAAAAAAGTGGCAAAAGCGACGCAAGGCATGGGCATGAACAAATTTGCAACCGACGCACCCGTTATGCTGGTACTTTCGGAAATGCCATACGTTGCAACGGCAGCACTCGGCGCACGCGTCAAAAAGAATGACTACCGCTCGATCGATATCGGTATCCTCACGGCATACATTACCGCCGAAGCGACTGTCCAGGGGCTTGGCACTTGTATTCTCGGTTGGTTGGATGACCAAGAAATCCGCGAAATCTGCGGCATAGACGAAAAAGTTCGACTGGTCATTACGCTCGGCTACGCTTCAAAAGATGATAAACTCCGCCCCAAAAAACGCAAACCCATCTCCGAACTTATCAAAATCATCGAATGATAGCGAAAACCCCACCGGATATTCGGTGGGGTTTTATTCTCCTTCAAACTCTGGGATATAGGTCTCTGTTGCGGAATCGGGTTCCTGGATGAATGCGTTTGTGATTCCTTTCTCGGCGCAGTAATCCACCATGGCTTCGTAGTGTTTCGGGTCAAGTTTGCGATTGAGTTTTGCAATGTTGCGCACCTGCGGCATGGGTGTATATTGGCTCATCAAACTGAGCCATACTGTATCTCCGTAAGTATCAAACACGTAATCGACAATCTTTTTGGTGTCAAACAAAAGCCCGGGAAGCATCAGGTGTCGCACGATCACGCCTCGTTTCATCATGCCACGTTCGTCAAAACTCGGACTTCCCACCTGTCTTACCATCTCATCAAGGGCTGCTGACGCATGGGCAAAATAATTTGGTGCAGAAGAATACTCAGTCGCATATCGCTCCGAATAATACTTGATATCCGTGAGATAAACATCAATGATTCCTGCAAGAGACTTGATTGTGTGAGCGCTTTCATACCCACCGCAATTATATACAATCGGAAGATGTAGCCCCTGCTCTCGTGCGTTGCGGATTGCATCAATGATTTGCGGAACATAATGGGTGGGGGTTACCAAATTGATGTTCTCCGCCCCCTGCTCCTGCAAGGATAAAAACTTGGATGCAAGTTCCCAAACGCTCACAGGATAACCTTTTCCACACCCACTGATTTCATGGTTTTGGCAGTAGACACACTTCATGTTACAGTGAGAGAAGAACACGGTCCCTGAGCCGTTTTCGCCCGAAATGCACGGCTCTTCCCAGAAATGCAGGGCACATCGTGCGATTTTCACCACATCCCCTGCGCCGCAAAATCCGAGTTCTCCGTTTTCTCGCTTTGCCAGACAGTTTCGCGGGCAAAGCATACATTTCCCGGACACACTCTCACTTCCTTTCCACCCGATATTATAACAAACGTACCCCTGCACCAAACCAAGGGTGCAGGGGTTCTCCTTATTTCGCCAAGATTATGCGGATGACTCCGTCTCTATCGTAGTAGCCGACCAAGTCAAAATCACCGTTCATCGCCGCATTCAGGCTGGAGAGATAGTGCGTATCATCACGCAGTTCATAGACCACCACACGGTCAGAAACGTTGTAATTGGTATTTCCGCCTTGTGCCGAAGTGGCATTGAGCGCACGCAGAGCAATATGCTTGAGATTTTCGATTTTCTGCGTGCCGTCAAGCGTGGTAACCAGCGAGAATCCGCCGGTGGTGATATGGGTCATGGCATGCGCGTTGTTAAGTGTCATCTGATTGCCTTCCACAATGCACTGGTAGATATCACCGTTTTCCGACTCATTGACCTTGGTGATGAGACCGTACTGCTTGAGATCGCCCGTAACATCGTCCAAAATCAAGTGCGTGATGCGGTTGTTCGAGTCCGTGATATAGAAAATGACATCACTTGTTTTGAGCGTCATGCCTGCAAGACGGCTCGGATAAATGCGAACTCCGCGTCCTTCGCATACATCAAGAATCTGGACATCGCCTGCAAACTTCAGCGAACCCACGCCGCTTGCAAGAGAATCTATCTTTCCGGAAATCCCCTTTTTGCCGAGTACGGTAACTTTCACATTTGAACCCACCGCAACGCGTACAACCGAGCCCACCGAAACCGACTTGTTTTCACACGGATACTCACCCGTTACACCGTCTGTCCCCAAAACCGTGAGCATATTCTGACTGGACTGTGATCCGTTGGAATCGGTGATGGACTTGATACTGCTTGATACCACCACACCGTAGACTTCACCCGAAGTCTGCGCGCCGCTCGCACACCCGACCACGTGCCCGTCTTTTCCGAGTAGCAGAGACACCGCATCCCCGATTTTATATCCGCCGTAGTTGGAGAGTGCATACGAGCCTTCGCTGCTGAGCGAATAGGTTTTCCCCGATACGGTAACAGATGTCGGTGCAATCAGGTTCGGGCTTGCCGCTTCCAGCACCCCGTAAACTTTCTTGGAATATACCCACAGGGTTTTCAGTTCGCTCGAATAGTAGACCACATCGTCTGTTACGATCATGGATGCAGACGATGCCGCATCGTTTCGGAATACGGTGGCATCGGACACGTCAAACGAAAGTGCGTTTCTCCACGTGCCATCGGTTACGATAATCGGACCTTTTACTGTTTCATTGAGCATCTGTGCGGTGTTGACGTTTCCGTCCGAATCCACCGAATACCCCAACGTGGTGCAATGGATCTTACCTTCCTTATTCGTTGCATTCAGCGCGTTATAGAGCAGGTACATACAGTCGCGGCGCGACATATCTCCGCCCTGCATACAAGAGACGTTTTCATCCAGTCCCAACGCACGGTATTGATTGATCTGCGCGGTGGGGTACGTGCCCAAAAAGTCGGCATCACGGTAGCCGAGCAGTTTCAGTACAATATTGACTGCCTCTTCCATCTTGACCGGGTTTTCCGGGCGGAATCTGCCGTCTAAATACCCATTGATCCATCCGTTTTGCACCGCGGCAAAGACGTAGCCCGATGCCCAATGTGAGCCACGCACATCGGGAAACGGCGCACTTGCGGATGAATCGCCCGTGAGTTCCCTTTGCGGTGATGCTTTGATTACCATTTTCGCAAACTCAGCGCGAGTAACGGATTTTGACAGATTGAGATTTCCCGAAGTATCCCCGTTCATAATACCGAGAAGTCCAACCGTTTGAATCACGGTGTCTTCACGCACTGCATGTGCAGGAAGCACCAAAAGAGATGCCAGCATGGCTACAACCAATGCGACACAGAGTATTCTTTTCATCGTTTCATTCCCCCTTTAATCATAGCGAAGTGCGTCAATCGGATTCAGTTTCGCCGCTTTACGCGCAGGCAGGAACCCGAACAAGATCCCGATCCCGACCGATACGCCGAATGCAAGCATAATTGAGCCGAGTGTTGCGACCGCGGTGAAGCCGACCAGTTTCCCGATGAGTCCCGAACAGATCACACCGAACACGATCCCGATCACACCGCCGACACCGCTTGTGGTGCCTGCTTCAATGATAAACTGACTTAAAATATCGCGTTCTTTTGCGCCCACCGATTTTCGAATGCCGATCTCACGGGTGCGCTCGGTAACCGAAACCAACATGATGTTCATGATCCCGATGCCGCCGACCAAAAGCGAGATTGCGGCAATCGCAACCAAAAACAGCACCATATTGTCCATCAGGTTATTTACCTCGGTCATCATGCTTGCCATGTTCATAATGAAATAGGCATTTTCACTTTGGAACACGCGATAAAGCATCTGTTCCAACTTGGTTTCCACCTGTTCCGCCACATCTGCGCTTTTTGCAGCAAGCGTGTAAGAAGTCATCAAACGCCCTCCGCTGAGTTTGGTGGCGCAGGTGTAGGGCACCAAAACCATGTCGTCGGAACTGCCTTCGCTTGAATCTGCCTGTTCGTCCAGCACGCCTATCACTTCATAGTGGAAGCCGTTGATGTTGAGTTTCTGTCCAATCGGTCTACTTCCAAGGATTTCCTTTGCGAGATAACTGCCGACCACACAAACATTCATACGGCTGTAACAGTCCACATATTGGATCCCGCGCCCCTGTGCGACCGTCAAGTTCTTAATATCGCAGTACTGTTCGTTGACCCCTGTGAGAGAACTCGAGAGTTCTTCAGTTTCAAATTTCACGGTGGCGCTTACGTTTGCGGTCGGACTGACTCCGCGCAGAATCTCTTTGTTTTCTTCTGCGAATTCATAGAAATCGTTTTCGCTCACTTGACGGGAGCTTCCGCGACCCGTAACATTGACGGTCAAAAGATCGGTACCTAAACCGCTGATTGCGCTGTTCATCTCGTTCTGAAGCCCTTGCCCCAAACTGACGATGATGATGACCGCGCCGACACCGACGATGATGCCGAGCATGGTGAGAAACGCCCGCACTTTGCCTGTGCTTAAACTCTTGAGCGCAAGCAGAAAAGACTGATAGAAATTCATGCCTGCACCTCCGATTCCACCACCGCATTTTCTCCGTTTGACGGACCGTCGTATGTAATACATCCGTCCGCGAGTTTGATAATGCGTTTTGCTTGTTTTGCGATGGAATTGTCATGTGTGATCAAAACCACCGTGCGACCTTCTTCATTCAGTTCTTTGAGAAATTTGAGCACTTCGGCGCCGGTCTTACTGTCCAAAGCCCCGGTGGGTTCGTCCGCCAAAATCACAGACGGATTTCCCGCAAGTGCACGTGCAATGGAAACGCGCTGTTGCTGACCACCCGAGAGTTGGGATGGCAGATTCTTTCTCTTTTCCAAAACACCCACGCGTTTGAGCGCTTCACTTGCCGCTGCCCTGCGGGTTTGTTTATCGTACCCCGCATACAAAAGCGGAAGTTCCACATTTTCCTGTACGTTCAGTTTCGGAATCAGGTTATACTGCTGGAAAATGAAGCCGAGTTTACGGCCTCGGATATCCGCAAGTTGGTTTGAATTCATGGTGGAGACATCCACTCCGTCGAGCAGATATTTCCCGCTCGTGGGAACGTCTAGACAACCGATGATATTCATACAGGTTGACTTACCCGAGCCGGACTGACCCACGATGGCGATAAATTCGCCCTCTTCAATCGTGAGCGAAATGCCGTCCAGCGCGTGCAGGGCTTCATCGCCCATCTGATAGATTTTATAGACATTTTGAAGTTCAATAATTGCTGACAAATCAGACACCTCCGATTCATCGCATCGGGCCGCCGGACATACCGCCCATACTGCCGGATCTGCCACCAGACGGCATACCGCTCGGCATTCCGCCACTCGGCATACCCATGCCGCCCATACCGCCGAACGAAGTATTGTTATCACCGCTCGGAACGACGGTAACATACGCGATCTCATCGCCTTCTTCGATGCCCGATACAATTTCCACGCGGGAATCGTCGTTTGCGCCGAGTTCTACCTTGACGCGGACATAGCCCGGGAGATTTGCTTCTTCTTCCGCGCCGTCTTTCAGCGCGGTTTTACCCGTTGCACTCTTGGTGCTGACCAGCACGGTATTCCCACGGGAGACCGCTTCAGACGGAACCACGATGACGTCGTTGCGTTCCATTACGATAATATCCGCACTGACGTTCATCCCGGGGAGTAACTCGGTGCCCTTATCGATGATGATGGTAACGGGGTATGCAGTTGCACCCATTTGGGTTGTGCCGTTGATGCTGACTTTGGAGACAAGTCCTGTAAACGTTTGTCCTTCCAGCGAGTCCGCAGTGATCTCCACCGCTTGACCGACTTCCACTTTCTTGATGTCAAGTTCGTCTACACTCACGGTAAATTCCAAATGCGACATATCGTAAATGATCGCGATTGCACCCGAATTTACGGATTTATTCGCGCTGTCGAGCGTGTCGCCCGCTTTCAGATTCTTCTCGATGACCGTGCCTGAAATCGGCGCGGTGATACGGTAATTGTCCAGTTGCTCCTGCGCGGTCTCATATGACAATCGGCTGTCTTCCAAGGAGTCCTTGCCGTTTTTGATTTGATCCTGCAAATCTTCGTCATCAATGGCTGCGATTATGCTTCCCTTGCTGACCGAATTTCCTTCTTTTATGTAGATGGTCTTGATTTCACCGCTCGCTTTCGCGGTAATTGCTTTGTCTTTTGGGAAGGTGAAATTCGCACCCTCGTTACATTCCAGAGCGCCGACTTTTACAGTCGCCGCGGTGTTTTCGCTGATCCCGCGGGTGGATGTGGTTTTAATACGAACCTGCGAGACCAACGCCCCGCCTGCACCTACTTCTTCC
This sequence comes from Oscillospiraceae bacterium, assembly GCA_015067485.1. Taxonomy (GTDB): domain Bacteria; phylum Bacillota; class Clostridia; order Oscillospirales; family JAAYXM01; genus SIG510. The sequence continues at coordinate 27,231 of SVMJ01000004.1, forward strand.
AATTCGGAAACACTTTCCACCACACCGCTGATCGTTTCAAAACTTCCCGACACGGTAATAGTCGCGGTCTGCCCGATACGAATCTTCTTCGCATCTTCTGAGAAGAACGGAACTTTCAGGTATGCGACGCTTCGGTCGGTCACGGTACCGATTTGACTTCCTGCATTCACGCGGTCGCCCACTTCCACCGCGAGTTCTGTAACAGTTCCCGCCGCAGGCGCTGTGATGCGGTAGTCTTCCGCGCTGTCAAGGATCTTCTGATAGGAATCCTGCGCGCGCTGATAGGTCCGTTCCGCACGCTCCAAATTGCTTTCCACGTCTGCGCTGTCGATGGCGTAAAGCAAATCGCCTTTTTCCACAATCTGACCTTCTTCAAATGGTGCTTCCAGCACTTCGCCGGATACAAGCGATGTGAGTTCGTATGATTCGGCAGGAGACACGGTTCCCGTCGCATTGATGCTTTGCACCAACGATTCGCGCTCCACTGTGTGGTAAACATAATTAAGTTCTATCTTTTTCGAACCACCACCGATTCGGGTCATCAAAAAAAGTACAAGCAGAGCAGCTGCGATGACTGCCCATTTGAACCATTTTTTCTTTGTGAGAGCCTTTACATCGATTTTTCGCATTTTGTCTCCTCCGGTCTTTTTGGTGTTTTTAGCATAACGAAGAAAAACCGCCTCGTCAAGCGACTTTGCGGTTTCTTTTCATAATATTCACAATTTACTAATAAATTCCATACAAGTTCGGCTTTAATCCGGAGAGAAGTGGTAAAGATTTGCGGATCTCGTCGTTTTTCGCGAGATCGATCTCCACGCAGAATGAACATTCTTCCCGCTCTGCCTGCGCCAACACTTCACCCCACGGGGAGACCACGATACTATGCCCGTAAGAATGATATGACGCGCTCGGATTTGCCGCAGGTGCGACCGATACCACATAAAGTTGGTTGTCGATCGCGCGGGCGCGATGCATCACTTCCCAATGTGCGGGACCTGTGGTATTGTTGAATGCAGCGGGGCAGAAAATCACCTGCGCACCGCGAAGTGCCATTGCTCTCGCAAGTTCCGGAAAACGCATATCAAAGCAGATGCAAAGCCCGAATGTGCCGAGATTCGTTTTGAAAATCGTAATTTCATCGCCGGCAGTAAAGGTGTCGGATTCATAAAAAACCTGCCCATTCGGAACATTGATGTCAAATAAATGTGCCTTGCGATGGCGTGCGATACGAGTCCCGTCTACGTTATAGACAAACGAGGTGTTATAAAGTTTTCCATGGTCTTCTTCGGGCATACTGCCCCCGATTAAAATCACGCGGTTTTCCCGCGCCATTTGGGAAAGTGCGGTCGTGACCGTGCCGCCTTCCGCTTCCGCTTCGCGGACAAATGCAGAATTTTCATACGGACAGCAAAACATTTCGGGAAGAATCACGATCTCCGCGCCTTGTTTTGCGAGATTTTTCACCGATTCTGCTGCGGTTTTAAGATTTTTTGTTTTATTTTCGCAGACATTCATCTGTATCAGTCCGAGTTTCACCGTGCATCACCTCACGTGATGATTATATCACAAATCCCGGCATTTTTCATTATTTTCCCAAAATCAATGAAAAATAGCGGTAAGTTTTTCGATCGCATTATCACGGCACAAAACCGTTCCGTACTCATGGAGATAGGCGCTGATTTCATCAGGGCTTTCCACCGCGTTTCCAAATTCGGTAAGGGACTCCATCTCATCCGAAAGAATCAGGAAATATGCATTTTCAAAGTATATGAGCGTGGTCGGCGACATGCAGGTATGTAAGATTTCCTGCGCGCCACCAATCATATTTTCAAACGAATCAAATCGGTAGACCGCACAAGAGAGCGGTTTCTGTTTTGCAAAAATCAGAACCCCGCCATGTCCCGCAAAGCACGTAATTTCGCATTCTGCTTGCGCTCTCTTCCCCACACGGGAAAACGCATCCCGCACCGTGTCCGTCATACTTTGTGGCATGACTTCCAATTCAATTAAAATACTGTTCTTGTTTATTTTCAATATCTTCACAGAGCATCCTCCGTTTCTTGTTCTTACTTACAGTATACGGGATTCCGAATGCAAAAGATATGCTAAATTCTTTCCTTTTTTCCTATTTTATTCCCAACATTGTTTTTTTGTCATTATATAGTAGGTTTCCCGCTTTGATTTACTTGACTTCACATAGAAAATGCGATAAAATTTTCTATGTGTGAAATTTTTGAAGGTCTATGCCCTCGTCTATTGTGCGACCGGGGTTTTCAGTTTCCTATCCTACTTAAGAAAGTTGCGTGAACGCATGGAAAAAATTACTGCTCCGCGCGGTACAAAAGACGTACTTCCTTCCGAGAGCCATCAGTGGCAATACTTAGAAGGCAAACTGCGTGATGTTGCCCGTCGTTTCGGATTCAAGGAAATCCGCTTCCCCACCTTTGAAGAGTACAATCTTTTCTGCCGTGGTGTAGGCGATACCACCGACGTAGTGCAAAAAGAAATGTACGATTTTTACGACAAAGGCGAGCGCCACATTGCGCTGCGCCCGGAAGGCACCGCATCGGTCGTCCGCAGTTTCATCGAGCATTCGCTCCATACCCAAACGTTGCCGCTCAAGGTGTTTTATATTGCGCCGAACTTCCGCTATGAAAAACCGCAGGCAGGTAGACTCCGTGAGCATCATCAGTTTGGAATCGAGTGCTTCGGCAGTTACGATGCATCGAGCGATGCGGAAGTCATCAGCGTTGCGGCGACCATGCTGGAAGAACTGGGGCTTTCCAATATCGAACTGCACATCAACTCTTGCGGCTGTCCGAATTGCCGTCCGGCATATCACACCGCGCTCAAAGAGTATTTTGCATCCCGCAAAGACGATCTTTGCGGCACCTGCCTTGACCGTTTAGACCGCAACCCGATGCGTATCTTGGACTGCAAGAGCCCGATCTGCCACGAGATCGCAAAAGACGCTCCCATCATCACGGATTTCCTGTGTGATGACTGCGCGGCACACTTTGCAAAATTGCGCGAGTATCTGGATGCTGCAAACATTGCTTACGTTTGTGATCCGCGTATCGTTCGCGGTCTTGACTATTACACCAACACGGTCTTTGAATTCATCACAGACTCCATCGGTGCTCAGTCCACCATTTGCGGCGGCGGTCGCTACAACGGTCTTGTCGAAAGCCTGGGCGGTCCGAAGACCGCAGGTCTTGGTTTCGGAAGCGGACTGGAGCGTCTGCTTCTCACCATGGAAGCACAGGGTGCATCCTTCCCCGACCCCGACACCCCGGATATTTTCCTGGCTGCCATGGGGGATGCGGCAGACCGCGCGGTGCAGACTTTGGTGTATGAACTTCGCAAACTCGGTGCGGCGGCAGAACGCGATACCACAGGGCGTTCGCTGAAAGCACAGATGAAATATGCAGACAAACTCTCCACCGCATTCTCCGCAGTCATTGGCGAGCAGGAACTCGAAAACGGAAAAGTTTGTCTGAAAAATATGCGGACGGGGGAAACTTGTGAATGTGAACTCTCCGCAAGCGCACTCTTTGCGCAGATCATGGAAGGAGAAGAATAAGTATGGAAACTTTACAAGGTCTGAAACGTACCGATTACTGCGGAATGTTCCGCCCCGACCACATCGGTCAGAAAGTTACCGTTTACGGTTGGGTTCAGCGTGCAAGAAATCTGGGCGGTTTGATCTTTATCGATCTGCGTGACCGTACCGGTATCGTCCAGTGCACCTTTGACGAAGCGATCGACAAAGCACTCTTTGACCGCGCATTCACCGTGCGCAGTGAATACGTGCTTGCAATCTCGGGTACCGTCCGCAGCCGTGGCGAAGCCGCAATCAACAACAAGATCCCGACCGGTAGCATTGAAATTTTGGCGGATGAACTCCGTATTCTGTCCAAGGCGGAAACCACCCCGTTTGAAATCGTGGAAAACAGCGATGTCAACGATATGCTCCGTCTGAAGTACCGTTATCTCGACTTGCGCCGTCCGGATATGCAGCGCACCATCGCTCTGCGTCACCGCATCTCCAAGATCGCACGCGACTACTTTGACGACAACGGGTTTTATGAAATCGAAACCCCGATTCTCACCAAATCCACCCCGGAAGGCGCACGCGACTATCTTGTCCCGTCTCGTGTGCATCCGGGCAAGTTCTACGCACTCCCCCAGTCTCCCCAGCAGTACAAGCAGCTTTTGATGCTCTCGGGCTTTGACCGCTATATGCAGATCACCCGCTGCTTCCGCGACGAAGACCTGCGTGCAGACCGTCAGCCGGAATTCACCCAGATCGACCTGGAAATGTCCTTCGTCGAGCAGGAAGACGTCATGGCGGTAAACGAAGGGTTCTTAAAACGCCTGTTCTCCGAAATTCTGGGTGTGGAACTCACCCTGCCGCTTCCGCGTATGCCGTACCAGGAAGCGATGGACCGCTTCGGTTCGGACAAGCCGGACCTGCGTTTCGGCTATGAACTGCAGAACATTTCCCATCTGGTGAAAGATTGCGGATTCCAAGTCTTCACCGGCGCACTCGAAGCAGGCGGAAGTGTTCGCGCGATCCGCGTAGAGGGTGGTGCGAAGTTCACCCGTAAGGAAATCGACTCGCTTGGTGAGTTTGTCAAGACCTACCGTGCAAAGGGTCTTGCATGGCTCAAGAAAGCAAACGGCGAACTATCTTCCAGTTTTGCAAAGTTCCTCAGCGAAGAAACGTTGAATGCGATTCTCGAGTTCTGCGGCGTGCAGGATGGCGATGCACTCTTCATCGTGGCGGATGCAAAGGATGACACGGTTTATGCATCGCTCGGCGCTCTCCGCTGCGAAATCGCAAAGCGTCTCGATGTCATCGACCCGAACCGTTATGAACTTCTTTGGATCACCGACTTCCCGCTTCTCGAGTATGACGAAGAAGAAAACCGATATGCTGCAAAGCACCATCCGTTCACCGCACCGAAAGACGAAGACATCGAATTTTTGGAAAGCGATCCCGCTCGTGTCCGCGCAAAAGCATATGACATTGTCATCAACGGCAGTGAAGCAGGTGGCGGCTCGATTCGTATCTACTCACCGGAATTGCAGTCCCGTATGTTCCGTGCGCTCGGCTTTACCGAAGAGCGTGCAAATGAGCAGTTCGGGCATTTAATCGAAGCATTCTCCTACGGCGCTCCGCCGCACGGTGGTCTTGCATTCGGTTTGGACCGTTTGGTCATGCTCCTTTCCGGCGCATCTTCCATCCGCGATGTCATTGCATTCCCGAAGGTACAGAACGCATCCGAACTCATGATGGCATCGCCCGACGTGGTTGATGATGCACAGCTTCGTGAACTCTGCATCGATATCAAACCTGTGGAAAAAGTGTAAATTTACAGTTTCGTCACACTCTATTTTTGAAATCATGATATGATTTTAGCAGAAACACAAGGAGGGATTCCTTATGATAGAAGTCGTCGGTCTTACTAAGAAATACGGCTCCAATGTGGCGGTCAACAACATCTCTTTCTCCATTGAAAAAGGTGAGATCGTTGGGTTCCTGGGTCCGAATGGCGCGGGGAAATCCACCACAATGAATATTATCTCGGGATATTTGTCCGCAACAAGCGGCAGCGTGAAAATTAACGGGTTTGACGTTTTGGACGATCCGCTCGAAGCACGCCGCTGCATCGGATATCTGCCCGAACTGCCCCCGCTTTATCTTGACATGACGGTAAACGAATATCTGAGATTCGTTTACAATCTCAAGAAAGTGCGCCACAAGGGTCGCGAAATGCACATCTCGGAAGTGTGCCATTTGGTTGGCATCGATCATGTGCGTAACCGTATCGTGGGCAACCTTTCCAAGGGGTATAAGCAGCGCGTGGGTCTTGCGCAGGCACTCATCGGCGATCCTGAAGTTTTGATTTTGGACGAACCCACGGTTGGTTTGGACCCGAACCAGATCATCGAGATCCGCAACATGATCCGTGCACTCGGCAAAGAGAGAACCATCATTCTCTCCACCCACATCCTGCCCGAAGTCAATGCGGTTTGTGAGCGCGTACTCATGATCAACGGTGGCAACATCGTGGCAAACGACCGCACCGAAAACATCACCGAGCAGGTAGCTTCGACCAAAGAATATATTGCACGCATTGAAGGTGCGCCCGAAACCATCTCTGCTCTTCTTCGTACCATCGACGGCGTCCGCTCGGTCAAGGTGCAAAAAGAAGGCGAGCCGGGTGCATACGACTATCTCCTTTCTTCCGACGAAAATGCGGATATCCGCAAAACGCTGGTTTTGGAACTTGCAAAGCGCGAGATCGCGGTATTGTCGTTCCAGCCGGTCAGCGCGTCGCTTGAAGATGCATTCAGCGAACTGACGCGTAACAAGAAGGAGGATGCATAAGATGTTAGCAGTATTGAAACGTGAATTCCAGGCCTATTTCACCGGCCCGATTGGTTATATCTTCTGTGCGATCTTCATTTTTCTCGCAAACCTGATATTCTATTTTGATAACTTGAGTTACTACACCAGCGACTTCACCCACATTTTCAACATCATGATGCTTTATATGATCATTTTGATCCCGCTCATGACCATGCGTTTGTGGAGTGAAGAAAAGCGTCAAAGAACCGATCAGTTGCTGCTCACCGCGCCGGTCTCCACTACAGGGGTCGTGCTCGGTAAGTTCTTTTCTGCACTCGCAGTATTCCTTTGCGCGCTCGCACTCACCCTGCCGTATCCCATCATCGTGGCATCCGCAGGGACTCTTGCAACCGCAAAGGTCATCGGGAACTACATCGCGATTACTTTTGCCGCAAGCGCATACATTGCGATCTCGCTCTTTTTCTCTTCCCTTACCAAGAGCCAGTTGATCGCCGCGCTCTTCTCCATTCTGGCGCTTGCGCTGTTCTTCCTGTCGAATATTCTCTTCAACAACACCACCATTCCGTGGGTTGCATCGATCATGTCGTTTTTCTCCATGATTACCCGCTACTTCAACTTCTTCCGCGGGATCTTCAGTCTTTCCGATGTTGTCTATTTCCTGAGTCTCACCGGGATCTTCCTGTTCATGACCTCGCGTGTGATCGAGAAGCAGCGTTGGAGCTAAGGAGGTACGAACATGAAAATCAACAAGCGTAAACTCAAATATGCGTCCATCTCCACCGCATTCATCGCGGTCGTGGTTGTATTCGTCGTCCTGCTGAACATCTTAGTCGGTGCATTGTCCGACCGTTTCTCCCTGCAGCTCGACCTTTCCGCGGAAGGAAGTTTCTCCATCAAAGATGAAACCGTTGAGTTTTTGAAGGGCATCGACGAGGACATCAATATCTACGTCCTGAAACACCGCAACTTAGTGGAAGCATCCGAAGACGGTGTGCGACTCAGCGAAAATCTCGCGCGTTACAACACGGTATCAAACGGTCATGTCAAGCATGAATACGTCGACCCGAACGTCCAGGTTACCTTCCTTGACGATTATCCGAATGCGACCAAGGTGGAAGATGCACTGCTCATCGTAGCGTCTGAGCGTCGTTATGTGGTTGTTCCGGAAGCGGATCTCAAGATGAACCTGCCCAACAATTCGCAAACAGGCGCACCTTCGAACAAATCAATCTACACGATCGAAAGCACGATCAATACCGCACTTTTGCGTGTACTTTCCGACGAAGTTACCCGCGTGGGGGTCATCACCGGGCACAACGAAGTTGATCTCCCGGGTGTTACCAATATTTTCGCAGGAAACGGGTTTGAATCGGTTTCCATCAATTTGCTGACCGACAGTATCCCGGATGATGTGTCGAACATTGTCATTGCAGGACCGCAGACCGACTTTGCAGCAGTTGAAATCGCAAAGATCGACGCATTTTTGGCAAAAGGCGGAAACAACCTGTTCTTCTTCTGGAATCCGTCGGTGTCGCGTCTCGAAGTACTCGACCGATACTTAACTGAATGGGGCATCCGCTTTGAAAACCAAGTGGTTTTGGATGAACAGTATTCGCTCGGGATTGAAGGCGATCTGACCGGTGTCTTCGCAATGCCCACCCAAAACGACGCGATCACGGTTCTTCCGAATATGAACCAGCAGATGGTAGTCTCCCCTGCATCCCACCCGATTTCGGTGCTTTGGAACGAGCAGAATGACCGTCGCGTGCTTTCCCTTGCGGAAACCAATGTGACCTCTTATGCAAAAGAACTCAATAATGACTTCTCTCTGACCGCGACGCAAGCGGCGGGCGACCCGACAGGTCCGTTTGTAGTTTCTACTCTTTCGGAAACGCTGGTATCCCCCACTTCGGGGGAAGAACCCTCCCGCGTTTTTGGTTTTGCATCTACCTACTTTGCAATGGATCAGATTATGAGCGCGACCTTTACGCTCAACAATTCATTTCTCAATGAGTTGGTCGGTTACGCAAACCCCAACACCGAAACGATGGAGATCGATCCGCTCGTGGTACAAAACAGTTATGACTTGAACCTGAGCACCGGCACCGTCCAGATCCTGTTCTGGGCTTTAGTCGTGATTATACCGCTTCTAATTTTGTTGGCCGGCATCGTCATCTTCATCAGAAGACGCCACCGCTAAACCGAAAGGACGAAACACAATGAAGAAACAGATGAGACCCATTCTGATCACCGTGATCGCTTGTCTGGTGGTTGCAGGGGCTTTGCTTCTCGTTTTGAAACTCATCCCCAATGAAGCAGAAACCATTACCCCGAGCAATACCGCAGGCGATTCCATGATGATGGTCATTCAGAAATCCGCGACCGCGGTCGAAAAAGCCGAGTTCAAAACCGATTCCGGTGAGAAGTTCACCATCAAGTATACTTTGGATGAATCGGGAAATCAGGTTGCGACTTTGATCGGCGGCGACGACGATTTGGCTTATAATAATACCACCATGTACGACCTTGCTGGGCATTTGGGGTACATGGCGGCGATCCAGCAGATCGAAAACGCAGATGATAAAGACTTCGGCTTTCACAAACCCCAGCGTGAGATCAAGATCTCCTATACCGACGAAACCGTCATCGAACTGACTGTCGGTAAGAACGCACCTTCGGGCGACGGAGTTTACATCAAGCGCGAAGATACCAAGGAAGTGTATCTTATCGGCGGCGCGACGCAAAGAATGCTGATGAACACTTTGCAGGACTACCGCGTGTTCACTTTGTTCGGTCCGTATAACAAGACCACCGATATCCGCAAAGTTACCATTGAGCGCAAGGACGAAGATAAGCTCATCGTGGTTGCAAAGAGTGGTGAAGTTTCCACCAGTGAAGAAACTTCTACCGCGCAGTACGAGATCATCTCCCCCGCGCAGGCAGACGTTGCAAACGATGCTTTGGAGACAAATCTCTTAAAACCGCTCATCTCGATCGAAGCGGAGACTTTGGTGGAAGACAAACCGAAGGATCTTGCGAAATACGGTCTAGACAACCCGACGCGTGTGGAATTCGAAGATGCTGATAAGAAGAAGGTTTCCTTTCTGATCGGCACAATCGCGGAAAACGGCGGAAACTACGTCATGTTGGAAGGCTCCAACAGCGTTGTCATGACAAAACAAGCCATCCCGTTTATCGGCATCGATTATACCGATTTGATGCTCAAACTGATTTGGCTTCATAACATGGATACAGTCTCTTCCATCCGGTATCAGATTGCAGGCGGTGAGAACCATTCTCTCGAGTTCAGCACAACCACACCCATCACCGGAACTTATGACGGTGGTTCCATTTCGGATGACAATCTGAGCAATCTGTTCCTGCTGACTGTTCGCTTCACGCTGCAAGGGAAACTGGAATCTTCCATGAAGTACGGCGCACCCAAACTCACCATTCAGATGAAGCTGAAAAACGGTAGCGAGACCACGTTGCAGCTTGCTGAAATCAATGAGCGCCACTACGCCGCCATCATTGATGGCGAGGCAAGATACTACGTCAACGTCACACAGGTCAATGAACTGTTCGATGCGTTTGACACGCTTGCTTCCGGCGGAACCATTCCGGATATGTTCTAACACATACAAAAACCGCGATGGAGAATTCCCTTTGAATTTCCTTCGCGGTTTTTTTCATATCCCACTATGTTATACTGAATTTATGACTGTTTTCACTTTCGAGGAAAGGAGTTTCCAATGTCTAAGAAATTATATGAAGTTACTCCGGACATTTTAGCACTCACCGATATCTGTCAGAAGAACAATCAGATCGATGCTTCACTCTATCAAAAATACCAAGTCAACCGCGGTCTCCGTGATGTGAACGGGCGCGGGGTTTTGACCGGGCTGACCGAAGTCTCCGAGATCCGCTCCAGCATCACCGGACCTGCAGGAGAATCTCTCCCCTGCGAAGGGAAATTGTTTTACCGCGGCTATGATGTAGAACAGTTGGTAGACGGCTTCATCTCTGAAGAACGCTTCGGCTTTGAAGAAGCGACCTATCTGCTCCTGCTGGGAGAACTCCCCGACAAGGACGCGCTCAAAAACTTCCGTCACCTGCTCGCCAATTACCGCGCATCGCTTCCCACACACTTCGTGCGTGATATCATCCTAAAAGCACCGTCTGTGGATATGATGAACACGCTTGCGCGTAGTGTTCTCACCCTTTATTCTTACGACGAGCATGCAGACGACATCTCGATTCCCAACGTTCTGCGCCAGTCTTTACAACTCATCGCACTCTTCCCCATGCTCGCGGTATACGGGTATCAGGCATACCGCCACTACCACGACGGACAGAGTCTGTTCATCCACCGCCCGCAGAGAAAGCTCTCCACTTCCGAGAACATTCTGCATCTGCTCCGTCCCGATAGTGCCTACACCAAACTGGAGGCACGAATTTTGGACCTTGCGTTGGTGCTCCACGCGGAACACGGTGGTGGGAATAACTCCACTTTTACTACACACGTGGTGTCCTCTTCGGGCACGGATACATATTCCTCGGTCGCCGCGTCGCTCGGTTCACTCAAGGGACCGAAACACGGCGGCGCGAATATCAAAGTGATGCAGATGTTCGACGATCTCAAGGCAAACGTTTCTGATTGGGGAGACGACGATGAGATCCGCGCATATCTGACTCGCCTGCTCCACAAAGACGCATTTGACAAAGCGGGGTTGATCTACGGAATCGGACACGCGGTGTATTCCCTGTCCGATCCACGTGCCAATGTGCTGAAAGATTACACCCGCGCCCTCTCCGAAGAGAAAGGGCTTTCCCGAGAGTTTGCGCTCTACTCTGCAGTGGAGCGTCTTGCGCCCGAGATCATCGCAAAAGAACGCAAGATCTACAAAGGTGTCAGCTGCAACATCGACTTTTACAGCGGTTTCGTTTATCATATGCTCAATCTGCCCCTTGAGTTGTACACGCCTATCTTCGCGATCGCGCGTATCGCGGGTTGGAGTGCACATCGAATCGAAGAACTTATCAATGCAGGCAAGATCATCCGCCCCGCTTATCGTAGTGTGGCAGGCGAGCGTCCGTATATTCCGATGAATGAACGATAAAAAAGTTCTTTACAAAACAAAAAATATGTGATACAATTTATTCTACGCTAATAATTATATGTTTTTATAGATGATGAAAGGAGCAATTTCTGATGAAGTACGAAGTGCCTGAGCTCAAGATCGATTTGTTTTTGAATGCAGACGTTATGACTGAAAGCGATAACGATATCGTTGATCCGTGGGCATAATCGAGCGAAACGAAACAGAGATGGAAAATTCCATCTCTGTTTTTTTATTCTTTTTACTTCTGGTGGCGGGCGAGAACGTTCTTGACGCCTGCGATGCAGCGCTCAATGTGAACTTCTTCCCAACTCGGATGCAGGAACAAGCTGACCGTCTGATCACGCAACGCCTTTGCATGCGGGCAAAGAACCTTGGTGTAGTCAGCAGACTGCGGGTTGGTGTACTCGGTGGAGCAGAACGGGAACTTTGCAGAACCAAACCCGTTCTTTTCGCGGTATGCGCGTTCTTCGTATGCTTCCGGCCATTGGATACCGTAGCACGGGATCTGCTCTTCCTTGAGCAGTTCTTTTACGAACTCGTCTGCCTTGATGTCGAGTGCATCGAGATCAAGCAGGATCGGGTACCACCAGTATGCATTCTTGCGCTCTGCGGTGTTGTGCGGCAGTTTCTTGATGCCCTTGAGCCCGGTGAACGCATCGTCATACATCTTTGCATATTTCTTACGGCGAGCCAGGTTCCAATCATCGAAACGAGCGAGTTCGTTGATACCGATGACGGACTGGATCTCGGTCATACGATAGTTGAAGCCGACGCGGTTGTGAATGTACGGGAGTTTTTCTTCGAGTGCCAGCATATTCATACGCTGACGGACATCGTAACCGTGATCGCGGAAGGAACGGCATTCCCAACCCAGATCTTCGTCATTTGTAACCACCATGCCGCCTTCACCGCCGGTGGTGAAGTGCTTGCTCTGGCAGAAGCTGAAGCAACCGACATCACCGATGGTGCCTGCCTTCTTGCCGTTGTACTCACCGCCGAAGCACTGTGCACAGTCTTCAATGATCTTCAGGTTATGCTTCTTTGCAATTGCAAGGATCGGGCCCATATCAGCAACGCCGCCGTACAAGTGAACGACAACGATACCCTTGGTGCGCTCGGTAATGAGTGCTTCAATGCTTGCCGGATCAATGGTGTGATCGTCGGTAACATCAGCAAACACCGGGATAGCGCCTGCCTGAACAACAGAGAAAGAAGAAGCGATGAAAGAGTAGGACGGAACGATGACTTCGTCCCCCGGACCGATGCCCAAAGAAGCGATTGCGATATGTAGTGCTGCAGTACCGTTGGTGCAAGAGATCGCCATCTTTGCGCCAATCCACTTTGCCCACTTCTCTTCAAATTCCATGCCCTTCGGACCTGTCCAGTAACAAACCTTACCGTTTTGCAGAAGTTCGGTAACATCTCCTACGCTTTTCTGATCAAACTGCGGCCACATCGGAAAACCGACTTCGGTGATCCCTGCGCCATTCATTGCTGCATCATTTTTCATTTTTCAACCCTCCAAAGTAATTAGTCCAGTTACTTTACTAATTATTATACCATATTCGGGGAGAAATTTCAATCCTAAATTCTACTTTTCCAAAAGGATTTCACCAAAGTCGCAAACATGGTAGAAGTTTGGGGTTTCTTCCCCCGATGTGATCGGGCTCCAACACCCGTAATGGGGCTTGGGTGTCCCGTCGCCGCACTTATAGAAATTCGCTTGGAGTGTGTCGTTTTCCTTCAATGCGAAGTGGGGATTAAACTTTTTGAAATATGCGTTCGGAACGCAGTAGCACACATCCCAGTAAGCATCGCTGACGCGCGCGGTCAAATCAAATCCGCCGAATTCACCGCGGTCTTCCAGGGTACGGTCTTCCAGCGCTTCCGGACCGGATGCGAGATACATAAATCCGCGCGGATTTACTTCAAAATTGCAGAATACCACTTCATCGGGGCAAGGGTTAATGAAAAACTCCAGGCAGGAGTCCATATAGATATCTCCGTTGTCTGCGCACTCTTCCATACGGGGATTGGGTTCATACGCGCGCATATAGACGAAAAGCCCGTCTTCATTCCACGCGAGTTGCGCATAGGTCTCAGGGCGGTACTCACACGCCCACGGATACTCACAAACTTCCGCTTTCGGAAGAGTGTTGAGTGCTTCCAAAAACGCTGCCTGATTGGATACATACTGTGCACGGTACTGTTTCATGTCTGAGTCCTCCTTATCAAGGGAGCAGAAGCGCGCGGCAAATCGCATCGTCGCCGAAACGGTCTCGGATGTGGTCTGCAGTTTGTGCCAACTGCTCATATTTACTGTTTTTTTCGTCTTCGGAAAAGAGACTGAGCTGCGCCGCGAGCGCATCTTCCTGCAAGTGCGTAACACGCACCCCAAGGCTTCGCACCTTGAGCCCCACCGAATAACTCTCCCGATACAACTGCATCAGCGCTTCCATCATGGTCTCGGGCGCGGATGTATATTCCCTAAGCGCACATTGCCGCTCATAGGTCAGAAACTCAGCAGTTTTCACCGAAAGGCACACGGTCTTACCGCGCAGTCCTTTTCTACGCAACCGTTCGGATACATGGTCGCACAGTCGATACAACTCGCGGTAAATCTCTTCTTCTTTCACAATATCATGCGGATAAGTGGTACTGTTTCCGATGCTTTTCACTTCATCCTGCGCATCCCAACGCTTTACGGGATCGTGTTCGGTGCCGTTTGCATATTCATACAAACGCTCGCCCGCTTTTCCTAAAATCGAACATAAAAACGATTTGTCTGCCTGTGCAACATCGCCCACCGTTTGCAGGTGATACCGCTCGAGCGTTGTGCGGGTCTTCTTTCCAACAAATAACAACACGCCAACCGACATGGGCCAAACGATTTCGCGGTAATTTGCGCGTGGGATACTGCACACCGCATCGGGTTTCTTCAAATCGGATGCGAGTTTTGCGCAGGTTTTGTTGAAACTTACCCCGATGGATGCGGTAAGTCCAATCTCATTTCGAATATCCGCGCGGATTTTATCCGCAATTTCTTCGCCCGTCCCAAACAGACGATTGCAACCGGTAACATCCAGCCACGCTTCGTCCGGTCCAAAGGGTTCTACGCGATCGGTATAACGGCAGTAGATTTGGAATACACGTTGGGAATACTCCCGATACAAATGATGCCGTGGCGGAACGCATACAAGATCTGGGCACTTTTTCATCGCTTGCCACATGGTGTCCCCGGTCTTGACCCCGTACTTCTTTGCCTCTTGGTTTTTCGCCACCACGACACCACGACGGGACTCAGGATCTCCGCACACCGCAACGGGCTTCCCGCAGAGCGCAGGGTTTTCCAAGCACTCCACCGAAGCATAAAAATTATCGAGATCCGAATGTAAAATTACGCGCTCCACGCTCAAACACCGCCTTTATCCGAACATATGTTCATTATATATGGAAATCCGCGGTTATGCAAGAGGGATTTTTATGAAAAAGAGATGTGCAGAGCACATCCCTTTTGCTTATCCAAGCAGTAACAGTTCGACTGCGATACGGAAATAGATGACAAGCGACAAAATGTCGAGAATCGTGGTAATGATCGGGCTTGCAACCACTGCCGGGTCCATGCCGATTTTTTTTGCCAAAATCGGAAGTGCCGCGCCCACGAATTTTGCCGCGATGAGTGTTGCGATCAACGTGATACAAACCACGAGCGCGATCATCGGGGTAACTCGGTCAACCACCAAAAGTTTCACAAAATTCGCCGCCGCGAGCGTAACACCGCAAAGCAGCGCAACGCGCAGTTCTTTCCAAACCACGCGGAAGAAATCGGAAAACTCGATTTCATCGAGCGAGAGTCCGCGGATGATGGTCGCAGATGCCTGACCGCCCGCGTTACCACCCGTGCCCATGAGCATGGGGATAAACGAGGTGAGCACCACGCAAGCCGCAAGTGCGGATTCATACATTTGGATAATTTCACCCGTGAACGCCGCGGAAATCATGAGCAGAAGTAGCCACGGGATACGCTTTTTGAAGGTTTCGAACACGCCTTCACGCATATACGGGACATCGGTGGACGTAATCGCCGCCATCTTTTCGATGTCTTCGGTGGCTTCCTGTTGCATGATGTCGACGATGTCGTCAACCGTGATGATGCCGACCAAGCGGTTTTCGCTGTCCACAACCGGCATGGAAGTAAAGTCGTACTTCTGGAACATGAGCGCGACTTCTTCCTGGTCCATCAGCGTATGGGTACTGATGGGGCGTTCTTCCATGATGTCTTCGATCTTCTCTTCATCACGGCTGAGCAGGAGTTTTCTGAGCGAGACCGCGCCGATCAGGCGGCGTTGCGGGTCAAGCACATAGCAAGTATAGATGGTTTCTTTATCCACACCGATTTTGCGAAGTTTTGCGATTGCTTCCTCTACCGTAAGCGCAGCTTTGAGGTCCGCAAACTCGACCGTCATGATGCTGCCTGCCGAGTCTTCCGGATAACGAAGCAATTGATTGATGTTCTGACGGGTTTCCGCGTCGGTGTTGGCAAGCAGGCGTTTTACGACGCCTGCCGGCATTTCTTCCATCAGGTCCGCCGCGTCATCCGCGAACAGGTTGCTCAAAATTGCGCCCGCTTCGCGGTCAGTCATAGACGTAATGATCTGTTGTTGCTCTTCAATGGGCAAAAACGCAAACACATCTGCCGCCATGTCCTTCGGAAGGACACGGAAAATTCGGATCATTTCGTGTTTGTCTGTGAGTTCCTCAAGAAACGCCGCAATATCCGCCTCATTGCACTCGATCAGTTCTCCGCGGAGCTTGGCATACGCTTTCTGTTCCACCAGTTCCAGCAGACGTTCTGTCATCGGACTCCCCCCTTTTTTGGATTTCGGAAAATAGAATTACTTTTGGATCTTGCGCACTTCCAGATAGAAGCGCTTATCGTACGCGTGCCCCATGGAGAAAGTCTTTCGCGGGAGCGCGCCGTCTAAGATAACGGTCGGGAACAGTTCATTCTTTTCCATGTTGGGAAGCAAAAACCCGATGTTGCCCGGCTGTGCGCCCAATCGTTCTACCACATCTTCCCCGTGGATATAGTCCACGCGACCGCCATGTTCTTTGAGATACCGGTCCAGGAAATTCTGCAAAGTGCCAACGGTCAGGTTTGC
The DNA here is from genome assembly GCA_015067485.1 of Oscillospiraceae bacterium. Classification (GTDB taxonomy): domain Bacteria; phylum Bacillota; class Clostridia; order Oscillospirales; family JAAYXM01; genus SIG510. The sequence goes on from SVMJ01000004.1 coordinate 43,895, forward strand.
ACTCGGGTCACGGATGACAAGTTCGCCCTTGCCGGACGCGCAAACATAAGAGATTTTCTGACCTTCGCCATCTTCTGCAACATCGTGCTCACGGCGAAGTGCCGCTAAGATATCATCTGCATCGATATCGAAAAGCACGCGGTGGATGGGTTCAAACTGCAAGGAATCGTCATGGATATTGACCACTTCGACCAGAGCGTAGCGTGCGGGATGGACCGCCGCTTCTTCCGCGGAAAGCGAGCGTTTGACCTGCTCGTAGTTTTCCTTCGCGGTTGCAAGGGAGTGATTCCCATCACCCACCGCAAAGAGCAGGACGCCCTTACCGCTCACATTGTATTTTGCATCAAATGCCGCAGGTTCTGCCAATTTTTCAAGTGCCAAATCGACCTGTGCCGCAGTTTTGTCATCCACAAACCAGCCACGGATGGAGCCGCTGTCCATCATCATGGGGAAATCATATGCGGATGCAAGGGTGTCTTTCTTCTCTGCAATCGGCTCGAGCACCGTTTTCTGCTCGTCATCGATGAGCAGCATGATGTGCGGAAGTTCCAAAGCTGCATTTTCACGCACACGCAGACGCGGCGGGATACGTTCGACAACCGTTCCTTCGGTCGCACGGATGAGCGACTGGGAACCCTTGCGATAATCGTACTCTTCCAAATCCACAACGCCCATGAGACCCGGACGTACGGTGCCGTCACGCATGGTGCGTTCCACATAGAGATACTTGTTTTTGTATTCTGCCAGAACGCCGTTTTTCAGGTATTCGAGCATCGCTTCGTTGACCGCACGGATGCGCGCATCCACGCCGTCTTGTTCAAGATAAATTTCCGGAAGTGTCAGGCGCAAGGTGCTGGGTGCATCTCCGACCAGCGCATCCACCGCATCCCAATACTCGGGCTCGGAGGTGTACTGGTCACACGCGACTACGCTCCATTTTGTCATATCAATTCCTTGCGGCAATAGGATGTCCCCTGCCTGAAAACCAATCTTTGCCATAATTCTTCCCCTTTCGTTATATGAACTCTGCGAGTTTTTCATTGATTCTTGTACGGATCGCCAGCACTTCTTCATTGGAGCGCGGGTACTCATTAAATGTAATCTTGCCGATGATATCTTTCACCGCATCGCAACCGATATAGTTTTCCAGAAGTTGACAGACACGGATATCCTGCAATGCTTCAAAGAAGACTTCGCTGCGCAGAGATTCGATCGGACCCTGCTCGCCCGGGTAGACCGAGAAGGTATCGCCTGCAGGCCAGCCTTCGTCACCCGAAAGTTCGATAAACGGGTTGATCTTTCTACGCATCAACTGACTGTAATAGAAGTTATAACCCCAGTTTAAGAAACCGTTGATTCCATATGTATATAGCTGGAATCCCAAAATACGGTTACGGTAAGACGGCATCGCAATAAAGCGGTTACTGTACCCCTTATCAGTCGGGAAACAGCAGGTGTATGCCCAAACATCAGTATACCCGTGCTCAATAAACTGATCCACCGAGGTTGTGATGCTGACCGCGTTTTTCACGAGGCCCATCTCACAGAGTTCGTAATGCGAGACCGCGTCCATTACCTTTTCGAGCGGGATAAGATCACGAATCATGTCAAAGCCTTCTTTGTAGTGCTTGACGTGCTTTTCATCTTCAAAATTCGGCTCGTCGAAAATATGGAACACGCTGTTATCGTATACGCCTTCCGCCTTCAAGAATCCAATCAGTTCAGGCAGAAACGCTTGCAAGAATTCACGGTATCCCGAATCTGCTGCAGGAGTGTGCCAGCCGAAGATTTTTTCTCTACCCTGCTCGGTCTCCGCTTCAATTTTGGGGGTAAACCCGGTTCCCCACTGTGCAAACAGATGGGAGATCTCAAAGCGCTCAATTCCGTTTTTCTTACAAAGCTCGATCCAGCGTTTCAGTCGCGCAAACCCAAACGAATAAACCCCGTTTTTGCGGAACACATCTACCAGTTGCAACGTCGGGCGCTCTTTCCCCACTTCGGTATCAAGTGCTAAAGTGAAAACAGGGGTCAAAATCATATTGATCCCGATGCGCGCAGCACCTGCGAGGAACTGGTCGATACGCTCCCAATGTTCTTCTGAAAAAATCTCAAGATTATAGTAGCTTGCAAGACTGTCCGCGTGGAACCACTGGGTGTAAGTGAGTTTCTGCGGCGGAAGGAGCGCATTCAAAACACGCAGAGTAAATGTTTTTTCCACTTCCGCGTCGTCCATGGTAAAGGTTACGGTGATCGGATATTCCCCCGCTTCCATATCACACGGCACTTCGCAGGTAACGAACAAACTGTGGCATCGACCTTCACGGACGAGCATGACTTCAAGCGGCGCTAAAATATCCGGATACACGCCCGGGGTTTTGCGCAAGTAAAATTCATCCGACTGGTTCGGATATGTGGGCATGGTTACCGGCACATTTCCCACTTGGCGGAGCAGAACGGTGAGCCGTTCATCCGCAGATACTCTCACCTGCGCCTTGCTGTTGAACACGCTATCCGTTACATCCGCAGTATACAGAATCTGCCACGACACGCGCTCCCCTTTCAAGGCATACGCGCCGAATGTTTCTTTCATGCGTGAAATATCATCGTCAACAAACACTTTTTCCAGCGAAGAGAGTTGCAAAAAATGATACGTCTTTCCCATAAAATTTTCCCCTTAACTCGGATAATCAACACAAAGTTATTATATCGCATCTTGCTACTTGCTTCAAGCATTTTAAAGAATATTTTTCCACGCCCCCGCATAAAGTGTCAATGCCGATAAAACACTGCAGAGGGGGCATTTGTTTGGCAAGCGCTTACATCGAAGAAAGGGCCATTGAACTTGCTCATTACGTAATTGAAAATAAAAGCACGGTCAGAGAAGCGGCAAAGAAGTTTTACATCTCAAAATCCACCGTACATAAAGACATTGTGGAACGACTGCAACGATTCGACCGCAACCTGTATCTGGATGTGAAACGCGTCCTTGACGCAAACAAAGCAGAGCGGCATTTGCGCGGCGGCATCGCCACCCGCAAGAAATACCGCGGCGAGTAGCACATACGGCATAGGAGACGTCTCCTATGCCGTTTTTTTAACAGTTTCAACCCCCGAGTGCTAATCTTGACGCGGGAAGCGGATTTTCGAGACAGTCCCACAACTTCTTTGAAATCGCGATTTTTGTTGGAAAAATTATGAATAAACTTTTACATTTTTTCCAAACCCCCTTGACATCCTAATAAATAGTAGTAAAATAAACTTAGCACTCGAAAGGCGTGAGTGCTAAATCAAGCGATAGGGGTGGGACGTATGTCATTGGGCGACCGTAAGAAGCGGATCTTGAAAGCGGTTGTTGATGAATATATCGCAAACGCGGAACCGGTCGGTTCGAAATCGATCGCAAACCGTGCAGGACTTGATTTGTCCCCCGCCACCATCCGTAACGAAATGTCGGATTTGGAAGAACTCGGTTTTTTGGAGCAGCCGCATATTTCCGCGGGACGCATCCCGTCGCACGCGGGCTACCGTTTGTATGTCAACGAGCTGATGAATCAGCACAAACTCACCATGAGTGAGATGGACGCGATCAACACAGGGCTCAGACTACGAATGCAAGAGCTGGAAGCCACCGTGCAGAACGTCAGCCGCGTGGTTTCGCAACTGACACAGTACACCACGGTTGCGCTGCTTTCCGATACCGCAAAAACCACCATTCGGAAATATGAATTGTTATATGTAGATCCGCGCACGGTCATCGTGGTCTTGGTCACCAACTCCACGCTGATCAAAAACAAATATCTCAAAACCCCGTTTTCGGTGAAGGAAGAAGATCTGCACCGACTCACACATTTGCTCAATACGCGTGTAAGCGGGCTCACCCTCGACCAAATCACCCTTTCGCTCATCAAATCGATCGAGCACGAAAGCGGAATGCTCGCTCCATTGGTCTCCGAGATCATCGATTTCGCAGCAGAGATCATGGGCGGTGAAAACAGTAATGCGTATGTCGGCGGCACCGCAAACATTTTGCGTTACCCCGAATACCGCGACCCGGAAAAGGCACAGCGCCTGCTGGACTATGTTACAGGCACACAGCACTTCTCTTCCCTTTCACAGGAAGAAGACAGCGGTGTTGTGCATATCAAGATTGGTTCAGAAAATTTGGAAGAGCCCTTGCAAGATGCAAGTTTGGTTTACGGCACCTACGGTATTAATGACCATCTCAAAGGTGTGATTGGGGTGCTCGGTCCCACTCGTATGGATTATGCGCGTGTTGCCGCAAACTTAAACTACTTCATCCAAGGTTTCAATAAATTACTCAAACAGACATTTTTAGAAGACCCTGATCGATAAACTCGGAGGTGTATCATGGCAGAAAAGGAAAATACTATTCCGGTCGAGGAGGAAGTCGAAGCGGCTGAAACAGCCGAAGACCCTTGCGTGAAACTCCAGAAGGAACTCGACGAAACCAAAGACCGGTATTTACGGCTCGCCGCCGAATATGAAAATTTCCGCAAGCGTACCGCACGTGAAAAGGAAACCCTGTTTGGCGACGGCGCAAGCCACGCGATCGCGCAGCTGCTCTCGGTGTATGACAACTTAGAGCGCGCAGTGAGTCAGCCGACCGAAGATGAAGCGTACAAGAAAGGTGTGGAACTCACCTTCACCCAGTTCAAAGAAACCCTAAGCGGGATGAAAGTAGAACTCATCTCCCCGCTCGGCGAACCGTTCGATCCCAACTTCCACAACGCGGTCATGCACGTGGAAGATGACTCTCTCGGCGAAAACGTAGTCGCGGAAGTATTCCAGACCGGATTCCGCATGGGCGACCGCGTCATCCGCTACGCAATCGTCAAAGTAGCAAACTAAGAAAATTTATCGGAGGTAATTATTATGGCAAAAATCATTGGTATTGACTTGGGTACTACCAACTCTTGCGTCGCTGTTATGGAAGGCGGCGAACCCACCGTTTTAGTAAACGCAGAAGGCGCTCGCACCACCCCGTCGGTCGTTGCATTCTCCAAAGACGGTGAACGCATGGTCGGTCAGGTTGCAAAGCGTCAGGCAATCACTAATCCGGACCGCACCATCAGTTCCATCAAGCGCGAAATGGGCTCGAATTACAAAGTCAGCGTTGACGGCAAATCCTACTCCCCGCAGGAAATCTCTGCAATGGTTCTGCAGAAACTGAAAGCGGACGCTGAAGGCTTCCTCGGCGAAAAAGTCACCCAGGCGGTCATCACCGTCCCGGCATACTTCACCGACAGCCAGCGCCAGGCAACCAAGGACGCAGGCAAGATTGCTGGACTGGATGTCCTTCGTATCATCAACGAACCGACCGCAGCAGCACTTGCTTACGGTCTTGACAAAGAAACCGATCAGAAGATCATGATCTACGACTTGGGCGGCGGTACCTTCGACGTTTCCATCCTGGAAATCGGCGACGGCGTGTTCGAAGTTTTGGCAACCGCGGGTAACAACCGTTTGGGCGGCGACGACTTTGACAACCGCATCACCGACTGGATGGTCGCAGAATTCAAGAAGGACACCGGCATCGACATCACTACCGATAAGATGGCAATGCAGCGTTTGCGTGAAGCAGCTGAAAAGGCAAAAATCGAGCTTTCCGGCGTGACTTCGTCCAACATCAGCCTGCCGTACATCACCGCGGATGCAACCGGTCCGAAGCACATGGAACTCACCCTGACCCGTGCAAAGTTCAACGAACTCACCGCTGATTTGGTCGAAGGCACCATGGGTCCGGTCCGTCAGGCAATGAGCGATGCGAACCTCTCCCCGTCCGACCTGTCCAAGGTCCTTTTGGTCGGTGGTTCTTCCCGTATCCCGGCGGTTCAGGAAGCAGTCAAAAACTTCACTCAGAAAGAACCGTTTAAGGGCATCAACCCGGACGAATGTGTCGCGATCGGTGCGGCAATTCAGGCAGGTGTCCTGTCCGGTGACGTAAAAGACCTGCTCCTGCTCGACGTTACCCCGCTCTCCCTTGGTATCGAAACCATGGGCGGCGTTTGCACCAAGTTGATCGAACGCAACACCACCATCCCGACCAAGAAGAGCCAGATCTTCTCCACCGCGGCTGATAACCAGCCGGCTGTTGAGATCCATGTTCTCCAGGGCGAACGCGAAATGGCAGCATACAACAAGTCGCTCGGCCGCTTCAACCTCGACGGCATTGCTCCGGCACCGCGCGGTGTCCCGCAGATCGAAGTCACCTTTGACATCGACGCAAACGGCATCGTAAACGTTTCCGCAAAGGATCTGGGCACCGGCAAGAAACAGGCGATCACCATCACCGCTTCCACCAACCTGTCTCAGGAAGACATCGACAAGGCGGTCAAGGAAGCTGAACAGTTCGCGGAAGAAGACAAGAAGCGCCGCGATGAAGTGGATACCCGCAACACCGCAGATCAGATGGTCTACCAGACCGAAAAGACTCTCGGCGAACTCGGCGACAAAATCACCGAAGAAGAAAAAGCAGGCATCCAGGCAGAAGTTGACAAACTCAAAGAACTCTTAAAGGGTACCGACACCGATGCCATCAAGGCACAGACCGAAGCGGTCACCAAGAAGTTCTATGAAGTTTCCGAAAAACTCTACAAAGAGGCGGCTGCACAGCAGCAGGCAGCAGAAGCAGCAGGCGCTGCAGGTGGTGCTGCAAGCGGCGACGATAACGTCGTAGATGCAGACTTCACCCAGGTAGACTAAGATGATGTGTCAAAGGTCGCCGTTTGGCGACCTTTGGCTTGTATTCACCTTAGCATAGGAGTGATTATATGGCAGAAACCAAACGCGATTATTATGAAGTACTCGGGGTTGCGAAATCCGCGACCGCTGACGAAATCAAAAAAGCATATCGTAAACTCGCAAAAGCCAACCACCCGGACTTAAACCCGGGTGACACGGCAGCAGAAGCGCGTTTTAAGGAAGCAAACGAAGCATATGAAGTTCTCTCCGACGAGAACAAACGTGCGAAATATGACCAATTCGGCCACGCAGGCGTGGACCCCAACTTCGGTGCAGGCGGTGGCGGATTTGGCGGCGGCTTCGGATTTGAAGACTTCGACCTTGGCGACATCTTCGGCTCGTTCTTCGGCGGTGGCGGCGGTCGTGCAAGCAACCGCAATGCACCCCGTCAAGGCGAGAGTTTGCGCGCAAGTCTCGTTATTTCGTTTGAAGAAGCGGCATTCGGCTGTGAAAAGGAAATCTCGCTTACCCGCAGTGAAAAATGCCCCAACTGTAACGGTTCGGGTGCAGAGGGAGAAGGCGGGGTCGAAACCTGTCCCAACTGCCACGGTACCGGCGTGATCAAGACCACCCACCGCACCCCGTTTGGTGCGATGAGTTCGACTGCGGCGTGTCCGCACTGCCGCGGCGAGGGCAAGATCATTAAGAATCCGTGTAAGAAGTGCCACGGCAGCGGCAAGGTCAAATCCACCCGCAAACTCAAAGTCAACGTCCCTGCAGGTATCGACGATGGGCAGACCATCTCGCTCCGCGGCGAAGGCAACGCAGGCACAAACGGCGGTCCGAACGGCAATCTTCTCATCACCGTCTCGGTTCGTCCGCATCAGTTCTTGACCCGTGACGGCACCTCCATCCTGTGCGAAGTGCCCATCACCTTTACGCAAGCGGCACTCGGCGCTGAGATCGAAGTCCCCACACTTGACGGCAAGGTCAAATACACCGTCCCCGAAGGCACACAAACAGGCACAGTCTTCCGTCTGCGCGGCAAGGGCGTTCCCAATCTCCATGCAGCAGGTCGCGGCGACCAGTTTGTCCGCGTGAACGTCGAGATCCCGAAAGACTTAAACGGCGAACAGAAAGAACTCCTGCAGAAATTCGCAGAATCTCTCGGCGAACGCGGTTATAAAGAACACAAAAGTTTCTTCGACAAACTCAAAAAGAGTAAATAGAACGGGGTGATTGTATGGCTGTGAAAAGTGTTTCCATCCGAATTGAGCAAGAAATGCTCGAAAAACTTGCATATGTTGCAGATTATGAAGGACGAAGCGTGAACAGTCATGTTCTTGTTCTCATTCGTGAAAACATCAAAGCATTCGAAGAAGCAAACGGAGAAATCGTCGGCGACATCAATGCCGATGTCAATGTCAAACCAACCCGTAAATGAAAAAAGGTGTAGCCGATTGGCTACACCTTTTCTTTTGTTTTTCTTTACTTGCAGAGTTCTGCTGTGTCTTTCGCGATCATGAGTTCTTCATTGGTCGGAATGACATAAACCTTAACTCTGGAATCGTCAGCAGAGATTTCTGCTTCGACGCCACGGGTCTTGTTCTTGTCTGCATCGAGTTTGACGCCCATGTATTCGAGCCCTGCACAGATGTCTGCACGGACATCTGCGGAGTTTTCGCCGACACCTGCGGTGAAGACGATCGCATCCACGCCGCCCATTGCTGCTGCGTAGGAGCCGATGAACTTACGGACTTCGTAGGTGAACTTATCGAGTGCGAGACGCGCACGTTCGTTGCCACTTTCTGCTGCTGCAGACAGATCACGGAAGTCGGAAGACACGCCCGAGATGCCGAGCACGCCGGACTTTTTATTGAGAATGTTCATCATTTCCTTGATGTCATAGCCATAACGGTCCATCAAATATTCCACGATGGTGATGTCGACATCGCCCGAGCGGGTACCCATGGGGAAACCTGCGAGCGGGCCAAGGCCCATGGAAGTATCCACGCACTTGCCGCCAACACAAGCGGAGAGCGAAGAACCGTTGCCCAAGTGGCAGCAGATGATCTTGGTGTCGCCCGGGTTCTTATCCAAGCCCATGACTTCCAAAGTACGTGCGGACACGTAACGGTGGGAAGTGCCGTGGAAGCCGTAGCGGCGAACATCGTCTTTTTCATAATATTCATACGGGAGAGCATAGATGTATGCTTTCGGCGGCATGGTCATATGGAATGCGGTGTCGAAGACTGCGACCTGGGGTTTATTCGGCATTGCAGCCTGGCAAGCACGGATACCGGTCAAGTTTGCCGGGTTATGAAGCGGACCGAGCGGGATGCACTTTTCAATCGCTGCGATACAAGCATCATCGACCACGCAGGATGCGGTGAATTCCTTACCGCCGTGGAGCACGCGATGACCGACCGCATCGATTTCGTCCATGGACTTGACAACACCGTGTTCTGGGCTGACCAGTGCTTCCAAAACTGCGTTGATCGCTTCCGCATGAGTGGGCATTGCAACTTCTTTTGCATCGATGACGGTTTTAGAACCTACTTTGTAGGTGAACTTACCATCGATACCGATGCGCTCACAAAGACCTTTTGCGAGAACGTTACCGTTATCCGGATCCATCAACTGATACTTGAGAGAAGAACTACCCGCATTGATAACCAAAATGTTCATTTTATCATATCCTTTCACGATTCAATCACAATGACATATTATAGCAAAACAAACCGAAAAAGACAAGTTCTTTTTGCTTTTTATCGATTTAGAGTTCCACAACCTGACCTTTTACCATGACGGACTGGACCTGGTAGTCTGCATCGAATGCCACGATGTTGGCAAGTTTTCCCGGAACCAGACTTCCCATCTCCGCATCCACACCTGCGATACGTGCGGGAGTGAGCGTGAGCATCTTGACCGCATCACAGAGCGGAACTTCCGCCTCTTCCACCATGGTCTTGATGAGTAGATTCGAAGTGGTAACACTCCCCGCAAATGCCGAGCGATCCAGCAGTTTTCCAACCCCGTCTTCTACGATATAGGGAACGGCATCATCGGCAAAAACAGTTCCGTCAGGCATTCCTGCACCTGCAATCGCATCGGTAATCAAACAGATTCGACCGCTACCTTTGGTTTTATAAATGAGCTTCAAAAGGCTTGCAGGCAAGTGATGACCGTCTGCGATGATCTCGACATCGAATTCGTCCATCAAATACCCGGTTTCCACCGCGCCTGCGTGGCGATACGCGTTGATTCTGCGCACACCTGCCATACCCGAATAGAAGTGGGTCATCATGGTATAGCCGTAATCCAGTGCGGGCATGATTTGATCATATGTAGCATCCGAGTGTCCAAGGCAGGCCATAATACCACGCTTACGGAGTTCCAGCCCCATTTCCAAAGCGCCGGGGAGTTCTACTGCATTGGACCAACGCCCGATGCAGTCAGAAAATTCATCTAAGAACGGAAGATACTCTTCTGGGAGCGGGTTGCGAATAACTTTCGGGTCTTGCGCGCCCGCCTGCTCCGGTGCGAAATACGGACCTTCCATATGCGCGCCAAGGAACATCGGCATACCGCTCTTGTCTTTCGCTGCGCGATATGCTCGCAGTGCTTTCTTCATGGTCTCAATCGGAGTGCTTGAGATGGTTGGCATCAAAGCGGTCGTGCCGTGATGCAAGTGGAGTTTTGCCGCGGTTTCATAATCGTCCGGATTTGCAGACGAAAAGTCCGCCCCGCCTGCACCATGCACGTGCAGGTCAATAAACCCGGGCGCAAGATATGCTCCGCACAAATCGATGATTTGATCGACCGATTCGGAAAGCGTTCCGCGGAACACGTTTACGATGCGCTCGCCTTCTACGATCACACCACCGAGAAAACGTTCATTGGGCGTGATGACAAGACCGTTTGTATATGCAACTCTCATGGATCGTTATCCCCCTATTCGGCGCAAAACTCCCCTGCCGCCTTTGCATATGCACTCAGACGGGTCTGTACTTCTTCACGGGAGTCTGCACACAACAAAACATAAACTTTGACCTTTGGTTCGGTCCCTGACGGGCGGATGATGAAACTTGCCCCGTCTTCCATGTCAAAGTATAACACATTGGATCCGCTCAGTCCTAACTTTTCGATTGACGAATCCTCTGTTTTTCTTGCTTCACCTGATAAATAATCGCGTACTCTCACCACACGAACGCCCGCGATTTCTTTCGGCGGATTTTCGCGCAGGTCTGCCATGAGCTGCTTCATTTTCTTGAGTCCGTCAACACCCGGCATGACCAGGTTTTCGGTGCGCTCACCGTAGTAGCCATAAGTCTCATAGAGCGATTCCATCGCTTCATAGAGGGTCATATTCTTGGTGTGGTAATATGCCGCCATTTCCGCAATCAGCATGGACGCGGTGACCGCGTCTTTATCGCGGCAGAAATCGCCCACCAGATAGCCGTAAGACTCTTCATATGCGAGCAAGAAGCGGTATTTCCCTTCGTCTTCAAGTGCCTTGATCTGCTCTGCCAAAAACTTGAACCCGGTAAAGGTTTCATAGAGTTTTACACCGTTTTTCTCACAAACTGCGCGCACCATTTCGCTGGTGACGATGGTCTTGAGCGCGGCAGGATATTCGGGCAGTGTGCCTGCTTCACGACGAGCACGGATAATATAGTCAAGCAGCAAAACTCCTACCTGGTTTCCGCTGAGCGCGACATATTCGCCGCTCTTGTTACGGACCACGATGCCGACACGGTCAGCATCCGGGTCGGTCCCGATGACCAGACTGCTGTTTTCTTTCTTTGCAAGTTCAATCGCGAGTGCGAAACTCTCGGTGTTTTCCGGGTTCGGGCTCTTAACGGTCGGGAACGAGCCGTCGATCACCATCTGCTCGGGTACGCACACGATCTGCTCAAAGCCCAAACGGCTGAGTACTTCGGGGACGAGTTTATAGCCCGTGCCGTGGAACGGGGTATAGACGATTTTGAGTTCTTTGCCCGCTTGTTCGATCAAATCAGGACGAATGCTCTGTGCCAAGACGTGAACCATGAATGCTTCATCGACTTCTTCGCCCATGAGCACGATTTTGCCTTTTTTCACCGCTTTGTCAAAATCCATGCGCTTTGCCCCGGTGAAAATATCGGTTTCCGAAATTGCATCTGCCGCAACTTGGGCATGGTCGGGCGGGAGTTGCGCGCCGTCCTCCCAGTAGACTTTGTAGCCGTTGTACTCTTTCGGGTTGTGGCTTGCGGTGATGTTGATCCCCGCGATGCATTGGAGCGCACGGATGGCAAAGGAGAGTTCGGGTGTGGGGCGCAAGGATTCAAACAAGAAGACCGGAATTTTATTCCCTGCCAGCACGCACGCCACTTCGCGTGCGAACACATCGCTCATAATACGGCTGTCCATACAAACCGCAACACCGCGCTTCATCGCTTTTTTGCCTTGCTGTTTGATCATGTCGGCAATGCCTTGGGTCGCCTGTCGCACGGTATATACATTCATGCGATTGATTCCCATACCGAGCACACCGCGAAGACCCGCAGTACCAAACGAAAGCGGAGCAAAGAAACGGCTTTCGATTTCGGTTTCATCATCTTTGACCGCTAAAAGTTCTGCGCGTTCTTCTTCGTTCAAAGCGTTGGACGCACACCATTTTTCATATTCAGCCATGTAACTCATACGATTTCCTCCGTTTTCTGTTATTTATGGTAATTCCCACCGTTTAGGATTTGGAATGCGCGATAAATTTGCTCGAGCAACATCACCCGTGCGAGGTGGTGCGGAAAGGTCATTTTCGACATGGAAAGACGAAGACCGCCCTGTCGTTTGACTTCTTCGGAAAGTCCGTTGGAACCTCCGATCAAAAAGCAAATACAGGAACTTCCCTGCACTTGAATTTCGCCGAGTTTCTTCGCGAGCTGCTCACTGCTCATGAGTTCACCCTCGATGCAGAGTGGGATGACGTATGCGCCTTTCGGAATCTTCTTGAGCACCTGTTCCGCTTCGCGCGCAAGCGATTGCTCGATCTGCGCTCTGCTTGCCGTATCGGTCATCGGAATCTCGGGGATTTCACCCACCGAAATAGATGCATATGCACCGATGCGCTTCAAATATTCCTCACACGCGGAAAGATAAAATTTTTCTTTGAGTTTTCCAACGCAAAGAACGTTGATTTTCAGCATAATCTCACTCCACCGTATACCACTCACTGTGCCCGCTGCGCGGTGCGACCGAGAGCATCATATCCACACCCGGGATGACCCCGTTTTGGGTGAGCACACTATGTACCGTCTCGTATGCAAGTCGCGGTGTGTTGTTCTCACGGCTCAAATGCCCGAGCAGAACGGTCTTCGTCCCCGACTCGACCGCCTGTAAAACACACGCGGCACAATCGGGATTGGACAAATGCCCGTGTCCGCTCGCAATCCTGCGTTTGAGCGGTTCCGGGTAACATCCGTAACGCAAACGGTCCGGGTCATAATTCGCTTCGATCAGCAGCAAATCCACCCCATCCAAATACGGATACAAACATTCGGGAACATGACCCAAATCGGTTACGCTGAGAAGTACATGGTCTCCCGACTGAATCCGATACCCCACGCTGACATCGGTATCATGCGGAGTTGGGATCGCAGTAACAGTGAGCGTTCCTACAGGAAAGGGGCATCCCGTCTGAATGGTTTCGGTTTTCACATCCAAATATTCTCCCACGCCGCTTGGTGCAAGAAATTTGGTTTCGGGATGTTTTTTCTGCCAAGTCGCAAGCCCGCGCACGTGGTCGCCGTGTGCATGAGTAATCAGAATCGAGTCGATCCCGCCCGCATCCACTCCGAGATCACTCAGTTCGCGGGTTGCTGTGCGTGTAGAAACACCGAGATCGATCAAAATTTTCGTCTCACCATCGGTGAGAAATGCACAATTCCCTGCGGAAGAACTTGCCAACGTGCAATACTGTATCATATGGCTTAAAATCTCACCTTTCAAAAAAAGAGACGGGGAGAAAAAGCCCCCCCGTCTCATCGTTTCAAACTTAAAACCACAAAGCGGGTCTCCGCTTACTGTGCTTTACTGAGTTCCACTCCGTCCGGCATTTCCACGCGGGTAATATCCGCGCCGATGCCGCGAAGTTTTTTGACAATATCTTCATAACCGCGTTCGATGTGCGAAACATCTTCCACTTCGGTCATACCATCTGCTGCAAGCCCTGCAACCACCATTGCCGCACCTGCGCGCAAATCGCACGCGCGAATGGGAGCGCCGGTGAGCGCGCCGCAGCCTTCGATGACCGCGACCTTGCCGTCTACCTGGATATTTGCACCCATGCGCTTGAGTTCATCCACATAACGGTAACGGTTATCCCAAACACTTTCGGTCACCAGACTGGTGCCGTTTGCAAAGCAGAGCAGAACCACTGCTTGCGGCTGCATATCGGTCGGGAAACCCGGATACGGAAGTGTTTTCACGTTGGTCCTGTTGAGCGTCCCTGTACGTCTGACTAAAACGGAATCGTCAAACTCGGTGATTTCAACGCCCATTTCAAGGAGTTTTGCGCTGATGCACTCAAGGTGCTTCGGAATCACATTTTTAATGAGCACTTCGCCGCCTGCCGCCGCGGTTGCGACCATATAAGTCCCCGCTTCGATTTGGTCGGGAATGATGCTGTAAGTACCGCCCGTGATTTCTTTGACACCACGGATCTTGATGACGTCGGTACCTGCGCCCGAGATGTTAGCACCCATGGAGTTTAAGAAGTTTGCGAGATCGACGATGTGCGGTTCTTTTGCCGCATTTTCGATCACAGTCATACCGTCGGCAAGGACCGCCGCAAGCATGATATTGATGGTAGCACCTACGCTCACAACGTCAAGATAGACATTGGCACCGCGCAGCCCGTTTTCCGCATTTGCGACCACGAATCCGTTTTGCACTTCCACTTCCGCACCGACCGCTTTGAAGCCTTTGATGTGCTGGTCGATCGGACGGACCCCGAAGTAGCAACCGCCCGGAAGCGATACCTGTGCTTGATGGAAACGACCAAGCAGCGCACCGATGAGATAATACGATGCACGGATAGAACGCGCCATCTCATACGGCGCCTTCGTGGTTCTGATGTCGGTACAGTCGATCTCCACGCTACTGCGGTCGATCAACTTGATCTTTGCGCCGAGTTCGCGCATGATCTCGAGCATCTTGGTAACATCGCTGATTTGAGGAATATTTTCAATGCGACAAACGCCGTTTACTAAAATTGCTGCAGGAATGATCGCAACGGCTGCGTTCTTTGCGCCGCTAATGGTAACTTCGCCATGAAGCTCACGTTTCCCATTGATAACATACTTCGTCAACCACTGCACCTTCTTTTTCGTTTGTTTGACGGGCACTCCGCCTATATCTCACACAACATTTTTCGCCCAAACGGCAAACGTTGTTTGAACAGTTCTCTTAATACACAATATATTGTATCACAAACTTTCTTTCCTGCCAACCCCTTTTTGAGATTTATTCGGCAGAAATTACCGAACCGTCCATCGCATTGATGTACCAATCGCAAGTCTCTTCCGAAACCCGCCAAACAGGGAGCACGGTTACGCGCTTACCGTTCATATTCTTTACCAAATAACCGAGATCGATTCCCGTAACGGTTTTATCGGTCGAACCCATTTCGTCCCAATGTCCGAACAAACTGAGAAGGAGTCCGGGAAGTTCCCGAATCTCCGCGGAACGGACTTGTTGCGGATCGTGCAGAACTCTCCGCCCGGTAACATGTAATCCGTCGTCCGAAAAAGAAAATGTCAAAACCGAGTTGAACACAGGCATTCCGACCGCGGTGAGATTGACACGCGCGACACCCGCTTCCACAAACTCGATCGATTCATATTTTTGACCGAGTTTACGCAGTACGGTTTTTACCTGCCGTTCGGCTTCCCGCTCATCCTTCGGCGCGGCATTCAAAAGCACAAGCTCTGTCTGTCCATCTTTTGCAAAAAAAACACGTCCGAAATCGGAGAGGTACGATACTGTTCCGTCTTCGGCTTCACTCATCTCGCACTCGCCAAGCAGTTTCTTTGCAATCTCTTGATCTTTGCGCTCGTTGCGATATACATAAATCGGAAGGAGTTTTTCCACTTCGGGGCGTGTGAGTTCTTCGTCGAGTGTTACCCCAAGCGCGGATGCAGCGGTCAGCAGATCCCTGTTGTATTGGTCTTTGTATCGGTTTTCACGCCACGCGTTTATCCCGTAAAACAAAATCAAAAACGCATTGACTGCTATGAGCATCGCGATCAAAATGCTTTTTACGCGTGACCATGCCATACCACCGCCTCCTTTCGTTTAATGAATCAAATACCAATCCGCCGCAAACGCCCCATCTGCTCTCGTGCGGTAACGCAGAGAAAGCGCGGTGTCCGCATGGGGAAGACTTGCCGCGGCAAGTTTTGCAGGCAGAATCGAACCGATTTCCTCGCCCGGTTCAAATCTGAGCAACAAAAATTCTACTTCGGTCATACGGCTGCCCGTGATTTTGACTTTCGCACAGTATCCGTTTTCCGCGCAGTCGATGGGAACTCCTCCCACCTCACGGCGGAACAACACTTCCACGCTTTCGCCCGACTCGGCAACTGTTTCCGTATAAATCCGACCGTGGGACTGGCTGTAACGGTCAAGGCTCCAGATCAATTCACGCGCGGCTTCCACTTTCGACCAAAGTGAAGTTTCTTCCGCCGAGATGACAAGCCCGGAAGAAAATCCTGCATCTTCCCGCAGATCACTGTACATCAGTTTTCCGTCCGTCGTGATCTTCATTGTGCTGATGTCTTCGACAAAGATGCGTGTCCCGTCCTGCTCCACGTGGCGGCTCACCGTGTTCGGGTTAAAATTCATCGCTTTGAGCAGTTCGTTGATCTTGGATTCTTCCAAAGTCGCGACCAAATTACGCGGTGTGAGCACAGGGAGTTGCGTTTTGTCGGAAAGCAAAAGTTCTGCTTGCCCGTTTTTTCCCTGCTCGACAGAAAGCAATATCCCGTTCGGTTCCATCAGATCGATGTTCTCGACCAGTTCCTGCTCGGATACACGCGTAAGAAAACAGAATCTGGTCTCGCCCGCATGGTCTTTCCCGAACAGATAAACGGTCCCGTCAATTTCCGCAAGGCACAGGTAGCGCACGCGATACGGTTCAAATGTTTTCTGCTCACTTCGTCCCATCCAAAACGAGAACACGGTCATCGGCATATCGCATTGATAGTCGCACAGAATGCTCGGTGCGGTTTGAATCGCACGAAGCCAAGTCTCTTCGTCTACGACCACTCCGCGTTCCGCAGAAGTAACCGCTTCCTGCAAGACAGATTTCACCTTACCGTACACCGCATCGATCATACTGTCGTCATATACCGCACTGAGTCGCCCCGCCTTATTCTTGACGCTCACGCTCAGCGGACGCAGATCAGTATTCGGTTTTTCCAGCACATCTTCCTGCATTGCATTTCGGTCGGTAAAGAGCGAGAGCCAGTCGCTCTCCCCGTTGTTTGCCGTCCATGTGACCAGCGCAAGATACGTCATACCGACCAAGAGCACAAGAATCAAGATCGTCTTGAGATACTCCCGTGTTTTCATTCTTGCACCAGCCCCTCATCTTTCGGCGCGCAGGCAAATGTGAATGTGATGGTTGTCCCCTTGCCGAGTGCGCTGTCCACGGTGATCTTACCGCCGTGATGTTCGACGATCTCTTTTGCGATTGCAAGACCAAGCCCTGTGCCGCCGCGTTCACGCGACCGCGCTTTGTCCACGCGGTAGAAACGCTCGAACACGCGCTTCTGATCTTTCTTCGGGATGCCGAGACCCGTGTCGGAAACCGAGATGCGCATCATATCTTTTTCTTTTCCCGCGTTGAGTGTGATGGTACCCCCATCGGGTGTATACTTCACCGCGTTGGACAGGATGTTCACCAACACCTGTTCCAAACGTTCACGGTCGCCCAAGATGACCGGAAGGTCGTCTTCCATCTCCACGATAAAGGTGTGCTTGTGGTTTTCCATTTCCATCTTCATCGCTTGGCATACGTTGTCAATGCTCTTGGCAATCGGGAAACGTGAGATCTTCCAGTCCATCTTCCGATACTCCAGACGCGAAAGAGTAAGCAAATCCTTCACGATACGTGTCATACGGTCAGTTTCATTGAGAATGACGTTACAGAAACGCTCGCGCATTTCAAGCGGAGTGTCAGGATTTTCCAAAATGGTCTCTGTATAACTCTTGACGTTGGTGAGCGGAGTACGCAGTTCGTGGGAAACGTTTGCCACAAATTCGCGGCGTGCTTCTTCCAGTTTGAACTGCTCGGTGTTGTCGTGGATAACCGTGATGATCCCATCATCGTTGTCCCCGTACACCGCAAACATGAGTTTTAAATTACGCCCGGAAACCGCAAAATCGCGTTCCACCATCTTGTCTTTCGCAAATTTCAAAAGTTCTTCGAGCGAGATCAACTCCCCGTACAAACTCTCAAAATTGAGTTCGTCTTCCGCAGAAACGCCTAAGAGTTCTTCCGCGATCGGATTGATGTGAACCAGCGCCCCATCGCCCGAAAACGCGGTTACGCCATCCGCCATGTAAAGGAACAGGGTTTCCAGCTTGTTGCGTTCACCGTTGACCGTTTCAAGTGTCTGCTGCAGAGTTTCCGCCATGTTATTGAATGTCTCGGTGAGAACACCGATCTCGTCGTTGGAATATGCTTCCGGGCGGTTTTCAAAATCACCCTTGGAAAGCCGTTTCGCACTCTTGGTGAGCGTTTCGATGGGCATGGTGATTTGCTTGGAAAGCAGGAGACTCAGTAAAATCGAGATTGCAAGCCCGACCAGGAGCGACTGCAAAATGATGAAGAACATCTGATCGCTCAGCGCTTGCATCTGCTGTTTTGTATCACGGATGTAGACGATGTAGCGCACTTCATTCTCGTCCATAACGGGAACTGCACGGTCCCAATACGGTTGCGACAAGCGTGTCTCCTGCCCGATGCGTCCGTTGATCGCCGCGATGATGGCAGGGGTCGCCACAATGCTTGCTTCATCTTCCGAACCTGTGATCACCGCACCCGTCTTACCGCTCAGTATGTAGTAATTACGGTTACTGTTGATTCCAAGGGACGTAGAAAAAGCACCCACAGCGTCTTTGAGACGGGTTGCTCCATCTTCTGCTTTGGCTTCGTTTTGCAGCATGTGGTACATACTGTCGGTGAACACCGCATTCATCTGCCTGGTAAACTCGTCATAGTAGAACGACGAGACACGGCCGAGCAGGAACGTGCCCACGATCGCCATGACCAAAAGGTTTAACACCATCAAAACCAGAATCAGTTTCATTTGCAGGCTGCGGAAAAATCCGCCCCATTTTTTCGTCATCTTCCCGCTCATACTGTCTGGAACAGATATCCCGCACCGCGACGGGTCAGGATATACTCAGGCTCTGCCGGGTTGTTTTCGATCTTTTCGCGAAGACGTCGCACGGTTACGTCGACCGTACGCAGATCGCCGTAAAATTCAAAATTCCATACCTTTTCCATCAGTTCCTCACGGGAGAACACTTTATTTGGCTGGGTGGCAAGGAATTTGATGAGTTCAAACTCACGTGGGGTGAGATCGACCGGTTTCTTGTTCTTGGTAACACCCATGCTGTTGGTGTTGATGACAAGATCCCCAAAGCGGAGCACGCCCTCCTCTTGACTCGCGGTTTCGGTGTTGTCGTCGAGTACTCTGCGACGGATATTCGCCTTGATGCGTGCGAGAAGTTCGCGTCTGGAAAACGGCTTGGTCACATAGTCATCCGCACCGAGTTCCAGTCCCAACACCTTGTCCACTTCTTCTTCGCGTGCGGTGAGCATGATGATGGGCGTGTTCATGCGACTGCGGACGTATTTGCACACTTCAAAGCCGTCCATCTTCGGAAGCATGACATCGAGCAAAATCAAATCGGGATTTTGCTCCTTGGCAAGGCGGACACCGTCTTCCCCGTCCAATGCGGAGATGACCCGATACCCTTCCTTTTCCAAGTTAAAGGTCAAAATCTCAACGATGGCCACTTCGTCTTCGATGATCAAAATTGTCTTATCCATGATGCTCCTCCTTCAACAAACGCGCGGTCTTAAGCGCACTCACCACGGTCTTCGCGTCGTGAATCTCATCACTCATGATGCGTTGCAGTAACGTTTCAAGCGGCATTTGCACAAGATTCAAGAATTCATCTTCATCGGGCGACGCTTCCCCACGGGTCAGTCCGCGTGCCAGATACAGATACAACTTTTCATCCACATAACCGGGGGTGGGATAAATACATCCGAGCGGGATCATCTCGCGTGCGGTACAACCCGTCTCTTCTTTCAGCTCACGAATTCCACACACCAGCGGCTCTTCTCCACGCTCCAGCTTCCCTGCCGGAATCTCAAGCAGTTCACACCCGTAAGGATAACGGAACTGCTCGACCAAAAGTACCTGCCCGTCATCGGTGAGCGGCAGGATCCCCACACCGCCCGGGTGCATGCAAAATTCACGCTCGCTTTTGTGTCCGTTTTCCAATTCGACTTGGTCGCGGCGCACATGGAGTAGTTTCCCCGCAAACACGGTTTCTTGCTGTAGTGTTTTCTCTTTCATACTTATTTCTCCTTTGCGAGCATCCACGAAATATACTGTTTGATCTGCTCGCGCCATAAAACCCATTCATGCTCTCCCGGGCACTCGCTGTATTCCACCGGGAGATGCAGTTTCTGTGCCTTTTGCAAAAATCTGCGGTTATACTCGTACACAAAATCTTCTGTCCCGCAGAACTGATACATCTGCGGTGGATTTTGTACGGTTTCAATCAGCGTTAACAAGTCAGCATTTGACCCCGGGATGGTTTCAAAATCCGAAAACACGGTGCGGCACTCGGTGATCGGTTCCTCATACTCGCACAAACAGGAATACAGATCCAAACACCCCGAGAAACTCCCCGCGGTGCAAAACCGATCCGGATTTCTCAGCGCAATCATAAAAGCGCCGTATCCGCCCATGGAAACCCCTGCAATATGTGTCCGCTTTGGATCATTTTCCACCCCGAACATCCGCTTTGCAAGCGCCGGAATCTCTTCTGCAATATGGTCATAGTAACGCGGACCAGTCTCCATATTATGATAGAAACTCTTTTCCGCCTCCGGCATGATGACCGCAATGTTGTACTCGCGTGCCAAGTTCTCGATTTCCGAGTTGTTACACCATGTCAGATAATTGTCTCCATGTCCGTGAAGCAGGTATAATACCGAGCAGTCGCTTGCCCCGCGTTCGGGAAGCAGAACATTCATCCCGCTCTTCTTACCCAGCACTTCGGACTCGAAAATACACTGCATGATCGCCATATTACTTCTCCAAAATTCTCCGCACCTGATCGAGTGCGGTGAGTGCCGACATATTGCGGACCGTCCCACGGTCGCGCTGATGCAACACTTTTTTTACACGGGTTTCCACCCCATCACTCACCGCGATATACACGGTTCCGACCGGTTTTTCTTCGCTTCCGCCACCGGGACCCGCGATCCCCGTGATGCCGACGCCGATATCCGCGCCGAGCGCTTTTCGCACGCCTTCCGCCATCGCCGCGGCACATTCTTCGCTCACCGCTCCGTGTTTTTCCAGCAGTTCGTGCGGAACGTAGAGCAGTTTTTCTTTGATTTCGTTTTGGTATGCACAGATCCCACCAAGAAACGCATCGGATGCCCCGGGCAAATCGGTCAGCATTTTAGAGAGCAGACCGCCTGTGCAGGATTCCGCAGTCGCAATGGTTTTCCCTTGTTTTTTCAAGGTTTCAAGCACCACGAATGCCAACGACGGAACATCCGTTCCGTAGATGCAGTCGCCCAAAATCTCATAGACCTGATCGATGACCGGGCGGGTCAGCGCATCTGCTGCGCTCTCATCTCCCGCACGCCCAGTTACACGAAGAAGTGTCTCCCCTTCTTTTGCATACGGTGCGAGTGTGGGATTTGTCATCTTCTCCGCGATGTGGCGAATCTTATCTTCCACAGAAGACTCGCCCATCCCGAAAATCTTGATTTCATGCGATACCAGGCACGCATCCGAAAGTTTTTTCAGATACGGCATCGCACGCTCACGCATCATGGGTACGCATTCACGCGGCGGACCGGGGAGCATCAGAACATGGGTGTTTTCTGCGAAGAATGCACAACCGGGCGCAGTCCCCCAATCGTTTTCCAGCACAGTGCAGTCTTCGGGCAGGTATGCCTGTTGCTCGTTGTTTTTGGTCATCGTGCGACCGAGTTTTTCAAAATATCCTTTGATTTTTTGAAGTTCCCGTTCGTTTAACACGAGTTTTTTACCAAAGCACTCAGCCAAAGTTTGCTTGGTGAGATCATCAAACGTGGGGCCGAGTCCTCCCGTTGTGATGATGATATCCGCGCGGTCTTTTGCAATTTCAACCGCGGCACGCAGACGCTCAGGGTTATCCCCAACCACCGTGTTGTAATAGACATTGATGCCAAGCTCAGAGAGCGCACGAGCAACCGTTTGTGCATCGGTATTTACAATATCGCCGAGCAAGATCTCGGTACCGACCGCAATAATTTCAGCGCAATAATTCAAAACAGTTCATCCCTTTATTCCAACGTAATGACTTCGATCTGTGCGACCGCTTCCTCCACCAATTC
This sequence comes from Oscillospiraceae bacterium, assembly GCA_015067485.1. GTDB lineage: Bacteria > Bacillota > Clostridia > Oscillospirales > JAAYXM01 > SIG510. The sequence continues at coordinate 66,282 of SVMJ01000004.1, forward strand.
TTCCACGGGGAGTTTTGCTTCTTCCGCTTCCACATCGTACTTGCGCGGTTTGGTCTTGGGGTGCTTGGGCGTGAAGACCGTGCAACAGTCTTCATACGGCAAAATGGAGATTTCAAACGTATCGATTTTTCGTGCAATGCGAACGATTTCTTCCTTGTCCATCCCGACCACCGGGCGCAAAACAGGCAGTTCGCATACCGCACCGGTAACCCCCATCGCTTCCATGGTCTGACTTGCCACCTGCCCCAGGCTTTCGCCCGTGATCAGCGCACGGCAGTCGTACTCGCGCGCCACCCGCTCGGAAATTCGCATCATGAAACGGCGCATGATGAGCGTGAACATATCCTCGCGGCAATGCGCACGAATTTCTTCCTGAATCTTGGTAAACGGCACCATGGAAACACGCAGTCTACCGTTGTAACGGGTGAGTTTTTCACCCAGTTCCAACACTTTTTTCTTCGCACGCTCGGACGTGTACGGGTATGAGAAGAAGTGAATGCCGTGGAGCGACACACCGCGTTTTGCAATCATGTACCCTGCGACAGGACTGTCGATGCCGCCCGAAAGCAAGAGCGCCGCACGTCCATTAATACCGACCGGCATCCCGCCCGCACCGGGCAGGGGGTTTGCGTGGACATACGCCATGCGGTCGCGCACTTCGACTTTGACACACAGTTCGGGATTTTCCACATCCACCTTGAGATGCGGGAACCGGTCGTGCAGCGCGCCGCCGATTTCCATCGCAATCTCAGGCGATTTTTTCGGGAAGGTTTTATCCGCGCGCTTCGCATCCACCTTGAATGTTCTCGCGGTTTCCAAACGGTCAGCGAGAAACTCCAACGCGGTATCTAAAATGACATCCATATCCTTTTCGCATTCTGCCGCACGGCAAATGCTCACGATGCCGAACACACGGCTGACCGCATCCACCGCGGCATCCATATCCACCGACTCATCTTTCGGTTCTACGTAAATGGTGGACTGCAAGCAGTAAATGTCAAACTCACCCACCGCGCGCAAACGCCAGGTCAGATTCTTCACAAGGCGTTGTTCAAACATCCCACGGTTTAAGCCCTTGAGTACAATTTCCCCAAGTTTCAGCAGTAATATTTCACGCATTTGAAAAAACTCCTATCTCACACCGAAGCGTGCGGCAATTACGTCGCACACACGGTCTATCTCATCATTTGTGGTCTCGCTCGAAAGACTGATGCGAATGGCAGAATCAATGAGTTTGCTCGAAACTCCCATCGCTTCCAACACATGACTGCGATGACCGCGGCTGCACGCAGAACCGGACGAAACATAAATCTCTTCTTCTTCCAGCAAACGCATCGCAACCTCACTCGGATATCCTTCGATCGCGACGGAAACAATGTGCGGAGCATCGGTTTTTGCCAAAATCTTGACGCCCGGAATCTCGCTCAGTTTTTCACAAAGATATGCCTTGCAAGCGGACGTGTCTTCCATCTGCTCGGATGCAACTCCGAGCGCACAAATCCCCGGCGTCGCCTCGGTACCCGAGCGCATCCCGTTTTCCTGACCACCGCCCAAAATGTACGGCGCGATTCTGACTCCTTTTCGGATAAACAACGCACCCACACCCTTCGGGGCATGGATTTTATGTCCGCTCACGGTGAGCAGGTCCACATCCCATTTTTTGACGCTTACGGGCAGTTTGCAAAACGCCTGCACCGCATCGGTATGTACCAACGTCTGCGGATTTTTGCGATGCACGGCTTTTGCGATTTCTCCGATCGGAAGCACCGAGCCCACTTCGTTGTTCACCGTCATTACCGACACCAGAACCGTGTCTTCCCGCATAGCGGAAATCACTTGCTCTGCGGTGATCATCCCATTTTCATCGGGGTTTAACCGCGCAACTTCAAAACCGTCTTCTTCCAGACGGCGCATCGGCTCGAGGACCGATGCATGCTCGATCGCGGTCGTGATGATATGTTTGCCTTTTCGTCTGCGCGCTCTTGCCGCACCGAAGATCGCAAGGTTATTCCCTTCGCTACCACCGGATGTGAACGTGATCTCACTCTTTTCGGCTCCCAGTCGCTTCGCAACTTGCGCTCGCGCGGTATTGATCGCTTCTTCTGCAAACAGTCCTAATCGGTGGAGAGACGATGCGTTTCCAAACGTTTCCCGCATCATCTGATAAGCGGCATCTGCCGCGGCATCTGAAACCCGCGTGGTCGCGGCGTTATCCAAATAAATCATGTCTACCTCACCATATATTTTCCTATTTTCTATTATAACCAATTTTTTTCTGTTTTTCTACCATTATACAAAAAAATCTCTCCTTTTCAGGAGAGATTTTTTCATCGAATTATAACTGTGCAATTTTGTTTTTCTCGAATACTTTGATCAAAATGACACCCAAGATCAAACCCGCTGCGCCTTGCACGCCGTTAAACGGAATGTTCACAGCCGAAGTCGCAAATCCGTACAGGAAACCCTCGAACAAGAAGTATCCCAAAACCATTGCCGCTTCTGCGAGCAGACCGCTCATCAGTCTGGACGGAAGATTTCCCAATTTACCACGCATGAACTTGACCCCATACCAAGCAATCAGCGCCATAACGCCTTTGATGACAAATGTGATTGGAGCATAGACCGCGTAGCCCAAGAAGAGATCTGCAATCGCGCTTCCGATTGCCGCCGCAAGAAATCCGTAGAGCGGAGAGAGCATCCAACCGGCAAGCAGGACGATACAATCGCCCAAATTGATGTACCCTTGACCACTGATCGGAGACGGAATCTTGATGACCATTGTCGCCACACAAGCGAGTGCCGCAAACATTGCCGCAATCACCATTTTCTTTGTTTTCAGATTCATCTTATAAACTCCTTTACAACTGGATGATGTCATTATATAATAACACTTGGATATATTACCATTACCAAAAAAGGAGTTTTTTATATAACCAGATGAAGTACACAATCGACAATGAACTCAAACAAAGTGCGTACATTCAACTCTACCGACAGTTGCGCGATGACATTGTAAACTGCGTCTATCAATACGGTGAAAAACTCCCATCCAAGCGACTTCTTGCGGATGAGACGGGAGTGAGCGTGATCACCGTGCAACACGCATACGACATTTTGTGCGACGAGGGTTATGCGGAATCCAAAGAACGAAGCGGATATTTCGTAACATTCCGTAAAGACGATTTCTTATCGGTTGCGGATTCCCGATCCCGTTTCCCGATCCCACACGAGCCGCACGATGAAGATGCGTTCCCCTTTTCGGTGTTTGCCAAAACCATGCGCACCGTCATCTCAAACTACGGGGATCAGATCCTGGTCAAATCCCCCAACTTCGGCGTACTTGCTCTGCGGCAGGCAATCTCGGATTATCTCGCACGCAGTAAGGGCATCTTTGTTTCTGCAGATCAGATCGTGATCGGTTCGGGCGCCGAGTATCTGTACGGATTGATCGTGCAGTTTTTGGGACGAGACAAACTGTATGCGATTGAAGACCCGTCATATGAAAAAATACACGCGGTGTACCGCGCGCACGGGGTCGACTGTGATTTGTTAAAGCTCGGAAACGATGGGATTTTAAGTGTAGAACTAAGTCGCACGCGGGCGGAGGTTCTCCACATCACCCCGTTTCGCAGTTTTCCAAGCGGTGTTACCGCAAGCGCATCCAAACGTGCTGAATACATCCGATGGGCGACCGAACATAACAGCATCATCATTGAAGATGATTTTGATTCGGAATTTACGGTTTCCACAAAGTATGAAGACACGGTCTTTTCGCTCGAGCCCACACACAGCGTGATTTATGTGAACACCTTCACCCAAACCATCGCTCCGTCCATGCGCATCGGGTATATGGTGTTACCCGATACGCTCATCACCCGTTTCACCGAGCAGTTGGGGTTTTATTCCTGCACCGTTCCCACGTTTGAGCAATACGTGCTCGCAGAGTTCATCCGAAGCGGAAATTTCGAGCGCCACATCAACCGTGTGCGCCGTCGCCGTCGGATGCGCGCGAAACTCGGACGTCCCATTCCTTGACAGGTGTTGCCGCACCCCTTATAATAAAACCCAAAGGAGTGATTTTTCGTGAATGTTCTTAATGTGTTATATGCCGCATTTTTAGGCATCGTGGAAGGGATTACCGAATGGCTTCCCATCAGCAGTACCGGGCACATGATTTTGGTCAATGAGTTTTTCAGCGGCGCGGATGCATTTTTCCGCACCGATGTATTTCTCTACGTAATTCAGCTCGGCGCCATTCTTGCCATCGTTACCATGTATTTTAAGAAGTTAAACCCGTTTGCTCTCTCGAAATCCCGTGAAGAAAAGCAAGACACTTGGCAGATGTGGTTCAAAGTCATCATCGCGTGTCTCCCTGCCGCGATCATCGGGCTTTTGCTTAACGATTTCATGGAAAACTTTGAAAATCCGTGGGTCATCAGTGCGACTTTGATTCTCTACGGTGTCGGGTTCATCCTGGCAGAACGCAGACAGAAACCCGCACAGGTAACTTCCATCAAAGACCTTTCGTACAAGACCGCGATTCTCATCGGCGCGTTCCAAGTGCTTTCCATCATCCCGGGCACTTCCCGCTCGGGTGCTACCATTCTGGGTGCGATCATTTTGGGCTGCTCCCGTGGAATTGCGGCAGAGTTCTCCTTCTTCCTTGCAGTCCCCGTCATGTTCGGGGTGAGCGCGCTGAAACTCGTTACCAATGACTATGCGATGAACTCGGCAGAATGGGTACTGCTCGCGGTCGCGATGGTGGTAGCCTACGTGGTTTCCATGCTCGCGGTGAAACTGCTCACCGGCTATGTCAAAAAGCACGATTTCAAAGTGTTCGGTTGGTACCGCATCATCCTTGCGATTTTCGTACTCCTCTACTTTTCGATTCAAATGTTCGGTCTGATTTGACCGAACATTTTTTATGAAAAAAAGAAAAAACCTCGTTCAAACGAACGAGGTTTTTTGGAGCGGAAGACGAGATTCGAACTCGCGACTTTCACCTTGGCAAGGTGACACTCTACCACTGAGTCACTCCCGCATTTCTTAGCATGGATTATTGTAGCACAGTTTTTTTGATTCGTCAACACCTGAATTGAAAAAATTTTTACGGAGACGAAATTCGTCTCCGCAAACGTATTTTCTCTACCGTTTCAGACTGAGTACTGACCGGATCTCGCCCGTGCTCGCCGAGTCAATTTCCAGCGTTACTGTGTCTCCCACACTTAGGGTGACCGCAATTTGGTCATCCTTTGCTTTCACCGCGTAGTACGGCGCATCGTTTTCCAGTTTCAGATAGTACACGGTGTTCCCGTCAATGACCGCAGAACGGATTTCAACGATCTTACCGCTGACCGTTGTTTCAATGATCTCGGTTTCTTCTGTGATCCCCTGCGTTGCAAGGAGTCGGATATATTCGCGCTCACATTCCGCAGGTGTCGCCCCTGTTGCCACGATTTGATACTGACGGACATTTACCATCGCATACATCTTGACGAGTTGCGCGTTGTCCTTGAGTGCCACAAAATACGTCGGCTCATCCGAAATGTTGAGCAGCAGCGGGAATGTGGAATCATATCCCAAATGCTGGACGATCCCTTCCGCCGAAGACATTGCGGAATACTCAGTCGCACCCGCGCACGGGTAGAACTTGGTCTCCTTGGTACGTTGATTGGACAGGATGAATCCAATATTGGACTGATCCCCACCCGCGGATGTGATACCCGTGTACATATACACATCGTCGTCGAGCGCGATGTAGTTATAGCCCGAAGTGGTAAGGGTAACATCCTTTTGTCCCAGAATCGAGTTAAAGAACCCGTTGCGGTAGTAGCCGTAGTAATCATACTGCTGAACGATCAAGTCCGCAGGATACACACGGTCGACCCAAGTGGGAACTTCTTCCACATATTCGTGCTCGCCCGTGATCGCATTGATCATGACTGCGCCTTTGACATCGTCCCCTCCAAACAGACCCACACGCTTGACAATGCGCGGACAAATCCAATACGGCTCACGGTCTTCGTTAATTTCAAACGTGGGTTCGGCAAACAGATAGGTCGGGTAATTAAAACGCAGATGGCGTTTGAGATTGCGTCCGAAGTATTCACTCGGGGAATATTTCATCCCCGCACTCAGTCGCACCACTTCCACATTCTGCGAGACCATATCGATAATCAGGTATGCAGGAAGCCCTTCTCTGCGGTTGTTAAACCACTTGATCACGTCGCCATAGACAAGCGGAGTCACACGCACGGGACGGTTTTTGTAATTGATTTGGGTGTAATTGTCCGCGACTTCAAACTGGCTGACCATGTCTGCCAGTTCGCCGAGTTTGCGGTCGCCCAAACGCATCGCAGACTGTGCGTCCAGAAGCGGAATTTTATCAAACGAGATTTCTGCGACATCCTCCGCAAAATCACCGGGTTCCACCGTGAGCAGGTTTTTATAACTGTTTGCACGGATGACCGTCCAGGATGAAATCCCACCGAGCAGGAATACTGCTACGAGCAGTACAATAATCGCCCCGGGGATAATACACTGTTCCTTGACGTGTCCGAGATACTCGCGCACTCCGCTACGCAGGCCGTGACCCGATGTTACAAGAGAACAACCGATGTAAACCAAACAGAGCAGTCCGACAAACCAGTAAAACTCCTGTGCGTGAATGGAGAGCGCGGGCAGATTGATGTAGAAGTAGACGAACCCGACCACCGCAGTTACTGCAAAATTGATCAAAAATCGAAGCCATCGGCTATTGATCTTACGCCCGGGTTCCACTGCGTTAGAATAATCAAACATCGTATTTCCTCCTTACTTTCTGAGCGGTAAAATCTTTTGGAGTTTCCTTCCGCCCGGGAGCATTTCCACATCTTCACGCGTAATGCCTCCGGTGATGAAAAGCATTCCGAAATAGGTGCATCCGCCAATCGCGACTGATGCAAACATCGCGATATAATTTCCAAAGAGCTTTCCAATCAGGAAATAAGCACCCAGACAAAGGATTCCCATCACGAGCGTGGATAACACAACTTTTCCGTAAGTTTTTACGAAATCCACACGGAATCCGGTCTCTTTCTTTAAGAAATACAAATTCAAAAGTGTGATGACCACATAGCACAAAACCGTACCGATTGCCGCGCCGTTTAGTTCCACACCCGGGATGGCAATCAGCACATAGTTTGCCGCTACTTTGACGAGTGCACCCGCGAGCATGGTCATGACCGGGATCATCGGTCGACCAATCGCCTGCAACACTGTGGACGTCAAAGAAGAAACGCACAAGAACACCGCCGCAACCGACAAAATGGCAAGTACCGGGGTTGCGATATTCGCACTCTCGCCCGCACCATAGAGCAAACTGATAATCGGGTTTGCGAGCACCGCGATTCCAACCGCGGCGGGAAGCGAGAGCATGACCACGATACGGCTGGACGAGAGCAGCGTATTGTGCAGGCTTTCCATATCACGGCGCGCATACGCGGCAGAGACCACGGGAGTAATACTGAGATTGAGCGAAATGATAATGGACGGGACCAGATTGAAGAGCGGAATCGCGTAGTTATCATAAATCCCGAACAGTTCGGTAGTCGCATACTGGTCATACCCTACCGCCGCCAAGCGATTGGTAACCAAAACCAAGTCGATGGTGTTGGTCAGATTCATCACGAGTGCGCCGACCGTAACAGGAATCGCAAGCGCAAGAAGGTCGCGCAAAATCTTGCCGCTACTTCTCATCTCATCGGTTTGCATCAGTTCCGCATCCGCTTTTGCGTGGCGCTTGCGTGCGGTCATGACGAGAATTGCAAGCAGGAGTGCGGAAAGCCCGGCACCAATGGTAACACCCGTGATGGCACCCGCCGCGACATATTTATCGGGAAGTCCCATCTTAATAAATAACAGCGCAAAAAACAGCCCCACAAACAGTCGGCTGAGTGCTTCGAGCACTTGCGAAAGCCCGGTAGGAAGCATATTGTTACGACCTTGGAACGAGCCGCGAAGTCCCGCCGCAATCGACAAAAGCAAGACGGCAGGTGCGAGCGCGATGATACTGGTCGCAACTTCCGCATTGTTTGCGATTTGTGCAAGTTTCCCCGAACCCAAAATCAAAAAGATCGTTCCGAGTCCGCCCAAAACCGCACAGAACAAAAACGCAATCTTGAAAATGCGTTTGGATTCCCGCACGCGACCGAGTGTTCGCGCTTCCGAAATCATCTTGGAAATGGCAAGCGGAATGCCCGCGGTAGAAATCGTGAGCAAGAGTGAATAGTAACGGTATGCCGCGCTGTAAAGCCCCATCCCGTAGTCGCCCACGACACGGGTGAGCGGGACGCGGAACACCGCGCCGATGATTTTGACTAAGATATTTGCCACCATCAAAACCATCGCACCTTTTAAGAATCCTTCTGTCTTCTTCTCGGACAATGTTGCACCTTCTTTTAGAACAAGTCTGTGATCTGTTTTCTCAAAATGATTTGAATGATGCCGTCGGACTCTTCCATCCGCATTTCTTCAAACCCGAGTTTTTCATAGAATTTCCGCGCACGCGTATTGGTCTGCGCCACACGAACGGAAATGTATTTCTTCCCCAGTTTGCGGTAGAAACTGACCGCGTATCCGATCAAAATCGCACCCATGTATTTCCCGCGGTTCTGTTCGGTTAAGTAAAGCAGCGCGATATGCCCCGCATCGGGCAAAACCTTTGCACGGGTATCAAGCAAAATCGTGCCCACGTTCTCATCGCGGCGACGCGCGATCGCGATCGCGTTTTCATCCGCATCGAGCAATTTTTTCATCCGCGAACGCATCGCTTTGCTATTATAATCGTCCTTTTGGAATATTTGAATCCAAGCCGCATGGTAGTATTCATCCAGTAAATCCATATCCTGTGGGAGTTGTGCCAGACGAAAATGTAAATTGAAATACGCAGGGTCATCCACTTCTCGCCACCATTGTTGGCGTTCCAGCGTGGACACTTCTTTGAGATGTTCGTTATCGTTGCAATAGCGGACGGTGTATTTCCCGTTATCGAACTCAATACAAGCCACCGCGGTATTGTCGCACCACTGCACGTCTTTCAGACGCGTAAAATCTTCGCCATACAGAAACGCACAAAGAAGCGCACGAATGACCGTGCCGTGGGTTACCACACCCACCGTTTGGTTCGGGTGATTCTTCACAATTTCATCGAGTTTCGCCTTCACACGCGCGTACATGGAAGCGTAGGTTTCGCTGCCTTGCACCTGAAACGCTTCGGGACGGTCGCACCAATTCTGATACTGCTCGGGGTAGTCCGAAATCAACTCACCCCAAGTGAGATCTTCCCAAATCCCGAAATGGAATTCGCGCAGTTCGGGACAAAAGCGCGGTGTGATCCTTTTGTCCTCATACAGCGCGGTTGCAGTCTGGCGGGTGCGCGCAAGATCACTGGTATATACCGCATCCAGCGGGATATCTGAGAAGCGGTCTTTTAACCGCGCGATTTGAGAAAGACCGTTTTTGGTGATGTATCCGTCATAAGACCCGTGCACACGGCGGTAGATATTCCCTTCCGCTTCCGCGTGACGGACGATATACAGCGTTGTCATGCTTTTCCTCCTACCAAGGGCGCACCGTCCCCACGATCTCGCTCACATTGGAAACGCCCTGCTCTTTGCAGAACGCTTCGATTCCGTCTCGGACCTTGATGGGTGCAAAGGGGTCACGGAAGCACGCGGTGCCGACCGCGACCGCGCTTGCGCCTGCAAGCATCATTTCCACCGCATCACGACCGGTCGAGATGCCACCCATACCGATAATGGGAAGTTTGGTCGCACGATGTACTTGATACACCATACGCACCGCGACCGGGAAGACCGCAGGACCCGACATACCACCCATATTGTTGTGCAGGATGGGGCGACGGGTTCTGATGTCGATACGCATCCCCAAAAGGGTGTTGATGAGACTCAAAACATCCGCACCGCCCGCTTCTGCCGCACGTGCGATTTCGGTGACATCGGTCACATTCGGCGAGAGTTTGACGATGAGCGGTTTACTTGTCTTTTCGCGCACCTGCTTGACCAAAGATTCCACCGTGGTCGGGCAAGTGCCGAAGGTCATACCGCCCGCTTTGACATTCGGGCAGGAAATGTTGAGCTCTAACAGGTCAACATCGGCAGAGTCCATCTTTTCCGCGATCGCGAGATAGTCTTCTACCGTGCTTCCCGAAATATTGGCAATAATTTTGGTGTCAAACTGACGAAGAAACGGAATTTCTTCTTCGATAAATTTGTCCACACCCGGATTTTGCAGACCGACCGAGTTTAAGATCCCGAGCGGGGTCTCCGCAATACGCGGGGGGACGTTCCCGAGACGCGGATTCAAGGTAAGACCCTTGACGTTTACCGCGCCGAGCTCGGAAAGGTTATAAAATTCGTTGTATTCACGACCGAAACCGAATGTTCCGGATGCGGTCATCACCGGGTTTTTCAAGGTTACCCCTGCAAGATTGACTGAAAGCATATTCTCTCTCCCTTACTGATCCCAAACCACTTTTTCCGACGGGAAGACAGGCCCGTCCAGACAAACGCGTGAATTGTGTTCCTCCCCGTGGTCGTGCGTTTTGCAAGCACAGACCAGGCAAGCCCCCACGCCACAGCCCATGCGCTCTTCCATGGAGACAAAGCACGGGATGTTCTTTGCATTTGAAAGATCGCGCACCGCGCGGAGCATGGGCTTCGGACCGCACGCCAAAACTGCGCAGTAGTCGTTCTGATCAAGCAGTCTCGCAACCGGTTCTGCCACTGTGCCGCGGGTGCCGACCGAACCGTCATCGGTTGCGATCATCACATTCTCGCTTGATGCAAGGAAATCGCGGTACAAGATCATCGCGGCTTCATTGCGATAGCCCAAAACCACGTGTGCGGATCTCGCGCGTGCCACCGACAGAAGCGGCGGTACACCGACACCGCCACCCACCAAAAGGACAGGGCGCGGGTCATCTTCAAAGAGCGGGAAAACACCGTTCCCGAGCGGACCTAAAATATCGAGCACATCCCCTGCTTTTCGGCGGGACAGCCACTCGGTCCCCTCGCCGCGGATCTCAAACACCAGTCGGAGCAGACCTTCCTTGGTCTCACAAATACTGATAGGGCGGCGGAGCAGATGGGAATGCCCGCAAATCACATTGACAAACTGCCCCGGTTTCGCGGTGTTTGCGATCTCGGGTGCATCCAAACAAAGTTCAAAGTGTGTTTTTGTCAGCGCGCGACAGGAAATGACCGCGCATAAATTGGTTTTTGCCATATTCTTTCATCCATTTCTGCCCAAAGGCGAATTCTACTGTCTATTATAAAGGAAAGCAGTATTTCAGTCAAGAAAAGGGCGGATAAATCCGCCCTTTTCCTTAGCAATATCGTTTCAAATCATCGCGCATTGCAACCGCCGCATCGTATGCCGCTTCTGCAAAGTTTTCACCGGTTTTGCAATCGGTTTTCTGCCATGCAAAAATGATTCCACGGGAGGAGTTGACGATTGCGCCAAGCCCTCTGCGGTCAAATGCGCCCGCAAGATCGCGTGCGGTCGCGCCCTGTGCGCCGTAACCCGGGACAAGGAAGAACTGCCGGGGATGCGCACGGCGCAATTCCAGAAGCTGGGTGGGATGGGTCGCACCGACCACAAACCCGACATCCGAGTAGCCGTTTTTGCCGACAAGGTCTTCGCCCCACAGGTTGGTCTTTTCCGCCATGACCTGATAGATGGTGCGTGTGCCCGCGACCAGATCCTGCAATTCATTGGAAGACGGGTTGGAAGTCTTGACCAAAACGAAGATGGACTTGCCATTTTCCTTACAGCGTTCCACAAACGGCAAAACGCCGTCAGAACCCAAGTATCCGTTTACTGTGATGCAGTCCGCCGCAAACGGCTCGATCACGGTCTCTCCCACCTTGACAGAGCCAAGATATGCATCTGCGTATGCAGACGCAGTAGAGCCGATGTCGCCACGCTTGACGTCCAAAATGACATACATCCCCTTGCTTTTTGCATAGTCCATGGTGCGTTTGAGCGCATTGATGCCCTCCACCCCGTACATTTCATAGTACGCGGACTGGGGTTTCACCGCAGGGACGATGCCGTACAGGGCATCGATGAGACCTACGTTGAATTCATAAATTGCTTCCGCGGCCGCTTTCAAAGTCTCGCCGTGTTCTTTGACGTGCTTTTCCAGCAAATACGGGGGGATGTTTTTGAGATTCGGGTCAAGTCCGACAACGGTCGGATTGCCTTTGACGATGATTTTCTCAATCAAACGATCCATTGACATTCTCATTTCTTCCTTTCTCTTATTCGACGATCTTACCGTCGACGATGGTATATTTGACTTTCCCGTACAAATGATAGTTCAGATACGGAGTGTTTTTGCTCTTGCTTGCAATATCCGCTTCACTCACGATCCATTCTTCTTCCGGATCGAAAATGACGAAGTCTGCCGGGGCATTCTGCTCCAATTTGCCTGCAGGGATGCCCAGAATTTCTGCCGGATTACAAGTGAACTTGGAAAGCATCTCGCTCATGGTCATGTACCCCGGGCGCACCAGGCTGGTGATGGCAACTGCAAGTGCGGTTTCAAAGCCGATGATGCCGTTGGGTGCAGCCGAGAAGCCTTTGCCCTTTTCGTCCGCGTGGTGGGGAGCATGGTCGGTCGCGATCGCATCGATCGTGCCGTTGCACAACCCTTCAATGATCGCACGCACATCTTCTTTCGTGCGAAGCGGCGGGTTCATTTTTGCATTGGCGTTGCGCCCTTCGCAAATTTCATCGGTGAGCGAGAAATAGTGCGGGCAGGTTTCCGCGGTAACCGGGATGCCGCGTGCTTTCGCATCGCGAATGAGTTCAACACTGCCTTTGGTGCTGATGTGTGCGATGTGTACCGGTGCGCCCGTGACCGATGCAAGCACGATTTCACGCGCCACCATACACTCTTCTGCGGCGGGGCTGATGCCTTGCACGCCGAGTTTTTTCGATACCGCGCCGTCATGGATGACCCCGTCTTTGAGCGTGGGTTCTTCACAATGGGAGGTAACGGTCAGTCCGAGTTTTTTTGCCAAAAGCAAAGTATCACGCATCATTTTGGCACTTGCAACCGGAAGTCCGTCATCGCTCACGCCGACCGCGCCCGCTTCTTTCAGAGCGGCAAAATCGGTCATCTGTTCACCCTTCATGCCTTGAGAAATCGAAGCAAACGGGTAAACGTGCACACTTGCAGGTGCGTTTTTCACAAATGAAATCAAATCCGTGCTATCAAGCGGTGGAGTGGTGTTCGGCATACAGGCGATGCTGGTAAACCCGCCCTTTGCCGCACTCTTGGTGCCGCTTGCGATGTCTTCTTTATGGGTTTGACCCGGTTCTCTCAAGTGGCAATGCATATCCACCAAGCCCGGGGCAACGATGAGACCGCGCACATCCAGACTTTCCCCGTCAGGCTTGCCCCCGGGGTATTTGATGTCGACGATCTTGCCGTTTTCGATCACGATGTCACCCACATTACAAAGGCCGGTTTTCGGATCGATCACACGACCGTTTTGGATCCAAAATCTCATATCACACCTCAATCTTCCGCAACCACCCAAATCTTTTGGGTGATTCTCCCATTTTGTGTGTGCAGTTGTACACTGCTTCCGTCTTCGTTGTACCAAGAATAAATCTTGGATTCATCCACCGCGTTGTTCTGACTGTATTCGCAAACGATCTCAAGACCCGGTCCACCAAAGAGTTCTTCGGCTTTGGAAATTTTATCCTTTTCGTTGACCTGCGAGAGCGCGTCTTCGGTGTATCCGTTTGCAAACGGAATGAGATCCTTCGAATGGTTGTAGTACAGGGTTTTCGCGCGGACTTTCCCTTCAAAGTTATATAACACATTGACACCGCAACTCTTTTCGTCGCTTAAATATGCGACATACATCACTTCGCCCAGATCGTCTTTGCGCTCCACACCCGGACCGAACAGCGCTTCGACATCTTCACGGGTCATGGTGCGGTCTACCTGATCGTAGTAGGAATAGAGTTCTTCCACAGTTTCGGGCGGAATCGCGTTGGGATCAACCCGCGGGATCTCTGTGGTAGACTCGGGCCACGGCATACAGGACGTGCACAAAAGCGCAATCAGAACAAGCGAAAAAACAAGAGAAAATTTTTTCATAAAAACCATTCCTTTCCGCCGTTAAAACACGTGGTTTTCGGCAACAATAACAATGTCAATTAAAATCTCAGGAGGATGCAAGTATGAACTCATTCATGAAAGGGATGACGACCGGCGTCCTGCTCAGCAGTGCCGCGGTGGCAACGGTAGCGACCATGATGCCCAAAAGCACGAAAAGCAAACGTGCGGTCAAGCACAATGCGGAAAAAGCGCTCAAGGCAATGGGCGGCTTCATTGACAATGTCCAGTCCATTTTAGACTGATTTTCCCCTCTCAATGTCGGAACACACTTCCGACATTACATATAGTATAACAGACTGTGCAAGGTAAACTCAATGACTTTTTTGTTAATTTCTGAAAATCTTTCAAAATAATGCTTGCATTTTTCAAAATGCTGTGGTATTATTGATAAGCATTCGTTGAGATGTGCGCTCGTAGCTCAGCTGGATAGAGTACTTGACTACGAATCAAGGGGTCACAGGTTCGAATCCTGTCGGGCGTGCCACAAAAAGACCACATTTGTCCGTCGGACAAATGTGGTCTTTTTGCATGATGTTTGCCTGTCGTCAAATGATGACGCTAACGCTAATGATGTTTTCTTCGGAAATGATGTCGCTTCGCGAATGTTGCGGGCAAACATCACATCATTGCGAGAAAAGCGAGCAACATCATGAAGCGAAGCATCACACCATGTACATCGTTGAAAAATTTTACTGTTTATGGTATAGTAAATCGAAAAGGGGGCATTTTTTATGAAAGATAATAAACTTGCCACACTTTCTATGGATTTTTCGGTTGAGATTATCAATCTTGTAAAGCACTTAAAATCAAACCACGAATCAATCGTTTCCAATCAAATCGGCAGAAGCGGGACTTCCATTGGCGCCAATATCCACGAAGCGCAATATGCGCAGAGCAAAAAGATTTTATCTCTAAACTGGAAATTGCGCTAAAAGAAGCAAGCGAAGCAAGTTATTGGCTGAAACTTATGTACGAAACCAAAAGAATCAATATCGAGACCTATCAAAACACCGAAAGCCTGTGCGGAAATATTCGTAGACTTCTAATCGCATCTTGCAAGACGGCAAAACAAACAAAGGAGTGATATTATGTTTACATTTGCACACAACAACTTCAATGTCCGTGATCTTGACAAATCCCTTGCTTTCTACAAAGAAGCACTCGGGCTTCATGAAGTCCGCCGCAAAACCGCAGAAGACGGAAGTTTTATCCTTGTGTTTCTCGGCGATGCCGCAGGAAGTCAGCATCAGCTCGAACTCACCTGGCTGCGCGACTGGGACCGCCCGTATAACCTGGGTGACAACGAGATCCACCTTGCGTTCAAGGCAGACGATATGGATGCCGCCCACGCACTCCACGAGAAGATGGGCTGCATCTGCTTCGAGAACAAGGCGATGGGCATTTACTTCATCTCAGACCCCGACGGATACTGGCTCGAGATCGTCCCTGCGAAAAGATAAAAAAGGTCGAACCTTCGGCGGCTTCACATAGGGATCATTCGTCTTATGACGGGATTTCGCGTCCATAGCATCACAAAAACCACTTGGGATCCGCCAGGATTCCCGCGTAATTTTTGCTCGCTCTGAATCACGAAATCCTCGGCATAAGATGCGTTGCAGTTTTGAGACAGACATTTTTCGTGAAGACAAAGAAGAAAAGCACCGAAAATCCTGACGGATTTCGGTGCTTTTTGATGCAGTATTCGCGGAAAAGGGCGTATCAAAACCGATTTCTCCCTATATGAAGACGCCGTTCAGGTTCGACCTTTTTCTATGTAAGATTTTAGAATACGCCTTCTGCGAGCATTGCTTCCGCGACTTTCTTGAAGCCTGCGATGTTTGCGCCTGCGATGAGATCGTAGCCCAAACCGACTTCTTCAGCAGCCTTAGCGGATGCATCGTGAATGTTCTTCATGATAAGACGGAGTTTTGCATCGACTTCAGCCGGCTCCCAGTTGTAACGCATCGAGTTCTGTGCCATTTCAAGAGCACTGGTAGCAACGCCGCCTGCGTTAACTGCCTTGGACGGAGCAACCAACTTGATGTTCTTCTTCAGGTATTCAACCGCTTCGTTGGTGGTCGGCATATTTGCAACTTCGATGTAGTACTGAACACCGTTTGCAACGATCTGTTCTGCTTCTTTCATGCCGATTTCGTTCTGATATGCACACGGCATACAGATGTCGACCTTTTCGCCCCAAACCTTTGCGCCCGGAACGAACTTGCAGCCGAACTTGTCAGCGTAATCCTGTGCACGGTCACGACCGGAGGAACGCATTTCAAGCAGGAAGTCGATCTTTTCTTTGGTTACGATACCGTCCGGATCATAGCAGTAGCCGTCCGGACCGGAGATGGTAACAACTTTACCGCCGAGTTCTGCGACCTTTTCGCAAACGCCCCAAGCAACGTTGCCGAAGCCGGAAACTGCGATGGTCTTGCCCTTGATGGTATCGCCGTAATGTTTGAGAACTTCTTCGAGGTAGTAAACAGCACCGTAGCCGGTCGCTTCCGGACGGAAGTAGGAACCGCCGTAGGAGAGACCCTTACCGGTGATAACACCGTTCTGCCAAGTAGCCTTGATTCTCTTGTACTGACCATAGAGATAACCCACTTCACGAGCACCGACGCCGATGTCACCTGCCGGAACGTCAACGTCCGGACCGATGTGACGGTACAGCTCGGTCATAAATGCCTGACAGAAGCGCATAATTTCATTGTCGCTCTTGCCACGGGGGTCAAAGTCGGAACCACCCTTACCGCCGCCGATGGGGAGACCGGTAAGGCTGTTCTTAAATGTCTGCTCAAAAGCAAGGAACTTCATTGTATCAAGGGTAACCGAAGGATGGAAACGAAGTCCGCCTTTGTACGGACCGATCGCGCCGTTAAACTGGACACGGAAACCACGGTTGGTGTGGAAGTTGCCCTGATCGTCCTGCCAGGTAACACGGAAAGAGATCTGGCGATCCGGTTCGCAAAGTCTCTCAAGGAGACCAGCCTTCTCGTACTCAGGATGCTGAGCAACGATGGGCTCAATGCTGGCAAATACTTCTTCTACCGTCTGGATGAAGAGATCCTCGCCTTTATTGCGAGCTTTTACTTCATCAAGGACTCTTTGCATATAGGGTGTCATTTCAGTTACCTCCAATATGTAGTAATAAATGAATTAATCAATGGCTGAACGAATTAATTCACTGACTGTCTTTATTATAACACTATAAAAAATAAAGTCAAATAAAAAGGCGAATTAAATAGAAAAAGCACAGTTTCGCCCAAAATCGAAAAAAATGCAAAGTTTGATACCTGCAGGAAGTGTATGTACGTCCATCTCAAAATAGTACGAAGCCGAACCAAAAAGGTTCGGCGTCTTTTCATTGTACCAAGAATTCGTTGACATCGAAGATTTGTGAGAGCAGGTATTTTGCGCAACCGTTGGTAACCGCATTCTTCTTCGAGCAAGAATACGCCACAAGTGTACGGTTCAGCACCGAGCGGCTCACATATCTCTTGAGTTTCTGTCTGAGCAGTTCCAGAAACTCTTCGCCGAGTTCGCAGATTCTGCCGCCGACCACCACTTCTTCCGGGTTCATGACACAGATGACATTCCCGACTGCAAGTGCGATGTACTCGCACGCTTCGTCCACAATACGGACTGCAAGCGGATCGTTTTTCTGGAATGCACGTGCGATGTGATGGAACGGAATGGTTCCGTCGCGGTGCGGTGCGACCGTGGTCTCCGCGCCCGCGTTCATTTCCGCGGTGAAACGTTCTTTGATCGCCAAAACACTTGCAAGTGCTTCGAGTTTATTTGCTTTCGGGTCTTCGCCTACCCCGACGATGATCTGACCGATTTCGCCCGCATAACCGGAAGCACCGGTGTAGAGTTGGTCATCGATGATCATACCGCCACCGATGCCTTCGTTGATATTGAGATAGATCAAGTTGTGGATCTCACGGGGAGATTCAAACTTTTCGCTATACGCGCAGAAGCACGATTCGGTTCCCATTTTCACAGGAATTCTGCGAAAACGGCTCTGTAAGGCTTTGAAAAATTCATTGTTTTCGTCCACCGGGATAACAGAAGATTCCACCACGCGGCGTGCATCTTTGTCCACAAGTGCCGGCACACCCACGCAGATCCCGAACAGTTTTTCTTCGCGTATCTTGAGTTTTTTCATCAAGCGCTCAATCGCGCCGATGAGTTCACCGCCGAGAGTATCCCAGTCTTCGATCTCTTTTTGCACCGAATCCACACGGACGCCGCAAAGGTCATAGAGTTCCAGCCAAAACCCTTCTGCGACCAGTTCGATCCCTACGACGTGACCGCCATTCGGATTGACCTCGATCAAGATCGGTTTGCGACCGCTCGTGTTCGACTCGCCTGCGCCACACTCCGCGACCATTCCGCTTGCAATCAACTCATCCACCAAACTGGATACCGTGGTCGGGCTAAGCCCCGTGATATGTGCGATCTCGGCACGTGAGGTTTGCCCATACTGATTGATCAAGTGGAACACGAGGGACAGATTTGCCGCTTTTACCAGTTGTAAATTGGCGGTTCGCTGTTTCTTGTTTGCCATTTTCTTCCCTTCTTCCCTTTTTCCCTATTCCTTATGTATTTGCCTCGATAAATTTCTTGATCTCAGCATAAGGACGAATTCCGGTGGTCGCGCCCACCGCCTGTACGCAGTGTGCGCCGACCGCGTTTCCGAGCACGCAGCAATCGCGCATGGGAAGACCGATAGAAAGCCCATACAGGAAACCTGCACAGAACGAGTCGCCCGCGCCCGTGGTGTCTTTGGCTTCCACGGTGAACCGCGGGACGTACTTCCCTTCGGCTTCGCGGCTTTCACGGTAATAAGAGCCGCGGCTGCCCATCTTGATTGCAACGTGTTTTACCCCGTAATCAAAGAAGACGTCTGCGATTTTATCCGGGTCGGTCTCTCCCGAGAGTTCACATGCTTCTTCAATACTCGGAAGGAAATAATCTACATACTGAAGTGCCGGACCGAGCAAATCCATCCAGCGACCGCTGTCATCCCACGCGGTGTCAAGCGCGGTGATCTTACCCATTTCCTTAGCACGTTTGAGCACACGGGCGCACGGCTCACCGTCAAAACCATCCATCAGCATAGACCCTGCCACGAAGACGATTTTGGATTCTTCGATCACGTCAAAATTCACGTCCTGATCGGTAAATGCCGCGTTGGAACTTTTGCAATGCAGGAAGGTTCTCTCGCCGCTGCTTTCCACCAAAACGACCGATGCGGAAGTGTCCACCGAATCATCCACGATGAGACCATCGGTATTGACTTGGTACTGGCTCAAAACGCCTTTGAGATGCATTCCAAATCCGTCGTTTCCGATTTTACCCAAGATCGCGGTTTTCGCGCCAAGAATTGCGAGATCCGCCGCCGCGCTCATCGCACAGCCGCCGTTATACAGACGCAAACTGTCGATGAGTCCGAGTTTTCCCGATTCCGGGATGGTGTCTACGGTTTTGCAAATGACGTCTGCAACCAAAATTCCAATACAAGCGATATCATGCATGGTTTACACAACCTTTCTTTATCTATATAACAAAGCAAAACAGATAGTAACCGCTATCTGCTTTGCTTTGTTGCGGATGCCGGGATGCGGCATCCGCAAAATCTTAAAGAGTGATGACCTTTCCGGTCTCAACAGATTCATATGCAGCCTCAATGACCTTCTGAACCTGGATCGCATCAGCAGCCGGAACTTCGATCTTTACCCCGTCGGTGATGGAGCGACCGAAGGATTCGATTTCCTTGGTGTACATATTGCCGAAGTCCGCTTCGATTTCAAGCGGAGCAACATCGTTGCGGTTCTGTTGTGCATCGTAGCCGCCTTCTTCCGAAATGACGACCGAGATGTTACCCGCTTCGATCTGGCTGATGGTACCTTCCGCAAGGATACTGCCGCGGGTACCGTAAATTTCCATACGGCACTTTGCTGCTGCGTCCGGAATGTTGAAGTTTGCATCAACGTATGCAAATGCACCGTTTTCCAGTTCGAGCATGGTGGAAGACTGGTCTTCTACATCATAGCTGAAACTGTTGGTGCTGCAGAAGCTCACGACTTTCTTTGCCTTGGAGCCAATGATGTACTGGAGTAAGTCGATGCAGTGCACGCCCATATCGGTCAAAGAGCCGCCGCCTGCGAGTGCCTTGACCTGACGCCATGCGCCCGGGATGTCCGGATACCAGCAGGTAAGCTGTGCACGCGCGGAAACGATCTGACCGAGTTTTCCGTCAGCGATGAGTTGTTTCATGGTCTGATGATAAGTGTGATAACGCATCATGAGACCGGTTGCGATCTTAACGCCTTCCTGTTCGCAGATGCGCAGGACTTCTTCGCCTTCTTCGATGGTGCCGCAAATCGGCTTTTCCACCAAGATCTGCTTCTTTGCCTTTGCGGCCGCGATGACCTGCTCCTTATGGCAGTTAACCGGAGAAGCGATATAGACCGCTTCGATTTCCGGATCTGCGAGAAGGTCCTGATAGTTGTCATACGCACGCTTTGCGTTGTATTTTGCGCGGAGTTTTTCCGCGAGTTCCATGTTGATTTCCATGACCGCGATGAGTTCCGCATTGTCAGCAAGCATCATACCGGGCAGAGTACGGCGGTCTGCAATTCCGCCTGCACCGATTACGCCCCACTTCACTTTTTTCATACGATGATCCTCCTGCGATTAGTTGCATTCTGCGACCAGCGGACCTGCGAGTTCTTCCAGGAAGAACAAGCGACCTGCGATGGTCGGCATATAAGACGAGGTGACCCACATATCCGGACCGTAGCGAAGGGTCATCCACAAGGACATACCCTGCCATTGCATCCCACGGGAGAGTGCACCGTCGCAACCGCCGATGATCTTGTCGGACTGGAGGAAGATGCCCGGGCCGATGGTGTTTGCACGGCACGGAACGAGAGTGGTACGGCTCTTGAAGCTGGTGATTGCGTTCTGCTCAATGGTGAGCGGGTGGAGCATTGCACCGATGCGGTGGGTCTGCTTCTTCCATTCTTCCGCGGATGCGAATTCACCTGCAAACTGCGGTTCCCAGAATGCAATGTGGCACATACGACCAATGCCGAAGGTGGTGATCATGCGAGCGCCTTCCGCTTTGAGTTTTGCGATCTTTTCCGGATAAGTCGGAAGATTTTCCTTGGTTGCGAAGTTACGCTGAGAAACCGGAACACCCTTGTTGAGTTTCCCGTAGAATGCGTCGGTCATTGCGAAAGTGAAAGAGCCCGGGTTAGAAGAATCCAAGGTGTTTCCGTCGCCGTCGCTCCATTCGTCCATGTTGAAGCCGTAGACGTGCGAGCAGTCTACATCCCACTCATTGAGGAAGTAAGTCGCCCAGCGATACATCCCCATCGGGCCTGCCGGCAGGATCAGGATGAGTTTCTTTCCGTCGTCGCGTGCTTTCTTGATTTCGTTTGCAATTTCATGACCCATCATCATGTTGAATTCGGTTACGTCTTTACACGGAATGGGCTCGAAATCCTTGTGCCAGAAATCCTGGCGCTTGGTGATTTCTTCCGCCGGATTGGAACAGCAAGCATCGATCTTTGCAAAATCCCAACCTGCCGGATAGAACCCTTCCAACAGAGAACCTTTTACTGTGCTCATAAAATCCATGGTAATACCCTCCAAGTTGTTTTTATATTACGGCAACAGCCGCTTACATGTAACTCTGGAATGTGCCTTGCAAGTGCGGAAGCCTTCCGCATACTGAACGCCCGACTGCAGACCGCGGAAACGGGAAATAGACTGCACCCATTCCACAAAATCGATCTTGTCGTGTTCGAGCATCCACTTGATCTGGCTCTCGTGGCACTTGAGCGCCTCGAGTTTCAAGTCGATCTCATCGGTGATGTCGACATACAGTTCCGGCTCAAAACCATGCCCTGCCAATGTGTCCATATAATAAATCGGGACGACCGCAGCAGCATTCGGGAATTCCGGGAACATATGCGGAACAGACGCGGTGAAGCTCGCTTCGAATACCATCTTGCTGACTTCCACATGGTCCTGCATATAGTCTTCCGGGTTGTGAGTAATGATGAAGTCCGGCTGAACCTCACGGATGACCCCGACCAGGCGGCGCAGCCCTTCCTGGAAGTCGCGACCCAGGACACAATCCCCGATATCAACATTGTAAACCTTTTTTGCACCAACCATCAGCCCTGCCTTGATCGCTTCCTGCTCACGCATATCGCGCAGTTCCGGCGGCATGATGATTGCATGACCCATATCACCGTTTGCGACATGGACCATATAGACGTTGTGTCCTTCTTTTGCAAGGCGTGCCAAGGTTCCGGAGCACGCAATTTCGAGATCGTCCGGATGGCACCCGATTGCCAAAACATTCATTGTAAAATTCTCCCTTCACATGGGTTATTTCCAGTATATCACAAACCTTGTTCGCTGTCTATCAGCAATTTCAGCGCATCGATACAAATTTTAATCGCTACTTCACAATCGGTGCAAGTTTCGTCTTCCAGCCCCTCGGCACGGCGTTCCTGATTCCAAAACACCTGCAAAACCGCGCCGCAACGCACCCGTCTGGTCGCCGCAACCGTGAAGAGTGCCGCGCACTCCATCTCACTTGCGAGAACACCGAGTTTTTTCCAAGCACTCCATTGTTCGTTTAAGGCTTCACTCGTCGCCATACTCTCAGGATTGTGCTGACCGTAAAATGAATCTTTGCTTTGTATCACTCCGATATGCGCATTTCGGTTTGCCGCGCTGGCAAGCGCCTGTGTTACCACAAAATCCGCCACCGCAGGAAATGCGAGCGGTGCATATTCACGGCTGGTGCCTTCCTGCCGTACCGCCGCAGTTGCGATCACGCAGTCCCCGCCTTCCACCGCAAGGTCGATCCCGCCGCAGCTTCCCACACGGATGAAGGTATCCGCACCGAGTGCGACCAACTCTTCCATCGCGATTGCGGCAGAAGGTCCCCCAATCCCGGTGGACACCACACTCACCGGAACTCCGTCGAGCAGCCCGGTATAGGTAACATATTCACGGTTGGATGCGATACATTTTGCATCCGTAAGATGCGCTGCGATCTGCTCGCAACGCCCGGGATCTCCCGGCAGGATGCAGTACCGCCCGACATCGCCGGGTCCGCATTGGATATGAAACTGCTTTTCTCCCACAGAACATCCCTCCTTTGTTTTCATTGTATCACACCTTAGGGTGAGAAAACAATCCATTTCTTCAGTTTATGAAAAAAAGCATTTCCGAAACGGAAATGCTTTTTCTGATTATTTCACTTCTTTTTGGAGTTTAATGGTTTCTGTCATGACATTTGGGGTGATTTTGATACCCTGACTGCATCCGGTTTCGGAAAGCATATCCGGGGTAACACCGAACATAAACGAACCTTTCATGCCTTCGATTTCAATCGTTCCGTCTTCGGACAGCGTGATGATCGCATGAATCGGCTCATTATAAATGACGGTGTACTTCGCGCCTTTGTGCTTTTCGTTGAATTCCTTCGGGAAGTAGTCGTGCATATATGCGCTTCCCATCCAGCACTGCATCGCGGAGTTGATGTCGAGATAGCACACGTGCTCGTAGATTCTCATATAGTCGATGTGGTGATGACCGTTGATGCACATGAAAATACGCTTGCCGTTCGCGTGTGCTTTTCGGATGATGTTTTGGATCTCTTCGCGGTTTTTGAGCGCCGCCTGGGTAACATCTTCACGCACCAAACTTCCGTGGCTGAAGAGTACCATGGGATATGGAGACGACATCACGACTTCTTCCAGCCATTCAATCTGCTCCTGCGACACCCATTCACGGTCTTTACCGTGCTGGAAGTAGTTGCCCATGGAGTACGGAATGTCTTTCCCGTCGATACGGATATAGTTTGCATTGAGCACGATGAATCGGAAGCCGTTTTTATCGAAGTAGTAATATTCATGCGGCATATTGTATGCCTTGACCACATCTTCCAAAGTGCAGCGGTCCATGTCGTGGTTACCCAGCACATGGTAGGTCGGGATTTCAAAATTGTTATACTTATCGAGTGTTTCTTTCATCGCGGTTGCTTCATGGGTCATGTCGCCCAAGTGGATGATGAAATCAACGTTCTCTTTCTTTGCGCGATCAAGGATAAAATCAAGGCGTTCTTCCCCGTCGCCGCACCATTCCATATCGTGGTGGAGATCCGCAAAAGCGGAAAATTTGATCTTGTTCATACGAAACCTTCTTCCCTTTGGTTTGTTTGGGTTCATATTAACATAAAACAGGCTTGGAATCAATAAAAATTTTTGCAAAAAAGGGATACACAATCGGCAAAAAATGGTGTATAATGAAAAAAACTCTATTGGATTTTTGAGGTGAATGATATGAATCAACTCGATCAAAAAGCGATCAATACCGTACGAGTGCTGTCCGCAGAAGCGGTGCAGAAGGCAAAATCCGGTCACCCCGGCATTGCGCTCGGCGCGGCTCCCCTTGCATATACCATTTGGGCAAAGGCAATGAAGCACAGCCCGAAGAACCCCAAGTTCGTTGACCGCGACCGCTTCATCCTGTCCGCAGGTCATGGTTCCGCTCTGCTTTACAGTATGCTCCACCTGTTTGGCTACGGGCTTACTATGGAAGACCTGAAAAACTTCCGTCAGGCAGATAGTCTCACCCCGGGTCATCCCGAGTTCGGTCACACCGCGGGTGTCGAAATCACCACCGGTCCGCTCGGTCAGGGCATTGCAAACGGCGTGGGTATGGCAATGGCGGAAGCACATCTCGCGGCAAAGTTCAACCGTGATGGGCACAAGATCGTTGACCACTATACTTACGTTCTCTGTGGCGACGGCTGCTTGATGGAAGGCGTTGCTTCCGAAGCAGCATCTCTCGCAGGCACCTTGGGTCTTGGAAAACTGATTTTAGTTTATGACTCCAACAACATCACCATCGAAGGCAATACCGACGTTGCATTCACCGAAGACGTCTCCAAGCGCTTTGACGCTTACGGCTGGCACACCCAGACCGTGGAAGACGGAAACGATACCGATGCTTTAGAGACTGCAATCGCTGCTGCAAAAGCAGAAAGCGGAAAGCCGAGCATGATCTTGGTCAAAACCGTCATCGGTTACGGCTCTCCGAAAGCAGGCAGCGCTTCTTCCCACGGCGAACCGCTCGGGGAAGACAATCTCAAACTCACCAAAGAAGCGCTCGGTATGCCGGAAGATGCATTCTTCGTCGCAGATGACGTGAAGGCTCACATGGCAGACATCGTCGCAAATCTCAACAAAAACGAAGACAACTGGAACGCGGCATTCTCCGCATACGAAGCAGCATACCCCGAACTCGCGGCTGAATGGAAGCGCTGGATGTCCGGCAATGTCGAATTGAGCGAAATCGACACCCCGGCTCTTTGGGAATTCGAAGACAAGCCCAACGCAACCCGCGCAACCTCGGGTATCGTGCTCAACCGCTTGGCAGAACTCATCCCGAACCTGTTCGGCGGCTCGGCTGACCTTGCTCCGTCCAACAAGAGTGATATGAAGGGCAAGGCATACTTCTCCAAGGAAGACTACGCAGGTCAGAACCTGCACTTCGGCGTCCGTGAACACGCAATGGGCGCAATTATGAACGCGATTGCGGCACACGGCGGCCTGATTCCGTACGGCGCAACCTTCTTCGTATTCTCGGATTATCTCAAACCCTGTATGCGTCTCGCGGCTTTGATGAATCTCCCGACCACTTACATCTTCACCCACGACAGCATCGGTGTCGGTGAAGACGGTCCGACCCATCAGCCGATCGAACAGCTCTCCGCAATGCGTGCGATCCCGGGCTTCATTGATTTCCGTCCGGCAGACGGTAAGGAAACCACCGCAGGCTGGCTCTATGCGGTCACCAACGGCAAGCACCCGGTCGGTCTGGCGCTCACCCGTCAGAACCTGCCGCAGTATGCAGAAACCGGCCGTGATGCAATGCGTGGCGCATACGTCCTGCTCGATTCCGAAAAGGAAACTCCGGACATCATTTTGATCGCTTCCGGCTCGGAAGTCGAACTCGTTTACAAGGCACACGCAGAACTGAAAGCACAGGGCGTGGATGCTCGCGTCGTCAGCATGCCGTCCATGACCCTGTTCGAAATGCAGGATGCGGCATACCGTGAAAAGGTTCTTCCGTCCGCTTGCCGTAAGCGCGTTGCTGTGGAAGCAGGCACTTCCTTCGGTTGGGATAAATACGTCGGGCTTGACGGCAAGATCCTTGCAATCGACCACTTCGGCGCATCCGCTCCGGCAGGCACTCTGTTTGCAAACTACGGCTTCACCGTTGAAAACGTTGTCTCCCTCGCAAAGAGCATCCTGTAAAAAGACAAAACGAAAGCACCGCAACCAAACGGATTGCGGTGCTTTTTTATGTGATTTTATGCGGCAGGAATGTTTTCTGCCGGCGGATTTGTTTCTGCGGGTGCAGGAGTTTCAGCCGGCTGTTCTGTTGCCGGTGGGGTTTCGGGTACCGGTGCAGGTTCTACCACAGGTGCCGCGGGACCGACGTTTACAATTTGTGTCATCGGTTTATAGCGGGTGGTGTTTTCACGATCCTTGCGGAGCAGGTTTCCGTTTTTGTCGTAAACCAAGCGGTACACGGTCATATGCATCCCCTGCTGACCCGCCTGTTTGATGACGCGTTCACCCGGCTTCAAACTCGGGTCTTCCACAATCTTTTCGGTAAACGGGGTGGTACTGTGGGTGGTCGTTTGGATCTTCACCGTCTTCTGCTGCGCCACGGTGCCTTTGATGGTAACGGTAACCGAAGTGTTGTTCGCGGTTGCGAAAATCTTAATGGGTGCATCCGTGTTGTTTCTAAACTGGAAGTCGATCGAGCCGTAAACAACGGTTGCATCTTCGCCCTTCGGCGCGTAGTCAACATAGAATGCGTGATTGGTGCGTTTGACCGTTTCCAAATCCGCATACATAGACGCCATATACAATGTAGAAGAAACCTGGCAAATACCACCGCCGATGCCGTCTACCACTTCTCCGCCCGCAAAGACGCCCGCTGCTTTGAAACCGCGCGCGGTGGTACGCGGACCGACCACCTTATTATACGAGAATACTTCACCCGGGTTGAGCACGGTGCCGTTGACCAGTTTTGCCGCGAGTTTGACGTTACTCACGCGGTTTGTCTTGTGTGCGCTGTAACGCGTGGTTACTTTGGAAAGGGTGTGCGAGAACAGTTCGTTTGACGACTGCAACTGCTCGGTGGTAACTTTCGGTTTGGTAAGTGTGAGCGGGATCTCGATTTTCTGATCGGGAGTCGCATCCAGCGCTTTCTTTGCCGCTTCCAGATCAAAATCCACACCCACTACGTGCGGAGTGAGAACCTTTTTCCCATCCACGGTCTCGATGACCGCATCCTTTGCCACCTTGTGTACTTCCGCATATACTTCATCCAAATTCAGATGCTTTGCTTCCCAAACATTGATGGCAAGCACCATATCCCCGTGGTCTTTCTGCTCAAATTTCTCTTTGAGACGTGCGCGGAACGCGGCTTCGTCAAAATGACTGCCATCCACCGGCGGGGTCAAGGTCATCTTATCGCCTTCAATGCTAAACGACGCATCCTGCGGTTCTACATTCACTTCCGCAATTTTGGAGATGATGACATCCAAAAGTTCCTGATCCAGTTTCACCGTCGGCTCAAGTTCCCGCCCGATCAGGAGTGTCTTCGCGGTCGACATCATTCTGTTCCAGAACGAACCGTTATGCCCGTAACCAAGCGCGGCATCCGCAAGTGCTTCCTTATCGAGCTGAACGCCAAGATCCACGCCGGAAATCGAAGTCGCAACATCTGCCGCAGTCACAGAGAACTTTGCCGCGCCATATTCTTCATCCAGCACAGCCATCGCAGAAATCGCTTCTTGGCGGTTCATGCCGCCGAGTGAAAGCCCGTCGATGCTGACACGCGGAAAAATATCAGTGTGCGCCGCGGTGTAGATCGCGAGTGCGCCAAACACCACTACCACGGCGAGTACTGCCGCGAAAACCCCCACGAGCCACTTTTTTGTTTTCAGTGCTTCAAAAAGTTTGTTCATGCGTTATGCACCATCCAAATTTCTATTATTAATCACAGTATACAGCCAACTGACAAAAAATGCAATTACAGTTTGATTACTTTTTATAATTGGTAATACTTGCAGAATCGGTATCTCGTGTGTTATACTATACATTATTATATAAGGTTAAAGCAAAGGAGTCCTTCAGATGAAGCCGTTTTATATCACAACCCCGATTTATTATCCGTCGGACAAACTCCATATCGGGCATTCATATTCCACGGTTTCCGCAGATGCGGAAGCACGCTATAAGCGTTTGCGCGGTTATGACGTCATGTTTTTGACCGGCACCGATGAACACGGTCAGAAAATCGCACGTCTTGCCGAGAAAAAAGGTATTACCCCGCAGGCGTATGTGGACGAGATCGTGGCAGGTGTCAAGGAACTTTGGAAGAAACTCAACATCTCCAATGACCGTTTCATCCGCACCACCGATGATCAGCACGTCAAAGCCGTCCAAAAAATCTTCAAACAACTCTATGATCAGGGTGACATTTACAAGCACGTTTACGAAGGGCATTACTGCACCCCGTGTGAATCTTTCTGGGGTGAGCATCAGCTGGTCGACGGTAAATGTCCGGATTGCGGTCGTCCCGTCGAACTCGCAAAGGAAGAAAGTTACTTCTTCCGCCTTTCCAAGTATCAGGACCAACTGGTCGAATACTTGGAATCCAACCCCGAGTTCTGCAGTCCGCAGAGCCGCCTGAATGAAATGATGAATAACTTCATCAAACCGGGGCTGGAAGATCTGTGCGTTTCCCGTACCACATTTGACTGGGGCGTCCCGGTCACCTTCGACGAAGGTCACGTGGTCTACGTTTGGATCGATGCACTTTCCAATTACATCACTGCACTGGGCTACGGTTCGGATGACGAATCCGACTTTGCAAAATACTGGCCGGCAGATGTGCATCTGGTCGGCAAGGAAATCGTCCGTTTCCATACCATCATTTGGCCCATCATGCTGATGGCGCTGGGGCTCCCGCTCCCGAAGAAAGTCTTCGGTCACGGTTGGCTGCTCCTTGACGGCGGCAAGATGAGCAAGTCCAAGGGCAACGTGGTTGACCCTGTGGTCCTCTGCGACCGCTATGGCGTGGATGCGATCCGTTACTATCTGCTCCGCGAAGTTCCGTTCGGCTCGGACGGTATCTTCAACAACGAAGCACTGTTTAACCGTATCAACTCGGATCTTGCAAACGATCTCGGCAATCTCCTTTCCCGTACCGTTGCAATGACCGAAAAATATTTTGACGGCACCATCCCCGCAGAGCGCGAATCCGCTCCGCTCGATGACGAACTCAAAACACTTGCGGAAAACGTGGTGAAGCAGTATGAATCCGATATGGACGAAATGCTCTTCCCCAACGCACTCACCCAAGTTTGGCAGCTCATCTCCCGTGCAAACAAGTACATTGACGAGACCATGCCGTGGGCGCTTGCAAAAGACAAAGCACAGAAGCCGCGTCTCGCCGCAGTCCTGTACAACCTGTGCGAAGCGCTCCGCATGACCGCAATTTTGATCGAGCCGGCAATGCCCGAAACAAACGGCAAAATGCTCGCACAACTCGGTCTTTCCCACCAGCCGTGGGATGCACTCGTTTGGGGCAAGGAAGAAACTTACAGTGTGACCAAGGGCGATGCACTCTTCCCGCGCATCGATATCCCGGCTGAACTTGCCCGCATCGAAGCTGAGACCGCAGCAAAAGCCGCAGCGGCGCAAGCAGAAGAAGCGGCAAGCAACGCGGAACCGATCGCACCCGAAATTGATTTTGATACCTTCTGCTCGCTCGATCTTCGTGCGGCAAAGATCCTCTCGTGCGAACCTGTTCCGAAATCCAAGAAACTGCTCAAGATGCAGGTGGATCTCGGAATTGAAACCCGTCAAGTGGTTTCAGGCATCGCACAGTGGTACAAACCGGATGATCTCATCGGAAAGACCGTCGCATTTGTGGCAAACTTGAAGCCCGCAAAACTTTGCGGTGTGGAAAGCCAGGGCATGATCTTGGCCGCCGACCACGGTGATGCCGCACGCGTTCTCTTCTTGGATTCCGAACTCAAACCCGGCTCCACCATCCGATAAACAAAAAGCGAACACCCTTGCATGAGCAAGGGTGTTCTTCTTTTATTTACTGTACTGCGAGATTCCGCTCGCATCGTCATAGAATGCCGCGATCGGGTGTACGTAACCGCCATCGTCCACATAGCATACACAGTACGCGTATTCCTGGTCCGGCACATACCGAACCGGGGTGTTGATGACGAGAGAGCGAATCGCTTCTTTTTCCGCAGGCGATGTGATGCGGACAGCCCCCGGAATATCCGTAATGGTTTTCGGTTCTTCCACGGCTACCTGCGTTGCTACATAGGTCAGTTTACTATTGACATAGCCGATCTCTTCCTGGTTCTGCAGATAGGTTTTCCACTGCTCCCAGGTGAGCACAGTGAGATCGTGTCCTTCGCGATTCATGAGTTCGTTTTCATATCCGTGCGAAACCAGCCACGCGATGGTATTACGGTAATTCGCATTGATGACTTGGTGGACGTTGTAAACACGGTACTCTTCCTCCTCACCGTTTTCGGGTTTGTATTCGATGTGCAGACTGGTCTGCCACACGTCGTTTCCAATGTGCCCTGTGCTTTCAGTATAGTCGAGTTCCAAAAGATCAGCGGTGAGTGCTTGGATCAAACCGTCGACCTCATCCTGCTCCTTGATGGATACCGCGCCAAAGTCAACCACGCGGAACTCCCCGATTGCTTCATAGAACAGTTCGATATTTTGCATTTTGTACTCGCGCCACGCATACAGTGCATCCATCGTGTCGCAAAGTTTTGCTTCGCTCATGAGATAGCGACGGGTTATGGTTGTTCCGTTTTTCAACTGGTAGACCAAGACCATCGAGTTTGAACGGTCTTTTGCCTGCCACTGCATGGTATAACGCATCTCGTCTTTCAGCATATCGCGATGAAGTTCGAGTGCGATTTTCTTGACTTCTTCGTGGTCCACATGGCGCCCGACTTCGTACCAGCTGTTTTCGGTGACCGAGACCGACTCGATTTCTTCCAGATCGGGGATACGGGTTTCAAACCCGAACACGCTTGTAAATGCAAAGAAGCAAATGAATGCGGAAAATGCCGCAAGGAAGACCAGATAGCCCTTGTACGATTTCCAGATCTTGAGATTCTTTTTCAGCACCATCTCGGTTGCGAAATATGTGACCGCACTCACGATGAGTACCAAAACAACCGTCAGCCACAAGCCGTTGACTAGCGTTTCCGCCGCAAGCAGGAATGCCGCACTTGCCGCGATCAGTGTGAGCATATATTTGAAGATGGGGTTTAACACGCGATACCCTGCCACGTCTTCCGCCACTTCCAGACGACGGCGACGGTAGAGTACCCACGCGAGTACATACAGCACCACCGCAAGGGCGAGCATGATGAAAAGTGTGCTCCACGCAAACGGGATGGAAAATTCACCATTAAAATAGTTGTGGAACTGACCGATATAGAAGCCGAAGTTCCAGCCTTCCGCAAGATGGAGCAAGCGGTTGGTTTCCTGATAGCCATACAGGAACAGGCGCGAGAACGCGGAGATGCCGCCTGCCAAAATCAGCCCGATGAAGTGGAGCAGTACGTTGATGCCCACCATCGCAAAACTATTACCGGTGAGTGCTGAAGCAAAGGTGGCGACCGAGAACATCAAGAACAAACTCAGCAGGTTCGTTCCCATCCAAATCATGCAGTCTACCACGGTAAAGAGCGCGCCGTAGCCGCAGACCGCGAGCAGCATCAAGAGAAGTGCATCCACGATCACAGGGATCGCCATCAGCGTAAATGCCGCCGCAAGGGTGGATAGGTAGTTTGCGGTGCGTGACACAGGTAAACTGTGGACAAAAATCGCGGTTTTCTTGGAATGCAGGAATCGATAGACCAAGAGCGCAACCACGGTGGGAACCACATACGAACAAATCAGCGGGAATGCGTAGTAAGCATCCTGCAGAATGAGCGAGAGATCTCGTCCGAGATGATAGCGGTTCGGGTCGACCGAAAACAGAATGGGAAATACAGTAGTGAGTGCCAGAATAATAAAGTACAGCACCGCGCCCAAACGATAACGGCGGATGGTGGATGTATAGATCCCGCGGTTAAATAAGGATGTTCTTGCAGTCATATCCCAAACCTCCCAACTCATAAATGAAAACTTCTTCGAGCGTCAAACTCACACATTCGCAAAGCGTGGGTGCGAGATCACGAATCTGTGCATCGATTTTCTCCGCATCTCCGCGGATAATGACGTTATAGACCGAGCCTGTTTTGGAAACGTGGAGCACATTTTCCACATTGGCGAACGCATCGTCGTTCTCGTGTTCCAAAACGATTTGATATTTATGGACATTACCTTTGAGATCATCGAGCGGTTTTTCCAAAATCATGCGTCCCTCGTGGATGATGCCCACCCAGTCGCAAATGTCTTCGAGTTCGCGCAGGTTGTGAGACGAGACCAATACGGTCATCTCACGGTCGGCAACGTCCGCAATCACCATGCCCAGCACTTGTTTTCGCATGACCGGATCAAGCCCGTCGAGCGGTTCGTCTAAAATCAAAACATCGGGCATCGCGGAAAGCGAGAGCCAAAACGCGACCTGCTTCTTCATCCCCTTGGAGAGTTTGCGGATCTGTCGCTTCTCATTGATATGGAATACTTCCCCGATCGCCTTGTATCGTTCGGTTGAGAAATTCGGGTAAATCGAGCGGTAGAATTTCGCCATGTCCCGAATGGTGAAGGTGCTGTAATAAAACCAGTCATCCGAAATGTTCAGCACGCGCTGTTTTACGCTTTCATTTTCAAACACGGGCTGACCATCGATAAAAATCTCGCCGCACTTCGGAGTGAGTACCCCGTTGATATGGTTGATGATGGTGGTCTTTCCCGCGCCGTTCGGACCCACAAGCCCGTAAATCGTCCCTTTACGGACATGCATGGAAATATCGTCAATTACCTTAAAATCATCAAAATATTTGGTAACACCACAAACTTTGATCATTTGTTCTCCTCCTTTTCCCGATAGATCTGATCAATCAGTTCCTTTACCGCATCTTTGTCTTCTCCCAAAAACGCGAGTTCGCGCACCGCTTCCGAAATTGTCTCTCGGAGTTCTTCACTTCGCTTTACACTCTCGGTTTTGGATAACGTGGAAACAAAGTTCCCCTTTCCTTTAATACTGTAAATGAACCCGTCCTGCTCTAACTGCTTGTATGCGCGCTGTACCGTGTTTGGATTCACCGTCATACTCACAGAAAGTTCTCGCACCGACGGAAGTTGCTCATCCGGCCTCATTGCTCCCGAAATGATCAGTCGCTTCATCTCGTCTTCAATTTGCTCATGCAAACTCTTGCCGCTCTTATAGTCCGGGCGTATCATGCGGTCACCTCCGTTTCAACTGTATTAACCGTATTAGTACAGTTAGCATAACACGCATTTTTCTCTCTGTCAATACTTTCCATAAAAAAACATCTCAAGACTTTAGTAAGTACTTGAGATGTTTTTCTCGTTGCGAAGCAACATATCGCATCGAAGATATATCGCGTGCGCAGGCACATATCGAAAATTCCGAAGGAATTTATATCGCTGTCGAGTGTCATTTCTCTCCTTTCAATTTTCTATAAAGGAACAAAATGCAATCTCTTATCAGTTCAAATAACTCAATGATGAGGAAAATTCCGGGATGGTAGTCGCCATAACGATATGGTGTCTCGACTATATGTTTCATTTGTCCGCAACCCTCACAAAGTTCAAAATCTTTTGACAGAACACAGGTGTGTTCCGAAAGTTCACATTCATTGATTTCGTTCCAGCAATCCAGACAAAACTCTGCCACTCAGTTGCCCCCCTTTATTTTTATTATAGGTCAGTTTCACCCTAATTTCAATAGGGGAATTTGCCATAATAATCTTGGGTGATAAAATGAGCAGATTGGAAGAATTGCGAAAAGAAAAAGGCTATACGCAGATCAAGATTCAAATGCTGACCGGGATCGATCAGAGCGATTACTCGAAACTCGAAAATGGGAAGCGGTATTTTACATTCGAACAATGTCGAAAACTCGCCATCGCGCTTGATACCAGTATGGACTATCTTGCAGGGCTGACCGACGAGCAGAAACCGTATCCGCGAAGTAAGTAAATAGAAAAGGACAATGCCGTGTGGCATTGTCCTTTTGATTTAATTTTCGTTTGGTCTGAATTGGATGGCTTCTGCGAGATGGACGGTTTCGATGGTCTCGCTCCCTGCCATATCCGCGATGGTGCGCGCCACGCGCAGGAGTTTGGTATACGAACGCGCGGTGAGCCCGAGTTTGTCATACGCTTGTTTCATCAGATTATTCGCGCCGCCCTCGAGTTTACAGTGTTCTTTCAGTTGCTCGGGGGTCATACGTGCGTTGCAGGTAACCTTTGTACCCGCAAAGCGTGGAGCGATCCGCTCGCGCACCTTGATAATGCGTTCACGGATGGTAGCGGAACTTTCCGCACTGCCGGGGCGAATCATTTCTTCATACGGCACCATGGGGACCTGGACGTGCATATCAATTCGGTCAAGCAGTGGTCCCGAGATGCGTTTGCGGTACTGCGCCACCATGCGCGGAGTGCATTCGCACCGTTCTTTCGAATAGCCGTACCAGCCGCATTTGCACGGGTTCATCGCACAGACCAACATGAAGGATGCAGGATAAGTGAGTGTGCCCGCCACGCGGGTGATGGTGATCTTTCCATCTTCCAGCGGTTGGCGGAGCGCTTCGAGAGCTGTGGGTGCAAACTCGGGGAATTCATCTAAAAACAACACCCCGTTATGAGCAAGCGAGATCTCGCCCGGCTGGGGAACGCGACCACCGCCCGTCATGCCCATGGCGGACATCTGATGGTGCGGGCTTCTAAACGGTCTCTCGCTGAGCAGCGGATTTTCTTCACTGACCAGACCACGCACCGAATGGATCGCGGTGGTCTCGAGCGCTTCTTCTTTGGAAAGGGGCGGCAAAATCCCCGGGATGCGTTGTGCCAGCATACTCTTGCCGCCGCCCGGAGGTCCGACGAGCAGAATATTATGACCGCCGACTGCGGCGATCTCGATCGCACGTTTGACATTTTCCTGCCCACAAACGTCACCAAAGTCTGGAACGTTGCAGGTGGTTTCACTCGGGATCCACTTCTCGGTCGGAGAAAGCGGAGTTTCTCCCGAAAAATGGCTTAAGAGTTCTTTGACGTGGGAGATGCCATAGACCGTGATGCCATCGGCAAGGGTGGCCTCGGTCGCATTTTCGCGCGGGAGATAGATTTCTCGCACACCGCGCCGTCTTGCTTCCAATGCCATGGGAAGCACACCCGTGATTTTACGCACGCTGCCGTCGAGTGCGACCTCGCCCAGGAAGATCGCGTCTTGCGGGAGTGCTTTGAGTTGTCCGCTCGCACCCAAGATGCCGAGCAGAATGGGCAGGTCATAGAGCGCGCCTTCTTTTTTACGGTCGGCAGGGGCAAGGTTTACCGTGATGCGACGGGTGGGAAATTCCAGCCCACAGTTTTTGATCGCGGCACGCACGCGTTCCCGCGATTCTTTGACCGCATTGTCCGGAAGCCCGACCACTTCAAAACTTGGAAGCCCCTGAGAGGCATCCGCCTGTACTTCTACCGGGAACCCTTCGATCCCCAAAAGCCCCATACTGTTGATTTTTGCCAGCATCACAATTCCCCCTTTTAACATTATCATAATATATTTCTGTCAAAAAGACAAGCAGATGGCAAAAATGGAATGAGACTATGCAGAAAATGCATGATTTTTGTAAAATTAGTGGTTTACATACGAAAATGAATGTGTTACAATGTAATTTGCGAAAAAAACGCTATGCGCTAAAAAATAAAGGAGGCAAATAACCATGGCAAGAAAAATGAAAACCATGGACGGCAATACAGCCGCCGCTCACGTCAGTTATGCCTTTACCGAGGTTGCTGGCATTTACCCCATTACTCCTTCCAGCCCCATGGCCGACTATGTTGACCAGTGGTCCGCAGGTGGACGTAAGAACATTTTCGGCGACACCGTAAAGGTCGTTGAAATGCAGTCCGAAGCAGGTGCAGCAGGTACCGTTCACGGCTCGCTCGCAGCAGGTGCACTTACCACTACATACACCGCTTCTCAGGGTCTTCTTTTGATGATCCCGAACATGTACAAGATCGCAGGTGAACTCCTGCCGTCCGTGTTCCACGTTTCCGCACGTACCGTTGCGGCGCAGGCACTCAACATCTTCGGTGACCATTCTGACGTCTATGCTTGCCGTCAGACCGGTTTCGCAATGCTCGCTGAAACCAACGTTCAGGAAGTTATGGACTTGGGTGCAGTTGCACATCTCGCAGCTCTCGAAGGCCGCGTTCCGTTCATCAACTTCTTCGACGGTTTCCGTACTTCCCACGAGATCCAGAAGATCGCAATTTGGGACTACGATGACCTGAAAGAAATGACCAACATGGATGCTGTCAACGAATTCCGTAAGCACTCCCTCAATCCGGAGCGCCCGGCAATGCGTGGCAGCCATGAAAACGACGACATCTTCTTCCAGCACCGTGAAGCTTGCAATAAGTACTACAATGCTCTTCCGGCTGTTGTTGAAAAGTACATGAACAAAGTCAACGAAAAACTCGGCACCGACTATCAGTTGTTCAACTACTACGGTGCTCCGGATGCTGACCGCATCATCGTTGCAATGGGTTCTGTCAACGACGTTATCGAAGAAGTCATCGATTACCTCAACGCACATGGCGAAAAGGTCGGTCTCGTTAAGGTCCGCCTGTTCCGTCCGTGGAGTTCCGAACATCTCTTGAAGGCGATCCCGGCAACCGCTAAGAAGATCGCAGTGCTCGACCGTACCAAAGAACCGGGCAGCCAGGGCGAACCGCTTTACCAGGATGTCGTAATGGCACTGGCAAAGGCAGGTCGTCATGACGTTTCCGTCATCGGCGGTCGTTACGGTCTCGGTTCCAAGGATACCACTCCGGCTTCCTTCTTCGCAGTTTATGAAGAACTCGCAAAGGCAGAACCGAAGCAGGAATTCACCCTTGGTATCGTTGACGACGTTACCAACCTTTCTTTGGAAGAAAAAGTTTCTCCGAACACCGCAGCTGAAGGCACCATCGAATGCAAGTTCTGGGGTCTCGGCGGCGACGGTACTGTCGGTGCAAACAAGAACTCCATCAAGATCATCGGTGACCACACCGATAAGTATGTTCAGGCATATTTCCAGTACGACTCCAAGAAGACCGGCGGTGTCACCGTTTCCCACTTGCGTTTCGGCGACAAGCCCATCAAGAGCCCGTACTACATCAACAAGGCGGACTTCGTTGCTTGCCACAACCCGTCTTACATCACCAAGGGCTTCAAGATCGTTCAGGACGTGAAACCGGGCGGTGTCTTCCTCATTAACTGCCAGTGGACTCCGGAAGAACTTGAACATCACTTGGATTCCGCTTCCAAGCGCTACATCGCTGAAAACAACATTCAGCTTTACACCATCAACGCAATCGACCTCGCAATCGAAGTCGGCATGGGTAAGCGTACCAACACCATCCTGCAGTCCGCATTCTTCTCCCTCGCAGAAGTTATGCCGTCTGCTGAAGCAATCGGCTACATGAAGGATGCTGCTGAAAAGTCCTACTTGAAGAAAGGCCGCGAAGTTGTTGAATGCAACTGGAAGGCAATCGATGCAGGTGCTACCGCATACGTTAAGGTTAACGTTCCGGATTCCTGGAAGAACGCTGCTGACAACAATGCAGACGTCGCTCTCGAAGGTCCGGCTGACACCGTTAAGGTTGTTAAGAACATCATGAACCCGGTCGGCAAGATGGACGGTTACAGCCTGCCTGTTTCCGCATTCGTCGATCTGGAAGACGGTCAGTTCCCGCTCGGTGCTTCCGCATACGAAAAACGCGGCGTTGCTGTTACCGTTCCGCATTGGGATGAAACCAAGTGTATCCAGTGTAACAACTGTTCTTACGTCTGCCCGCATGCTACCATCCGTCCGTTCGCTCTGACCGAAGAAGAGGTCGCAGCTGCTCCGGCAAACACCCGTGCAGTTCCGATCAAGGCAGGCAAGGGCAAGGGCGTCTACTCCTACACCATGGCGGTCTCCCCGCTGGATTGTATGGGTTGTGCAGTTTGTGTCGGCGTTTGCCCGACCAATGCGATCACCATGGTCCCGCAGGAAGCAGAACTTGCAGAACAGGAAGTCTTCAACTACATGGTAGCAAAGACCTCCCGCAAGGCAGACATGGAAGACAACACCGTCAAGGGCAGCCAGTTCCGCAAGCCGCTGCTTGAGTTCTCCGGCTCTTGCGCAGGTTGTGCTGAAACCTCTTACGCTCGCCTGGTTACCCAGCTCTTCGGCGATCGTATGTACATCTCCAACGCAACCGGTTGTTCCTCCATCTGGGGCGGCCCGGCTGCAACCAGCCCGTATTGCGTAAACGAAGACGGTTACGGTCCGGCATGGGCAAACTCTCTCTTTGAAGACAACGCAGAACACGGTCTCGGTATGGCAACCGCACAGGATGTCATCCGTAAGTCCCTCGCTGAAAAGGTCGCAACCGTGATGGAAAAGACCTCTTGCGACGCTCGCAAGGCTGCTTGCCAGGCTTGGATCGATACTTACAACGACGGCGAAGCAAACAAGGCAGCTACCAAGGCTCTCATCGAGAACCTGGAAGCAGACGTTTGCTGTGATCTCGTGAAGGAAATCCTGTCCAAGAAAGAATACCTGTCCAAGAAGTCCATCTGGATCTTCGGTGGTGACGGTTGGGCATACGACATCGGCTTCGGCGGTTTGGACCATGTCCTTGCTTCCGGTGAAGACGTCAACATCTTCGTCTTCGATACCGAAGTTTACTCCAACACCGGCGGTCAGGCTTCCAAGGCTTCCAACATCGGTCAGGTTGCACAGTTTGCAGCTTCCGGTAAGGAAACCAAGAAGAAGTCTCTCGCTGAAATCGCAATGAGCTACGGCTATGTCTACGTTGCTCAGATCGCAATGGGTGCAAACCCGGCTCAGACCATCAAGGCGATCGCAGAAGCAGAAGCATACAACGGTCCGTCTCTCATCATCGGCTATGCACCGTGCGAAATGCACTCCATCAAGGGCGGCATGAGCAACTGCCAGGCTGAAATGAAGAAGGCTGTCGAATGCGGTTACTGGAATCTGTTCCGCTTCGACCCGACCAAGGAATCCGGCAAGTTCCAGCTTGATAGCAAGGAACCGAAGGGCGGCTATCAGGAATTCCTGATGAACGAAGCTCGTTACAGCCGTTTGACCCGCGAATTCCCGGATGCAGCAGCAGAACTCTTCGCACGCAACGAAGCTGCGGCGATGGAACGCTACGAGCACCTGGTCAAGCTTGTTACTCTCTACGGCGACAAGTAAAAACAAAAACAAAAATTCCCTGCTGCGGAGCATACCGCAGCAGGGAATTTCTTTTTTGAATCTTTACTTGTTTGCGACTTTTGCGATTCTCGCACTTGCCGGGCTTAAAATCACATTGATCAAAACTTCCGGGATCATGTTCGCTACGATGAGTCCCGTGAGTACATAACCTAAGATCTCACCGCCGCCTGCCCATGCCGCCAAGACGTCCACAAAGAACGCGAGCATACACGCAACGAAGATTCCCGTATTCACAAGCGGACAAACGATTGCCGCAAGCAGCATTGCAAAGTAAGCGTTTTTCTCTTTCAGCGCCGCATAGACCGCGCCCGATGCAACGCCTGCCAGAATGCCTTTTGCCATCACGACCAAAAAGCACAAAATCGGATTTGCGTTAAATACCATCGCACCGCCGACATCCGCGCCCGTGATGCAGTTGATGTACACGATCACGCCAAAGGTGGCACCGAGCAGTGCTCCCGCGCCGATTCCGTAAACCGCGGCACCGATCACGATGGGAACCAACACCAGCGAGATGGAAAATCCACCGATGGGCGGGATCATACCGCCGATTGCCTGAAGTACCAGCACCAGCGCCATCAAAAGCGCCATTCCAACCATCCGTTTGATCTTATTTTGTTTCATTCGACTTCCTCCTTAATGCCAAACAGGTACCTATAGTATATCGAATCATCCTTTTTTTGTCAATTCATCAAGAGACGCAAAGGCATAGCCCATCTCTCTCCATTCCGTGAGCAGTTCATCTAAAATCTCCGCATTGGTTTTCGATGTACTGTGTAGCAAGACGATCGCCCCCGGGTGAATGCGTGACGTGAGTTTTTCCATGGCTTCTTCCCGTGTGGGTTGCTTATCATTGTACCAGTCCACATAGGCAAGGCTCCAGAACACGGTCTTGTACCCCAAGTCCTTGGCACATTTTAAGTTCTCTTCGCTGAATTTCCCTTGCGGCGGGCGGTAAAACCGCGGAAGTTCACAACCGGTCACAGTTCGATAGCCTTGTTCCAACTTCTCGATCTCCTGCTCGAACGCACGTGCATCTGCAATTTTGGACATATCAGGGTGGCTGTATGTATGATTTCCAACGATGTGCCCTTCTTCCACCATGCGTTTGACCAAATCGGGCGCGGTCTCCAAATAATTCCCCACCAGGAAGAATGCCGCGGGGACTTTATGCTGTTTCAGTACATCCAAAATCTGTTCGGTATATCCGTTTTCATACCCCGCATCGAATGTGAGATATATTTTCTTTTCATCCGGATTGCCCATATAATACGCGTCAAACTGCTCGAGATGCTCTCGGCTTGCATTCGCCACCGGCGCTTGCCCGTCCTTCCCAAAACTCAGTCCCCAATCGGTTGCGGAAGCCGATACGGTCTCGGGTGTGGACGCGAGTTTAGACACTCCGGTCGGGATCAAGCAAAGCGCAAAGAGACACGCAAACACAACCAGTACCGTTCTTTTTCGAATCGTTAAATACATAGAGAAAACACCGCCTTTCTTCTACCGAATATATGGGCGGTGTTTTCTTTGCAGTCCTGTTTTGTTGTCCTATTTTATGTCGATGACATCCACCGGGCAACTGTCGCGTGCTTCTTTGGAGCGCTCGACAAATTCGGGTGCGATCCCATCACCCTTCGCCTTTCCGTTTTCGTCCCAGGAAAAGACATTCGGGCACATACTGACACACAACCCGCAGCTGATGCATCCATCCTGATTTACGATTGCTTTCATACTCTGCCTCCTCTCGGTTTGTACTATAATATAAGCAAAAAAATTCAATTTATGCAAAAAAGTGCTTTACTTTTTCGAAAATCCGTGGTAGAATATCAAGGCGCGTGATAGTGAATACTGTTTACGCAATCACCCATTGTCATAGTTTGAGGGCTTTCGCTCGGTTCATCCGAGGGTTTCACCCACCTCATACTCTGCTTTTGGGAATCTATTTTATGAAAGGTGAAAAGCCATGATCCAGAAGGAACAGAAGACCGCAGTGATTGAAAACAATCGCCTGCACGAAACCGACACCGGTTCGCCGGAAGTACAGATTGCAATTTTGACCGAGCGTATCGCTCAGCTCACCGAGCATCTCAAAATCCACAAGAAGGATAACCATTCCCGC
Organism: Oscillospiraceae bacterium; assembly: GCA_015067485.1. GTDB lineage: Bacteria > Bacillota > Clostridia > Oscillospirales > JAAYXM01 > SIG510. Next base: position 108,188 of record SVMJ01000004.1, read on the forward strand.
CGTGGTCTGTTGAAGATGGTCGGTAACCGCCGCAGCCTTCTCAACTATCTCCAGAAGAAGGACATCGAGCGTTACCGTGCAATCGTTGCAAAGCTCGGACTCAGAAAGTAAGAAACGAAACGGGTAAGAAGCGGGAACTACCCTTGCTTCTTACCCTTTTGTTGTCTGCGAGAAGACGAAAGTGGTATTGTTTAGCAGTTGAATATGCCGCCGAAGACAGTCGGCCGTGTGTTCAAATGCTAAACCCACATCGGTCTTTCTCGCAAAAAATACACATCACAGTAAAGGAGAAAGACACATGAAAGAAATGCAATTCACCAAGTACCGCAAGTACGAAACGCAGCTCGCCGGTCGTCCGCTCGTTGTGGAAGCCGGTAAGATGGCAGGCCTTGCAAACGGCTCCTGCCTGGTCAGCTACGGTGACACCGTTGTTTTGGTCACCGCCACCGCTTCCGAAAAGCCGCGCGCAGGGATCGACTTTTTCCCGCTCTCGGTTGACTTTGAAGAACGCCTTTATTCGGTCGGTCGTATCCCGGGCAGTTTTATGCGCCGTGAGGGTCGTCCGGGCGAACGCGCGATCCTCTCTTCCCGTTTGATCGACCGTCCGATCCGTCCGCTCTTCCCGAGCGATATGCGTAACGACGTTGCAATCGCTGCAACCGTTCTCTCGGTTGATAACGACTGTGCACCGGAAATCGTTGCAATGATCGGTACTTCCATCGCACTTTCCATCTCGGATATTCCGTGGGCAGGTCCGATCGCAGGTGTCAATGTCGGTCTCGTTGACGGTGAATTCGTCATCAACCCGACCAGCGCACAGCGCGAAAAGAGCACCCTTGCGCTCACCGTTGCAGGTACTGCACAGAAGGTCGTCATGATCGAAGCAGGTGCAAACGAAATTCCGGAAGACACCATGTTTGACGCGATCATGCGCGCACATGATGAAATCAAGAATCTGGTTGTCTTCATTTCCAACATCAAGGCGGAAATCGGCCTTCCGAAGTTCGAATATGCAAAGAACGAATTTGACTTCGAACTCTTCGAAACCTTAAAGGCATCGATTCTCGACAAGGTTCGTTACTGCATGGACACCGATGACAAACTCATCCGTGACGCCCGTCTGCTCGAACTCTCCAATGAACTGGTTGCAACTTACAGCGAACAGTTCCCGGAAATCGAAGCAAACCTTGGCGAAGTTCTCTACAAGCTGCAGAAACTGGTCGTCCGCGATTGGCTCCTTCAGGGCAAGCGCGTTGACGGTCGTGCACTTGATGAAATCCGTCCGCTTGCAGCAGAAGTCGGCATCCTGCCGCGCACCCACGGTTCCGGTATGTTCACCCGTGGTCAGACCCAGGTTCTCACGGTTGCAACCCTCGGCACCATCGCTGATCAGCAGAAACTCGATACCATCTACGAACAGGAATTCAAGCGCTATATGCACCACTACAACTTCCCGTCCTACTCGGTCGGTGAAGCGCGCCCGAGCCGCAGCCCGGGTCGCCGTGAAATCGGTCACGGTGCATTGGCAGAACGTGCTCTTGTCCCGGTCATTCCGAGTGAAGACGAGTTCCCGTACTGCATCCGTTTGGTCTCCGAAGTTCTCTCTTCCAACGGTTCTACTTCCCAGGGTTCCATCTGCGGTTCCACCCTTGCTTTGATGGACGCAGGCGTTCCGATCAAGGCACCGGTTGCAGGTATCTCCTGTGGTTTGGTCACCCGCGACGACGAATGGCTCACTTTCGTTGACATCCAGGGCGTTGAAGACTTCTACGGCGATATGGACTTCAAGGTCGGCGGCACCAAAGCCGGTATCACCGCAATCCAGATGGACCTGAAGATTGACGGTTTGACTCCGGAAATCATCCGCAGCGCACTCACCACTTGCCGTGATGCACGCTACAAGATTCTCGACGAAATCATGCTCCCGTGCATTGCAGAGCCGAGAAAGGAACTTTCCAAGTACGCTCCGAAGATGCTCCACATGACCATCGATCCGGAAAAGATCCGCGATGTCATCGGTAAGGGCGGCAGCGTCATCCAGAAGATCGTTGCTGACACCGGCGCTAAGATCGACATTGAAGATGACGGCAGCGTCTACATCTCCGGCATGGATCAGGCTGCTTGCGAAAACGCAAAGAAAGTCATCGAAACCATCGTGCTGGATCCGGAAGTCGGCGCAATGTACTACGGTAAAGTTGTCCGCTTGATGCAGTTCGGTGCATTCGTTGAAATCGCTCCGGGCAAGGACGGTTTGGTTCACATTTCCAAGCTGGAAAACAAGCGCGTCGAAAAAGTTGAAGATGTTCTCAACGTCGGCGATATGACTTGGGTCAAGGTCACCGAAATCGACGACAAGGGCAGAATCAATCTTTCCCGTAAAGACGCTTACAACGAACTCGCAGCAAAAGAACAGCAGTAATTTTTGACGGATTTGAAACGGGCAGTAAAACTGCCCGTTTTCTTTTACAAAGGAGAACGCTATGCAGGAACTCAGAACTCTTCCAAACGGCGTAACGCTGGCACTTGAGCGCATCCCCGCCGCACGCACCACCGCACTCGGCATTTGGATCCGCTCGGGTGCGCGTCATGAACCCGAATCACTTTGCGGGATTTCCCACATGATCGAACACATGGTGTTCAAAGGCACCGAAAGTCGCAGTGCGCGTGAACTTGCGGAAGAAATGGACGCGATCGGCGGACAGATCAACGCATTTACCGCGATGGATTGTACTTGTTTTTACGCGCGCGTACTTGACACCCATGCATCCAAAGCGGCAGATCTGCTTTGCGACATGGTCTTTCACGCGACTTTTTCCGACCGCGATTTGCGGGTTGAGCGTGGTGTTGTCTTTGAAGAGATTGGGATGTATCACGACTCCCCCGAAGACCACACAGTCGACCGCTTAAACGCCGCGATTTACCGCGGAAGTTCCTTGGGACGCCCGATTTTGGGGACAAAAGCAACCCTGCGCGCGATGACCGGGGATGTGTTGCGCGAATACCGCGCAAAGACTTATACCGGCTCTGCCATCACGGTTGCGATTGCAGGAAGTTTCGATGAAACCCTGCTCTCTGATTTGACCGAACGGTTTTCTGCTCTTCCCAAAGCGGATGCGCCGACATTCACTCCCGTACAGTACACCCCGTCGATTACCCTGTGCAAAAAAGACATCCAGCAAAACCACATCTGCATCGCATTCCCGTCTCTCCCCTACGGTTCGCCCGAGCGTCATGCCATGCGCCTGCTCAATGCGCTGGTGGGTGGCGGGATGTCGTCCCAACTGTTCCAGTCGGTGCGCGAAGAAGCAGGGCTTTGCTACTCAATTTCTTCCTTTGTCAGCACCTATGACGATGTGGGCGGATTTTTCATCTACACCGCAACCAACCCCGACACCGAAGTCGCGGCACTCTCCCGCATTTACAACGAACTCGCGTCCTTTGACCGCACGGTTACCGAAGAGCGACTTGATCGCGTCCGCGAGCAGACGATCTCGAATATCTACATGGGGCTTGAGAGTACGGTGGCGCACATGAACAACCTGGCAAACGGATATCTGCGCGAAAGACGTTTGATTGATCCCGATGAAGTGGTATCGGCTCTGCGCGCGGTTACACTCGATGAAGTGCGTGCGCTCGCACGACGTATTTTCGATGTTTCCAAAGCATCGATTTCGGTGGTCGGCACCCCAAAATCGCGGAGTTTTTATCGCGACTTTCAAAGATAGATAATTTTTTGTCAATTTTTTTGGTTTTTATGGAATAAATGCTTGCAATCCTGCAAAAAAGTAAATATAATATATAATGACCTATTTTGGAAAGGAGTCATATACCAATGAGCTTAACCACAAATAAAGCTGTCAACCAGTGGGTTGATGAAATGATCGCGCTTACCAAGCCGGATCAGATCGTTTGGATCGACGGTAGCGAAGCACAGTTGGATGCTCTGCGCGCAGAAGCAGTTGCAACCGGCGAAATGATCAAACTGAACGAAGAAAAACTCCCGGGCTGCTATCTCCACAGAACTGCAGTCAACGACGTTGCTCGCGTTGAGCATCGTACCTTTATCTGCACCCCGACCAAGGAAGAAGCAGGTCCGACCAATAACTGGATGGATCCGGCTGAAGCATACGATATGCTCGGCAAACTGTACGACGGTTCCTATAAGGGTCGTACCATGTACGTCCTTCCGTTCAGCATGGGTGTTCCGACCTCCCCGTTTGCTAAGGTCGGTATCGAACTCACCGACTCGATCTATGTTGTTCTCAACATGGCTATCATGACCCGCATCGGTCAGAAGGTTCTCGACGTTCTGGGCGACAGCGAAGACTTCGTACACGGTCTGCATGCTCGCGCAGAACTCGACGAAGAAAAGCGCTACATTGTCCAGTTCCCGCAGGACAACACCATTTGGTCCATCAACTCCGGTTACGGCGGAAACGTTCTCCTCGGCAAGAAGTGCTTCGCACTGCGTATTGCTTCTTACCAGGCGAAGAAGGAAGGCTGGATGGCTGAACACATGCTCATCCTCGGCATCAAGAAGCCGAACGGTGAGAAGTTCTATGTCACCGCTGCATTCCCGTCCGCTTGCGGTAAGACCAACCTCGCGATGCTCATTCCGCCGGAAGGCTATCGTAAGAACGGCTACGAAGTCGAATGTGTCGGTGACGACATTGCATGGCTCCGTATTGGCCAGGACGGTCGTCTTTGGGCTGTCAATCCGGAAGCAGGCTTCTTCGGCGTTGCTCCGGGTACCAACATGAAGTCCAACCCGAACGCACTTCTCACCTGCCAGAAGAACACCATCTTCACCAACGTTGTTCACAATCTTGCTGACAACACTGTTTGGTGGGAAGGTCTTGACAAGAACCCGCCGGCAGAAGCTCTCAACTGGAAGGGCGAGCCGTGGGATGCTTCCAAGGGCGAAAAGGGTGCTCATCCGAACAGCCGTTTCACCGCTCCGGCAGCACAGTGCCCGTGCATTTCCGATCAGTTCGAAGCTGATCAGGGTGTTCCGATCTCCGCAATCATCTTCGGCGGCCGCCGTGCTAAGACCGCTCCGCTGGTTTACCAGTCCTTCGATTGGAACCACGGTGTCTTCGTAGGCTCCGCTATGGCAAGTGAAACCACCGCAGCTGCTACCGGTGCAGTCGGCGTTGTCCGCCGCGACCCGATGGCTATGAAGCCGTTCTGCGGTTACAACATGGCTGACTACTTCGGTCACTGGGTTGAAATGGGCGGCAAGATCGGCAAGCAGCCGAAGATCTTCCACACCAACTGGTTCCGTCAGGACGACGAAGGCCACTTCGTATGGCCGGGCTTTGGCGACAATATGCGCGTCCTTGAATGGATCATCAACCGTTGTGAAGACAAGGTTGGCGCTCAGGAAACCGCTATCGGTTACGTTCCGAACGCAGAAGACATCAACCTCGATGGCATCAAGGACTTCGATATCGAAACCTTGAAGAGCATCCTGACCGTTGATCCGGAACTGTGGATGGAAGACGTGAAGGGTCTCGAAGAGTTCTACGCTGATTTCGGCGACAGAATGCCGGCTGAAATGACCAAGCAGTTGAACGCTTTGAAGGATCGCCTCAGCAAGTAATCATGCATACGAAAACGCGATTGGAGAAATCCAATCGCGTTTTTTTGTAGAAAGGTTTTACAGATGCATCATTTTTTGGTATACTGGTAGTAAGTTCCCACTCAGGAGGAGTTTTTCTATGCAAAAAGAAACCTTTACCGCCATGACACTCCGTCGGATGCAGATGAAGTTCCACGCAAAGCGTGCACTCCCCGGAAACTGGCTCCGCGTGATGTTCTTGGTGTTGCTCTCTGTCCTTGCATCGTCTTTTTGTCTGAGTTATCTGCTGCAGACGGTCGATGTAAGTGTGCTGATGTCCGAAAACCCCACGCCGGAAGCAATTTTGCAGGCGCTCGTTCCGCAACCCATCACGAGAAACTACTTGCTTTTGGTGGGCGTTTCGCTCTTGCTTTACTGGTTTTTGCTCTCGCCGCTCAGCGTCGCCACCGCACGCTTTTGCATCGGCATCGCGTGTTTGCAAAAGCCGAAACTCCCTGTGGCGTTTTCGGTCTTTACCGATTTTTCTCTGGTACTGAGGAGCATGGGGCTCGTCCTGTGGGTGGGTATTTTGAAACTTTTATGGGGTGTTTTCTTCCTTGCGCTCCCCTGTTTGGTCTTCTACGCAGGACTTTTACTCTCATCAGCCCTGCTGCTTGATCTCGCCGTTTTGGTATACATTGCAGCCATTGTCCTGTTTGTACGGAAAACCCTTGCGTACTCCCCTGCGCTCTATCTGTTCGCAGAGAATCCGTCCATCGGTGTGTTCGGCGCAGTGCGTGAATCCTACGCCATCACACGCGGCAAACTGACCGAGTACCTGTGGTTTGAATTGAGTTTCATCCCGATGCGCCTGTTGGTCTCATTCGCAGGCATCTTTGGCACATTGTTCTTCACCCCGTATTACCAAACAGCGACCGTCGTCCTGATCGATTATCTGCGGACGCGTCACGACCCGGAACGCTATGCCGCGGCACCGAAGGAGGGCGAGGAATGAAAACGGTTTTGGTAACGGGCGCATCCCGCGGCATCGGCTACTGCATCGCGGAAACCTTTGCAAGGCGTGGCTACCGCGTATTTGCTACCTATCAGAACACTGCAGACACACTTCCCCCGCTCGCAGAAAATTTGGCAAAAGACGGATTTTCTTTGACACCCGTCTACTGTAATGTGGCAGATGAGACATCTGTTTCGGCGCTCTTTGAGCAAATCGGCACCGTTGATATTCTCATCAACAACGCAGGCATCTCGCAATTTGCTCTGCTCTCCGATATTTCTTTGTCCGACTGGAATCATATGATCAACACCAATCTGACGTCGGTGTTTCTCTGTTCCAAAGCCGCGTCAGTTGGGATGATTCGCAAAAAGTTTGGGCGTATTATCAACATCTCATCGGTTTGGGGTGTTTGCGGCGCGTCCTGCGAGACCCACTACTCAGCGAGCAAAGCGGGCATCATCGGCTTTACCCGCGCGCTTGCAAAAGAGCTGGGTCCATCGGGCATCACGGTCAACTGCATCGCACCCGGGGTAATTGCAACCGAAATGAACGCGCGCCTTTCCAAATCGGATATGGAGGCGCTCCGCGACGAGACCCCGCTCGGAAGAATCGGCACACCGCAGGATGTCGCAAACGCGGCACTCTATTTTGCGGAAGCGGATTTCGTCACCGGCGAAGTGCTGAATGTCGGCGGCGGATTTGGATTCTAAATAGCAAAAAACCTGCACAATGTGCAGGTTTTTCTTTTATTTGAATGTACATCTTGCTTCGAAGCATTTACCGCGTTCGTGTTCGCCGCGGAAGTAGAGCACCTCATTTTCCCACTTTGCGTACATGGTGATGGTGTCCCCCTCTTTTGCTTCTCCGATGTAGGAGATGTCAAGGGTGTCGAACGTCTTGTCATGCATTCCGCCGGGCATGAAATCGCACAGGAAATCTGCATAGACACAGTTGTTGACATGACCGTTATAGTCCAAATCGGTATAGCGGACGGGTCTTACTCCGATCTGCTCGAGCGTATCCGGCACACGCAGTTTGCCCGGTCGGGTGGGAAGTTCGGGGTCAGGTTTATGCGGCAGGTTATACGCGGTAAAATCCGACGGACGCCAGATTTTATGGTCACGTACGTGGGCAAGCACCCAAACGCTCGTGGAATCGACGAGCACGCTTCCATCTTCGCGAAGGAGCTGCATCTCACGGATGAACTGTGCGCCCGTGGTTTTGCGATGCCACGTTTGCAAAAGAACCGTCTCCCCTTTCTTGGGAAGTTCATAAAGATTGAGACTCTGTCGTACGATCAAAAATACCCCATCGTTTTCATAGAGCATATCATAATCCATGCCGAACAGTGCACAATGTTCTCCTGCGATCTCCTGCAGATAGCGGAGCAGCGCACTCGGACGAAGCGTCTGTTTGCAGTCGCAATCATAAGAGCGCACGGTGATCTCTTCACGCGCCAAAGTGCCGTTTTCCAATAAATATGCCATTGGTTTCACTCCTTAATAGATTCATTATATCGCAACACGTGAAATATTTCCATATTTTTTTGCCGTAGCCTTAAAAAATCTTGACAGAATCAGCGGTTTCGGGATATAATATTTTAGAATAGAGCATTGGCGCCGTGAGAGAAGCTCTCGCGGTGCTTTTCATTTATATACTTTGCAAAACGGCGAAAGGAGAAACACTCATGGCAAAAACAATGATCCCAAACGGCTACCAATCCAAACTTGATTTGTATGAAACACAAACCGCGATCGGTGAGATCAAGAATCAGTTTGCACAGAATTTAAGCCGTGCATTGAATTTGAAGCGTGTTTCCGCGCCGCTTTTTGTTGACCCGAACACCGGGCTGAACGACGACTTAAACGGCATCGAGCGCGCAGTATGTTTTGATATCAAAGCGACCGGGACCGATGCGCACATCGTCCACTCGCTTGCGAAGTGGAAACGTATGGCGCTTTACCGTTATGACTTCCATCCGGGAAACGGCTTGTATACTGATATGAACGCGATCCGTCGCGATGAGGATATGGATAACATCCACTCCATCTATGTCGATCAGTGGGACTGGGAAAAGGTCATCACCGAAAAGGACCGCACCGTGGATTATCTCAAACAAGTAGTCCGCGACATTGTAGGCGCGATTGCAGATACTTCGGACTTTGTGGCGAAACGCCACCCCGGTCTCGGTGTCGATATTTGCCGCGACGTGCATTTTATCACCACGCAGGAACTGGAAGACTTGTATCCCGATCTCACCGGCAAAGAACGCGAGCGCGAGATCACCCGCAAGTACAAGACCGTGTTCATTATGCAGATCGGTGATGTTTTGAAATCCGGCAAGAAGCACGACGGACGTGCGCCCGACTATGATGATTGGTCGCTCAACGGCGATATTCTCTTCTGGAACGAAGTGCTCGAAGATTCTTTGGAACTCTCGTCTATGGGCATCCGCGTGGATGCAAAGGCGCTGGATGAACAGCTTCGCAAGGCGGGTTGTGACAATCGCCGTGAACTTCCGTTCCACAAGGCGCTCTTAAGTGGTGAACTGCCCCTGACGATTGGCGGTGGCATTGGTCAGTCTCGCCTTTGTATGCTGCTTCTCAAGAAGGCACACGTCGGCGAGGTACAGGTTTCCATTTGGGATGCCGACACGGTAGCCGCGTGTAAAGCGGCAAATGTTGAACTCTTGTAACAGAGAGGAGTATTTTCGATGAATCGTATTCCTGAATTGTTTGGCACCATGGTATTCGGCGACGAAGCCATGCGTGAGCGCTTGCCCGCGCATGTATACGAATCTTTCCGCCGTTGTTTGGAAGCCAGACAGACATTGGATTTAGATGTTGCGGATGCAATGGCGACCGCGATGAAAGACTGGGCGGTCGAACACGGCGCGACCCACTATACCCATTGGTTCCAACCGATGACAGGTGTTACCGCGGAAAAGCATGACAGTTTCATCTCCCCGACCGATGACGGGAAGATCATTATGGATTTCTCGGGCAAGGAATTGGTCAAGGGCGAACCGGATGCATCCAGTTTCCCCTCGGGCGGTCTTCGCGCGACGTTTGAAGCGCGTGGCTACACCGCTTGGGACCCGAGTTCTTATGCATTTATCAAGGATGGGACACTCTGTATCCCGACCATCTTCTACTCTTACGGCGGATCTGTCCTGGATAAGAAGACCCCGCTGCTCCGCTCTTCCGATGCGCTTGACCGCCAGGCGCGCCGTATCCTTGCGCTCTTTGGCAATACCGATGTCAACCGCGTCATCACCTCTTGCGGTGCGGAACAGGAGTATTTCCTCATTGATAAGGAACTCCATGACTGCCGTCGCGACTTGATGTATTGCGGCAGAACCCTGTTTGGCGCAAAGCCCCCGAAGGGTCAGGAACTCGATGACCATTACTTCGGTGCGATCAAGCCGCGCGTCCAGGGCTTTATGAATGAACTCAACTTGGAACTCTGGAAACTTGGTGTCTATTCCAAGACCGAGCACAATGAAGTGGCACCGGCTCAGCACGAACTTGCCCCCGTCTTTACCGATGCAAACCGCGCGGCAGATCACAACCAGCTTACCATGGAACTCATGAAAACGGTTGCGGCTCGCCACGGGCTCACCTGCCTGCTGCATGAAAAACCGTTTGCAGGCGTCAACGGTAGCGGCAAGCACGACAACTGGTCGATCTGCACCGACACGGGCGAAAATCTGCTGAATCCGGGTACATCCCCGCAGAACAATGCGCGTTTCCTGCTGTTCTTGGTCGCAATGATCAAAGCGGTGGACGAGCATCAGGATCTCCTTCGTGTCTCGGTCGCAACCGCGGGTAACGACCATCGTCTCGGCGGCAATGAAGCACCGCCCGCGATCATCTCCATTTTCCTTGGCGACGAACTCACCGACCTTTTGGAAACGTTGGAGAAAAAAGAAACATACGACCCGAAAGACCACGCGGATCTCAATCTGGGTGTGGATGTTTTACCGCGTTTGCGTCAGGACACCACCGACCGTAACCGTACATCCCCGTTTGCATTCACCGGGAATAAGTTTGAATTCCGTATGCTGGGCAGCGCGATCTCCATTTCTTGCCCGAACACGATTTTGAATACCATCATGGCGGATACCTTGATGCAGTTTGCGGATGAACTGGAAGGCGCGGAAGATTTCTCCCATGCGCTCAACCGCTTGATCCGCAGAACATATCGCGAACATAAGCGCATCATCTTTAACGGGAATAACTATTCGGATGAATGGACACAGGAAGCCGAAAAGCGCGGGCTTTTGAATCTCAAAACCACCGCGGATGCGCTCCCCTACTACATCAGCGACAAGAACGTCGCACTCTTTGGACGTCACGCGGTCTATTCCGAAAACGAAGTCCATTCCCGCTATGAGATTTTGATGGAAGGGTATGCAAAGACCCTGAAAATCGAAGCGCACACCATGCTCGAAATGGCGCGCAAGGATATCTTCCCTGCAGTTTGCGCGTACATGAAAGACCTTTCGAGTACCGCGATGCAAAAAAAATCGATTCTCCCCGATTTGGAAGCGGACCTTGAGTGTTCTCTGCTCACGCGCCTTTCCAAACTCTCTTCCGACCTCTACCGTTTGACTGAAACGTTGGAAGCAGATCTTGCGAAGGCCTCTACGGATGCGGATTGCAAAGAGGTTGCGGAATTCTACCGCGATATCATTCTGCCCGATATGCAAAATCTCCGTGAAGTGGCAGACGAGATCGAAATGCTGACCGGTGCGGACTACTGGCCGTATCCCACCTATGGTGATCTTTTATTCCACGTATAAGCCAAAACCCGTCCGCGAAGCGGACGGGTTTACATTCATCTGAAAGGGTGTTTTTTATGATGGAACTCTTAAACCGTGCGTATGCCGCACTCAAAGAAAAAACAAGTATCACACCGCGCCTTGCGCTGGTACTCGGCTCGGGGCTCGGTGATTTTGCAGAGAATATGGATGTGCGTGATATCATCCCCTACGATGAGATCCCGGGTTTTCCTGTCTCCACTGTACCCGGGCATTCGGGTCGGTTTTTACTGGGGTACTTGGGAGACGTCCCGATGATCGCGATGCAGGGGCGTGTCCACTACTATGAAGGCTATTCCATGCAGCAGGTGGTCCTGCCCATCCGTTTGATGGGGATGCTTGGTGCAAAGGTGCTGTTTTTGACCAATGCGGCAGGCGGCTTACAAGACGGTATGCAACCGGGCGATTTGATGCTCATTGAAGACCACATTTCGTCTTTCGTCCCGTCTCCGCTCATCGGAAAGAATCTTGATGCACTTGGCACGAGATTCCCCGATATGTCCTGTGTATATGACAAAGCACTCCGCGAGATCATTCTCAAAACCGCAGGAGAAAACGGGATCTCTCTCAAGCGCGGCATCTATACCCAACTGACGGGCCCACAGTTTGAAACTCCGACCGAGATCCGTATGCTGAAAAAACTCGGCGCGGATGCGGTTGGCATGAGCACGGTTTGTGAAGCCATTGCCGCGCGGCACATGGGACTTCGCGTTTGCGGCATCAGTTGTATCTCAAACCTTGCTGCAGGGCTCTCCGCCAATAAACTCACCCACGAAGAAGTGCAGGAAACTGCAAACCGCGTGAAAGATACGTTTGCGACCATCGTCAAAGCGAGTATTTCCGCGTTTTTTGAGCAAAACGAACTTGCTGATTAAAATACGCATAAAAGAGACTCTGCCGTATGGCAGAGTCTCTTTTATGATTCTTGTGTTTGGAACAAAATCGGGTCGTACACGCCGTCTGCTGAATCGTATAAATATCCAACACCAAACGGGCGGATCTCTTTCACCATTTCATACGCTTCGAGTGCAGGGCGTTCTGCGAGCGAAACGAGCGGTACTAAACGGTACGGCAAAGTTCCCTCGCCCAAAAGCGCACTCATCTCAACGATGGGAGCGGTATCTACCGCGGTTTCTTCTCCGTACGTGAGCGGAAGATAGATGCGATAGAAGAAGTTTGCAAATGTTTGCAGTTTCTGTCCTTCCGCACCGTCAAACCGCACTGAGAGCGATAAATCGGGAAGCCCATTTGCAAATCCACCGAGTTGGAGCAGGAACTGATCGAGTCTCTGTTCCTTTTCTTCTGCGGTTTCCTTTCCTTGTTCATAGACGATCAAATCCGCATCCGACGCGATTGGAAACGACAGATTGGTGAGCAAAATCTCGGTAAATCCGAGCTTGTACAAATCAGAGATCAGCGTGATGAGATACACGTGTGCATCTTCGGAATACGGGTCGAGCCAGGTGTAACGCATCGCGTCTCCCCAAAGCGCACCGTCTCGATTTTTGCAGCCGAGCATTTCATGATTGCGTGGGATGAGATTGTCTCTGAAACACGACACGGATGCGACCACCGCATACCCTGCCTGCTGAATTTTTCCTTTCAGCGCGAGTAGTGCATCGTTTTTCTCCGCATTGGCTTCACCTGCAAGGGGCGAAGACGACACGAACGCGAGCGATCCGTTTGCGGGCTTTGCTTCTATAATGACCGTATTGACGTTTGTCCCCGCAAGGCGCGCTAAGAAGTCATCCGCCGCAGGAGCGTCAAACATCATGTGATACGGAAGTACCACCGAGCGTTCGATCCGTTCCTGATAGGAGGTTCCTTCCGCAGGAAGGAATACTTCTTCGGAGAGATTCGGCTCGGGGACAGGTTCTTCTGCCACTGCGGGAGATTCCAGCGCGATGACATGATCGGTAAACGGGATTTTGAGGACCTTGAGATTTTCTTCATTGATCTCAATGTTCATCATAAGCAGTGCAAGCACAGCACCCGCAAGTACGCACAAAATCAGGAGCGTAATGCCAAGGCGTTGTGCGAAAAGACTGCTTTTTCGATATCCACGGCTCATCCCGTCACCTTCTCCCTAACAGTAGTTTCTCCGCAAGCGAAGCCTTTATGCCTTCTTGCTTTCTCTTTCGCGGATGAGTTCCGCATCTTCTTCTTCGTTGAGCAAATCAGCGTCTCGGATCAGATGACGCGGGCATTTTTCAGCACAAGTGCCACAACTGGTGCACTTGTCATGGTCAATGACTGCAAGGTTGTCAACCACATGGATTGCGTCAAACTCACAAGATTTTTCACAGATCTTACAACCGATACAACCGATCTCACAAATCTTTCTGAGTTCTGCACCGCGCAAGTGGCTCGAGCAGAGCACATTGACGTCTGCAGTATACGGAACGGAAGTGATGATGTTACGCGGGCAAGCATCGATACAACGCAGGCAACCGGTGCACTTTTCATGGTCGACTACCGCGACACCGTCCACTACATGGATCGCATCAAACAGACACGCTTTGACACAGGAGCCGAAGCCCAGGCAGCCGAACTCACAAGAGAGCGGACCGCCGGCTAAAGCGTTTGCGGATGCGCAATCGCTTACGCCTGCGTATTCGTATTTCTTCTTTGCGTGGTTTCCGCCGCTACAACGAACCAGCGCGGTAATACGGGTGTTCTTTCCGGGTTTGACCCCCAGAATTTCAGCAATTTTCGCTTCGAGTTGACCACCGCCGACCGGGCACGCGCCCACGCGTGCATTGTCGTGGACGAGCGCTTCCGCATATGCGGAGCATCCCGAATAGCCACAACCGCCACAGTTTGCGCCCGGAAGTGCTTCCAGAATCTGTTCTGCACGCTCGTCTTTTTCGACTGCGAACACTTTACTTGCAATCGCAAGTACCGCACCGAAGAACACGCCGAGCAGACCCAAAATCAAAACAGCATAGAGAATATTCATATAATTCATAGTCTGCATCCTCCCGACTTAAAAAATCTTCATGCCCTGGAAGCCCATGAATGCCATGGCAAGCAAGGACGCGGAAACAAGTGCGATCGGGAAGCCCTCAAAGCACTTCGGATAATCTGCGAACTCCAAACGCTCACGGATGGAGGAGAACAAAACGATTGCAAGGGTAAAGCCGATCGCCGCACTCGCACCGTAGACAAGCGATGCGATGAAAGAATCCGCATAGTTCTGCGCGTTTAAAAGCGCAACGCCGAGCACCGCACAGTTAGTGGTGATGAGCGGCAGGTAGATACCAAGGGATTTATGCAGAGCGGGGAGTGCTTTTTGCATAAACAGTTCTACGAACTGCACCAGTGCCGCGATCACAAGGATAAATGCAACGGTTTGCATATATTCCAAATGGAGCGGGCGGAGCAGGAATTTGTCGACTGCATAAGTAAACGCGGATGCGACGGTCATAACGAAGATGACCGCGACACCCATGCCTGCTGCAGTTTCCGTTTTCTTGGAAACGCCAAGGAACGGGCAGATACCAAGGAACTTGACCAAAACGAAGTTTTCGATCAGGATGGCACTCAGCGCGATCCCAAACAATTCGGTAATACTCATTCCTGCGCCTCCTTCACTTCATTTTTACGGTTTTCCAGATATGCTTTCAGTTTCGCATACGGAGTGAATCCGTCCTGCTGGATCTTCTGAATGGTTGCGATGACCAGCCCCAGCGTCAAGAAGCCGCCGACCGGCAGGATCATCAGGGTTGCGGGCTGGAAGTTCTCACCAAAGAGCGAGATGCCAAAGAACGTCCCGTTACCCAAAATTTCACGGATGGTGGACATGATGACGAGTGCACCGGTAAAGCCGAGACCCATGCCCAGACCGTCTGCCGCAGATTCCAAAATGCCGTTTTTGGAAGCGAATGCTTCCGCACGGGCCAAGATGATACAGTTAACCGTGATGAGCGGGATGAAAAGCCCCAACGATGCGTACAGATCGGGCAAGAATGCGTGGATGATCATTTCAACCGCGGTAACAAAACCCGCGATGACCACGATGTATGCCGCAATTCGGATCTCACTCGGGATAAGTTTGCGAAGCAGCGAAATCACGATATTGGAGCAGACCAAAACCGCGGTTGCGGAAAGCCCCATGCCGATACCGTTGGAAACCGAAGTGGATGTCGCAAGAAGCGGACACATACCGAGTAAGAGCACCAACGACGGGTTATGGGTGAGAATACCGTCTAAAAACGGGGTTGTCATTTTCTTAAACATTTGCATCCCCTCCTAACAGCGCCACAGCTTTGAGTGCGGCATTGACACCGCTCGTTACCGCTTTGGAAGAAACGGTTGCACCGGTGATCGCGGAAATTTCGTTTTCCCCGATATTCGTTTTGGTCGATGCGGTGATTTCTTCCACATGACCGCTAAACTGAGAAAGGAACTTTTCATCATTGGTTTTGGTGCCGATGCCGGATGTTTCCGCCATAT
Source organism: Oscillospiraceae bacterium (assembly GCA_015067485.1). Taxonomy (GTDB): domain Bacteria; phylum Bacillota; class Clostridia; order Oscillospirales; family JAAYXM01; genus SIG510. The sequence continues at coordinate 124,040 of SVMJ01000004.1, forward strand.
TGACGATCGCGACCTTGGTGATCGCACCGTTTAAGTCGACCCCCACGATCATGGAGATCGGGCCGCCAAACCCGTTCGGTGCTACTTCCACACAAGTACCGAGCGTAGTATCACCGTTTTTTGCGATATAAGCCGCGGTTACGATGCCGTCTAACTGAGCATTTTCCAAGTTCACCGCGTCATAAGTATCTGCAGCAAGCACCATGCTGAGTGCCGCCTGCACTTTTTGTTCGTTTTGTACCGCGATGGTGTCTTTTGTTACTTCATTGATGAGTGCCAAGACTCCCCCGGTGATGATCGCAATCGCAGAAAGAATGAGGACGAGTTTTGCAAGCGGCCAAATGGAAGCGCGTTCTTTTACATTATCCATTGACTTTGTCCTCCTTTTGCTTTTTCTCGAAACGCTTGACACCGAAACGGCGCGGACGGAACGTCTTATCAAGAAGCCATACCATGGTGTTCATGATGAGAATGGAATAGCTGACACCTTCCGCATAAGAGCCAAAGTAACGGATCATGACCGTGATGAGACCGCATCCGATGCCGAAGATGATCTTACCCATCGGGGTAACCGGAGAGGTTGCATAGTCGGTCGCCATAAAGACCGCACCGAGCATCAGACCGCCGGTGAACAGGTTGTAAAGCATCCAGGTAAGACCGTCGTTTCCACCCTGCGGGAACAGGAATGTGAGCAGCGCGACGGTTCCGATATATGCAAGCGGAACGTGCGGGCGAATGACTTTACGGACGATTAAGTACACTGCAGCCGCAAGGATCACGACTGCGGAAACTTCACCGATGCAGCCTGCGGTGTTGCCGATGAATGCATCACGCAGGGTAACGGAGAATTCACCGACAGCCGGCAAAACGCCGGTTTTCATCTTGGCAAGCGGGGTTGCGGTGACCAGAACATCCGGAGTCAGGGATGCCATATCCACATTGCCGAAGAGCGGAAGTTTCACATTGGAGAGCGGGCGCACCCAAACCGTGATGAGCGCAGGCCAGGAGATCAAAAACGCACGAGCGGCGAGCGCCGGGTTCATAAAGTTCTTGCCAAGCCCGCCGTAGAGTTGCTTTACAATGACGATCGCAAAGAAAGATCCGATGACGATGATCCACATTGGGGTAGTAACAGGCAGGTTGAATGCCAGAAGCATACCGGTTACCACGGCGGACAAATCGCCGATGGTGCTGGAGTTCTTGGTAAAGCGGCGGTACAGCCACTCAAATGCGATACAGGAGCAAACGCCGACCAAAGTCATGCTGAGTGCCCGCCAGCCGAAAAAGTAAACTGCCATCACGAGCGGGAAGCAAAGAGCAATGATGACATCTAACATGATGGAGCGCGTTCCGTCGTCCGTCTTGATGTGCGGAGAGGGCGCGACTCGAAGTTGATTTTCAAGTTGCATGCTCATACTCCTTTCTTCTTCCGCGCAGCTGTTTCGCGCTTTGCGGTCTTGAACGTTTGTGCCAAATGCAAACGTCCCGGGCACTCGTAAGAGCAGGAACCGCATTCGATACAATCGGTCAGATTGAGTTTGTCGAGTTCGTCGTATCTGCCCGCTTTGATATAAGCGTACAGGTAATTCGGGAGCAGATTCATCGGGCAAGCCTTGACGCACTTACCGCAACGGATACAAATCTGTTCTTCCTCAAATTTGTTTTCATCCTTGCAGAGTGCAAGCACCGCGTTGGTGCCCTTGATGACCGGGACGTCCACCGTGTGCTGTGCCATCCCCATCATCGGACCGCCGGCTAAAACCGTGTTCGGTTCCTCCAGCATTCCACCTGCCGCATCCAACAAGTTTGCAAATGGCGTACCGATGCGCACGAGCAAGTTTTTCGGATTTGCGACCGCAGAACCCGATACGGTAACAACCTTGGTGGTAAGCGGCATACCGGTTTCCAAGAATTCCGCGATTTTAACCGTGGTCGCAATGTTCATGTTGACCACGCCCACCGCGCTCGGGAGTTGTCCCGGCGGGACTTCGCGACCGGTGACCGCATAGATCAAATGCTTTTCACTACCCTGCGGGTACTTGGTTCTCAAAACATCCAGTTTGATGTTGGGATACAGTTGCAGGAGTTTTCCCAGGTGATCAATCGCACTGCGCTTGTTGGACTCGATTGCGATATGTGCAACATCGAGACCCAATGCTTTGCGGACGATATCGGTACCCTGCAGAAGTTTTTCGCCTTTCTCCAGCATCAGGCGGTAGTCGGATGTGATATACGGTTCACATTCTGCACCGTTGATGATGAGCGTATCCACTTTCCCGATTGCAGACTTGATTTTGATATGCACCGGAAACGCCGCACCACCGAGACCTACCAGACCTGCTTTCAAGCACAAATCGGCAAGTTCTTCCGCGCCGATGTCATGCAAGTTATCGGTGGGAGTGAGCCCTTCATAAACCGTGTCCTGAAAGTCGTTTTCAATCACGATGGACATCACGTTTGTTCCATTCGGATGCGGGCGTGCTTCGATCGCTTTGACCGTACCCGAAACCGATGCATGAACGGGTGCACAAACAGGTGCCTGTGCTTCTGCGACCACTTGTCCAATCGCAACCGTATCACCCACCGAAACCACCGGAACCGCAGGCGCACCGATGTGCATAGACACCGGAAGGATTACTTCACTCGGCGCCGCAAGCGTCTCGATCATCTTGTCCTGCGTGAACTTCTTACAGTCGTCAGGATGGATCCCGCCTCTGAAATTTCTTGGCATTTCGTTCACCTCTTAAAACATCACTTGACGTGAGAAATTTTCATACATGTTTATTATACTACATACTGATATGATACTTCAAGAATAGTTATTTTATTAACGATATTTCTTGGAATAGCCGCAAAATTTTCGTTATTTTATTAACAATTTCCAAAAAGTGCAAAAAAAAAGAAGCCGTCAAAACGGCTTCTTTTTCACTGATTAAAACTGGATCTTTTCGCGAATGTATGCAGCAAGCTCATCCATCGGGATACGCTGTTGTTCCATGGTGTCGCGGTCACGAACGGTTACGCAACCGTCTTCTTCGCTTTCGAAGTCGTAAGTAACACAGAACGGGGTGCCAATTTCGTCCTGACGGCGATAACGCTTGCCGATAGACCCCGCATCGTCGAAGGTAACCATAAACTCTTTGGAGAGCGGTGCGAAGAGTTCCATTGCCTTATCGGAGAGTTTCTTGGAAAGCGGAAGGATCGCGCACTTATACGGCGCGAGTGCCGGATGCAGGCGCAGAACAACGCGGACGTCGTTCTTTTCTGCATCAACCACTTCTTCGTCGTATGCTTCGACTAAGAATGCGAGTGCGACACGGTCTGCCCCGAGCGACGGCTCGACAACGTACGGAACGTACTTTTCATTGGTTTCCGCATCGAAATATTCCATGTTTTCACCCGAGTGAGTCTGATGTGCCTTTAGGTCAAAGTCGGTACGGTCCGCAATACCCCAAAGTTCGCCCCAGCCAAACGGGAACATGAATTCGATGTCGGTGGTTGCATTGGAATAATGCGAGAGTTCTTCCTGTTCGTGATCACGCATCTTGATATTCTCTTCTTTGATGCCGAGATCGAGCAAGAACTGCTTGCAGTAGTCCTTCCAGTACTTGAACCATTCAAGGTCGGTGCCCGGCTTGCAGAAGAATTCGAGTTCCATCTGTTCAAATTCGCGGGTACGGAAGGTGAAATTACCCGGGGTGATTTCGTTACGGAAGGACTTACCGATCTGTGCAACACCGAACGGCACTTTCTTACGGGAAGTACGCTGGATGGATTTGAAATCGACGAAGATACCCTGTGCGGTTTCCGGACGCAGGTACAATTCGTTCTTTGCGTCTTCGGTAACGCCCTGGAAGGTCTTAAACATCAGGTTGAACTTACGGATGGAGGTGAAGTTGCGTTCACCACAATCCGGGCAGCGAATGTCGTTGTCTTCGATGTACTGTGCCATCTGGTCAAAATCCCAACCTGCGGGATTGCCGCCTGCCGCTTCGATGAGTTGGTCAGCACGATGACGGGTCTTGCAGGACTTACAGTCCATCAGCGGGTCGGAGAAACCGCCCACGTGACCGGATGCAACCCAAACTTCCGGATTCATCAGAATTGCACTGTCGAGACCCACGTTGTACGGGGACTCCTGCACGAATTTCTTCCACCAAGCGCGCTTGACGTTGTTTTTGAATTCAACACCCAAGGGGCCGTAGTCCCAGGTGTTTGCAAGTCCGCCATAGATTTCACTGCCGCTGTAAACATAGCCACGGCCTTTGCACAGCGCAACGATTTGTTCCATTGTCTTTTCTGTATTTTTCATGAAAAAACCTCATTCCGTTGTTTTGTTTCTCAATTGTTATTATTCTATCACAGTTCCAAATGAAGTTCAACGATTCTTTGCATATTTTTTCTGAGAAAAACAGAAAAATATAGTGCAGAAATTACAATAGTTTGATATAATGTTCTCAAACGAGGAAAATAGGATGTGGATATGATGAAGCACGGTTTTTTGAAGGTCGCCGCCTGCGCCCCGCGCGTATTTCTCGGAAATCCGAAAAAGAACGCGGAAGAGATCTTGAATATCGCGGAAGCAGTTGCAAAACAAGGGGTATCCCTTGCGGTCTTCCCCGAACTCTGTATCACCGGATACAGTTTGGGTGATCTCTTTTTCCAGCGCACGCTGCGTGAGACCGCGCTCGACGCGTTGGACGTCATTCGTCGTGGCAGCAAAAAACTCGATATGGCAATGGTGGTAGGTCTCCCGCTCGAGCTCTCCGGCGCGCTCTACAACTGCGCGGCGGTGATCGCCGGCGGCGAGATTTGCGGCATTGTGCCGAAACAGTATCTGTCCTCCGGTGAAGCGCGCGTGTTCTCGTCGGGTATCGACGTTTCCGCCACCGTGGTTTTGGGGAAATCCGAAGCCCCACTCAGTTCCAACCTGCTCTTTGAGATTGACGGCGTAACTTCCGCCATCGAGATCGGAAGCGAAGCATTTCTTGCCACCGCGCCCGCATTTTCTCTCACGCTTGCCGGTGCTGAGTTTATCGTAAACCCTGCCGCGATCAATGAGCAGGTGACCCGCTCGGGCTACATCAAAGAAACCGTGAAAAACACTTCTGCCCGTCTGCTCTGTGGCTATCTTTATGCAGGTGCAGGGGACGGTGAATCCACCACCGACGGAGTGTATGGGAAGCAGTTGATGGTTTGCGAAGATGGGGATGTGCTCGCATATTGCCATCAGATTTTGGCACAGGATACCGACTTTGTCATCACCGATTTGGATTTGGATCGCATCCGTTCTGAGCGGATGCAAACACACTTGAGTCGTCTGTCCGATTCTTACCGTGTGATCCCGATTGATGTGGAAGGAAAAGACGTCCCCCTTTCCCGCGAGGTCTCTCCTTCCCCGTTCCTGCCGCAAAACGAAGCAGAACGCAATGCGCGTTTTGCCGAGATTTTCGACATCCAGGCGGCCGCGCTGAAAGCGCGCCTTACCTGCGTGCACACCGACAAGGCGGTGGTCGCGGTCTCGGGCGGACTGGACTCCACCCTTGCGCTTTTGGTGACCATCCGTGCGCTTGATGCGATGGGCGCACCGAGAAGCAATCTGACCGCGGTGACCATGCCCGGCTTCGGCACCACGGATCGCACTTATGAAAATGCGATGAATCTCATGCAGAAACTCGGGCTCACCGTCCGTGAAATTTCCATCAAGGACGCGTGTGTTCAGCACTTTGACGACATTGGGCACGATCTTTCCACCCACAATGCGGTGTATGAGAACGCGCAGGCGCGTGAACGCACTCAGATCGCGATGGACATCGCAAACCAGCTCGGCGGTATCCATGTGGGAACCGGCGACCTGTCCGAATTGTGTCTGGGCTTTGCCACCTATGGTGGAGATCATATGTCCATGTACGGGGTGAACGCATCCATCCCGAAAACTCTGATGCAGCATATGGTGGTCTATGCGGCAAATCTTCCCGAATTTGCATCGGTCAAAGATACGCTCATTGACATTGTGGAAACCCCAATCAGCCCGGAACTGCTCCCGCTCAAAGATGGAGAACTGATTCAAAAAACAGAAGGGATCGTGGGTCCCTACGAACTCCACGATTTCTTCCTGTTCTATCTGCTCCGTTACGGATATAGTCCGAAGAAATTGCATTTCCTTGCGTGCCACGCGTTCCGTGGTACCTACGCTTCCGACACCATCAAGGTTTGGCTCACGCTCTTCTTGAAGCGTTTCTTTGCGCAGCAGTTCAAGCGCTCGTGCCTGCCTGACGGACCTGCAGTCGGCTCGGTCAGCATCTCGCCGCGTGGCGGCTGGATGGTACCCACCGATGCACAAGCCGCAGCTTGGCTCGATGAGGCAGCATCCATTTAGCAAAGGCAAACGACCCTCCCATGCGGGAGGGTCGTTTTTTATATCAAAATACACATGAGCCAAAGGAAACTCGCGCAGAGTGCGCCGACCGAAAACCACAATGGCGCGTGATTGCGCATCTGTTTCCACTCGCATTGTTCGGAAACGTACTCGTTTGCAACCGCTCGTGCCTGACTCACTACTTGTTCGGCATCCACCCCCACCGTGTCTTCCTTCAAAATGAAAATCGCTTCTTCAAATATTCCCTGGGGTGGTTTCACCACGACCACTTGTTTGGATACGCCTTTGACCACTTATCTCATCCTCTCATGCCGTTTCCGATAGTCTGCCCCAAAACGCAGGATTTCATTCTTTTACCATGCGCACTACCAGCACGGTGCGGTCATCCGAATCTTCCGCTTCTGTTTCCGCACGCAGTAAAATCTCTTTTGCAAATTCTTGCGGTGTGAGATCGTGTTTTTCCTTGATGATTTGCATGAGCCAGCCGGGAACCGCTTGATCGGAGATCCCGTCACTCATCAGGATCACATCATCCCCTGCACGCAGAGCACATCGCACGTGTTCCACCCCGGGCGCCCCCGCACACGAGATGCCAAGCGGCATGGACGTGCACGTAATGCACTTGGTCTCTTCGCTTCGGCGATAATAACTCGGCGCACTTCCGAATTTATAAAGTTCGCTCTCTCCGCTGAACGGGTCTATGCAAAGCAAATCGAGCGTAGTAAAAGCGGTGCTCACTTCCCCTTTGAGTTGCAGCGCGGAATGGATGGTCGCACACGCACTTTGCGGCGCGATCCCGCTCTCCAAAAATCGAATCAAGAGGTCGACTGCGAGATTGCTCTCATACGCCGCATCTTTTCCGGTGCCCATTCCGTCCGCCAGCATGATGCAAACGGTGCCATCGGGTTGTTTGCAATGCCCTACCGTGTCTCCGCTGATAGAATTTCCGTTCTTTTTCCGTGCCGCGACTCCGAGTTCGGCGCGCACGGGCGATTTTTCGCACACGCGAAAACTGTATCCGTCTCGACCTTTGCTGCAGTGGACTTTTCCGAGTTGAACCCCGGTTTTCTCCGAAAATGCTTCGAGTACAGTCTCGCATTCGGCGTCTCCGTCCATCAAAATGCAAAGGCGCGCATGTTTATCTCGATAGGCACACACATTTGCCGTGACACCCATTTCTTCCATGCACCTAAGCAGGGTGTTTTGGGCTTTGAGATCGAGAGTGGGCGGTTCTATCATTGAAAGACTCTCAAGCACCCCGGACACCTCCCGATATTGCTTACATAAAATATCCTGCCGCGTGCGGAGACGCGCCGAGTATTGCCGCTTAGTCAGATAAGTTCGCAGTTCTTGGTTGATGAGTTCCACAAGTTCCCCAATGTGCAGACATTCCGCGCTGAAATGAAGTGGAAGATCACTCGCTTTCAAAACACCATTTTGGCGCATGGTCTGTGTGACATCATTGAGTGCGCCGCGCGTATTTTCATACGCTTCCTGCCAGCAGTGATTGCAGCGCGCACATTTTTTGCACACTTGCCGCACCGGTCGTTCAAACACACTGACGATATTCTGCTCATTCTTCTCCTTGGAAAAGGTACGCTTTAACATGTCGCCCAAATCCGAAAACGCCCGTGCCGCTAATCGCAGCGAGTGTTGTGTTACCTGAGAAAGCGGGATTTCACTTGCGCTTTTCTTCTTCAGGCGCACCAAAAACCGCTTGTTGCTTCTCACGGAACGCAAGAGAATGCTTGTCCAAAACACGATGAGAACTTCCGAAAGGTAGCAGAAAATGTTGATGAAACTGAGTCCCGCATCGAGCAGGAAGACAAATCCCAGACACGCGGTGCTCGCGGCCGCCGCGCATGGCATCAGCCACGGTTTTTTTCGATACTCGGTATCCGAAAACACCACCGATGCGGTACAAATCATTGCGAGTATCGCGAGATATTTAAGCCCGTTTGCGCGATAAAGCAGGCAGATATAGCCGAGCGCCGCGCCGATTGTCCCCGATAATGTGCGTTTCCCCATCCCAAGGGATGCGACATATCCCAGCCCAAACGGTGCATACTCCCGAAACACGGTCGTGCACGCAAGCAGAAATCCGATTCCCGCTCGCGCACATTCTTGCAATACGGGTTTGAACGCGCCTGCCTCCAGCTTGTCCCGCAATGACCCGTGCATTTCTTTGATATCCATGAGACATCCCTCCCTTTGATGTCTCCATTGTAGCCACCACGAAAGCGTAGAACCTGTCGGGAAATAGCGGGAAAATTCAGGAAATATATAACGGGCATAGAACTCCCTAAGGCGGTTGATCATAGGGATAACTCGCTTCAAAGCGGCATTATTCGTCCATACCTTCACAAAAAATCTTGATATCCGAAAGGATAATCTGCGATTTTATTGTTTGTTCTGAAGCAAAAAATGCACTCTTTGAAGTGCTTTGCAGTTTTGAAATAGAAATTTTTCGTTAAAAGAAAGAATAAAAATCAGGCAATACTGTCGTATTGCCTGATTTTTTGATGCACTTTTAGCGGAAAAGGTCAGTTCAAAGCCGACTTTTCCCTATGATCAACCGCCTTATGCCCGTTTTTTAGTCTTCGATTTCGTCTAAAATCCCGATGAGTTTTGCAATTGCGACCCCGTAGTTAGTGATCGGAACACCTGCTTCTTTTGCCGCTGCAATGCGCGACAAAACGAATGCACGATTCATCATGCATCCACCGCAGTGGATGATGAGTGCGTACTGTGAGAGATCACGCCCAAAATCGCGACCTGCGACCACATCTACCTGCAACCCTTCACCCACCTTTTTTCGGAGCAGACGCGGGATTTTCACACGCCCGATATCTTCATCCTGCGCCTTGTGCGTGCAGGACTCGGCAATGAGTACGCGATCAGACTCCTTGAGTCTGTCGATCGCATCCGCACCCGCGCGGAACGCGGCAATGTCGCCTTTGTAACGCGCAAAAAGCACAGAAAATGATGTGAGTTTGCTCTCATTCGGTTTTAATTTTGCCACTTCTCGGAACACTTGCGAATCGGTGATGATGAGTTTTGGCGGTTTCGCCAAAGCAGAAAGCGCCTCAGGAAGTTCTTCCAGTGTTGCACAGACCGTGATACACGCATGATCGAGCAGATCGCGAATGGTCTGCACCTGCGGCAAAATCAATCGCCCTTTCGGGGCTTGCTTGTCTTGCGGCATGACCAAAAGCACCACATCTTTTTTCGATACCAAATGCGAAATCAAACTCTGTGCCCCGAACGATTCGGGAACAAGCGCGGTGAGCGCGTGGAGCAAACGGTCGATTCCCTCACGTTTTTCCGCATCGACGGTAATCGGCACGACCCCGAAATCATCTTCCACCGCTCGTGCGATTTCTTCATTTCCATTCACCACAAGCAGCGTTGGGCTTTTTTTTGCTTTCAGTTCTGCAAACCATGCTTTTTCCGCATCAATCGGTTTTGTTCGAAACACCAGAATCGCGATATCTGCTTGTGCAAGCGTGTCTCGGGTTTTCTCGACGCGAAGCGCACCAAGATCTCCCTCGTCATCGAAACCTGCAGTATCAATCAAAACACACGGTCCAAGCGGATGAATCTCCATCGCCTGGTACACCGGGTCCGCGGTCGTCCCCGCAACAGGTGACGTGATGGCGCGCTCTTGCCCGGTGATGGCATTGATGAGCGTGGATTTTCCGCTGTTACGTTTTCCGTAAATCGCGATATGCAAGCGCTCAGCACGCGGTGTCTCGTTGAAACTCATGTGTATTCTCCTTAGAATCGGAAGTCGCGTGCGCCTTCATGCAGTTCCTGCAGATGCGCCACAACACGTTCTTTCACCTTTTCGTTTTGGATCTTTTCCACTTCTCTTGCGATCAATGCTTCGCCCTTTTTCACGGTGTCCGGGCTTGCATAGTCTTCCAGATATTCTTTAAGCGTCATGATCGCATTCGGACCGCACACGTTGCAAATCTGCCCTGCTTTTGCGAGTTGCATAAAGCGGTCGCCGGTGCGCCCTTCGCGGTAACACGCGGTGCAGAAACTCGGGATGTACCCAAGTCCCAACAGCCAATTCACCACTTCATCGAGTGTACGGGTGTCATTGACTTCAAACTGTGCGGAGTTTTCCTCTTCTTTTTCCACGTATCCGCCGACGCTGGTAGAAGATGCGCCGCTGATTTGGGAAACGCCAAGTTCCAGCGCTTCCGCGCGGGACTGTTCAGATTCACGCGTGGACACGATGATACCGGTATACGGCACCGCAACACGAAGGAGTGCCACCAACTTGTGGAACACTTCGTCAGTGATCGCATTGGGGTACTCGGTGAGATCCACATCATCCGCCGGGCGAATGCGCGGCACGCTGATGGTGTGCGGACCTACGCCAAAGCGGTCTTCCAAGTGCTTTGCATGGAGCAGGAGACCTACCAAGTCATAGTGATAATCCGAAAGCCCGAACAGGACGCCGATGCCCACATCGTCAATGCCGCCTTCCATTGCGCGGTCCATTGCTTCGGTGTGGTATGCGTAATCGTGCTTGGGTCCCTTCGGATGCAAATATTCGTAGTTTTCCTTGTGATAAGTTTCCTGGAACAGGATATATGTCCCGATTCCGGCTTCTTTCAACTTGCGATAGTTCTCAACCGTGGTTGCCGCAATATTGACGTTCACACGGCGGATCGCTCCGTTTTTGTGGTGGATGCTGTAGATGGTCTTGATGCTCTCAAGCACATATTCAATCGGGCAGTTTTTCGGATCTTCACCCGTTTCAAGTGCCAAACGCTTGTGCCCCATATCCTGCAGCGCAATGACTTCGCGCTTAATGTCTTCCTGACTGAGCTGCTTTCTTGCGATCGTGCAGTTCCCGACATGATACGGGCAATAACGGCACGAGTTGACACAGTAGTTGGAAAGATAGAGCGGGGCGAACATCACGATACGGTTGCCGTAGATTTTCTCTTTGAGTTCACGCGCAATCGTATAGAGTTCGTTCAAAATCTCCTGATTTTCAGTATACAAAAGCACTGCCGCTTCGCGGTACGAAAGCCCTTTCGCCTGTCGTGCCGTGTTCAGAATCTCTTTTTGCAGCGTGATGTTGTCTTTCTGCGCCTGTGCATATTCCAAAGTTTCCAGTATTTCTTCATGTGAAATGAATTCTTCCGCATGTGCGGATTTACTGTTAAACATAGTGCGTCTCCTTCCGAGAATCAAACTAAAAAACGCCCGCATCGACGCTTCGACACAGACGAACTTTTCCCAGGTTCTCAAACGGTCGAACTTGTCTACCGTGCTTTTCATTGTATCACACGCGCGCATCTTTTGCAATCCTTTTCTTCCTGTGGTATACTGATACGGAGGTGAGGAATTTGAACATTCAGATTTATGGACTGAGTAAATGTTTTGATACGAAAAAAGCGGAGCGCTATTTCAAAGAACGCAGGATCCCCTTTCAGCGCATCGATTTGGAAAAAGTCGGGCTCTCTCCGCGCGAGTTTGAAACCGTGCGTGTAGCCATCGGGCTGGATGCCATGATCAATACAAAATCCAAAGACTATGAAGCATCTTTCATCGCGCATCTCGCGTATGAACAGGACGTTGTGGATAAACTCTTTGAAAACCCAAAACTCTACGCCACCCCGTTTGTGCGAAACGGAAAACAAGTCACAGTGGGCTACCACCCCGAGATTTGGGAAACATGGAAGTAATTGAAAGCGGATAGAACGATGGTTCTATCCGCTTTTTCTATTCTGTTACCATGACCGCGACCCCATCGGGAATTACGACGATGCTCGTATCGTCTTTTCCCAACAGTTTCTTGGCTTTCTCGATCGCTTCATCAATCGAGTGTGCAGGAATCATATGCAGTTTTTCTGCCAAATCGTCATCTAACTCGGATACATAAATCACGCGTGCGCGTTGGAGCACACGGAGCAGTATCTGGGTTTGCCATTGGTCGGGGACCGTTTCATTTCGCTTGCGGCACAAGAAACTCTCCATCGTTTTCTCGATGTCGGGTTCATCTGCGAGTTGGTGATAGAAATGCTCGCCGCCCACCCCGTCATCAGATGCCGCAAGCATGATAATCACGCCATCCTGCTTCACGGTCGCCTCTGCAGCAGTCATCCCCTTGACCGCTTGATACACGTTCTGATCAAGCGGATAGCCCCCGTTGGTGGATATTACGATATCGGCAGGGGTCGCACTCACTCCGCACTGGGAAAGCAGAAAATCCGTCCCCTGTTTGTGCGCCTGTTCCATATCGCCTGCGACCGCGTAAATCACCTGCTTTTCCGCATTCAGTACCACGTTCACAATATAGGCAAGACGTGCGGTCTTTGCCGCCCAGAGCATATCTGCATGGATGGGGTTTCCCTCCAAAATCCCGGTGCGGGCAAATTCATTTGCAATGAATTCCGAGCAGTGGTTTGCAAGCACGGTCTTGCGCCCCGCAATCCCGGGCAAAACACTCTTTCTGCCGCCTGAGAATCCTGCAAAAAAATGCGGCTCGATAAATCCTTCCGCCACCAGGAGATCTGCCTCCGTTGCTATCGAGTTGATTTCGCATTCCCCACCCGACGGCAAGGTGCCAAGATTTACGAGTTTCTCACGTTCGTCGCAGTCGTGGACATAGATTTTTTCATTCTCTACGATTTCTTCTCCGAATTTGGAGATGAGTTCGTCTTTGGTTGTACCGCGATGACAACCCGTCGCAATTAGAATGGTGATGTCTGCATTCGGGTTCCCTTGGCGAATTTCTTCCAACATGGGCGGGATGATGAGTTTGCTCGGCACAGGGCGCGTGTGGTCACTCGCGATGATGACGATCTTCTCTTTTCCCTTTGCGAGTTCACAAAGCCGAGGAGACCCCACAGGGTGTTCCATCGCCCCGCGAATGAGTTCGCACTCGCTCCCTTTTGGCTGATATGTTTCAATTTTAGATGTCAGGACACCAATCAGTTCATGATCTTCAAAGTTATGCCGTACATGCTCTTGCCCATAAGGAAAAACGATTTCTTTCATCTGTCATTCATCTCCAATAATCAAACACTCGATGCAAGTTCGGTCTTGAGTTCTGCCAAATGCTTGTCAATGCTGACCGCAATCAAATTCCACTTGCCGTTTTCATACGTGATTTCGGTTACCGATGCATTGGACACCCACGGGATGTCCTGCATCCTGTCTAGTCCACCGGTTTCCACAATGCTTTGTGCTACACGGATCGGGGTCGCATGGGAGAAAATCGCAACCGTCTTGTCCGGGTTTTCTTTCGCAATTTTTGTGAGTTCGCCCATAATGCGCTCCCCGAGTTCGCGCACAGTCTCACCACCCGGGCAGTACGCATTCCCAACGTCTTCTTCCCATACCGCATATTCATCCGGATAGTTTGTAGGGAGTGAAAAGAACTCCGCACCTTCCCACTCGCCTGCATTGATTTCGCGCAGGTTTTCATCCGCCGTGATTGTGAGATTCACTCGCTTTGCAAGGCTTTCCGCGGTTCTGTATGCACGCTGCAGGTCACTGGAATAGATTTTGTCTACCTTGTAATGTTCCGCAATGAATTGAGCAGTTAGTTCCGCCTGCTCAATTCCGCGCGGCTGCAAAGCAGGGTCAATATGTCCCGCGAAAATGTTGTGAAAATTCGCTTCACTTTCCCCATGCCGAACCAAAAGCAATCTGGTCATTCTCTTTCTCCCTTTTTGTATCAAAATATGCTTTATCATACCACAAATCAAGGCAAAAAACAACACGCTTGCATCATCCGCAGATTGTGATATAATCAGATAAAAGGAGTTGATTTTGATGAAGAAACTGTTAGTGCTGGTTTTACTGTGTGCTTGTCTGATCGGACTCACAGGTTGTCGCAAAAAAGTCGAACCTGTGGACGTCGTATACGGTAATATGAAAACATACTTCGAGATGGCAGACGGCACTTGGAACTTTGAAGGAAACACCTATAAATATCGACTCGAAATCACAGGTCGCATGAACAACGCAGAAAAAGATTCCACTTTTGTCTACTTGAGCAATTTGGAAGAGATCACATTCGATCAGGCGTGGAAAGCCGCAGGATTTAGTAGCATCTCCACCGATTATTTTGATGTAAAAGACGCAGTTCTCGTAGAAATGAAATAACGAAAGAGCGGAGAAATCTCTCCGCTCTTTTGCTATGTAAAAACGACTAGTATAATATATGATTTTTCAAGATAGGGACAAAATTTAATGTTGTTGCACATCTAACACTTTAAAGGTAGCACTCTTATATTGTTCAATTTTTTCTTTCGGAACATATTCAAAAGCTTCTAATTTAACTTTTTGTCCCGGGTTTAATCGGTCTGCCATTATCATATCAGTATCAAGTCTTGTGCCCTCTTCATCAATAGCCTCGATGGTTATAAAAAAAGATTTTTGTTTCTCGCTTGTATTTGTGACAGTTACTTCCAAAGATGTATCATATGTATACCCGCTGTTCGTAGCCTTAAACTCGCCGAACTCAACATCAAAATCTGCGTTTTCTTCCATCGCGTCAATACCATAAGTGTTTACATCAAGATTGGACATTGTTCCTTTTATCATCGAAGATGCAAAAATAATATAAAGAATTACAATTACTATATATACAACTATTTTGGTTATAAATCCAATCAAAGCACCTTTTCCAGCTGATTTAGCTCTTTTGGGTT
>SVMJ01000012.1 GCA_015067485.1 Oscillospiraceae bacterium
TGCTTCCCTCTCGGAATGGGAACGCTCATATCATGATACAGGTCCACCTTGTGTGTGGATACATTTTTGACATTGCGAAGATTGACAATATACGCACTACCGACACGCACAAAACCGCCATTTCGCATCAGCGTGGACAAAAGGTCTGTAACGGTCGTTCTGACTTTGATCTTCCGGTTGTCGCGCAGTACCACATACTGATAGTGGTCGTGCGCCTCGGAATACATAATCAGATTTGCATTGATGCTTTCAATGCCGTTCTCGGTTTTGAGTTTTACCAACCGTTCGCTCACTTTTTCGACTTGCAGAAATGCCGCATCCAATGCCTCGTAAAATTTCTTAGGGTCAAGCGGTTTGATCAGATAACGCAGTGTTCCTGTTTCATACCCCTGCGGAGCATGTTCAACCGAGGTTGTAAGAAAAACAATCGGGCTCTCAATTCCTCTTTTTCGAA
This sequence comes from Oscillospiraceae bacterium, assembly GCA_015067485.1. Classification (GTDB taxonomy): domain Bacteria; phylum Bacillota; class Clostridia; order Oscillospirales; family JAAYXM01; genus SIG510. The sequence goes on from SVMJ01000012.1 coordinate 455, forward strand.
TCTCCTTAGCAAGCGCCGTTCCCATTTCCTTACCGATATAAACATCGAGAACAAAGATATCAAAGGATTTCTCATCATCCAGCGCGTTTTTGAGCGCTCGTGCCGAATCGAAAGAAAAAACCTCAAACGATTGGATGTTTTTCCGTTCTGCATACTTATTGATGTATTGTGATACTTCATCGAGAATTTTTTGCTCGTCATCGCAGAGGGCAATTCGCATCATGTTCACAAACTCCTTCGAAGTACTTTGACATTTTTATTTTATATGAAATCATTCAAATTTGCAAATGGTGTCAACGGCATGGAACTGTACTTCTTCAATTATAACATAGATCAGTTCAATTTTGACGAGTTTTATTGGGGGGTGAGAGGCAAAGCAAAGGAGTTCATCCAGTTTTTCGGCACACGATGTCTCGAACACCCAAACCTCAACCTTCTGCTTTCGCGGAAATCGAGTGATTTCAAGTAAAACGCTGTTTTGTTTCCTTGGCATTCCACAATTTGCATACCAAACACCAAGGAAATCCATTTTATTGTTTTCGAAAAAACGGCTCGTCACCAATCGCCTCCACCATTCATTTACACGTCATGTGTGAAATTACAGAAAAGAGCCGAATGACAAGGTTTTCCTTGTTATTCGGCTCTTTGTTTGTTGGGATTGTGGTGTAGAACAAATTTGCAGTGTCGGATAAACTCAAAACCCGTGACTGTTGGATTGCACGTCACACCGAACCACTGACCTACCCAATGTCATCAAGCTACCGCATTGAGATTGATGGTTTCGATTGCTTTGTAGATTTTGTTCCACACGGTCAAATCCACAAAAATCTCAGCGATGCTCCCGCGGTCAGTGAACGGCGTCTCTTTCAAAACCGAGAGATCCTTCATCATGCCATTGTGAACAACATACTCCACGATCTGGTTGACGAAATAAATCTGTCGCGCGTCCAAGTTGGTGTCGTTCAAGAACTCCGCAAACGCCTCTTTCGCCGCATTCATATCGAGCCCGACAATCTCACGCACGAACTCGCCAAGCGGCTTCTCGCCGTACTCTGCGGCATATTCTTCCTGCGTGCCCACTTCACTCCACAAGATTGTTTCCAGTTCCGCAACATCTTCGCGGGTGAGCGGCACGTTGCTCTTGAGTTTCGCAATCGCGCCTGATTCCTGGTGCTGGCGAACGTAAAACTCCGCCTTTGCCTTGTAATTCTTCAAATCATCGTTTTCCAGTTCGGACGCCATCCATTCCTGCGAGAGAATATCATCTCCGAAATTGGTGTCGTAAACGCATCCGTTCCGCGGAATATACTTCATGAGTTCACGCAACTCTTCGCGAATCCGTTCAAAATCATTGATTCCGCACCCATCCAAATACTCGGTGTGCAAAATCTTCTCAATGAGTTCGGACTTCGCAGAGATTTCCGGGATATTCGCAACACTTGCGATCCCGCGCACGCGCTTTTTCAAATCGTTTTTATACCGTTTGTTGCCATCGCCTGCGAGATACGCAAGTTCGACCCCGTACATCAACGCATCAAAGCGCACCGCGCTTGCATCTTCCGCATCCGCATGAATGAGCGGCGCAAGTTCATCCCGCATCAGTTTGGTATCTTCAAACGTCAGCGCAAGATAACTTTCCTCTTTCGCATACAGTTCCACATAGCGCAAGTGCTGTTTCACCGCAAAATTCTCGCGGTTGAGTTCGCGCACTTTCCCCGCCATCTCACGCACCAATCGCTCGCGGAATTCTCTCAACTCCGCAGTCTGATACGCAAGATCCTGCAGCTTAAATGCAAGCTGCGCTTTAAGCGAGAAGATTGCGCCCTGTATCGGCAACTGATTCGCACTCGCATTCCCTTGATTTATACGGAAAAAGTCAAAATTCCCACAAAAATCAAAGATATAGAACTTGCTCTTGTCCTTTCCGTCCAAAAGCCCCTCGCACAAGCGCGTTCCGCGTCCGATCATCTGCCAGAACTTCGCCTTGCTCATCACTTTCTTAAAGAACACCAAGTTCAACACTTCGGGCACGTCGATGCCCGTGTCCAGCATATCCACCGAGATCGCGATCTGCGGCAGTTTCTCGGGCTCGGAAAACTCATCGATCAAACTCTGTGCATAATTGATTTTGTTGTCGATCACCTGCGCGTATCCCTTGAGATGCGGATACTCAGCATTGAACACTTCGAAAATCCTCTCAGCGTGCTCATGATTCTTCGCAAAGATGATGGTCTTGCCGATTTTTGCGCCGTAATCGACTTTCAACCCGTGTGTCATCAACACATCCAGCACCTGACGAATGGTGTCGCGGTTGAACACCCACGTGTTCAGCGCGCCCGACCCGATCTCATCCGGCACTTCGCCATCCTCATCGACAAACTGCTCTTCATACTCGGCTTTCTCTTCATCGGTCAAATCATCATACGCGATGCCCTGCTCGATGAATTTCAGTTTGGTCTCCACCGAGACAAAATCCACCAAATACCCGTCTTTGACCGCCTGCGCCAGTTCATATCCGTAAGTCGGCACGCCGCTTTGCAGTTCAAACACGTCATACGTATTCTTGTCGATCTCATCTTTCGGTGTCGCGGTCAGCCCCACGAGCGGGGCATCGAAATATGTAAAAATATCCCGATACTTGTTATAGATCGAGCGGTGCGCCTCGTCGCAGATCACCAAATCAAAATGCCCGACCGTGAAGAGTTTCCCCTGCTCGTCTTTCACTTCGTCAATGCAGTGCATCATGGTCTGATACGTGGAAAACACACAATGCGCCGCAAAGTTCTCTTTCTCTTCGCACAGATTGGTCACCGATAAATCCGGCAGGAGGTTTACAAAACTGCGCTTGGCTTGGGTGACCAAACTCGTCCGATCCGCAAGGAACAGGATATTCTTCACCCAACCATGCTCCAAAAGCACCTTACAAAGCGCGATCACCGTTCGGGTCTTGCCCGAACCTGTCGCCATCACAAGCAGCGCCTTTCTGCGGTTGCGCTCGCCCAGCGTCTCGCAAACCGCTTTGATCGCGCCCTCTTGATAATATCGCCCTGCGATCTTCTGATCCACCATTACGTTCTTGAGGCTCGTCCGCATCCTGCGCAGGTTAAAGAGCTTCTCAAGGTCACGCTTGGAGTAAATTGATGCCACCTTGCGTTCGGGGTACTGCCCGTCGATAATGCGCGTATGGAATCCGTTGGTCAAAAAGACCACCGGGCGGCGCCCGTGTTGCTTCTCTATCAGATCCGCATAAAGTTTCGCCTGCTGTCTTCCCACCTCGGGCTCCTTGCAAGTCTTCTTCGCTTCCACTACCGCAAGCGGAACATTGCGGTCATCGTAAAGCACGTAGTCTGCGCGCCCCAGTTCCGACTTGTTCGGCATCCCGGGCAGTTCCACTTCATTGATCCAGTCCTTTCCCTCGACCCAGCCTGCATCAGTCAGCATCGCATCAATATAAATCTTGCGTGTTTCAAACTCGGTGAGATCCAACGGCTTCGGAACGTAAGTCTCTTGCTTCTCTTCACGGCGCGCGGTGAGTTCTTCCTTGAGCGCCGCATTCTCAGCCATCAGTTCGGCAAGGTCCACCGTGCGATCGGTTACAAACCCGAGCGCCTCTTCGGTGGTGAGTTCCAAAAGACCTTTGTCAAACTCGGTCTGCTCGTAATCCTTTGCATAGCAATATGCAACACAGTCTAAGAAGTAAAACAGATTTTCAATGCACAGTTCCGCTTCATCGCGTGAAATCTTCTTCCCGCCGTGCGCCGCACGGTTTCCGAGTGTGCGGATGAGTTTCATCCGCTCGTAAATATCTTCGCCCACGATATCGCGGAACGCCTCGTCATCCATCAGCATCTTCAGCCGATCGTCATACGGCAGCTGCAGCTCCTTGTCCACCGAGTACATCCACTTGACCGCAAATTCCATCGCCCGGCGGCAGTTCAGCACCGATGCCGACGCATCAATATGTAAAATCTGCTCGGCAGAGATCGCCACTTCCGCAAACGCCGCAAAACTCGGCTCGGACAATAAAAAATCAAAATTGGTCATTGGTTATCACCTACTTTAATGTTCGAGAATTTTACCTAACGCATTTTTTCTGTAATACTTTTTGGAACATTTTGTTTTTACGTCTACTTTGTATCTCAATTTCCTAATTACTCTCCATCAAATTTTTCACAATAGTTGAAGCAGAAGAAATGCGGGATGTTGGCACAGCGTATCCTATTCCTAAATTTAGGTTTCTCTGCATCTGTCTCAACATTTCTTGAATAGTTTGCACAGGATCAATTCCACCTATTTGCATGAAAGCTTGTGGCTTTGCTTTTTCTATTTGTTCCAGAAAATCAGACAGTCTACCAAGTTTAGCGTTAATTACCCCTACAATTTCTCCATTAGTATTGAACAAGGGGCCACCCGAATTACCATTGTTGACGGAAGAATCTATTTTTATCAACCCATTTTCAAATGCGGCTATGTTTCCAGTTGTTAAGGTTTTTTCACTGGGAAACGTGTATGGGTAACCAACGGTGAAAATTTCGTTGCCAATTTCCAAATTATCTGATTTCACTATTTTTAATGGAGTTCCAATTGGATCTTTGAAATGGAGAATTGCAATATCCAATTTCTCATCATCAAATATCACTGTACCACATTTAACCAAATTTGTAGATTTATCATATATAGCATTTGATAAACTCAAATCAATACAGTGGGAGCAAGTTAAAACATCACACCCATGACCTATTATACTTCCCGTTGCCGTTGAAACAACACTTCTGTTAGAATCCACCTGAATAATATTCACAATAGAATCCTTAACTTTTTTATATAAATTTGAATAATCCATATACTACTCCTTGTGCTTTTTTCTATTATTGATTCATGCCGTTTTACCCAAAGTATTTTTGCATGAGTGATTTTTTGAGAGTTTCGAGTTTTTCCAAACTCTGCTGAATTGCCAATTTTGATTTATCGGTCTGTTCAACAAAGGCTGCGAACTGGTTCTGTAACTCAATTGGAGGCATAATAAGGTTCATCGCCTTATATCCACCGACATTAAAATGCTGTTGAGCCGCACCGCCTGTTTTTGCACGGATTTGATTCATACCATGTGGCATATTTGTGAACGCCGCAAGGAATATCGAGTTGACTTTGCTATTGTCTGGATGAGCGATAATTATATCAACTGCATTGTATCCGTCATACTTTTCTGTAGCAACACAAGCGGTTCCAGGGGCACCAGACCTAACTACGAGAACATCATTTTTGCGAATAACGGACTTCTGATTCTTCTCGTGACCTTCCTCTGTGAAATAAACCCAATCACTATCTTTCACACGCATTTCCCCAATGTTCAAAGAGCGAAATGCTGGAATGCCGTTATCTGTATAATACTGAGTTGGTTTGATTACAACACCTACGCACACATCTGCCACATCACCAATAGTACAACAAGGCCATTTACCAAACTCGTTTTCTGTACCAAACAGTTCGACAAATCGTGCTTTGACGAGTTCATCGAGTTTGGAAAGTTGTTGCTCGCGGAGAGAAATCAGGTCGTTTATCTTATCTAATTCAGCAACAATTTGTTTTTGTTTCTCCCATTTATGAACAGACACCTCTGTGTTTTCTAATATCGCTTTGTTAAGCGTTTTACCCATGACCGCCTTATTCCCGACACTATCGAAATTCAAGGACGATAAAAGATAATACGCATATTCATCTGAAATAGAGTATTCAGACGGTTCTGTGTCTTTGATCTCAAATGCCATAATTGCTTCATTGCAATATGAAAGTTCTGCACCTGTTTGAACCCTTGCAACTTTGCCTACCGATAACTTGAAACTCATAATTACAGTTCCGGGGAAAATTGGCTTGATTCCCGTTTCACAAATAGCTAAGTCAGTAATACATTCTTTTGTTTTAGCAACGTTCTTTCCGTTTGCAGACATATCTGCAATAGAAATCCACGGGTGGGTTCCATTTTCCCAATACAAAGGATTATTACGCGCCGGAGTTTTCCCCATGTGCATATCAAACAAATCAATCAGTTTTGATTTTTTCACAGCATCGCCTCCAATTCTGCGAGGCCTGTGGTGATGCTCAGTTCGAGTTCGTGCAGATCTGCCATGAGTTCTGCGGTGGAGGGGTATTCGACGGGTTTGTATTCGGTCTTTTTATACTTATTGATGGAAAGGTCGTAATCGTTCTCTTTGATTTCGTCCTTCGGGACGAGGAAAGACTGCTCGGTGCGCTCTCTCAGCGATTCATGATACACCTCATCCGTCGGCTCTGCCGACACCTTCCCCTCAAGGGGAAGGCTATGGAAACGCGCGACGATATCGGGGATATCGTTTTCAGAGATAGGGGTGCGTTTATCGTCCAAACTAAAGCCGTCAGATTGCATATCATAGAACCAGACGTTGTCGGTGCCGCCGTGCCCGGTTTTGGTGAAGATCAAAACTGCGGTGGAGACGCCTGCATAGGGCTTGAACACGCCCGACGGCATGGAGACCACCGCTTCCAAGCGGTTGTTTTCAACCAGTTCTTTGCGGATGGCTTTATGCGCGGTGGATGAGCCGAAGAGTACCCCATCGGGAACGATACAAGCGCATCTGCCGCCGATTTTCAGCATGCGAAGAAACAGAGCCAAAAAGAGAAGCTCTGTTTTTTTGGTTTTGCAGACTTTGAGCAGGTCGGTGGATACGATATCCGCATCCAAACTGCCCTTAAACGGCGGATTGGCAAGGATGAGGGTGTACTTGTCCCGATCTTCGTTTTGGTCGGACAGACTGTCTCGATATTCGATGGTGGGCGCATCCACCCCGTGGGTCATCATATTCATCGCACCGATGCGGAGCATGGTACGGTCCATATCAAACCCTGTGAACATTTCGTGCATATAATGGTCTTTTTTCACGCGGTCATAAAACATCTCTTTGTGGTTTTCTTTGAGATACTCCCCTGCCGCGACCAAAAATCCCGAAGTGCCGCAAGCGGGGTCACAGATGACGTCGTCGGGAGAGGGTGCCATCATGTCCACCATCATTTTGATGATGTGGCGCGGAGTGCGAAACTGCCCATTACGACCCGACTGCGCGATTTTGTTGAGCAGGTATTCATAAACGTCGCCGCGCACGTCGCCGGATTGGGCTTCGTTCATCATGCGATAGATTTCGTCAAGCGCGGTGACCACTTTATCAAGCACGAGCGGTGTGGGGAGTTTGAAGATGGCATCGTCCATATACTTGGAGTAGGCGCTGTCTTTATCGGAGTGCAGGGTTTTGATAAACGGGAACACGAACTCCTGTACTACAGAATACATCTTTTGCGCGGGGAAATCGCGGAATGCAGACCATTTGAGGCAGTTTCCGTCGATGGTGCGACCGCCGATCTCCACTTCGCCTGCAAAGATGCTCTCGTGCGCAAGCCCGAGCATGGCATCTTCTCTTGCGCGCAGGTTGTCCATATCATCCAGATCGTGGATGAACATGAGATAGGTGATCTGCTCGATGACGTCGAGCGGATTGACAAGACCGCCCGATGCAAAGATGTCCCAAAGACTGTCGATTCTGTTTTTGAGTTCGCCTGTGATCATGTAAACTTCCCCCACATATATTTTTCCGAGTATATTATACTACTTTTTCTCTCACAATTCAACGGTTACACCGCACGGAATCACGGAAAAGAGCCGAAGGGCAAACCACCCTTCGGCTCTTTGTCGGGAGCAAATTTTATTTGAATTCATTGCCAACGATATATTGCGCATAATACTGCTCATAATTCAGGCCTTGGCAATACATTTCGCCTGCGACTTTGACGCCGACATATCGATAATGCCACGGCTCATATGCATATCCGGTGATCCAGGTCTGACCTTTCGGGTATCGCATAATAAATCCGTATTCGTGCGCGTGTTTCTGCAGCCAACGAAACGCCTTGCTGTTTTCAAACGAAGCACTTGTGGAGTTGATATCAACTGCAAGCCCCGTCTGGTGTTCGGAGAAGCCGGGTCTTGCCGAGTAATTATCTGCATTGCGCTGTCCTGTGGTTCTCACCTTTTTGTCGTACAGTCTTTTTTGGTAATCTTCTGTTCGGTAGGTCGAGACCGCCCGCATCGAAATGCCTTCTTTCCGTGCGGCATCCACCATGCGGACAAAACTATCATAAGCGGTTTTTTCCATCAGATACTCTTTCCCGCCCGATGTGTAGTTGCGGTTCATCTGCACAAGATTGTGCGGACGGAAATTTGACGGAAGTCGGTTGTACTTATTCACTAAGACCAACGGATCATAGGGGTTTACAATCACCGATACATTTTCATAAAACGGGAGATCCAAACCGATATTAACGGTGAAAACCACCCCATTCATACTGTAACCGGGGTTTTTGATATGATAATTGATGTATCTTTGAAATTTTTCCGGATTGAAAGTACTGTACATTCCTGTATACAGCACATCATTCACTGCTTTGCCGCAATCGGTGTTCGGGATGGGCGTATGTACCGTGATCTGCTGATTTTCAACCGTAACCGCACCCGCACGAAATGCCGCAGCCAGCATATCAACCGGCAGATAAGTCGTGAACTGTTCCGAAACGGATGGCTTTGAAAAACTCTTCGCCATACCGTTCACGCTGATCGTGTTGGTTCCAACGACGTGGCGGACCATATCCCCATCACGCGTCAAAATCAAAATTTGATGGTCCCGGTTTCTGAAATACACGCGTGCGCCTGCTTTTTCAAAAACTGTTCGCAACGGGACATAGTGTGTTTCATCGAAAACAGAGGTGCTGAAATCTTCCGTATTCCCGTTTATGACAATTGCAAAGCCGTTTTCTTCCGATGCCGGTTCTTCCACCGCAACGTCTTTTTCTGTATCGGCCTCACATTCAACGCCGACTGTACTTTCTGCCTCTACCTCAGTTTTCGTCTTCACTTTCAGAGAAGTTGCACTGGCATACATGGAAGACAACAGGCTTACAGCCATCATCAGAATCAGGATTCTTTTTTTCACAAACTTCACTCCACAACATTATGCACAGTTCCTGTATCACAAACCGCACTGCAAGGCACTATGCAAGCGTTTCGACACTTTTATATTCATCAGTATACATCATTTTGCAAACAACAGCAATTGAAAACGCAAAAAAAGCCCCCTTGTTTTTTCATTTTCCCGATGTTATACTGAAAAAAACAAAATAATTTCACACAGAGTGTCGGTCATGCCGTATGGGCATGGTCGGTGGAAAGGGAATGGGGTGAGAATCCCCTGCGATCACTGTCGGTGTATGCATCGAAGTTTTTGCATCCGTTATCGAAAGATAGTCATTGGGAAACTGAGAAGGCAGGGTGCAAAAACGCGGACGGGTCCGTCTATATGATGCGAGTCACAAGACCTGCTTTGATATTACTCCGCACCTGCGTTTCCGCACAGGGGTAATGTTTTTGTTTTACTGAAACAAATTGTGAACCATCACAGGAAAACTCAGCTGTGGTAATTTTCAAGAAGAAAATTGCCGCAGTTTTTTTGTTTTATGCGGCAGGACAAAAGAAAGGATGAACCCAATGAAAGCAAAAAGACTCCTCAGTTTCCTGCTCGTTGTTACCATGCTGTTTGGCATGGTATCCGCGACCACACCGCGTGCTGACACACTCGACCAAATCATCAGCCGTGGCATCGGCTCTTCCACCGCATATCTGCAGGAACAACTCGCAAATGCCGCCGAAGTGACCTACGGATACGAGTGGTATATCATCACCTTGTCCCGTGCCGGGAAGACGATCGATGCCGAAATTTTGGAAGAGTATACCAATTCGGCACTTTCAAAAATCGACACTTGGACAATCTCCGAAAAACCGACCGATGTGGAACGTGTTGCTCTGGCACTCGCCGCAACGGGTACTGATGTCGCCTTCGCAGAACTGATTTACAACAACGCGCGTCTGTCCGACGGTGCAAATGAACTTGCATATGCGCTGCTCGCATTGGATGCCGCAAAAATCGAGATCCCGGATGCCGCGATGTGGAGCAAATCTGCAATCATCACGGAACTTTTGACCTATCAAGCATCAAACGGCGGGTTTGGGCTTTCCGATACAACCCCCGATGTGGATATGACCGCGATCGTACTGCAGGCACTCGCCCCGTACCGAAGTGAGCCCACAATCAAGACCGCGACCGACAACGCACTCACCTATTTGAAAAACGAGATTTCTTCCGATTGCACTTATGCAAGCAATGCAAACTCCACCGCGCAGGTGTTGCTTGCGCTTGCTTCTCTCGGAATTGATCCTGCACATCCCGCAAGCGGATTCGGTGATGCAGAAACCAATTTGATCACCGCGCTTGAGACCTATCGTAATCCAGACGGGAACGGCTATCTCTACGATGGCGTGGCAAATGCTATGGCGACTGTTCAGGGGATGCAGGCATACGATGCGTATCGCAAGATGCAAAAGGAATCCCTTTCCTATTGGGATTTTAGCACCCCGGGTGCGACATATGATGACAAAGCAACCGATGACGAAAGCACTCCGACCGTGGATCCGGCTGAACCTGCAACCGTTTATGTGACCATTGCTACTGATGGCAAACTCGCAGTCGACAAAGATGGTGGGCACATGGCACAGGCATCAGTCACGGTGACCGACCGCGACGGTGACGGGGTGCTCTCTTACGACGAGGCACTATATGCCGCGCACGAAGCCTACTTCCCGGGCGGTGCGGAAGCCGGGTATTCTTCGTATAACGGGCAATACGGTTTGTCGCTTGCGATCCTTTGGGGCAAAGGCAGTGTGGGTAAGACCGCCGATGCGGGTTATTATCTCAACGATGCAAGTTGCTGGAGTCTCGCTGACCCGGTCAAAGAAGGCGACCGCATCACCGCGTTCAATTATAAAGATACGGATCTTTTTAGTGATGCCTACTCCTTTTTCACCGAGCACAACGTCTCTATGACGAGCGGATCTTCGGTGACTCTCACACTCAACAAATCCGACTATTTCACCGGAATCACCCCCTACGCAAATGCGAACGTGGTACTTCTGGGCGAGAATGCGCCGCAGGAGAGTTGGACCACGGACGAAAACGGGCAGGTGAAAATCACACTTTCCACCGCAGGCACTTACTACGCGGTCGCAACTATTGACAGTGGTTTGCTCGTCCCCACAGTTTGCAAAATCGTTGTCCAAAGCGGCGGATATAGCGGCGGTGGAAGCGTCAACACCATCACGGTTTCCATCCGCGTGGCGGATCCCATGGGTGAGACCTATCTCCCGAAAAAATCCTATACAGTCACCAAAGGCACTTCGGTTTTTGACCTGCTCAAGAAAACCGGGTTGGACATTGAAGTGGCAGGAGGTGCTGACAAATACGTCAAAGCAATTGAAGGACTCGCAGAATTTGATGCGGGCACCGCGAGCGGCTGGATGTACCGTGTCAACGGGACGTTCCCCAAACGCGCTGCGCACGCATACACCCTGTCACAAGGCGATTACGTCGAGTGGCTTTATACCCGCGACATGGGAGACGATCTCGGAGAAAACGAGAATGCGGGTGGTTCGGGTTATGACGACGACTCCCCCGAAGAAATCCCTGTTCTCCCCACAAAGACATTTGACGACGTGAGCGAATCCGACTGGTATTATGATGCGGTCATGTATGTTTCCGAAAACGGTTTGATGCAAGGGACTGCGTCGGGCTTTGCGCCGAATGAAACTTTGACAAGAGCAATGCTGGTAACCGTTCTCTACCGCTTGGATAGCAGCCCCAATGTGCAATCCGAAGTACTCTTTCCCGATGCAATCAATGGGCAGTGGTATTCCGATGCAATTGCTTGGGCAACCGAAAATGGAATCGTCCAAGGGTACGGAAACGGTGAGTTTGGTGTAAATGACCCCATCACGCGAGAACAAATTGCAACCATTCTCTACCGCTATGCAAACCATAAGAACTACGATGTTTCGGTTGGAGAAAACACCAACATTCTCTCCTACGATGATGTTGCAAACATTTCCGAATATGCAATCACACCCATGCAATACGTTGCAGGCGCGGGGCTTATGAAAGGCAAAACCGAAAGCACGCTCAACCCGCGCGATAACACCACAAGAGCGGAAATCGCAACGATTCTGATGCGTTTTTGTGAGGTGAAATAAATGAAAAAGTTTTTATTCGCGGCGGTCTTCGCCATCTTGCTTGCGTGCATTTTCGCCGGATGCGAAAAAACACCGACAGAGCAACCGGTTTCGCAACCGACACCACAGGAGTCTCGCACAGACGAGACTCCTGTGGTCGTTCCAAAAGACGAGCCATCCGCACCGGTTGAAGCACCGCCCCCTACTCCGCAGGAGCCACAAGAACCCTTGGAGACGCCGAATCCACCGGTTTCCGAATCCGTAAGTGTCGAACCGGTCTGTACATTCTCCATCCGTTGTGATACGATACTGGAGAACACCGATCTCCTCGACCAAGACAAATTGTTTCTCGTCCCGGACGACGGTGTGATCTTCGCTGCGACCGAGATTTCGTTTGCGGACGGTGAGAGTGTTTTCGACCTGCTATCCCGCATAACACGCGAAAACAACATCCATCTGGAATTTGAAAACACGCCCATCTACAACACTGCATACATCAAAGGGGTCGCAAACATTTACGAACGTGACTGCGGTGAAGGCTCGGGGTGGCTCTACCGCGTCAACGGTGAGATTCCAAACCATGGCTGCTCCCTGCACAGATTGCAAGACGGCGATGTGGTAGAATGGCGCTATACCTGCAATTTTGGAGACGATATTAACTGAAACGGATGTGTGTTCTATGAACGAATTTAAATCCTATCATCCCCTGGTTAATTTCATATACTTTACACTTGTCATCGGATTTTCCTGCTTTTTACTGCATCCGATCTGTCTTATCATTTCGCTGATTTGTGGGGCTGTACCGATAAAAAACAAACGGATTTTTCTTTGGCTTCTTCCCATGCTGATTTTCACTATACTGCTCAATCCGCTTTTCAACCACCAAGGCATCACGATTCTGACTTATCTTCCCGACGGGAATCCGCTCACGCTGGAGTCTGTGGTTTACGGCGTGTGTGCGGGGGCAATGGTGGTGAGCATCATCTGTCATTTTTCAAACTTTCACGCGGTCATGACAAGCGACAAACTCCTTTGCCTGTTTGGGAAGCTCATCCCGTCGCTCTCGCTCGTTTTTTCCATGACCCTTCGCTTCGTTCCGCACTTCATTGAAGATTTCAAACGGGTGAACAAGGTGCAAAAGCACATGGGGCGGGATAAGCCCCGAATCAATCGGGCGCTGGACGTCTTTTCCATCGTAACCACACGGGCACTCGAGCACGCGGTGGAAACTGCAGACAGCATGAAAGCGCGCGGGTTTGGGCTTCCCGGGAGATCGTCTTTTTCTCCCATGTCGTTTGACTCACGCGATACGAAAACACTCATTTGGCTCGTTTTTCTCGGAGCATATACGCTCGTCGGAGCAGTTTCGGGCGCACTCACGTTTGACTGTTTCCCGTTTGTGCGCTACGGCAGTTTTTCGTTCTACTCCGCAAGCGTATTGCTCGCATATCTGCTTTTATGTATTCATCCGATACTCATAGAACTTTGGGAGATGAGAAAGTGGGAAACTTTGCAATCAAACATTTAACCTTTACCTATCCGAATAGAGCAGAACCCACCCTTTCTGACCTGAATCTCACCATCGATGCGGGGTCCTTTGTTTTGATCTGCGGAAAATCCGGGTGCGGGAAAACCACCCTTTTGCGGATGCTCAAACCGTCGCTCTCCCCACACGGAGAAATGCATGGCGAAATTCTCTTCCGCAAAAGCCCGCTCGCAGAACTTGACCCCAAGCGTGATGCGAGATCCATCGGCTTTGTGATGCAAAACCCGGACAGTCAGATCGTAACCGACAAAGTGTGGCACGAACTTGCATTTGGCCTGGAAAACTTAGGATATTCCACGCCCGAGATTCGTGCACGCGTTTCGGAGATCGCATCGTTTTTCGGAATTCAAACCCTGTTTCACAAAAACACCTGCGACCTCTCGGGTGGCGAGAAGCAACTGCTCGCGCTCGCGTCTGTGATGGTACTGCAGCCCGATGTTTTGATTTTAGACGAGCCGACAAGTCAGCTTGACCCGATTGCGGCAGGCGAGTTTTTGAAAACACTCCAAAAAATCAACGAAGAACTGGGAACCACCGTGATTCTCTCCGAGCACCGTTTGGAAGATGCCTTTCCGCTCGCAGACTCCGTCATCGTCATGGACGAGGGGAAAATCGTGGCACAAGGCACACCGCACGAGATCGGAACCCGCTTAAAGGGCGATGACCACGAGATGTTTTTCGCACTCCCCACCCCTATGCGCGTGCACGCATCGGTGGCAAATACACTTCCCTGCCCGCTCACCGTCCGCGACGGGAGATGCTGGCTCCGTGCTTTTGCAAAATACCATCCCTTAAATCCCGAAAAAATCCCAAGTGCCAACAGGAGTACAACTGATGACCCTGTCATCGAACTCAAAGAAACTTGGTTCCGCTATGAAAAGAACTCACCCGACATCATCAAGGGTCTTTCTCTGTCTGTCGAGAAAGGCGAGTTTTTGGCACTCTTGGGCGGAAACGGAGTTGGCAAAACCACCGCACTTTCTTTGATTTCAGGAGTGCACAAACCCTATCGCGGGAGAGTTTCCATCCATGCAGAATCCGTGGGGTATCTTCCGCAAAATCCCGAGCATCTATTTTTGAAAAACACGGTGTATCTTGACTTAATGAACGTGCTCCTAAATGCAGATCGAGTGCGAGACGTGGCGAACCTTTGCCAAATCGAATCACTTTTGGCGTTTCATCCATACGACTTGTCGGGTGGGGAGATGCAACGGGCGGCACTTGCAAAACTCCTGCTCACTCGCCCCGACGTCTTACTGCTCGACGAGCCAACCAAAGGGATGGACGCCGCCTTCAAAGCGGAATTTGCAAGCATCCTTGCGGATTTGAAGGCAGACGGGGTTACTATTGTGATGGTGTCTCACGACATCGAATTCTGCGCGGAATATGCCGACCGATGTGCGCTCTTCTTTGACGGCGCGATCACGTCTGTCGGAACCCCGCGGGAGTTTTTCGCAGGAAAGCATTTCTATACCACCGCGGCGAACCGCATGGCACGCACCCTTTTGTCCACCGCGATTTTACCACAGGACATCATCTCAGCCTGTGGCGGAACGATCCAAACTCCCCCGCGCACACCGCGCAAGACCAAACAAAATCCACCAAAACCGCAAAACCTTTCTGCAAAAACAAACCAAAATCGAACAAAAATGCCCTGGTTTGTTATGCTTTTCAGTCTGATTTTGATGATACTCACAGCAAGTGTGGGAACACGGTGGTTTGGCGAGCGCAAGTATTACGTCACTGCACTTCTCATTCTGCTTGAGACTATGCTCCCATTCTTTTTGATGTTTGAAAAAAGAAAACCGAAAGCGCGGGACCTTGTCATCATCAGCGTGCTTTGTGCGATTGCGATCGCGGGGCGCGCCGCATTCTTCATGCTCCCGCAATTCAAGCCCGTGGTGGCGGTTGTGATCATCGCAGGCGTGGCGCTCGGCGGCGAAGTCGGTTTTTTGGTGGGTGCGATGGTGGGGTTCTTGTCCAACTTTTTCTTTGGGCAGGGTCCGTGGGCGCCGTGGCAGATGGTTGCACTCGGGAGTATTGGTTTTCTTGCAGGGATACTCTTCCGAGGCAAGAAGAACCGTTTATTGCTTGCGGTCTTTGGATTTATCGCAACACTTTTCATCTACGGCGGTATCATGAACCCCGCATCGGTGATTTTAGCGCAAAACCACATCACATGGGAGATGCTTGTAACAGCGTATGTGGCAGGGTTTCCGTTTGATCTGATCCACGCATCCGCGACTGTATTTTTCTTATGGATTTTGGCGGAAGCAATGCTTACAAAACTCGACCGCGCGAAAGTAAAGTTCGGGCTTATGTGATTTCCCCTTGCGATTTCATAAAAAAACGTGTAGAATAAACTATAAGTTCTAATGCAAGGGGTTTTTCCATGTTAGAAGTTTTGTTCCAGCAGCTCGGGATGTTCGCGCTCTATTTCTGTGTTGGGCTTTTGGGATTCCGATTCAAACTGTTCCACGCGGGGAACATTGATGCGCTTTCCAAATACGTGATGCGCATCGCGCTTCCCGCTTTGGTGCTTGCAAACATCAGCAACAATACCACACAGGAAGTGCTGTTCGGGTCATTCCCGATCGTGCTCATCTCGTTTGCGATTCTACTTCTCCTTTGGGCGCTTGCCATCCCGGTGTCGCGCATGATGCGACTGCGCGGGAACCGTGCGCATGTGTATCAAGGCGTGTTCATGTTTGCAAATATCGGATTTATGGGTGCTCCGCTCCTTGCGGCGGTCTTCCCCGAGACCGGGCTTCTGTGCCACTCGCTGTTCACCCTTGCAGACCAGGTTCTGCTGTGGACATTGGGTATCTATCTCACCACACCGCAAGAGAATTTTAGCGGTGTCAATCCCAAATTGATGCTTAAAAAACTCGTAAATCCCGCGATGATTGCCGTGGTGCTCGGGATTATTTTGGTTTCCTGCAACGTGAAACTCCCGGGCATTCTGAACTCCACGGTGTCCTCCATCGGCGCGTCGTCGTCCCCCGTGTCGCTCATTTATTTGGGCGCGCTGCTCGGCTCACTCGATTGGAAATCCGCATTCTCGCGTGTGGAATATTATCTCATCGTTCCTATCAAGATGATTCTGATTCCACTCGCACTCTATTACATCTTGAAATTTGTAGGTGTTGACGCTGCATTCCTTGCCCCGCTCGTCACCTTGGTTGCACTTCCGTCCATGTCTTCCATCGCGATGTTTGCAAAGGAAAACGGCTCGGACGGGGAATATGCGCTCGGTGCAATTCTGGTCACCAGTATTTTCAGTTTGATTTCCCTTCCTATCGTATTTGCTCTTATGTCATAAATCCAAGGAGGTATACATATGAAAAAGTTTTTCTCGGACTTCAAAGCATTTCTCTCGCGCGGTAATGTAATGGATCTCGCGGTCGCGGTCATCGTCGGCGGCGCATTCCAGGCAATCGTCAAATCTCTCACCGACGACATCATCTCCCCGTTTATCGGTCTGTTTGCTAAAATGGACTTCTCCGATCTCGTCTGGACGGTAAACGAAGTGGAAATCCGCTACGGCGCATTCATCACCGCTGTCATCAACTTTGTTCTGATGTCGTTTATCATCTTCCTGCTCATCAAGGCAATTTCCGCAGTGCACAGCATCAACAAGAAAGAAGAAGTTGCCGCCGCTCCGACCACGAAGGCTTGCCCGTTCTGCTGCTCGGAGATCGCACTTGCGGCAACCCGTTGCCCGCATTGCACTTCCGTCTTGGAGGAGAAAGAGTAATCCATGCAAATTTTCGATTTCCACTGTCATATCTATCCCGATAAAATCGCCGAGCGCGCTACCATGGCGACCGGCAAGTTCTACGGTACAAATGAACCCAACGGCAAAGGCACGGTGGGTGATCTTCTCGCGCGTTGTGATGCTTGCGGCATCTCGGGCGCGCTGGTGCAGTCTGTCGCCACCACACCCGCGCAGGTGCAATCCATCAATGCATTCATCGCAAAAACTGTGGCAGAATACCCTGACCGTTTGGTGGGCTTTGGCACACTGCATCCGGAAAGTGAAGACATTGAAGCGGATGTCGAGCATCTCATCTCGCTCGGGCTCCGTGGGGTCAAACTCCATCCCGACATTCAGGCATTTGCGATCAACGACCCGCGGTGCATGAAACTCTTTGAAGTGTGTGCCGACCGTCTCCCCTTTCTGATCCATGCAGGGGATTCGCGCTACGAATATTCAAACCCCGCGCAGATCATCCCGGTTTTGGAAGCGTTCCCGAAGACCACGCTGATTGCCGCGCATCTCGGGGGATTTTCGGTGTGGGAAGAAGCGGCAGACGCATTTTGCGGAAAGTATGAACAGCTCTTTGTCGATTCGTCTTCCTGTATGTTCTGGCTTCCGCTCGACCGCTATTTCGAAATCATCCGCCGTTTCGGCGCAGATCGCGTTCTGTTCGGCTCGGATTACCCCATGTGGACCCCCGAAGCCGAACTGGAAAAGTTTCTCAAACTCCCCTTTACCGATTCCGAGTTTGAGAAGATCTTGTACCAAAATGCCAAGATGCTTCTGGGCCTGTAAAAAGACACTTGCAAAACCTTTCGAGGTGTGATACAATATGCAAGGTCGTGGAGGCATAGCTCAGTTGGTTAGAGCGCTCGCTTCACATGCGAGAGGTCGAGAGTTCGAGTCTCCCTGTCTCCACCAAATAAAAAGAGATACACACACCCGTGTATCTCTTTTTATTTTTGCGATAGTCTGACAGGGAGACTCGAAAGGCGGCTCTTGGCGACAGTCCGGTGGACTGTCGCAACCGCCGTGTCTTTTCCGCAGAAAAGCGAGTCTCCCCCCGTTGCATCATAGCAAAAAATATTGTATAATGAGCAAAATACAAAACGGAGGAACCTACGATGACCTTGCTACATCTGACCGATCTCTTTGAAGCGCTCACGATTTTTTGTTTCGGACTTTCCTGGCCGATTTCCATCCGTAAATCCTTGGTTTCCCGTACCGCCAAAGGCAAGAGTCTCTTTTTTGAAGTGTTCATTTTGATCGGTTATGCGTTCGGGATCGCTCGGAAGTTTATCCAAGTATTTGCAATGGGAAGTTCGGGGTTCATCTTCTATTTGAGTTTCTTCTTCTATGTACTCAACTTCATCGAAATCGCCTTTGACATTGCACTCTATTTCCGCAATGCAAAGCTCGACCGCATTCGCGATGGTGATGCGGTGAACGTGTAAGTTTTTCCGCGTTTTGTATTGACTTCAGCGTGAGATTGTGCGATAATTTAGAAAGTAATTGAAATGATCGGAGGAAATTATCATGGAACATATCAAGACTTTGGAAACCCGTAACCTGTGCGAAAGCGCAAAGAACGGCGGCTGCGGCGAATGCCAGACTTCTTGCCAGTCCGCTTGCAAGACCAGCTGCGGCATTGCAAACCAGCAGTGCGAAAACTCGGATAAGTAATTTTGCACCAAACAAAATGCCGTCTTCATTAGACGGCATTTTTTCATATAGGAGATATTAGATATGATACATCAATACAAATTGGGCGGTTATAACATTGTCCTTGACATTTGCTCGGGTGCGGTACACGTGGTCGATGAGATCGCGTATGACATCATCGCGGTCTTTGAATCTCTCCCGCGTGAAGAAGTGTTAAAACAGGTGGCAGAACAGTATCCGACCGTCAATGAATCTGACCTAAATGAATGTTACGAGCAAGTAGTCGCACTCAAAGAGAGTGGAAAACTGTTTGCGCCCGACACATTTGAGCCGATGGCAGGTACGCTCAAGGCGAAGACTTCGGGTGTGGTGAAGGCACTCTGCCTGCACATTGCCCACACTTGTAACTTAAACTGCTCTTACTGCTTTGCAAGCCAAGGGAAATACCACGGCGAACGCGCGGTGATGAGTTTTGAAGTGGGTAAACGCGCGCTGGATTTCTTAGTTGAAAACTCAGGCTCTCGTCGCAATCTGGAAGTCGACTTCTTCGGCGGCGAACCGCTGATGAATTTTGACGTGGTGAAGAGGCTTGTCGCATACGCGCGCAGTATCGAGAAAGAGAAGAATAAAAATTTCCGTTTCACACTCACCACCAACGGTGTTTTGGTGGATGACGATGTCATTGAGTTTTCCAATCGCGAGATGAGCAACGTGGTGCTGAGTCTCGACGGACGTAAGGAGATTCACGATCGTTACCGCGTGGACTTTGCAGGAAACGGCAGTTGGGACACCATCGTGCCGAAGTTCCAGAAATTTGTAGAGGCGCGTGGCGGGAAAAACTACTATATGCGCGGTACATTCACCCACAGGAACCCGGATTTTCTCAAAGACATTCAGCAAATGCTGGATCTCGGGTTTACCGAGCTGAGCATGGAGCCCGTGGTGTGCGCTCCGGGCGAAGAATCGGAACTCACGCAGGAAGATCTCCCCATCGTGCTGAAACAGTACGAAGATCTTGCGATGCTCATGTGCAAGCGTGAAAAGGAAGGCAGACCATTTACCTTCTATCACTATATGATCGATCTCACCGGCGGTCCGTGCATCTACAAGCGTATCTCGGGTTGCGGTTCGGGCACCGAGTACATGGCGGTTACTCCGTGGGGTGATTTGTACCCCTGCCACCAGTTCGTCGGGGAAGAGAAGTTCAAACTCGGCGACATTTGGAACGGGGTTACAAACACCGAGATCCAAGACGAGTTCTTATCTTGCAACGTATATTCCAGAGACGAATGCCGTGACTGCTGGGCAAAACTCTATTGCTCGGGCGGTTGTGCGGCAAACGCATATCACGCAACCGGAAAGATCACAGGGGTCTATGAGTACGGTTGCGAACTGTTCCGCAAGCGCATGGAATGCGCCATTATGGTCGCGGTCAACCGCGCGTTTTCAGGAGATGAACGATGACCACACCAATTGCTGATTTCGTCCGCGCATACTGCGAAAGAAACGCGTTGCGGCTGCATATGCCCGGGCATAAGGGAGAACACCCGCTCGACATCACCGAAGTCCCCGGTGCCGACTCTCTGTATGATGCCGCCGGCATCATCAAAGAGAGCGAAGAAAACGCAAGTGCGCTCTTTGGCGCGCGTACGTTTTACAGCACCGAAGGCTCGTCGCATTTAATTCGTGCCATGTTGCATCTTGCACTCATGGGCAAAAAAAACCGCCGTGTTCTCGCGGGTCGGAACGCGCACAAGGCGTTTCTCTCCGCTTCTGCTCTGCTGGACCTTGATGTCGCTTGGCTCACCGCGGGAGAAACCTATCTCTCCTGCCCCATCACCGCAGATGATGTGGAGAATGCCATTCAAGAACATCAGCCGTGTGCGGTCTATCTCACAAGTCCCGATTACTTGGGAAATATGGTGGATTTATCCGCCATCGCGGGTGTGTGTAAGCGTCATGGCGTTTTGCTTCTGGTTGACAACGCTCACGGCGCGTATCTCAAGTTTCTCCCTACTTCTCTGCATCCGATGGATTTGGGTGCGGATCTGTGTTGCGACTCGGCGCACAAAACACTCCCGGTGCTCACGGGCGGCGCGTATCTGCACATCCGAGATGAGAACCTTGCCGCGCAGGCAAAATCCGCCCTTTCCTTTTTCGGAAGTACCAGCCCGTCCTATTTGATTTTGCAATCTTTGGATCTGTGCAACTTATTTTTATGTGATGCGCGGTCTCTTTTGGAACAAACGCTTCCGAAAATCTCCGAATGCAAAGAGCGACTGAAAGCGCAGGGCTACCGCTTCATCGGGGATGAACCGCTCAAATTCACCCTTGACTGTAAAGCATACGGCTACAATGGGTTTGACCTTTGTGCACTTCTCGATGAACAAAACATTGTGTGCGAGTTTTCCGATGCGGATTTCCTGGTGCTGATGCTCCCCATCCGTGATACCGAATCGGCGCTAAGACAACTGGAATCCGTTTTGGTTTCCATTCCCAAGCGAACTCCGATTGAATCCGTTCCCGTCAAAGCGACTCATCCGAAGCGGGTATGCTCGATTCGGGAAGCGATGTTTTCGCAAAGTGAAACCGTCTCGGTAAAAGATTCGGTCGGGCGTGTACTCGCCTCCCCGTCAGTCTCCTGCCCGCCCGCGGTATCAATCGCGATGTGCGGAGAATTGATTGGTGAAGAAACCGCCTCTGTCCTTACCGCGTGCGGAATCGAAACTGTTCGTGTAATCAAAAAACCATTCTCGATATGAGAATGGTTTTTCCTGTATTCCGCAGGGTTCGATGTCTTTGGCATAGCGCATTTTTCGGTAAAATGTCAATCTTCGGTAGATTTTTCGAGAGAAATCGCGTATAATAGTAAAAAAGGAGTTGAAAAGTTATGTTTTACCGTGCATTTGGAGATAAATCTCTCTCCGCACTCGGAATGGGGACCATGCGTCTCCCGGTGATCGACGGAGACGAAGGGAAGCCCGACCTGCAGGCGGTTTGCGAGATGGTGGACCGCGCGCTCGCGCGCGGCATCAACTATTTCGACACCGCATGGGGGTATCACAACGGACAATCCGAAATCGTGATGGGGAAGGCACTTTCCCGCCATCCGCGCGATTCGTTCTACCTTGCAGACAAGTTCCCCGGCTATGACCTTGCAAACATCGATAAAGTGGACGAAATTTTTGAAAAGCAACTGGAAAAGTGCGGTGTGGAGTATTTCGATTTCTACTTGGTGCACAACGTGTGCGATACCAACATCGATGCATACACCGACCCGCAGCTCGGCATTGTAAACCGCCTGTTGGAGCGCAAAAAGGCGGGGCAAATCCGTCATCTCGGGTTCTCGGTTCATGCAAACCAAGCAGATTTCGAGCGATTTTTGAAGTGCCACGGGGAACATATGGAGTTCTGCCAAGTTCAGCTCAATTATTTGGACTGGACGTTCCAAGATGCGAGGAGTAAAGTGGAACTGCTAAATGAACTGAACATCCCGGTCTTTGTCATGGAACCCCTGCGCGGCGGTCGTTTGGTGAACTTAAGCGATGCAGACCGCTCGCTTCTCACTCAACTGCGTCCAAGCGAGAGTATGCACGGTTGGGCGTTCCGCTTTTTGGAATCTGTCCCGGGTGTAACTGTTGTGCTCTCGGGTATGAGCAGTCTCGCACAACTGGACGACAACTGCGATATTTTCACATCTCCCGCGCCACTCACCCGCCACGAATATGACACCCTGCTGGAGCTTGCGGATCGGATGCAGAAAGCCACCGGTGTTCCCTGCACATCATGCCGTTACTGTACCGAATACTGTCCGCAAGGACTTGATATTCCACATCTGCTCTCACTTTATAATGAGCATGTTTTCACAGGTGGTGGTTTCATGGCACCCATGGCAATCGAGGCGATGGCAGAAGCCGCGCGCCCGAGCGCGTGTGTTTCCTGCCGCGGATGCGAAGCGGTGTGCCCACAGGGGATTAAGATCTCCGAAACCTTTGAAGATTTCTTAAAACGACTGAAGTAACTCGAGCCCCTCACCGTTTTTACGGTGGGGGGTTAAATTCACAAAATGTTTACTTGCGAAGAGACCCGCTTTGGATGTATACTATAAGAATGAGAATGACATCGGAAAGGACGGGTGGAAGATGCTGAAACGCTTGTTGCAAAGCGTGCGCGAGTTCAAATTGCCCACAATTTTAACACTTATTTTCATCACCCTGGAAGCAGTGATCGAAACTTCGCTTCCATTCACCACCGCAAACTTGGTGAATATGATCAAAAACGGAACCGAGATGAGCGAAGTTTTGAAACTTGGTGTTGTTTTGGTTATTCTTGCGGTCGCCTCCCTTTCCTGTGGCGGGATCGCGGCGATCACCTGCTCAAAAGCTGCAAGTGGATTTGCGCGCAACTTGCGCCACGACCTGTTCTCCAAGGTACAGACCTATTCGTTCGAGAATATCGACAAATTCTCGTCTTCTTCACTCGTTACCCGTATGACCACTGACATCGCGCATGTCCAGATGTCCTACATGATGATCATCCGTACCGCAATCCGTTCTCCGCTCATGCTGATTTTCTCTACCGTGATGGCATATGTGATGGGCGGTTCACTCGCCGCCGCATTTGTTGTGGTCATTCCGATCCTTGCGGTCGGTCTGCTTCTGGTCAGCCGTAAAGCGATGCCTGCGTTCCGCAGAGTGTTCCGCAAATACGACCGTTTGAATGAATCCATTGAAGAGAACGTGCGCGCAATGCGCGTGGTCAAAGGCTTCTCCAGAGAAGAGTATGAAAAAGTGAAATTTGGCAAAGCGTCTGATGACATTGCAAAAGAATTCACCTTTGCAGAACGCATCGTGGCACTCAACACCCCGCTCATGAACTTTTGTATGTATTTCAATATGCTCTTTATTCTCCTCATCGGCTCGTACCTTGCCGTCCGTTCGGGTGGTGTCAGCGTTGATGTTGGTCAGATCTCCGCGATGCTCACCTACGGAATGCTGATTTTAATGTCGCTCATGATGCTCTCGATGATCTATGTCATGCTCACCATGTCCGCCGAGTCCATGAAGCGTATCACCGAAGTACTCCGCGAGCCCCCGTCGCTTTCCTCTCCCGAAAATGCGGTGTATGAAGTAAAAGACGGGTCGATTCGCTTTGAAAATGTGAACTTCAAATACAGCGCAAAGGCAAAGCATTACGCACTCTCCGACATCAACCTAATCATCCCGTCGGGAGCGACTGTTGGCATCCTTGGCGGTACGGGCGTGGGTAAATCATCACTCACCCAGCTCATCCCGCGACTCTATGACGCAACCGACGGCGCGGTGTATGTAGGTGGCGTAGATGTGCGCGAATATGACCTTTCCGTACTCCGCAAAGCGGTCGCGATGGTGCTCCAGAAAAATCTGCTGTTCTCCGGTACGATCAGCGAAAACCTGCGTTGGGGGAATCCCGACGCAACCGATGCGGAAATCGTAGAAGCGTGCCGTCTCGCGTGCGCGGATGAATTTATCCGCTCGTTCCCGGATGGCTATGACACCAAAATCGAACAGGGTGGAACCAACGTGTCGGGCGGACAGAAACAGCGCCTTTGCATCGCCCGTGCGCTGCTTGCACATCCGAAAATTTTGGTTCTGGATGACTCCACCAGCGCGGTGGACACCAAGACCGATGCGATGATCCGCGCGGCATTTGAAGAGTACATTCCGTCTACCACAAAGATCATCATTGCTCAGCGCGTCGCATCTGTTCAACACGCGGATATGATCGTTGTGATGGATGGCGGCAAAATTGTGGATGTGGGCACGCATGAAGAACTGCTTCACTCCTCCGAAATTTACCGCGAAGTTTCCGAACAACAATCCGGCGGAGGTGATGAGAATGAATAAACCCATGCGCCCGCGCGCAAAAAAAGGTACTATGAAGCGCGTGATTAAAACCGTGTTTCAATACTATCCGGTGCTCTTTCCGTTGACACTCATCTGCATTCTGTTCTCCGCAGTGGTTGCAGCGATCCCGGATATTCTCATTCAGAAAATCGTCGCTGCGATTGAGACTTGGCAACCCACGCAGAACTGGGCTCCTGCCGCGAAAGAGATCGTGCCCATGGTGGCTTTTCTCGGGATTTTATACCTGCTCTCTTTGATCGCGGTTACCGTGTATACCCAGTTGATGGCGGTCATCACGCAAGGGTATCTCTCCAAAATGCGCCGCAAAATGTTTGACGGAATGCAGAATCTCCCCATCCGCTATTTTGACTCCACCAAGCACGGCGATATCATGAGCCATTACACCAACGACATTGATACCCTGCGCCAACTCATCTCGCAGTCCATCCCGTCTCTCATCCGTGCAGGCTCGGTGGTCATCTGCGTGTTCGGCATCATGGTCTATTATAGCCTGTGGATGACACTTCTCGTCCTGTTCGGTGTTGCGCTCATGATTTTTGTATCCAAAAAATTTGGTGGTGGCAGTGCAAAGTACTTCTTGCGCCATCAGAAATCCATGGGTGCTGCGGAAGGCTATATCCAGGAAATGATGAATGGACAGAAAGTCATCAAAGTCTTCTGCCACGAAGATGCGGCACAAGAAGATTTTGATCGGTTAAACGACGCACTCTTCCAAGATGCTTACCGCGCCAACTGCTATTCCAATATCTTGGGTCCCATTATCCAGAACATCGGTAATATTCTCTACGTTCTGGTCGCGGTGGTAGGTGGTGCGCTCCTGCTCACCGATGTCCCGAACATTAGCATTTCCGGAATGCCGTTTACGCTAAGTATCGTCATCCCGTTTCTCAACATGACCAAGCAGTTTACCGGCAACATCAACCAACTCTCTCAGCAAATCAACCATATCGTCATGGCACTTGCAGGTGCTGACCGTATCTTCGCTTTGATGGATCAAGCTCCGGAAGAGGATGAAGGGTATGTGACACTCGTCAATGCAAAAATCGACGATGAAGGCAATGTGACCGAAACCAAAGAACATACCGGGCGTTGGGCTTGGAAACATCCGCACTCAGACGGCACACTCACCTACACACCGCTTTGCGGTGATGTGCGCATGGTGGATGTGGACTTTGCCTACGAAGAAGGAAAGCCCGTGCTCAACAACATCTCGGTTTATGCAAAACCCGGGCAGAAAGTGGCATTTGTCGGCGCAACGGGCGCGGGCAAGACCACCATCACCAATCTCATCAACCGCTTTTATGACATTGCAGACGGAAAGATCCGCTACGACGGCATCAACATCAACAAAATTCGCAAATCCGATCTCCGTTCGTCGCTCGGCATTGTCTTGCAGGAGACCAACCTGTTTACCGGCACGGTCATGGAAAATATCCGTTACGGAAAACTGGATGCGACCGACGAAGAGTGTATGGAAGCGGCACGTCTTGCAGGTGCTGACAGTTTCATCACACGACTTCCAAACGGTTATGAGACACAGCTTTCCGGCAATGGCAGCAATCTCTCCCAGGGTCAGCGTCAGCTGATTGCAATCGCGCGCGCCGCGGTTGCCGATCCCCCGGTTCTCATTATGGACGAAGCGACATCGTCCATCGACACCCGTACCGAAGCGATCGTACAGCGCGGTATGGATAAACTGATGGAAGGACGCACGGTTTTCGTCATTGCGCACCGCCTTTCCACCGTCAAAAACTCGGATGTTATTATGGTACTCGACCACGGCAACATTATCGAGCGCGGTACGCACGATGAGTTGATTGCCGAGCGTGGCACGTATTATCAGCTCTACACCGGTGCTTTTGAACTTGAATGACAAAAAAGGACTGAATCATTGAGATTCAGTCCTTTCGTTTTTAGAACACACAATACTGTGCCATGTAGGCGTCCATTTTGGGGAGTAGGTCTTTGTATTCGGGTTTATCTGCGAGATACTCGCGGATATCCGCAACGCTCACCAGTGCGTGGACGCGGATGCCGAATTCTTCCCCGACTTCCATCACCGCGGTTTTGCCCGGGGTAGTGCCCACTTCCGAGCGGTTGACCGAGATGAACATATCGGTCACCTTGACGTCTGCGCAACCCATCAAGACCGGCATGGTCTCACGAATTGCGGTTCCTGCGGTGATGACGTCTTCAATGATGATAACGCGGTCGCCGTCCTGTGGTTTGTAGCCAACGATCGACCCGCCTTCCCCGTGGTCCTTCGCTTCTTTGCGGTTGAAGAAGAACGGTTTGTCGATCCCGTGGTTGCGAGCAAGTGCGCCCGAAACCGAAGTCGCAAGCGGAATCCCCTTGTATGCGGGACCGAACATTGCATCAAACTCCGAACCCAAGGTTTCTTTGACCAGGTCTGCGTAAAACTCGCCAAGGCGGGAGTTCTGAAGTCCTGTTTTGTAGTTGCCTGTGTTGATGAAATACGGGGTGTTGCGACCGCTCTTGGTAACAAAATCACCAAAGCGAAGCACATCCGCGCTCATCATAAATTCGATAAATTCTTTCTTTTTCTGTGAAAGCATTGTCTCTTCCACCTTTCTACAGTTTTTCCGCAAGGGCGAGTGCGCTGTCAATGTTCGGGCAGAAATGATCTGCCCCGACGCGTTCGACAAATCCTGCTTTTTGCATGACTTTCATGGGTTGTTCGTTGACATGGGAGAACACTACCTGAAGTCCTGCCTTTTCACAACGCTGACAGAGATCTTCCAGCGCGTTCATCGCGGTCGCATCCAGCGCGGTTACCGCGCGCATACGGAGCACCAGGCAGCTGGTATATTCTTTGAATGTGATGTCGAGCATTTTATCTGCCGCGCCGAAGAAAAGCGGACCGTTAATTTCATAAACGCGGACGTTTTTCGGAACTGCGCGCAGTTCGATGCTGTCTTCGTCGTTTTCTTGCTCGATGTATTTCCAGGAAGTAACTTCGGTCTGTTCGCTCATGCGTTTGAGGAACAGGAGTGCCGCCATGATCATACCCACTTCGATCGCGACGACAAGATCAAACAACACGGTGAGTACGAAGGTAACCACCATGACCGCAATATCGCTTTTCGGTGCGGTTTTGACCGTGTGGACAAACTTTCTCCACTCACTCATATTGTACGCGACTACGAACAAAATTGCCGCGATGGTGGGCATCGGGATAAGTCCCGCATACGGCATCAAGAAGAGCAGAACGAGCAGCAAGACGACCGCGTGTACCATACCTGCGATCGGGGTACGCCCGCCGTTTTTGACATTTGCCGCGGTACGGGCGATTGCGCCGGTTGCGGGGATGCCGCCAAACAAGACAGAAGCAATGTTCGCAAGACCCTGTGCGCTGAGTTCCGCATTGGAGTTGTGGCGGGAGCCAATCATACTGTCTGCCACCACGCAGGAGAGCAAGGATTCAATCGCGGCAAGGACCGCGATGGTAACCGCATCCGGGAAGACCGCGGTGATTTTCGCAATGCTGAAGTCCATACCCGCGAAGTTGACCTGCGGGAGCCCGCTCGGGATGGTGTAGAGTTCCCCGATGGTGAACACTCCCTCACCCAGCCCCGGGATAAATGCGACCATTGCCGCGCCCACGAGTACCGCAATCAGCGACGGCGGGACACGCTTTTCGAACTTGGGATATACGATGAGAATCAAAAGGGAGACCGCACCCACCAGAAGCGCCTGAGGGCTGAATGTGCCGATCGCTTCAATGTTTGCGTGCATTTTCTCAAGCAGTTCGACCGGACGTACACCGTTTGCATAGACCAGACCAAAGAAGTCCTTGACCTGACCGAGCAAGATGGTAACCGCGATACCCGCGGTAAAACCTGTGGTGATGGTATACGGAATGTATTTGATAAGCCCGCCAAACTTGAAGACGCCCATCAGAATCAGCATGATACCTGCCAGAATCGTTGCGACGAACAGCCCGTCCATCCCATGCGTTGCAACGATTCCCGCAACGATGGTGGCAAACGCTGCGGTGGGACCTGCGATCTGCACGCGGCTACCGCCGAAGAATGAGACCACAAAGCCCGCCGCGACCGCGGTGTACACACCGCACGCGGGTTCCACGCCCGATGCGAGTGCAAGCGCGATGGAAAGCGGAAGTGCGATGATCGCGACGATGATACCTGCAAGCAGGTCTTTGATGAGTTGACCTTTGTCGTAACTTCCGATGACGGAAAATAACTTCGGTTTCAGATAAAACCCTTTCATAAAAACGCCCCTATCTGTAAACTTTCGCCACATGGCAGCACGGATTATTATACCACTCCTAAAAACCTCTGTCAAACTTTACAAAACACAAAAAATATCCTAAAATATTCTCCGTGAGGTGAAACTGATATGCACATTTATCTGGACGGAGACGGATGTCCCGTGGTGGATGAAACGCTCGCACTCGCGAAAGCCTTTCATCTCCCCTGCACCATCCTTTGCGACACATCCCACCGCATCGAGCGTGAGGGCGCGACCACTTATACCTGTTCCAAAGGCGCGGACAGCGTGGACTTTACACTCGTCAATCTCATCCATGCGGGCGACCTTGTAATCACACAGGATTACGGACTTGCCGCAATGTGCCTTGCGCGCGGCGCATTTGTCATGCACCAAGACGGGTTTTTCTATACTTCCGAGAATATTGATTCTCTCTTGATGGCGCGGCATACTTCTGCAAAAGTGCGCCGTGCAGGCGGTCGGTTTCATTCCACCCCCAAACGCACACGCGAACAAAATCAAGCGTTTTCAGCCGTACTCAACGATTTTCTGAATAAAACAGCCCGACTCAAATGAGTCGGGCTTCTCTGTTTATTCTTTTTGCATTTCTTCCATGGTTTTGGTGACGCTGTGTTTGATGGGTTTCCACTCGACTTTTTGGAACATTGCCGCAAGCGAGATGGGAACGTAAGTGAGCAGGAAGATAGGGAATGCAAAGACGTAGAGAATCTTCTTCCATGCTTTGCAGCGGATGTGTTTCCATTCGCTGACCAGCGTACAGCCGCCGTACATCAAAAGAACGAGATAGAAACTGCTGACCGTGGTCCAAAGCGATTGCGTGGTTTCCGCATACAAACGAATCGCTTTCCATGTAAACGGCTCCATCGCAAACAGGATCAGAACCACCGCATTTACCACGATACAGACCAAAGTGAGCATGATGGACGGAGCAACCGTCATCAGCATATCGAAGCAGGAAAAAGCGTTTTCTTTGCCTTTCAAAATACCACGGATCAGTTTTCCGCAGTACTTGGAAATGACTTGGTAGAAGCCTTTCGACCAGCGCAGCCGCTGGTTCCACGACTGTCTGAAACTGGTGGGTTGTTCATCAAAGAGTACGGCTCTGTCCGCATAGCCAATCTTATCGCCCGAGATGGCGCAAACCACCGAGAACTGGATGTCTTCGGTGAGCAGATGGAACGGCCAACCGTTGTGTTTTTCAATCACTTCATGCGAGATCAAAAAGCCGGTACCCGAGATGGCGCAGTTGGTGCCGAGTGCCATACGCGGCTGGTTTAAGAAGCACGCTTCGCGCAAGAACCACAACGAGTAGCCTGCGGTGAGCCAGTTTGAGCCGTAGTTTTTCGAGTTACGGTAACTGGTAACTGCGGCGTAGCCTTGGTCAAAGACCTTATTCATCTCCGCAACGAAGTTGGGGTCAACCAAATTATCCGCATCGAAGACGAAATATCCGTCATACTTCTCATCGAGCCCTGCGAAGAAGTAGTCGAGCGCGTAACCCTTGCCGATGAGTTTAGTGTTGTTACGCACCACCACGCGCGCACCGTTTTCTTCCGCTACCCCCGCGGTGTTGTCGGTGCAGTTATCCGCAATCACATACAGATCGAGCAGGTGCTTGGGGTAATTTTGTGCATTTAAGGTTTTGAGTAGCTCCCCAATGACCGCTTCTTCGTTACGCGCGGAAACGACAGCAGCAAAGCGGTGCAGTTTTTTGGGGATGTAACGGCTTTTGCGGTGATGCATGATAAGACCGACCACCAGATACACGATTTGATATAAATAGGTCAGCGTGATGACCCAAAAGATGACCATATTGAATGTCTTGATAAACTGTAACATAAACAGTCTCCCGAGCACTTTATTTTGTTCTGTTCACTGCTTTTTATTATACACCTTTTTCCCTAAAAAGCAATAGAAAAAGGCGACCGAAATTCGGTCGCCTTTTCGTATTTGGATTTGGAATCTTATTTGTTCAAGATTCGGTCTAAGAGAACCGCAACTTCTGCACGGGTCGCATTGCCCTGCGGGTTGATCTTGCCGTTTGCGCCC
>SVMJ01000013.1 GCA_015067485.1 Oscillospiraceae bacterium
ACAGTCGCGTGCGTCATATGCCGAAAGGCGACGTATGAGGAAAGTCCGAGCTCCACAGGGCAAGGATAACGGGTAACGCCCGCCGAAGGCGACTTCAGGAAAAGTGCAACAGAGATATACCGCCGCGATTTTCGCGGTAAGGGTGGAAAGGCGAGGTAAGAGCTCACCGGTCGATAGGAGACTATGCGACCCTGTAAACTCTATCCGGAGCAACACCGCATAGGAGAACTGAAGCTGATGCAAATCAGCCGAAAAGGTCGGCCCGGCCGTTCTCGGGTAGGTGGCTTGAGCGTTATGGCAACATAACGCGTAGATAGATGGCTGTCAAATACAGAACTCGGCTTATAGACTTGCTCGTATCGATATGCGAAAAAGCGCTGGCATCAGCGCTTTTTTGCACCATTTAAGAGGTGGATTATGGCAACTTTATTCGAACACATCGGGTTTCACATTCACAACGAGGAAGAGGTTTACCGTTTGGCGGATTTTGTGCTCAACGCGGGTGCAATTCATGTGACGGAAAACGGATTTTATGCGCGTTGGATCGATCCGTCGGGCAGCGAGATCTGGTCGCGTACCGCGCTCGATCATAAAACCGAACAGGCGAATTTTTTGAATATTGATCCGCATTTTCACGGTGATACAGTTTGGAATCTGGTGCTCGGGCGCGAACTCGCGGAAGAAAAAGATGATGCGCTCGATGGCAAGTTCGTGCTGCACACCGAAGATGAAAGCAAATTTATTACTGCGCGCATCCAAGGCGCACAGGCGATTTCCGAAAAGGAAGAGGGAAAAGTCTATCCGTTCCAAATCGCGCTCATGCCGCATACGGTTCGATTTTATGCGAACGAAGATGCTTATCGAGCAGCCACAGGCGATGAATTGTCGATTCTCGGGATGTGTATGCCGCGCGGAATGTATTCCCGCCTTGTGGTGAGTGAAGACAGTCGCCCCGAAGAAATTCTGCTCACCACGCTGATCGGCAGAATCCGCTCCAGCGATCTGCGTACCATTGAACGCGGAGGCGATAAAATCAGCAGTTTTATGCATTTCACGGTGGAAACACAGTTTGGAACGATCGACGTTCCGGTCGCAAACTCGCTCTGTCAAGATGTCGACTTGGATGAAGTTGGCGTTATGTCGGTCACAGGGACATTTTCTGCCGTCATGATGGGGAAGGGGAAAACCGAATGATTGATCTTGCGGTTTCCCATCTGAGTAAATATTACGGTGCAGAACCCATCTTGACCGACGTCAGTTTCCAACTCCAACACGGGGAAAAGACCGCGCTGGTCGGGCTGAATGGAAGCGGCAAGACCACTCTGTTTCGTATTTTAGCGGAGGATTTGGATTATGACAGCGGAGAAGTCTCGATTGCAAAAGGACTCCGCGTGGGTCTGATCCAGCAGATTCCGCACTACCCCGAAGGCTATACCGTGGAACAGGTACTTTGCACGGGATTTCAGGAACTTTATGACTTACAGGAACAGATGGACCGTCTGCAAAAGCGGATGGAGTATGACCAAACGCGCGAAACCGTTCGGAAATATGGGGAACTTTTAGACGAATTTGAACGTCGCGGCGGATATTCCACTATGACCGAACTGAATAAAATCGCAAACGGGCTCGGAATTTCGGACAGTATGCGCGCGCAACAGTTCTCCAATCTTTCGGGCGGGGAGAAAACCCGCGTGAATTTAGCGTGCACCATGCTTCAAAATGCAGATCTTTTGTTGCTCGACGAACCCACCAACCACTTGGATCTCGGCGCGATCGAGTGGCTGGAAGACTATATCAAAAAATACCCGGGTACGGTGCTCATCATTTCGCATGACCGTTTCTTTTTGGATCGTTGTGTTGATCGCGTGTTAGAACTCGAAGATTGCGAGATCACCGATTACAATGGCAATTACAGTTTCTATATGGCGGAGAAAGAACGCCGCTATCTGGAACAGAAAAAACGCTATGAGGCCGAGCAAAAGAAAATCGCGCAACTGGAATTTACCGCCGAGCGTTTGCACGGCTGGGGTATGGGAAACAAACGTCTGCAAGTACGTGCATTTGCGATGGAAAAGCGCATTGAGCGTATGCGGAGAACCGAAAAACCAAAGGAAATTCATTCAATTCGCACGGGTGGATTCGCCTCCCGTGAATTCCACGGCGATATGGTCATGCAGTGCAAGGATTTATCGCATTCCTTTGAAGAACGCAAACTCATCGATGGGGTTGGATTTACGATCGAAAAAGGGGATCGCATCGCGCTCATCGGGGATAACGGAACAGGAAAGACCACGCTTCTCAAGATGTTCACGGGGGAATTGACTCCCGATAGCGGCTCGATTCGGTTTGGACCGTCAGTCAAATTCGGGCTTCTTCCGCAGGTGATCGAATTTGATGTGGAAAGCCGCAATTTGGTGGATACGCTCATTTGGCAAATGAAACTTACTCCCGAAAGTGCGCGCAATCACTTGGGCGCATTCGATTTCCGTGGGGAAGACGTGTTCTCTCCCGTATCCACATTATCGGGTGGCGAACGAAGCCGTTTGGCGCTGTGTATGCTGATGGCACAGAAAATCAATTTTCTCATCCTCGACGAACCCACCAACCATTTAGACACCGCATCACGCGAGTGGATCGAAGAAGCGGTGGCGGATTTTGATGAGACGTTGCTTTTTGTATCCCATGACCGCTATTTTATCAACCGTTTTGCAAACCGTATTCTTGCATTGAAAGACGGAAAAATTTTAGACTTCCGCGGAAATTATGAGGCATACCTGCGGATGCTTGAACAACAAAAACCTGAACCTGAAGTGGTCGAGAAAGGCAAAGAAGAAAAGGCGCGTAAGCGCACGGTGAACACCAAAGCGGTGGAGAAGAAACTGCGTGAAGTAGAGCGCGAGATTGAAAAACTCGAACAAAAAAAGGCCCAGCGCGATGCACTCATCGCAGAGAGTGCGAGCGACTTTGCAAAACTCCAGGAACTCTATGCAGAACAAGAGACGGACGAGCAAATTTTGCTTGAACTCTACACCGAATGGGAGACCTTGCAAACCGGTTTAGAATAACGCACGGCGAAAATCCGTGCGTTTCTCTTTTCTTTTCTGTAAAAATGTGGTATACTATATTGATTCTGATTGAGGAGAAGTAGTTTATGCTGGAAAAACTTGCATTACTCGAAGAAAAATATAACGAGATCGAAACCGCGCTGGCGGCACCCGATCTGTATGAAGACCCCGCGGCGGCGACCCGTCTGCTTAAGGAACAGAAAGAACTCACTCCTATCATCGACGCGTACCGCGCCTACCGTGCAGCAGAGACAAATGCTGCAGACGCACGCGAAATGTTGGAAGCCGGCGGACTCGATGCGGAAATGCGCGAACTGGCGCAGGAAGAGATCAATGAAGCGCGCGAAACCATGGAGCGTTTGGAACAGGAACTCAAAATCCTGCTTCTGCCCACCGACCCGAATGACGATAAAAACGTCATCATGGAAATCCGTGGCGGTGCGGGCGGCGAAGAAGCCGCGCTGTTTGCTCACTCGCTTTACCGTATGTACAGTATGTACGCGGAAAGTCAGAAATGGAAGATCGAAGTGGTCAACGCCAACGAGACCGAACTCGGCGGCATCAAGGAAATCAGCTTTATGATTGCAGGCAGTGGCGCATACTCCCGTCTCAAATTCGAGAGTGGTGTGCATCGTGTTCAGCGCGTCCCGGATACCGAATCCGGTGGCAGAATCCACACTTCCACCGTCACTGTGGCAGTACTTCCCGAAGCGGAAGAAGTGGAAGTGGAGCTCAATATGTCCGATGTGGATGTGGATACCTTCCGTGCTTCCGGTGCGGGTGGTCAGCACGTCAACAAGACCGAGTCTGCCATCCGTTTGACCCACCGTCCCACCGGTATCGTGGTCGAATGTCAGGATGAGCGCAGTCAGCACAAAAATAAGGACCGTGCAATTAAAATCCTGCGTTCCAAACTCTATGAAATTCAGATGCGAGAGCAAACATCCCAAATCGCGGCAGAGCGTAAGAGCCAGGTGGGTACAGGTGACCGCAGTGAGCGCATCCGTACTTACAACTATCCGCAGGGCCGTGTGACCGATCACCGTATCGGGCTTACTCTGTATAAACTTGAGCAGTTCTTAAACGGTGATTTGGACGAAATGATCGATGCGATCATCACCGCGGATCAGGCGGAAAAACTCCGCGCAAGCGAGGAGAACGCATAAAGAAGGAAACAGTATGAAAACCGAGTATTTACAAAACAATGCGGATGACATTTTGCGCGCAGGTGAGATTTTGGCAAACGGGGGTCTCGTCGGAATCCCGACCGAGACCGTGTACGGACTTGCGGCAAATGCATTTGATGCGGAAGCGGTCGGGAAGATTTTCGTAGCAAAAGGTCGTCCGCAGGATAATCCGCTCATCGTGCATATCGCATCCCCCGAAGATTTGGAACCGCTCGTTGGTGAAGTCTCTGAATCCGTGAAGCGGTTAGCCGCCGCATTTTGGCCGGGTCCGCTCACCATGATCGTACCCAAACCGCGTGAGATTCCCGATGCGGTGAGTGCAGGGCTTTCCACCATCGGGGTACGTTGCCCGTCTCATGAAACCGCGCGTGCCATCATCCGTGCTTCCGGTGTTCCGCTTGCAGCACCCTCTGCCAATCGCTCGGGGAGACCCAGCCCCACGAGTTTCCACCATGTCCGTGAAGATTTGGACGGCAGAGTGGACGCGATTTTAGATGGGGGCGTGTGTCAAGTCGGTGTGGAATCTACTGTTGTTGACATGACAGGGGAAGTGCCCGTTCTGCTCCGTCCGGGAGGGGTGACGCTCCGTGATCTGCGCTCGGTTTTGGGTGAAGTGGAAGTAGATGAGGCGGTAACTGGCGAGCTCACTCCGGGCAGACGTGTTCGTGCGCCCGGTATGAAATATCGGCATTATGCGCCCAAAGCACCTGTGACGATTTTGGATGGAACCATTGAAAAAGTGGCAGAATACTTAAAACAGCAACACAACGCGGCGGTGCTCTGCTTCACGGAAGAAGCGGAAGCGCTGAAAGGTTGTTGCGATCATGTGGAAACCTATGGCGGCGAGAGCGATACCGAAACAATGGCACAGTCGCTCTTTGCGGCACTTCGTAAATTCGATGAACTGGCAGTGGAACAAATCTTTGCGCGTGCGCCAAGTGCGGGCGATGGGATCGAACTTGCGGTCATCAACCGCTTGGAAAAAGCGGCAGGGTTTTCCCGCATGACAGTTGAAGGAGAGTAGTCTATGTTTATCATAGGAGTCACCGGCGGCAGCGGAAGCGGCAAGAGCACGGTTGCAAACCTGTTTGCCGAGCATGGCGGTGTCGCGATCGATGCAGACCGTGTTTATCACGAAATGCTGGACACCTGTGCGCCCATGCAGCGCGACATTCTTGCTCGTTTTCCCACCGTGCAGGGGGAAGACGGGAGAGTAGACCGCAGTCGTCTTGCACATATCGTGTTCATTGATGACAATGCTCTGGGAGCGCTGAATCAAATCACCCAGCCGTATATCATCGAAGAACTCGAGCGGATGTTTGAAGAATGTTATCGCCAAAACCAGCCGTTTGTGGTGCTGGATGTTATTCGCCTGTTTGAAAGTTCTCTGTCGCGGTTGTGCGATGTCACCATCGGCGTAATTGCAGATGAAGAAACCCGTGTAAAACGCATCACCGAGCGCGATAAGATTTCGGAAAGCCGTGCAAGAGATCGCATCCGCGCACAGCAGAGCAACGACTACTACAAGAGCAAGTGCGACCATATCATCGAAAATAACGGCGTGGATGATGTTGCATCCGCGACCGAAACACTATACCGAGAAATCATGGAGGAGCGAGCAGAATGAGCAATTTGTTGTATCAGCAGAAGCATGGTCTTACCAAGTTAAACGATGCGGAACGCGCAGAGATGAACGCGTTGTGCCGTGGCTATTGTGATTTTATCACTAAGGCAAAAATTGAACGCGAAGCGGTGGTGGAATCCATCCGCCTCGCAGAAGAAGCAGGCTTTCGTGCATATCAGCGCGGGATGGAATTAAACCCCGGTGACCGTATCTATTACAACAACCGAGGCAAGGGTCTCATGCTCGCAGTGATCGGAACGGATTCCATCGATGCGGGGGCTACCATCGTGGCGGCACACATCGATGCGCCGCGCCTGGACTTAAAGCAAAATCCGCTCTATGAATCCGAAGAACTCTGCCTGTTTAAGACTCACTACTACGGTGGCATCAAGAAATATCAGTGGCCCGCAATCCCGCTGGAACTCCACGGTGTTGTCGCACTCAAAGACGGCAATGTGGTTACTGTGAGTGTGGGCGATAAACCGGAAGACCCGGTGTTCACCATCACCGACCTGCTCCCGCATCTTGGCAAAGACCAAATGGCAAAGACCATGGCAGAAGGCGTACAGGGCGAAGCACTCAACGTCTTGGTCGGCAGTCAGCCGGGAGCCGAAGAAAAAGAAGCGGTAAAAGCAAATATTTTGCAGATTTTGAATGAAACTTACGGCATTGTGGAAGAAGATTTCCTTTCAGCGGAACTCTGCGTGGTTCCCGCGTTCCCGGCACGTGAGATCGGGTTCGATCGTTCGCTCATCGGCGGTTACGGTCAGGACGATCGTGTCTGCTCTTATCCCGCACTCCGTGCGTTGTTTGATTTGAAGTCTCCGCGCCGTACCGCGGTCTGCATCCTGGCAGATAAGGAAGAAATCGGCTCGGAAGGTGTCAGCGGCATGAAATCCCGCCAGTTTGATACCTTCATGGAAGACATCTGCGTGGCGCGCGGCGGCACCCTTCGCGTGTGCTTTGAAAACTCGATCTGCTTGTCGGCAGACGTTTCCGCGGCACTCGATCCGACGTATCCCGAAGTCAGTGAAAAGCGCAATGCTGCTCGCGTGAACTACGGTGTGGCTCTTTGTAAGTACACCGGCTCCCGTGGCAAATCGGGCGCCAGCGATGCTTCGGCGGAACTTGTGGCATTCATGCGCAAGATTTTTGATGCGGAAAAAGTCACCTGGCAGATGTGCGAACTCGGTAAGGTCGACCAGGGCGGTGGCGGAACGGTTGCCATGTACATGGCAGAGCGCAACATCGACACCATCGACGCAGGCGTCCCCGTACTCAGCATGCACGCCCCGTTTGAAACCGTTGCAAAATTCGACGTCTACATGACCTACCGCGCAGCAAAAGCAGTCTATAACTCTTAAAGAAAACAAAAAGGACGGAGTCGATTGACTCCGTCCTTTTTTGTTTTTTTAGAGACCGATTTCTTCTGCGAGTTGTTTGAAGTATGCAAGGTCTTGACGAGCGAACCATTCACGGTCACCGTTGCGCGGGGCTTCGATCCCGATCGGACCGGTAAAGCCCATTTCCTTCACCTTGGTCAGGTACGGGCGATGGTTGATGTCGCCTTCCGCAAGGGAAGTGGGGAGGCGGTGCCAGTTCTGGATGAGCGAAGAGTTCTTCAGGTGCATATAGTAGAGCTTGTCGCCGTAGAGTTCCACGCAGTCTGCCGCAGACGGAACGTTGGTGAGATAGACCGTGTTGCCGTAGTCCATATTGATACCGAACGACGGGCTTCCGATGAGATCAACCAATTTCTTGGAGGTTTCGGGACGGTCGTGCAGGTAGTTCATGTGGGTTTCGAATGCGACCTTGATGCCGAGCGGTTCGATTTCCTTTGCGATCTGCTGATAGGTGTCGACTGTGTACTTCCAGTCATCTTCAGTACCCATGTAGGAGCCGCCGAAATCGTAGCAGCCCGGGATGATGCGCCCGTCGGGGCAGAGTTTCATATCGCAGCAAGCGTTGAAGATCGAAGTGCCTGCCACTTCCCGTGCGCGCTTGTAGAAATCAGCGGTCTTGCGGACGGTTTCCGCACGCACTGCTGCATCAGCACTGGAGCAGTTTTCTGCGCCACGGTTGAACATCGGATACTTAAGCCCGTACTTCTTTGCTGCGGCTGCGACTTCTTTGAGATATTCATCTTCGGTGCCGGAGAAGTTTGCCGGGCAAACGCCGCGGAATTCGATGCCGTCATAGCCCCATTCGACTGCTTTTTTGACGATTTCGTCAATCGGGCAAGAAAGTGTGAGCCAATCGCATTCCATAAAGTTGATATGTAAAATAATCGGATTCATATTTTTCACCTCGTATTATTTCGAAAGATAGACGGTTTTTCCGGTCTTGGAGGATTCATAAACCGCCAAAATTACTTCGACCGGCTTCTTGCCGTCATGCTGGGTGATCATCGGGGCACGGTCTTCGCGGATCGCATCCACCATATCCTGCAACTGACGGACATGACCAGCGATGCTGAAGTTGGTCGGGTCAGCTGCGGTGCTGCCCATACGCTTTGTGTCGAGCAACCCCTCCGGGGCTTCCATGTTGGGGCAGTCCCAAGTGGTAACCGAGTCTTCGGTGAGAACAATGGTGCCTTCCGAACCACAGATTTCGAGGACGCGGTCAGACCCCGGTGCGATGGAAGTAGTGCCGACGATCTGGCCGAGTGCGCCGTTTTCAAATTCCAAAACTGCAACCGCGGTGTCTTCTACTTCGATGTTACGAACTAAGGTACGGGCAAGACCGGAAACGGATTTGACCGGGCCCATGATATACTGGAGAATGTCGATGCCGTGAATGCCCTGATTCATCAGAGCGCCGCCGCCATCCATCTTCCAGGTGCCGCGCCAGCCGCCTTTGTCGTAGTATTCCTGCGAGCGGAAGAACTTCATGCTCAGGTCTGCGACCACGATTTTACCGAGTGCGCCCGAGTCAACCGCTTTCTTGAGCGCCTGAACTGCTTTGGAGAAACGAAGCTGGGAAACGACGCCGAGCTTGACGTTGTTGCGATCAAATGCTTCGATGAGATCTGCGATTTCTTCATGAGTCAAAGCCATGGGCTTTTCGACGAGTGCGTGCTTTCCTGCGTTTGCAGCAGCGATCGCAAGGGGAGCATGCAGACCGCTGGGTGTGCAGATGCAGACTGCATCGAGTTCCGGAACAGCCAGCATCTCTTCTGCCGAATCGTAGGCTTTGACGCCACGCTTTTCTGCGAATGCGATACGAGCCGGTTCATACACATCGGTAACACCGATCAGGGTTGCCCCTTCGATTTCATTGATTGCGTCCGCATGCCAGTTTGCAATGGTGCCACAACCGATAATACCAAACTTGATTTCTTTCAAAGTAACTTCTCCTTTCGAAAACAAATACTGTTTCATAGTGAATTTATCATAACAAAAGAGGAAAACGATTTCTCCACTTTCTAAACCAATTCATTGACGGATTCTGCAATCCTACCCGAGCAGGAAATCTGAAAGGTCTTCCACCGTGTCGGCAAGAAAGACCTTTGCCGCACAATCAAACTCGTCCGAGGTGGCATAACTGTAACGGACACCGACGAACGGGAGCCCCACCGTGAATGCGCCGACCGCATCATGGACGCGATCACCCACCATCAAAATTTCGGGGGAGGGCTCCATCTTCAGCAGGTCCAAAGCATAGCGGATCGCATCACTTTTTACCACGCGCTCTCCGCTGAATTCACTCCCCGAGACCGCCTTGAAATATTGGCTTAAACCAAAATGTTCCAAAATGCGGTTCACATACACATGGGGTTTGCTGGAGGCGATGGCAAGGGTTGCACCGCGGTCGCACAGAGATTTCAAAAGTTCCGGGATGCCGGGGTAGACGCGGTTTTCAAAAATGCCTACTTCAGCGAAGCGCTCGCGGTATTTCGCGAGTGCGACCTTCCCTTGCTCGGGAGTGAGAGAAAAGTATCTGCACAGTTCTGCCTCAAGGGGAGGACCGATGAACCCACGCAGTTTTTCCAGGTCCGGCTCGTCATGACCAAAGTGGCGACCCGCGTATTGCACGGACTTTGTGATGCCTTCAAACGGATCGGTCAAAGTTCCGTCCAAATCAAAGAGAATGGTACGATATTTCATCTTCATCGCTCCTTTGACTCTATCATATACCAAAATTTGTTTTCCGTAAAGATTTCGGAGCAAAAAAACAAGAAAAATTGAACTTTTCAAAAACTTATATTTTTTTCGAAAAAACTTGCATTTGAAGCGTAAAATTGATAAAATAGAATGAATTATAATCGCATTTGAAAGGGGGGGTTGATTTGCGTCTCAAAAGTTTGGAATTGCAAGGCTTTAAGTCCTTCCCGGACAAGAGTGTCATCAGTTTCGATCAGGGTATTACTGCGATCGTTGGTCCGAACGGAAGTGGCAAATCAAATATCTCCGATGCAGTTCGCTGGGTGTTGGGCGAGCAGTCGACCCGTACCTTGCGCGGAAGCAAGATGGAAGACGTCATTTTCGGCGGGACGCAACAGCGCAAACCGGTCGGGTTTGCCGAAGTTTCGCTCACCATTGACAATTCCGACGGTGCGCTCCCGGTCGAGTACAACGAAGTGACGGTCACCCGTCGTTACTACCGTTCGGGCGAGAGTGAGTTTTATATCAACCGAAAGGCGATGCGTCTGCGCGATATCCATGAACTCTTTATGGATACCGGGCTTGGTCGTGATGGGTATTCCATCATCGGACAGGGCAGAATCGATGAAATCCTTTCGGTCAAGAGTGAAGATCGCCGTGAGATTTTTGAAGAAGCATCCGGCATTTCCAAGTTCCGCCATCGCAAGGCGGAAGCCGAGCGGAAACTGGACGCCACCGAAGAAAATCTGATCCGCATCCGTGATATTATTTCCGAATTGGAAGGTCAGGTCGTCCCGCTGCAGGAGCAGGCAGAAAAGGCAAAACGTTTCCTTGCGATCTACGACGAACTGAAGAAACTCGAAACCAATGTCTGGCTTTATGAACTGGGTCGGGAAAAAGAACTCGCGAGAAAACTCGCGCAGGATTATGAAATTGCCTGTGCGCAACTTTCGCGTGCACAGGAAACTGTGGACGGGCTCTATCGCGAGATGGAAGAGCAGAGCGAGAAAATGCGTGCGCTCGAAGTCGCACTTGAAGAAGAGCGTGAACGGATGCAGGCGAGCGAGCGTGCAACGCAGGAAATCATCCACGCGCGTCAGGTGCTGGAAGCAACCGTTCAGAACAATTTGGAAAATGCTGAGCGTGTCAGAAACGAACTCTCGGAAGAGGCGTCCCGTGAAGGTGGCATGAACGAGCAGATCGCGGAACGCGATGCTCGTATTGAAGCACTCCATGCGGAAAGCGTTGCACTCACAGAGTCCATCGGTGGGATGAATGAAAAAATCCGCGCCGCAATGGAAAGTGGAAACGATGTACGCGCACAACTTGACGGACTCCGCGCATCCTTGATGGTAAAAGAAGCAGAACTTTCCGCACTTTGCGCAAAGCAGACTGCGGAAGCGGTTGCGCTCCAAAATGAAGAATCCCGTCTTTCTTTGCTGGAAGCGGATTTTGAAGAACACGAAGCAAAACGTAAGGAAACCCGTGAAAAGGCGCGTGCGGTGAAAGCGATTGCGGAAGAAGCGGAGATGAAACTCGCGGAAGCGGAAAACCGTTTGCGCGGATTCACACTCAAAGCGGAAAGCCGCAAAGAGAAACTCGAGAGCGCACAAACCACCTTGCAGAAAGAGCAGAGCACGCTGAATACTTTGGAAGAGAAGTACCGTTACCTCACCGAACTCGAGCGCGAGTTTGCAGGTTACTCGGGTGCGACCAAGGCGGTCATGCAAGCGAGTGAGCAGAAACAGCTGCAAGGGATTTGCGGAATCGTTTCCAAATTGATGGAAGTTCCCGACGAATATGCGGTCGCGGTGGAAATCGCACTCGGCGGCGCACTCAACAACATTGTTGTAGAAGATGAGCGTTCGGCAAAAGCAGGTATCTCATATCTGAAAAGTTCGGGCGCGGGCAGAACCACGTTCTACCCACTCACCACCATTCGCGGTAAGAAACTTTCGGTCTCGTTGGGCAAAGAAGACGGCGTTTGCGGAATAGCATCCGAACTCATCTCCTTTGACAAACGCTTCTCAGAAGTGTATCAGAGCCTGCTCGGGCGGGTGGTCATTGTGGAAAACATCGACCGTGCAGGAGTACTCGCACGCAAGAATAATTATCAGTTTAAGATCGTCACCTTGGACGGTCAGGTCATCAACGCGGGCGGTTCGTATACCGGCGGTAGCGTTGGGAAAAATGTGGGTATCTTGAGCCGTGCGAACGAGTGCCGCCGTATCAAAGAAGAAGCGCAGAAGATGCGCGAAAAACTCGAAGCGGACGAAATTTCTTTGCAGGAGCTTTCCCGCGAGTACGCATCGCTCACCTATGAAATTGAAGTGGCGCAAAACGACAAGCGTGCCGCAGAAGATGCACTGCTCAAGTCCAAGACCGAAATAGAGCATTACGATCTTTTGCTCAGCACGATGAGTGAAGCATTTGACAATGCGGAAGAAGAAACCGTGCAGCTCCGCGCAAGCGTTACCGTAAAGAAACGTGAAGCGGAAGCTCTGGCGGCGGAGATCGCAGAAAAAACCGCGGAAAAAGACAAATTAACCGCAGAAATCGAAGAGAAACAGAGCGGACACAATGATCTTTTGAGTCAGCATGGGGATCTCACCGAAACGCTTGCCGAGATGAAACTGCGTGCGGCAAGTATCGAAGCGGAAGTGCGTGAAAACGAGCGCTCCCGCGCAGAACTTGCGGAACTCTCTGCCGCAATGGCAGGAGACCGATCTCAGAAACTCAAACTCATTGAATCTTTCGAAGAAAAGAACCTTGAACTGCAAGCTGAGATCGAGCAAAAGCAGGTGGAAATCGGCGAGTCCGAACGGGCGACCGAAGCGGTCCGCGCGAAAATTTCCGAGCGGATGCAGGAAAAACTCGAACTGGAAGCAGTCCGCAACCGTATGGATC
Organism: Oscillospiraceae bacterium; assembly: GCA_015067485.1. Lineage (GTDB taxonomy): Bacteria > Bacillota > Clostridia > Oscillospirales > JAAYXM01 > SIG510. The sequence continues at coordinate 12,887 of SVMJ01000013.1, forward strand.
ACGATGTGAAAGAGCAATATGAAACCATCGGCAAACTCGAAAACGAGCGTGCACGTTTGGAATCCAAGCGCGACGGTGCGGAGCAAAGCTATACCCAACTCATCGACAAACTCTGGGAAACCTATGAACTCACCGTGACCGCCGCGGAAGAAGCGGCAGAGCCGTTGGAATCCATCCCGGATGCAAAAGCACGCATCCAGGTACTCAAAAACGAGCGCAAAGGTCTTGGAAACGTCAACGTAGGCGCAATCGAAGAGTATGACCGTGTGGCGGAACGCTTTGAATTCATGAGCGTACAGCGCGCGGATCTCGAACAGGCAAAGACTGAACTGCTCGAAAAGATCAAGGAACTCACCGATCAGATGCGCGTGATCTTTGCGGAGAAGTTCGCGGTCATCAACCAAAAGTTCGGCGAGACCTTCACCGAAATTTTCGATGGCGGCAGCGCGGAACTGTCTTTGGAAGATCCGGACGACATCTTAAACTGCGGCATTGAAATCAAGGTCCAGCCGCCGGGGAAGACACTCAAGACCATCACACTTCTTTCGGGTGGTGAACGCGCATTCGTTGCGATCGCACTGTACTTTGCGATCATGAAAGTTCGCCCCACACCGTTCTGCGTGCTGGATGAAATCGAAGCCGCGCTCGACGATGTCAACGTGGTCCGTTATGCGGATTACTTGCGCCGCCTGTGTGACCGTACCCAGTTTATCGTCATCACGCACCGTCGCGGTACCATGGAAGAAGCGGACGTGCTTTACGGCGTTACCATGCAGGAGCGCGGTATTTCCAAGATGCTGACCATCAGTATGGCGGAAGTGGAGAAAGAACTCCATATGAAACTCAAATAGAGAGGACCTTTTTATGGGACTGTTTGATAAACTCAAAGAAGGACTGCAGAAAACACGCGCCGCGGTCAGCGATCAGGTGGAGAGTTTGCTTAAAACATTCACCCCACTGGATGAAGACTTCTTTGACGATTTGGAAGAAGCGCTGATTTTGGCGGATCTCGGTGCGGTAACCGCGATGAACATCACCGAGGAACTTCGCACCCGCGCAAAAGAAAAGAAACTCCGCGATGGGGAAGAACTCAAAGCGGAATTCCACGAGATCGTGTGCGAAATTTTAACCCGTAAGTCAAGTGAGATGAAACTCACCACCAAGCCGAGCGTTGTTTTGGTGGTAGGTGTCAACGGGGTGGGGAAAACCACGTCCATCGGAAAACTTGCAAATTTGTTCAAGTCGCAAGGTAGAAAAGTCCTGCTTGCGGCGGCGGATACCTTCCGTGCCGCGGCGGCAGACCAACTTGCCATTTGGGCAGACCGCGCAGGGGTGGAACTGGTTCGCCACGGCGAAGGGGCCGACCCCGCGGCAGTCATCTTTGACGCAATCAATGCGGCAAAGGCGCGTGGAAGCGACGTTGTTTTATGCGACACCGCAGGGCGCTTGCACAACAAACAGAATTTGATGAACGAACTGCAAAAGATCGCACGTATCATCGAACGTGAAGTGCCGGGCGCGGATGTGGAGACCCTGCTCGTGCTCGATGCGACCACGGGTCAGAATGCGGTTCAGCAGGCAAAAGAATTCTCCCGCGCCGCAGGCGGTATTAGCGGAATCGTTTTGACGAAACTGGACGGAACCGCAAAAGGCGGTATTGTGGTGTCCATTGCAGATACCATGGAGATCCCGGTGAAGTTTATCGGGGTGGGAGAACAAATGGACGATTTGATGCCGTTTGATGCAATGGAGTTTGCACAGGCAATTTTCTAAGGAGGACCGTATGGTACGAGCAGACGGAAGAAGTGAAGGGCAGTTGCGCCCGGTTAAAATCATCACGGATTTCACAAAATATGCAGAAGGAAGCGTTTTGATCCAAATGGGTGATACCCATGTGCTCTGCAACGCGACCGTGGAAGCAGGCGCGCCCCCGTATGTCCCGATGGGAACCGGGTGGGTAACCGCTGAGTATTCCATGCTCCCGCGTGCGACAGGGAAACGCACCCCGCGTGATGTTTCCCGACTCAAGATCGCACCGCGCAGCAGTGAAATCCAGCGTCTCATCGGTCGCTCGCTCCGTAGTGTAGTAGATCTTGCAAAACTCGGAGAGTACACCATCACGGTGGACTGTGATGTTCTGCAGGCAGACGGCGGGACCCGCTGTGCTTCCATCACGGGTGGTTTTGTCGCAATGGCACTTGCCTGCAAGCGCATGGTAGAGCAAGGGCTCATCCAAGAAAACCCGATCACCGGTTGGGCGGCGGCAGTCAGCGTGGGCATTGTAGACGGCGTTTGTGTACTCGACTTAAACTACCGCGAAGACAGCAACGCGGAAGTAGATTTCAATGCCATCATGACCGAAAACGGAGATCTCATTGAAGTACAGGGCACGGGCGAAGAGCGTCCGTTTACCCGCGCAGAACATACCAAACTGCTCAACTTAGGCACCAAGGGCGTCAAGAGCCTGATTGGGAAACAGAAGAAGGCATTGGGTGGAATATTATGAAGTTTGTAATTGCAACCAATAACCAAAAGAAACTGAAAGAACTGCAGAAGATTTTGGCAGATTTCGGGGTGGAAGCGGTATCTCTCGCACAGGCGGGTGTTACTACCGATGTGGAAGAAACCGGAAAAACGTTTGAAGAAAATGCGGTACTCAAAGCGGAAAACGCGATGAAAGTTACGGGTCTTCCTGCGGTTGCGGATGACTCGGGGCTGGTTGTTTCAGCCCTTGGCGGCGAGCCGGGGATTTACTCGGCACGCTACGGTGGAGACGCTTGCAAAGATGACACTGAGCGGTTAAATTTGTTGCTTAAAAACATGGAAGGGAAGACCGATCGCCGTGCTTTTTTCGTATCGGCTGTCGCGTGTGTGTTCCCAGACGGTGAGAAAATCGTTACCCGCGGCGAATGCCACGGATTGATTACCGAAACTGCGGTCGGCGACGGCGGTTTCGGCTACGACCCGATTTTCTATCTCCCCAACGAAGGGGCGACTATGGCGGAAATCTCTGCCGAACGCAAAAACGAAATCTCACACCGCGCAATGGCGCTTTCGAATTTCTTGGGCGCGTTGAAGGTGTTTTGGAAAGAAAGAGGAAACAACTATGCTGACCAGTAAACAACGCGCACAACTGCGTGCACTCGGTGCACATGAAGATACCATTTTACACGTGGGAAAAGGCGGCATCAACGAAAATCTTATCCGTCAGGCAGACGATGCACTCACCGCGCGTGAATTGGTCAAGGGTCGCGTTTTGGAAAATTCATTGCTCTCTCCGCGCGAAGTGGCAGATGTGCTGTGCGAAGAATTGGGCTGTGACTGTGTCCAGACCATCGGCACCCGTTTCGTGCTCTATCGCGCAAGCAAAAAAGACCCGAAGATCGTTTTGGTAAAGTGATGAAAATCGGGATTTTGGGCGGGACTTACAATCCGCCGCACACCGGACATTTGCACGCGGCGCAGGCGGCAAAAGAAGAACTCGGGCTGGACAGATTGATTTTGCTCCCCAGTTTCATTCCGCCGCACAAGGAAATGCCGCAAAACACACCGGATGCTGCCGCGCGTCTTGAAATGACGCGCCTTGCAGCAGACGAGATCGGTGCGGAAGTGAGCGATCTTGAAATCATTCGCGGCGGGACAAGTTATACCGCGGATACTTTGGCAGAATTCCGTAAAACTTATCCGGATGACACGCTCTGGTTCATCGTGGGGACCGATATGTTTCTCACTCTGCAAAACTGGGTGCGGCCACAGGAGATTTTTTCCTATGCGCGTATCGCGGTGGTGCTTCGTGATGATTCGGATGCAGAGCAGGTTTCCAAGCACCGTGAGTTTTTACTCCAAAACTTTGACTGTGAGATTGATTTGGTTTCTGCAAAGGCACACCCCATCTCATCGACCGAACTGCGGGAAAACGTATTTGATGCGGAAAACCGAATTTATTTACCCAAAAGTATTCTCAACTATATCAAGGAACATGGATACTACATCCAGAAGGAGACGAAGTAGCGTGCAAGAGATTTTCGCGGAAATGAAGAAACGCATGAGCGAAAAACGCTTTGCTCATACCCTTAGAACCGCGGAATATGCGCGGACATTGGCGCTTCGCTTTGGCGAAGACCCGGACGCTGCATATCTTGCAGGACTGCTTCACGACTGCACCAAAGAATGGTCAGATGATGCACAGTTGAACTTCTTATCACAGCATGGTATAATGATAGACAGTCTGCAAAAACTGTTTCCGCAACTCTATCATGCGCGCTCGGCGGCAATTGTTGCCAAGGAAACCTTTGGCGCAAGTGATGCGGTTTGCAGCGCGATCCGATGGCACACAACCGGGTGCGCGGGCATGAGCAGACTGGATATGATTTTATGGATCTCGGATCTCATTGAGCCCGGGCGGAATTTTCCGGGCGTAGAAAGACTTCGCATCTTTGCCGAAATCAATCTGGAAGATGCCGTGCTTGCGGGGATGGAACACTCCCTTGCATATTTGGAAGGGAAAAATCAGCGCATTGACGAAACAATGGTCAATGCGCGTAATTGGTTGTTAAATCGCGAAAGGAAGTAGTTATGAAACTGTATGGCAACCGCAAACGAGCGGAGCATACACACGTACGCCCGAAAAAGAAAAAACGCCGCCTGCGGAAAGGCTTTGCGGTATTTCTTCTGATCTTTTTGACTGTGGTTCTCACCGCTTGTGCAATGGCGTTCCAATGGATTCGCCCGCCCGAATTATCAAGTGAAACCAAACGGGAAAACGATGTGGCGGCACTGGATGAAATTGCGGCTCCCGAAAATCCGCGAAAAGAAGATTTCGTTACCATCCTGCTCATCGGGCGTGATAAAGTCGGGCTCAATACCGACGTCATCATGCTCATGGCGTACGATATCAAAAACAATAAAATCAGTATGATGAGTATCCCTCGTGATACTATGGTAAATGTGGAACGCAAGAATAAAAAGATCAATTCGGCCTACTCCCAAGGCGGAAAAGCCAATCTCGAGGAACTCATGCTTGAGGTGGAATCCATTGTAGGATTCCGTCCCGACCGCTATCTCTTAGTCACGGTAGATGCGTTCTGTGAACTCATTGATGAGATTGGCGGTGTCACGGTGGATGTCCCGATGGATATGTACTATTCCGACCCGGAACAGGATCTCACCATCGACATCAAAAAAGGACTGCAGACGCTCAATGGGTACGACTCGATGGGCTTCATGCGATTCCGCGCGACTTATGCCCGCGGCGATCTCGAGCGTATCGAAATGCAGCACCGCTTTATTGATGCTTTTATGGCAAAACTCGTCTCACCCAAGACCATCACCAAGATCCCGTCTCTCGCCGAGATTTTGATCAAAAACGTCAAGACCGATCTGAGCACGGGAAATCTGGTTTGGATGGCAAAAGAAGCGGTGAACATGGATCTGACAGAAGATTTCAAGATGTTTACGCTCCCGGGTGAAGCCCAGTATTACAAGCATCTGTCCTACTTTATGGCGTATGAAAGCAAGACGCTTGAACTCATCAATGCCCATTTCAACCCCTATGTGGACCCCATTACAAACGTCGACCTTCCGCACGTGAAGCTCGCAAATAACAAATATTCCGATGAACTCGACAAAGAGGAGATGACACAATGACACCGATGGAAATTGTAAAAGCCGCAGTGGCGGTGTTGGATGAAAAGCAAGCGCGTGATATTCAGGTCCTTCAAATCGAAGAACTCACCACCCTTGCCGATTATTTCATCATCTGCACGGGTACCTCCAATACCCATATCCGCACTCTCACCGAGCATGTTGACCATGTTTTGGAAGAGCAGGGCGTGACCGCGCATCACACCGAAGGGCACCGCGGCGGAAGTTGGGTGCTGATGGACTATCTGAGCGTAGTCATCCACGTGTTCACAGAAGATGCACGTAAATTCTATCAACTCGACCGTGTTTGGGCAGATGCCAAACCGATCAGTCTCGATAATCTGAAGTAAGGTGGTTTTACGATGAAGTACGAATTTGGTAAAATCGAGCCGAAATGGCAAAAGAAATGGCAAGAGAGCGGCGCGTTCCGTGCAGTAAACGGCGCAACCGACAAAAAGAAATTTTACGGTCTGGTCGAATTCCCCTATCCGTCCGGTAACGGTCTCCACGTGGGTCACGCAAGACCGTACACCGCACTCGACGTGGTATCACGCAAGCGCCGCATGGAAGGCTATAACGTGCTGTTCCCGATGGGTTGGGACGCGTTCGGTCTGCCCACCGAAAACTTCGCGATCCAAAACAAGATCCATCCGACCGAAGTTACCCGCCGCAATGTCGCGTTCTTCAAATCTCAGCTCCAGTCCCTTGGCTATTCTTTTGACTGGGACCGCGAGATCAATACCACCGATCCGGGCTACTTTAAGTGGACCCAATGGATCTTCCAAAAACTCTTCGAAAAAGGGCTTGCATATAAAAAGGAAATGCCTGTTAACTGGTGTACTTCCTGTAAGTGCGTGCTTGCAAACGAAGAAGTGGTCAACGGCGTTTGCGAACGCTGTGGCAGCGAAGTCATCCGTAAGGAAAAGAGCCAATGGATGCTCAAAATCACCGAGTATGCAGAACGCCTGATCAACGACCTTGACGATGTCGACTTCATCGAACGCGTCAAAGTCCAGCAGAAGAACTGGATCGGTCGCTCCACCGGTGCGGAAGTGGATTTCAAAACCACCAAAGGCGACACCCTTACCGTGTATACCACCCGCCCCGACACACTCTTCGGCGCGACCTACATGGTCATCTCGCCCGAACACCCGCTGATCGACGCTTGGGCAGATAGCCTTTCCAATCTGGACGACATCCGTGCCTACATAGCACTTGCTGCAAAGAAGAGCGACTTCGAACGTACCGAGATGGCAAAGGAAAAAACCGGTGTGAAACTCGACGGCGTCTCTGCCATCAACCCGGTCAACGGCAAGGAAATCCCCATCTTCATCTCCGACTACGTTTTGATGGGCTACGGCACCGGTGCAATCATGGCAGTTCCGGCTCACGACACCCGTGACTGGGAGTTTGCAAAGAAATTTAATCTCCCAATTATTGAAGTGGTCGCAGGCGGTGATGTCTTAAATGAAGCATTCACCGACGTCGAAACCGGCAAGATGGTAAACTCCGACTTCCTTGACGGTCTCGAAGTAGCAGATGCAAAAGTCAAAATCATCGAATGGCTGTCTGATAAAGGCATCGGGCACAAAAAAGTCAACTACAAACTGCGTGACTGGGTCTTCTCCCGTCAGCGTTATTGGGGTGAGCCCATTCCGCTTGTCTACTGTGAGAAGTGTGGTTGGGTCCCGGTTCCGGAAGATCAACTCCCGGTAACCCTTCCCGAAGTGGAATCCTATGAACCCACCGACAACGGCGAGTCCCCACTCGCTGCTATGACCGATTGGGTCAATACCACTTGCCCCAAGTGCGGCGGTCATGCTTGCCGTGAAACCGATACCATGCCCCAGTGGGCAGGCTCCAGCTGGTACTTCCTGCGCTATATGGATCCGAACTGTGATACTGCACTCGCATCCAAAGAAGCGCTGGATTACTGGGCACCCGTTGACTGGTACAACGGCGGTATGGAACATACCACTCTGCACTTGCTCTACTCCCGCTTCTGGCATAAGTTCCTGTACGATATCGGGGTCGTCCCCACCAAAGAACCGTATCAGAAACGTACCAGCCACGGCATGATTCTGGGCGAAAACGGGGAAAAGATGTCCAAATCCCGCGGTAACGTCATCAATCCGAACGACATCATCGCAGAATTTGGCGCAGACACCATGCGCCTGTATATCATGTTCATCGGTGACTTTGAAAAAGCCGCTTCCTGGCAGTCCGAATCCGTCAAGGGTTGCAAACGCTTCCTTGACCGTGTTTGGAACCTTGCGGAAAACGCAGCCGATGGGGAAGAGTATAACCCCAAACATGAAACCATCATCCACAAGACCATCCAAAAGGTGTCGGAAGATATTGAAAACGTCAAGTTCAACACCGCGATCGCGGCAATGATGGCGCTGCTCAACGAACTCGCGGCAGACGGCGCAACCCGCGGCGAAGTGAAACTCCTGCTGAAACTCCTCGCTCCGTTTGCACCGCACATGGCGGAAGAACTTTGGGAAACCCTCGGCGGTGAAGGCCTGATCTCGCTTGCTGAGTGGCCCACCTTTGACCCCGCAAAAACCGTGGATGCACAGGTGGAAATCGCGGTTCAGGTCTGCGGCAAACTTCGTGAACGAGTCCTCGTTCCGACCGATGCAGACGACGAGACTGTTGTGAAACTTGCTTGCGAAACCGAGAAAGTCAAAGCAGCACTCGCAAGCGGCACACTCGTCAAATCCATTGTTGTTAAGAACAAATTGGTCAATTTGATCATCCGATAGCAAAAAACTTTTGCAAAATTGGAAACTTTGCTTGACAGAGTGACTGTTTTTGCGTATAATATTTTTTGGTATCTTGTTTACCGTTGTAATTCGTTTGGTCTTTAACCGGAGGGAGGGATAATCATGTCAGAAGTCCGCGTAAAAGAAAATGAGTCTTTGGAAAGTGCATTGAAGCGCTTTAAGCGTTCCTGCGCGAAGGCGGGCGTCCTTTCCGAGCTCCGTAAGCGCGAGCATTATGAAAGCCCGAGCGTAAAGCGCCGTAAGAAGAGCGAGGCAGCACGCGCAAAGAAGAAAAGATACTAAAATCTGCTTCTCAATACCGCAAACTCATCTTACTCTCGTTTGAGGGTAAGATGAGCGCGGTTCGAACCCCTGTTATTTACACACCGAAGAAATGTTCGGTGTGTTTTTTTGTTTTTATCGCAAAAGCGTTGGTTGTAACTGCTTGCCCGAAAGGGCGGATTCGAGTGTGGGTAGGATGAGCGTCATATCCGAGACTAAGGATTTGGTTTTGCTGACAGGATCGTCCTGCCCGTAGGGGACGAAATAGATATGCCGCGTAGCGGAAAGAGTTCCGATGTTTTTTGCATTCAGCCCCAGTCCGTCGTTAGTCGAGACAGCAAGGATGAGTGGGCGTTCATTTCTTAGGTGCGCTTTTGCCGCCATGGTAACCGAACTGTCGGTGATGCCGCAGGCGAGTTTTGCGAGTGTATTTCCCGTGCATGGGGCGATGATGAGCGCATCGAGCAGTTTTTTGGGGCCGATGGGTTCTGCACCCGATATCGTGTAGATGCTCTTTTCTCCGCAGATGGTTTCCACGGTTTCCACAAATTCGCGTGCCACGCCGAAGCGTGTATCGGTGGAGTATGCAATTTGGGAGAAGATGGGGAGAATGCGATAGCCTGCGGATTTTAATCGCTCGAGTTCTGCGGGGATGCGGTGGAAGGTGCAGAATGAGCCGCAGATCGCGAAGCCGACGGTCATGCGTGGCACCCCCATTCTTCCATGATGTTGTAGATGGTTTGCTTCATGATCTTGCCTGCGGTAACGGGTGCGACTTTACCGGGAATGGAGAGTTCCCAAATCGCGCGCACGCCGAGTTTCTTTGCGGCAGTAAAGTCGATTCCGCCCGGTTTGGACGCAAGGTCGATGCACAGACAGGTTTTCTTCAGCTCTGCGAGACGGGGTGCGGTGAGTACTGGGGATGGGATGGTGTTGAAAATCAGATCATATACGCCGAGCGTGCCGTCAATGTCGCGCGTGTGCATGACTGAGTAGCCGTTTGCATCAATCCATGCAAGGTCGCTGTATTTCCGCGCGGTAACGGTAACGCGGCAGCCGAGTGCGGTTAAGTATTTTGCAAGCAGTTTCCCGATTCTGCCGTAACCGAGTACCAGCACGTCGAGACCATGGAGAGTCGTGGGGAGTTCTTGCATCGCAAGTTGAATCGCACCTTCTGCCGATGGGATCGCATTGGAAACGCTGAATTCTTCACGCTCCAAATAGTCATAGAGACGAACACCGCTTCGACCAGCTTTCTCAAACAGCGCATGGTCGGCTTTGCCCGCCACCACGGTTTGTCCGGTGGGGAAGAGAGAAAAGAGATCTTCCACCGCGTAGGTATTCAGCGAGAGTGGTGTATTGAGCATATCGGAATCCCCGTACACCGGGAGTGGAAGAATCACGCAGTCCACCCGTCGGGTCAGGTCGGTCATTTGATACGATTTGGTGACGCGGTCGGAAAACGAATGTTTTTCCAGCGCATAGGCAAAGACCGTGTGCCCGTCGTCAGCGAGCAGTTCGGCAAGATGCGCTTGGCGGAGATCTCCGCCGACCACCGAAAAGATACGTTTATTCTCTGTCAAAATCCTATTTCGCTCCTTTCTGTTACAGTATATTAAGCGAGCAGAATTTCGGTGAAGAAAAAAGACCTGCAGGTGCAGGTCTTTTTGTTAGATGGTTATTTGATGAATGCAACGATCTGGGTAATAAACTTGCTTTTATCTTTGTGCTGCGGTGGACCTTCGAGATAAAGATTGCGGAAGACTCCGGACAGTGTGATGTGATTTTCAGTTGCATATTGCAGCAACTTTTTGCGCGCATCGGGAATTTCTTCATATGCCCCGTGATGAAAAAATGAGATTGCTTCAAGCAAAGGAAGGTGTTTGATATATTCCCCTTCGCTTTCGGCGGGTACCGCCACACAATAAGAAATTTCTGTGGGGGAAGTTTCGGAATACTCGGTGAAATACATACGCCGGGTGGTATCGGTTCCGTATTTTCGCATTGCTTCGAGCGCGGTATCACGAAGCAGGATGGTTTTGTCGGAAACTGAGACCGAGTTGTATGTGCGGCAATAAATTGTTTGCGGTGCAATGGTAATTTTTTTTACGGAATCGCCTTGTTTGTAAGTTCGCTCTTTCAGTTTTTCAATGGTAAGAATCAGTTGGTTTTTCATTTTTTCCAAGCGTTGTATCATCGGTTGTAAATCTGTGGTGTCGTCAAGATATTCACGCACTTCATCGAGCGAAAGACCCAAACCCTGAAAGACACGGATGGTGCGGATTTGTGTAAAGGTATCGATTGTGTAGTATCTGTTGCCCATGGTGCCGTCTTTTCGGTCGGGTTTTATCAAACCTTTTGTCTCATAATTCAAGATCGTTTTTCTTGTGATTCCAATGGCTTTCGCAATTTCGCCGATGGAAAACAAATTTTCACTGTTCATCGAGTTGTCTCCATTCCAAAAACAGATTTCCAAAAAAACGCTTGCATCGTACCTTGAGGTACGGTGTACAATCACTATAGCATATCATGTTCGTTTTTTCAAGTGAAACATTGATTGTGCGAGTAATGGGGAAAGGAGATTTGGCAACGCTCGACCTGATTTTACATTTATTAGGGGGAATGAACCAATGAAAAACAGAATTTTAAGCGTGTTATTACTGGTTTGTATGCTTGTGACGATGATGCCGTTCACGGCTTCTGCGGCTGCGACGAACATCTCGGTTACATCTGCCAACTACTACAACAACGGCGACGTAAAGACATTGAATATCAACTTCGGCTGGGACACTGCAAGTGCAACCAGTTGTCTCACGGTTGCAACCAAGCGCTTGCGCTCTGCGGGTGAAAGCGGGACCGACAAGTATTATGGCGACTTCACCGACCTTGGCTATTACGGAACGGCATTTCGTTCCTGGGATGAAGTTTTAAGCAATGCCGACAAGTTTGGCATGCTCTACTACACTGACGAGCAGAAAATGGAGTACAACAAGACAAACAGTATTTCTCTTTACTTTGAAGAAGGTGATATTCCGCTCGACGTTAACCAAACATACTATCTCTATTTGTGGACTTATTATGGCGGTCATTACTACCCGGATAATCTCTTTATGGTGCTCGAAGTCAAAAACGGCACCGTTCGATATGCTTCGGCAACCGACCGCAACGACTACGGCAAATTCACGGTTTTGAAGAGTACTGTCGCGGCCACTCCTGAGTTTCAGGATGTGAAGAAGGCGGACTACTTCTTTACTCCGGTCAACTGGGCGGTTGAAAAAGGTATCACCAATGGCACCAGTGCAACCACTTTTGCCCCGAATGCGACTTGTACCCGCGCACAGATTCTGACCTTCCTGTGGCGTGCGGCAGGCTCGCCTGCACCGTCGATCGCAAACCCATATACTGATGTCAAGGTAAGCGATTATTACTACAATGTCGCGCTGTGGGCAAAGGAAAAGGGCATATACGCTCCGAATAGTTCCACCTTCGGACCGAACACCCCGGCAACCCGCGGTGCCACCGTTGAGTATTTCTGGCGCTATGCGGGCGCACCATCGTCGACCAGAGTTCCGTTCTCGGATGTCTCAGAAGACAGCAACCTTGACAAGGCGGTTTCTTGGGCACTGAGAAAGGGCATCACCAACGGTACCGGTGGGACCACATTCTCCCCGAATGCGACTTGCACTCGTGCACAAATCGTTACCTTCCTGCATCGTTATTTTGTAACTCCGCTTAACAATTCGGATTTGATCACGAGCCTTACCAAAGCGGCTACCCAGACTGTGACAAGCATGACACTCGATCCGAATCCGCCCGAAGACTACAAAAAACAGCCGGATTGGTATGGATCGCTCACTCCTGCATATAAGATGAGCGATGAGCGACTGATTGCGGAATACAACAACATCCAGAAGATTATGGATGACTTCCGCGCACGCGATATCTATATGGGAGATGCGATTTATTCCCGCGAATTGGATTTATGGGCTGAATATAGCAAGCGCAGATTGGACCGATAAACCAAATATTGATTCAAAAACATAGAGTTGGAGGATTTTGTTATGAAAAAGTTATTAGCACTTTTACTACCGCTTGTGATGACGATTACCCTTTTAGCCGGTTGCTCAAATCCCGTATTTGATGATTTGCAAAACTTTTTGAATGTCGAAATGGTAGAAGTAAACGCGGAATACGAAGCACTCAAGGAAGAAGTTGCTGCTTGGGAAACACTGGAAGACGATGCAGCTCTTGCAGCAAGTATTAATGAGGTTTTGCTCCCGTTGGTCGAGAGTTCTTTGACAAAACTTGCTGCAATCTCTCCCGCTACAGAAGAAGTGAAAGAACTCAAAGCGAAGTATATCAAGGTGATGGATGCTTATAAGACGGGATTTACAGGTCTTTCGGAAGGATGCGAAACCCAAAATGAAGCCACCATCAATGCAGCGTATGACACACTTTCCGGCGCTGTTGATTTGCTGAATGAATACAACGCTGCGCTCGAAGCTGTGGCTGCGGAAGTTGGAGCAGAAATCGAGTACTAATGGCGTGATGAACGCGAAATTGAGAAGAAAAACCGCTCTGCAAATGCAGAGCGGTTTTTTAGATGGTTTCGACTTTGATGGTGTTTGTGTTGCCTGATTTCCCGTTGATGATACCACCGGTAAGCACGATGAGATCACCCGGCTTGAGCGGCAGATTTTCTTTTGCCGCACGCGTTGCGTGATAGAACAAAACATCGGATGAGTTGAACTGCTCGCTGAGTACGGGCAAAACGCCCCAAGAGAGCGCGAGTTTGTACCACACAGATTTGTTGGTCGCCATGCCGATAATATCGGTGGGAGCACGGAAACGGGAGACCATGCGCACGGTCATACCGGACATGGAGGTAACGACGATTGCTTTCGCTTTGATGTCGATCGCCATACCGCAGGTCGCGTGAGAAATCGCGTCAACTTTGTTTTTGATTTTGAACGCATAGGTTTTGAAACGCTTTTCGTAATTGATGCTCTTTTCGGTTTGTACGATGATCTCGGACATTGCGTGAATGGTTTCGACCGGATATTTACCCACCGCGGTCTCGCCCGAGAGCATGACCGCGCTTGTGCCGTCGTAAACCGCGTTTGCAACGTCGGAGATCTCCGCTCTGGTGGGGCGCGGGTTGTGGATCATGGATTCCAGCATTTCGGTCGCGGTGATGACGCGTCGACCCAGCATACGGCATCTGGTGATGAGATGTTTTTGGATGGACGGGAGTTCCGCAAACGGGACTTCCACGCCCAGATCGCCACGCGCGATCATAATACCTTCGCACACTTCACAAATTTCTTCGATGTTGTCCACACCTGCCTGGTTTTCGATCTTTGCGATGACTTCGATATGTTCGCCGCCGTGTTCGAAAAGGAAGTTTTTGATGTCCAAAACATCTTGCTTGGAGGAGACAAACGATGCAGCGACAAAGTCCACTCCGTTTTGAATGCCAAACAGCAGATCTTCCTGATCCTGCTTGCTTAAATAGTCATTTTTAAGAACTTTGTTCGGGAAACTCATGCTTTTGCGGTTTGAAAGCTCGCCGCCTGTCACCACGGTGCAAACAATGTCATGACCTTTGATTTCCTTTACTTCGAAAATGACAAGTCCGTTGTTGACTAAGATTTTATCGCCCACATCCAGATCGTTTGGGAGACCTTCGTAGTTTACTGAAACGCGGGTTGCATCCCCTTCGATATCGTCGGTGGTGAAAATAAATTCATCTCCGTCGCAAACGGTTACCTTGTTGTCTTTGAAGGTTTTGATTCGGTATTCGGGACCTTTGGTGTCAAGCAAAATCGCGATGGGGAGACCCAAACGCTCACGCACACGCTTGATCATGTCGAGTTTTTCAAAATGCTCCGCGTGTGTGCCGTGGGAAAAGTTCAGTCGCGCGACGTTGAGTCCGGCACGACACATCGCTTCAAACACCGTCTCGTCAAAACTTGCGGGACCGATGGTACAAATGATTTTTGTTTTTCTCATTTGATGAAATCCTTTCGTTCAGATAATATTATCTTACCAAAAACGATCCGAAAAGGGAAGCGTTATTTCTCTCACAAAGTTTTCCCCAAAAAAGCCGAAGAAAAACAAAACAACACGGACCCCCCCGTTTGGGATGCCGTGTTGTTTTGGTGCGGATAAGAGGACTTGCTTTTTCTGCGGAAAAAGCCACGGCGGTTAAAACAGTCCACCGGACTGTTTCCAAGAGCCGCCTTTCAAGTCTTTCACTCATGCAAATAAAAAAGATGGCGTATAGCCATCTTTTTTATTTGGTGCGGATAAGAGGACTTGAACCTCCACCGAGTTGCCCCGACTAGAACCTGAATCTTACGTGCCAACCGCACACCGCTTTTCTGCTGAGAATGCCAGTCTTTTCGGGATATTTCGGCATATCGGGA
>SVMJ01000014.1 GCA_015067485.1 Oscillospiraceae bacterium
ATCAAGAAAAGCCGTTCGCGTCGTTCAATATAAAGGCAATAACAGAATGAATATGCTAAAAGAAGATATTGGCGAAAAAGGATATGTTGTAGGTTTTGAAGGACTTGTTAAATTCATTAGCGCCTTAATCCCAACAGAGGAAGTCATAACTGGTGCTTTGAGAACCCAAGAATCTGCCTATCCAGTAATAGCAATACGCGAAGCAGTGGCAAACGCCTTAATTCATCAAGACTTTTCTGTTACAGGAACGGGTCCCGTAATTGAAATTTTCGAAAATCGTATTGAAATTACTAATCCTGGTACACCATTAGTGGACGTACGAAGAATTGTAGATAATCCACCTAAATCTAGAAATGAAAAATTGGCAGAATTAATGCGAAGATTAAGAATGTGTGAAGAACTTGGTACTGGATGGGACAAAATTGTTATTGCTTGTGAATTGTTGCAATTACCTGCACCAAAAATTGTTTTGTACCAAGAAAACACAAGGGTCACTTTGTTTGCGGATTTACCATTTACAAGCATATCGCCTGAAGATAAGTTGTGGGCATGTTATTTGCACGCATGTATAAAACAGGTCCAAGGCGAACAACTAACAAATAAATCTCTTCGTGAACGATTTGGTGTAGCTGAATCTTCTTCTGCTAGTATTTCTAGACTCATAAAAGAAGCTGTGGAAAAAAAGATAATCAAGCCCCTTGACCCCGACACAGCACCTCGATATATGAAATATATTCCTTTTTGGGCGTAAATTTAACTTGCCGGTAACTTGCTGAATTCATTTGTGGAATAATTCAAACCTCAAAATATGCTTATTTTATCGGGGTCTGACGCAATATTTGGTGAATTTTTAACTTGCCGGTAACTTGCCATGGTGCTAATAAAAGCAGTCTTTAATAGTATTAAATCACAAAAGAGGAGTGGAAAACCACTCCTCTTTTGTGATTTATAAAAGCTGCCGAAAACCCTATTTTGACACCAATGCGTTCGATGGGGCAAACCAGCGAAATCCCTATTGCTTATGCGGGTGTCAAACGGTTTGCCCTATTATAACACAAGCCTCAATTCTTCTCACCCTGTTGCGGTGCCCGACATCTGCCTGTGTCAACGGTGCTCCTTGGCATCTGTCGACCGCTGCCACTCCTCGTTGCTCGCTTCATCTGCCACCGACAGCGCTCGCAACCGTCCCCTGTGGCTTTCATATCTTAGTCTCCTTATTTTACAAATTGTACTGTTAGTGTTTGTAAAGAGTGGAGATTTATACTGCGAAAGTTTACTTTTCAAATAAGGCGTGATACAATGAATAAAATGATAAATCTGCAAATCAAAGGAAGTGAACCATATGTTGATTCAAACGATCGTTGATAAGAGCATGGAAGGGGCTGTCAGGTTTGAGCGCTGCACGCGGGACACCGAAAAAGATGTTTTGGTTACCAGCGAATTATATATTGCTCCGATCGATTACGACGATGCTTTTGTGAAAACCCTTACCGAAGAAGCGTCTAAGTGGTACGTTCATACTACATACATCATGGATTACGAGAGCAGTACCGATGCAGGGGACGGACGCGACGATTATTCCAAGGAAGAAAACGACGTGGAAATCAGTCTTGATGACTGCATTGTAAAGGACGGCGCGTTTTCAGGCGTTATTTGCAAGGCATTTGATCGGGAGGATTATATATTGATAACAGACCCGAAAAACTGTATCGGACATCCCCGTAATTATAGCGGAAGAGGATATCATTCTTATCGGCATATGTATTTTGAATTATTGCGGAAATAAACAGTACAAACTTGCCAGAGGGGATCTATATGACCGTGCGCATGATTGATTATTATGTGAAAAATCTACCGTTTGATGCAAGGCAGGAAATATTCGATGCGTTGGGCGATATTACCACCAGCGCGGTTGAAAAAATGCTTGAAAAAGAAGACGGATATCCCGCATATAGAAGTGTTGGATACACGGATGATGATATCTTAAGCCAACTGAGAAAGGGGACTGCCCGATTTCAGCGTGTCAACGAACTGATGGTAAAAAACAGACGTCCGCCACTATTTGCTGACCCTTCCGATACATATGAAAGTTCACTCAGATATGTGGAGATCATGCGCAGGTACCGAGAACGCGAAAACGATTCGCCCTATCCGTCGCTCACCGATTTCGGCAAGCGCCGTGAAATGGTTGACGTGCTTATCAAAATAATGGGTTGCACCTGGGACGACTATGTTCCGGAAAACTATTCTAAGCCGGTTTGACTCTTAAGAAGCGAGGTGAAATTCACCTCGCTTTTTTGATGCAGCCCCCATGGAAGGCTTTTCTCGATTCTTCGGCAGAACGTTACTCCCAAAATGTACAGACTCCGTCGCCGATTGACCTTTTCTCTTTTCCGTGTTATAATGGACACATTACACGAGAAATACGGTGAATCACGATGAGTAAAGTTTTGATTTTGGTCAATCATGATACTGCAATTACATATCTCCGAATGGAACTGTTAAATCGTCTGCTTAGTGAAGGGCACACGGTGGCCATCGCGTGTCCGCGCGGGAAACACGTGGATACCTTCATGGACATGGGTTGTGAATTCTACGAACTCACGCTCAAACGCCATGGCATCAATCCGTTTCATGAGCTGACCCTGCTTTCCGATTATTATAAACTCATCAAACGTATCAAACCGCAAGCGGTGCTCTCTTTTTCCATCAAACCGAATATTTATGGCGGGCTTGCGGCGGCGATGTGCAACGTCCCCTGTTTTTCTAATGTAACAGGGCTTGGCATCACCATTCAGAGCAAACACATTGTGTCTTTTATCACGAAGCCACTCTACAAACTCGGGCTTTCCAAGGCGAAGACCGTGTTTGTGCAGAACACGGATAACCTTGCATTCTTGCAGAAGAAGCGTATGGTAAGCGACAACTACCACCTGCTCCCCGGCTCGGGCGTGAATCTGAACAGATTCCCATATGTGCCCTATCCGGAAGATGATGAAATTCTTCGTCTGTTGGTGGTGGGGCGTATCACCCGCGACAAGGGCATCGGCGAGATCCTTGCTGCCGCGAAGATTTTGCAGAACCGTGGCAAAAAAGTGAAGATTCGCTTGCTTGGCTACTACGATGAAGATTATCAGCGCGAAGTGGAAGTGGCGGTTCAGACCACCTGTATCGAATATTGCGGGTACCAGGAAGACGTACAGCCCTATCTTGCAGACTGCCACGCGCTGCTCCACGCATCTTACCACGAGGGTATGGCGAATGCGCTACTGGAAGCAGCAAGCACCGGTCGACCCATTCTTGCTACCCGTATCCCGGGTTGCCGCGAAGCGTTTGATGAAGGCATCTCCGGGCTCGGCTTTGATGTGAAGAACCCCGAATCTCTGTGCGCCGCGGTGGAAAAATTCATCGCACTTCCGCGGGAAAAACGTGAAGAGATGGGAAAACGCGGGCGCGAGAAAATGGAACGTGAGTTTGACCGCACCATCGTCATTGACGCATATATGGAAGAACTCAGCGCAGTTTTGTAATCCTAAAACCACTTCGTAAACGAGGTGAATCACGTGGCAAAGAGTGCAAATCAGAAGATGCGCCTTTTATATCTTATGCAGTACTTAAACGAAAACACCGACGAAGCACATCCTGCCACGGTTGCGGATATGATCTCCTATCTCGCGGGGCTTGACATCCATGCCGAGCGCAAAACCATTTACGATGATATGGAGACGCTCCGCGTGTTCGGACTGGACATTTTGCAAGTCAAGTCCAAAAGCACGGGGTATTACATCGGGGAGCGGCAGTTCCAACTTCCCGAGCTGAAACTTTTGGTGGACAGCGTGCAGTCTTCCAAATTCATCACGCAGAAGAAAACGCTCTCGCTCATTTCCAAGATCGAATCACTCGCATCCCGCCATGATGCGAAACTACTGCAGCGTCAGGTGTTCGTGCGGAATCGCGTCAAGAGCATGAATGAAAGCGTGTATTACAATGTAGACGAGATTTCCGCCGCCATCACTTGCGACCAACAGATCACTTTCCGCTATTTTGAGTACACGGTGAAAAAAGAGCGCAGATTCCGCAAAGACGGGGCGCGCTATCGGGTGAGCCCATATGCGCTCATGTGGGACGACGAGAATTACTATATGCTCGCGTACGATGCTTCTGTCCACGCGCTCAAGCACTACCGCGTGGACAAAATGTGCGAGATTTCGGTTACCGAAGAAGCCCGCGACGGAGCGGATTTGTTTGAGGCTGTGGATATGTCGGCATACTCCAAAAAGGTGTTTGGGATGTTTACGGGAAAGAACGAGCGCGTGCAAATCAAATTCAAAAACCACTTGGCAGGTGTGGTGCTCGACCGTTTCGGGAAAGAGATTTTTCTCTCCCCCGTGGATTCGGAGCATTTCACCGTCTATCTCGATGTGGTGGTCTCTCCGCAATTTTACGCGTGGGTGTTTGGTTTTGGGACGGATGCGGAAGTGCTGTCGCCCGTTCACGTGCGGGATGAACTGAAAAATCGGCTTTCGGACACCGCCTCGTTGTATCGATAATTTTTAAGAATGTGTGAACAAATTTTGGATTTTCTATTGCAAAGTTTGACAAAAAATAGTATTGTATAAATGTGTTGATTCTGTGTTTTGTGCACGGATAAGATACGAAAAAACAAAAGAAAGAGAAAGGGGTTTTCTGTGCTATGTTTAAGCTCAAAGAAAACAACACCACGGTTAAGACCGAGTTTATTGCGGGTCTTACCACGTTCATGGCAATGGCGTACATCCTGTTTGTCAACTCGGGTATGTTCGCTGAACTCGGCGTCGTCTCCTTCAACGCAATCTACATCGCAACCGCAATCTCCGCGATCGTCGGTACCGTCCTGATGGGTCTTCTCGCAAACCTTCCGCTTGCGCAGGCATCCGGTATGGGTCTCAACGCATTCTTCGTATACACCGTTTGCTTCGGCTTCGGTCTCTCCTATGCGAATGCATTGGTTCTCATCCTGGCTGAAGGTCTTCTCTTCATCCTGCTCACCGTTACCGGTCTCCGCAAGATGATCTTTGATGCAATTCCGAAGGCTGTCCGCGTTGCGATCCCGGCAGGTATCGGTTTGTTCATCGCATTCATCGGTCTGCAGAACGCAGGCATCGTCATCGGCGATGCTTCCACCAAGGTCAACCTGGTGTCCTTTAACATTCTCACCGGTGCAGCTACTTGGGATGCACTTCTCCCGATCGTGATCACCCTGATCACCGTCATTGCAATCGCTGCAATGAGCGCAAGAAACGTCAAGGGCGCAATCATTTGGGGTATCCTGGGCGGTAGTGTTCTCTACTACATCCTGAGTTATCTCACCATCCCCGGCTTTGCAATTTCCTTCAGCGCAAACCCGCTCACCGCATTCAAGGAATTCGGCGAAATGTCCTTTGGCAAGGTGTTCACCGAAGGCCTCGACTTCTCCGCATACGTCGCAGCTCACGGTTCCACCAGCTTGGTTCTCACCATCATCACCACTTCCCTTGCATTCTGCATGGTTGATATGTTCGACACCATCGGTACTCTCTACGGTGCTTGCTCTCGTGGCAACATTCTTACCGAAGAAGGCGAAGTTCCGAACATGAACAAAGCTATGCTGGCTGACGCGATTGCTACTACTACCGGTGCAATCTTCGGTACTTCCACCGTTACCACCTACGTTGAATCTTCCGCAGGTGTTGCAGAAGGCGGCAAGACAGGGCTTACCGCAATGTTCACCGCTCTGTTCTTCTTTATCGCAATGTTCTTCTCCCCGGTCGCTTCCTTGATCCCGGGCTGCGCAACCGCTGCTGCTCTGATCTATGTCGGCGTTCTGATGATGAACTGCGTAAAGGACATCGATTGGACCGCTGCTGACATCGCACTTCCGGCATTCCTGACCCTTGCGATGATGGCATTTACTTACAACATCTCTTACGGTATCGCCTTTGGTATGATTTCCTACTTGTTCATCAAGATCTTCTCCGGCAAGATCAAGGAAACCAAGGTCGCTACCTGGATCATCGCTCTGCTCTTCGCAGTCATGTTCCTGACCACCCACTAAACGGTACTTTTTGCAAGGCATCTGTCAAACGACAGATGCCTTGTTTTTTGTTTCAATGCATGGTAAAATAGAGAAAAAACAAGAGAGGGTACGGGAAATGAATTTTGAGTCTCTCCGCCGCGTGGTGGTGAAAGTGGGCACATCGTCGCTCACACATCCCACAGGCGATCTTCATTTACGCAATATGGATAAATTGGTCCGTGCGATCTCCGATCTCAAAAACGAAGGGTACCAGATCATTCTGGTTACCTCGGGTGCGATCGGGGTCGGCATGAGTAAACTCGGCATGAAACAACGTCCGGATGACATTCGTCTCAAGCAGGCGGCTGCCGCGGTGGGCCAATGCGAACTCATGCACATTTACGATAAATTCTTCTTAGACTACGGCCAGGTCATGGGTCAGATTCTATTCACCCACGACGATATTGACGGGGATGCGCGCCGTGAGAGTCTGGAGGGCACCCTTCAGGCGATGCTGGAAGTGGGCGCGGTACCGGTCATCAATGAAAACGACGCGGTGGGCGTGGAAGAGATTTTGTTTGGTGATAACGACTCGCTTTCCGCAGAAGTCGCGGTGCTCGCAAATGCCGATCTTTTGGTGCTGTTTTCCGACATTGACGGTCTGTACGACAAAGACCCGCACAAAAACGAAGATGCCAAAATCATTCCGCGGGTTTGCCAAATCAATGATGCACTCTATGCCCTTGCGGGCGGTGCGGGCACGAAACTCGGCACGGGTGGCATGACCACCAAACTCCATGCGGCAGAGATCGCCATGGCACATGATATTCCGATGGTGATTGCAAACGGCAACCGCTTCGAAGCACTTTACGAAATCGTGGACGGTGAGATTTCCGGCACTTTGTTCGAGCGCGCATAAGTTTACCCCTTCGTTTCATATACTGATGAAAACGGAGGGATGCGTGATGCTGAAAATACGAAAGAAGCCTGCGCACTTTCGCGCAGTCGCGGTAATTTTATCGCTTGCGGTGGTGTTCCGTTTGCTTTTGGCGTTGGGTGCGGAAGATGCGGTGCGGCGTGTGTTTTCCCGTCTTGGAGGAAATACACGGCTCATGCAGCAAACCCTTTCTTCGCAACTGATGCCAAGTTCCCGCATGAGTGAGACCCCGCTCTCGCTCATCCCAAACACGGTGGAAGAAGAGACACCGCTGGAACTTTGGACATATACCCCACCGGTTTCCAAGACGTCTGCGCTTCCCATTGAAGCGATCAGCATTAATCCGCAGTCCCCGGGCGGCTATGTTACCCACGGGAATATTTACTTAAAAAACGACTCATCCAAGAACATTGTACTGGAAGAGTATCTGAACGCTCCGCTCCCCTTTACGCTGACCGGTGCGGGACCGCATGTACTCATCATCCACACGCATGGGAGCGAGTCCTACTTCCCCGAAGGCAAGGACACCTACACCCCCGATGATGTGGAGCGTACCTCGGATAAAAACTACAATGTGGTGCGCGTTGGGCGTGAGATTGCGGAGATTTTGAAAGCGCGTGGAATCGCGGTGGTACACGACACGAATTTATACGACTCCCCGTCCTACAACGGCTCGTACACCCGTGCGCTCGACGGGATCACCCGTGCACTCAGCCGGTATCCGGGCATCACGGTAGTGCTGGACATTCACCGCGACGCGATGACCGCGCAAAACGGGGTGAAGTACAAGACCCTTTGTGCGGTGGATGGAAAACCCGCCGCGCAATTGATGCTGGTGATGAGCACGGGCGAAAGTGGGCTAAAGCATCCGAACTGGCAGGAGAATCTCAAACTCGGGGTCAAACTCCAGGGTCGTCTATCGGATAAGTACCCCGGGCTGATGCGCCCGATCAATTTGCGAAAAGACCGATTCAATATGCACGCGACCAAGGGGTCTTTGCTGGTGGAAGTGGGCACGAGTGCAAACTCACTCTCAGAAGCACTCGCGGCGGCACGTCCGCTCGCAGAAGAACTCTCTGAAATTTTACTGGAAGTGAAACGATAATGCGTACTTGGAACTGTTTGAATCCCACACAAATCATCTTCTGCGAAAATTGCGCGCGTAATTTCGATTACCGCGTGTACGGTCGCCGTGCGCTCATCGTGTGCGGGGCGCGGAGTGCGCGTCTTTGCGGTGCGCTCGATGAAGTGCGTGAGACGCTGGAGACACAGGGGATTTCTTTTGTGATTTTTGACCGTGTGGAGAATAATCCGCGCGTGGAAACCTGCTTCATGGCAGGAAAACTCGCACGTGAAGAACGAGTTGATTTCGTCATCGGGATCGGCGGCGGCTCCCCGCTCGATGCCGCGAAAGCCATCGCCGCATTCGCCGCAAACAAATATCCCGATGCGGAAAGCATTTACGCAACCGATGTTCCCCATGCACTCCCTGTGATCGCGATCGGAACCACCGCAGGAACGGGCAGTGAAGTTACCCAATACGCGGTACTCACCGTGCAGACCGCCTCCACCAAAAAGACGGTAAAGAGTCCGTCCCTTTTTCCGAAAGTTGCGCTCTTAGATCCGCGCTATACCGCAACACTCCCTTTGCGACTCACGATCGCGACCGCGGTGGATGCCATCAGCCATTGTATCGAAGGATACTGCTCGGTGCGCGCAAGTTCCTATACCGACGCGATTGCACTCCGCTCTATGCGGATGCTGTCCACCGCACTCAGAAAAATTCAGGGCGGTGTTTTGGATGACGAAGTGCGCGAAGATTTGCTTCAGGCTTCCACCATGGCAGGACTCGTCATCGCACAGACCGGGACCGGCTTTGCCCATGTGCTCGGCTATATGCTCACGTTCTTCGAAGGATTTCAGCACGGGGAAGCAAATGCACAGTTTCTCACGGATTTCACAGAAGCCATGGGGATCGCACGCCCCGATAAAGAACGCGCGATTTTACACGCGCTGGGGCTTTCTTCTACCGATGAAATGCGCGCTTGGATGCGTGATTTGATTCCGACGCGTCCCCATCTCACCCACGAAAAGGTACTGCAGTTTACCCGTATCTCCGAGCAGAGCGCAAGTCTCAAAAACTCGGTGTATGTGATAAACTCGGACGAACTCTACGGTTTTTACAAACAGTACGCAGATCAGTAAAAAACACTTGCAAAACATCGGAAAATCATGTATACTAATTAAGCATTTGGAGATGTATCGAAGAGGGGACGTCTGCGAGCGCTGCCGGTGGCAGATACAGCGAGACGAAAGGCGCGGCAGCGGTCGAAATTTTCGCACGACGGTGCAAGAAAATTTCGGGCACCGCAACAGGACATAACGAGAACGACGCCCCGAAACGAGCAATCTGATGCGTATCAATCAAATATGGAGATGTATCGAAGAGGTCATAACGAGAACGACTCGAAATCGTTTTGTCCTTAACCGGGCACGTGGGTTCGAATCCCACCATCTCCGCCAAATAAAGAACACCACCCCATCGGGTGGTGTTCTTTATTTCGTAGTATGGGAAGGATTCGAAAGGCGGCTCTTAGCGGGGTGCCGGTGGCACGCCGCAACCGCCGTGGCTTTTCCGCAGAAAAGCGAATCCCACCTGCTTCGATAGGAGGGATTCGAACAGGTCGGCGGCAAAGCCGCAAAAAAGCTGCCGGTGGCAGGTTTTTTAGACCGTGGGTAGAATCCCACCACTGCAATTCAAAAACTGCACCGACTATTCGTCGGTGCAGTTGCATTGTACGGTATTGTTTTTGACCACGTCTGCGACTTCGCTGATGGTTAAGAATGCCAGTGGGTCAATGGAATGGACGATGGCTCGCATTTTTGCGATTTGGAAGCGGTTGACCACAAAATACACCACATTCCGCTCGGTTTTGGAATAGCCGCCTTTGCCGCAAAGGATGGTCGCACCTGTTTCAAATGCGTCTATAAGCGCATCGCTCACTTCGTCCGCTTTCTCAGTGATGATCATGACACCTTTTTCGCGGTCAATACCTTCTACGATGAAGTCGACAGTTTTGAGACCTGCCATATATGCCACAATGGAATAAAGCGGTAAAATCCAGCTTTGCAGTACGATGCCGCTCGCCACGTACAGTACCACGTTGTAGGACATGACGAAAGTTCCGACCGTGATGCCGAGTTTCTTTGCGAAGATGACCGCCATGACTTCAATGCCATCAATTGCGCCGCCCGAACGGATGGTAAGCCCGCTCCCCACGCCCGAGACCAGACCGCCGAAGAGTGCGCAGAGCAACAAGTCATCTCCCGCAAGCGGGGATGCGATGGAAACGTCGATGGGCAGGACGTCGGTAATCAGCCATGCCGCGGCAGAATAGACCACAACCGTAAATAATGAGTATACGGTGAACAGTTCCCCCTGCTTTTTGAAGCCGTACAAAAAGAGCGGGACGTTGAGTATGATCAAAAAGAGCGACAAACTCAAGTATTCGGGTGTTACCTGCGAAAGTAACATGGATGTTCCCGAGATGCCGCTATCGTACAAATGCACGGGGGCTAAGAACACGGTTACCCCGAATGCATTGATGCATCCCGCGAAGAACAGAATGATAAAATTCTTGAAGCTTAGTTGATTGAGTTTCTTTTGACAACAATCTTGCAAAACAGTTCCTCCTGACTTAGTCAACCACTTCGATATAGAATGTGACCGGGCGGAACCCGTCATCACACGAGATCATAGCGGAGTATTCATCTTTCATCCAACCATCGAAGAAGTTGCCGCCGCCACACGCAAGTTCCGAAACATAGCGGCCCACGCTGTTCCACGCGGAATCGCAAAACCCATCGGGTTTTTCCCCGTTTTCCGAGTAAAATACTCGACCGATTTCCATGTCGCATGCATGCTCGATCGGATTTTCATATTGTGCGATCAAATCGTCATATCGCGCCATTTTCAGTACAGTGATTTTACAGGTTTTCATATGTCTTCTCATTTCCTTTCTTTTCCACTTTAATTATCGCACATTTTCTTGTTTTTTGCAACAAAATCACAGGGTAGAAATTTGACAAAATCAACAAAAAGGTATATGATAAATACAGATAGGTATAGATGTAGGAGGGAAACGAAATATGAAGCGCAACTCCGGCACTAAATCAAGGCATTTTCACATCCGCCATTGGCATGTTATTAACCTGTTTCTGCTTCTTTATGATGCAATCGCGGTCAACGCTGCATACTTCTTTGGCTTGTGGCTGAGATTCGATTTTCAGTTCACAGAGATCCCCGATGTCTACTTCGATGCGTGGCGCATCTTTACCCCGGTAAACACAGTCATCGCAGTTGTTTTACTCGCGGTTCTGCATCTCTATCGCAGTTTGTGGCGTTTTGCAAGTTACACCGAATTCAAGCGCGTATTTGTGGCGTCGCTCGTTACATCTGCGTTTCACAGTATTGCCATCAGTCTGTTTGTGCAGCCTATGCCCGTCTCTTATCACATTGTCGGCGCGTTGATGCAGTTTGCTCTGCTGCTTGCAGTTCGTTTTTCGTATCGTCTGGTTCTGGTGGAGCGCAGTATCCGTAAGCGTTTCCCCGAGGCCGGAGTTCCCCGCGTGATGCTCATTGGCGCAGGTTGTGCCGGCGAGATGATTTTGCGTGATATCCAGTCGTCCGATAAGATTTTTGAGCAGGTTTGCTGTATCATCGATGATAACCCGAACAACTGGAATCGCTATATCAACGGTGTTCCGGTCGTCGGTGGCAGAAACGATATTTTAGCCAATGTGAAAAAACACCAGATCAAGAAGATCTATGTCGCAATCCCGAGTGCAAGCGCGGCAGAGCGTCGTGATATTCTGGACATTTGCAAGCAGACCGACTGTGAACTTTTGAATCTGCCCGGCATGTATCAGTTTGTATCCGGGAATGTAACAGTCAATGAAATGAAAAAGGTTTCGCTGGAAGACTTGCTCGGACGTGATCCGATTGAAGTACAAAGCGGTGAGATCTCCGATTTCATCTCGGACAAGGTGATTTTGGTCACAGGCGGCGGCGGTTCCATCGGCAGTGAACTTTGCCGCCAAATCGCATCGCACCATCCGAAGAAACTCGTGATCTTCGACATTTACGAAAACAATGCACACGCCATCCGTTTGGAATTGGAGGACAAGTTCCCCGATTTGGATTTGGACGTTTTGATCGGCTCTGTGCGTGATAGTCGCCGCATCAACCAGGTGTTTGAAAAGTATCGACCCGATGTGGTTTACCACGCTGCGGCACACAAGCACGTTCCCTTGATGGAGGATAGCCCGTGCGAGTCCATCAAGAACAATGTGATCGGCACTTACAAGACCGCATATTCGGCGATGATGTACGGATGCAAGCGTTTTGTTCTCATCTCAACCGATAAGGCGGTCAATCCGACCAACATTATGGGTGCATCCAAACGCATTTGCGAAATGATCATCCAGTCGTTTGACCGTAAACTTCGCGACGGACGTGCAGCGGACATCAACCCGCTTTACGCACATTCAGAAGATACCTTCGGCGAAATGGCTGCAGTATGCGAAACCAACGGTCTCCCGCGTACCGAGTTTGTAGCAGTTCGCTTCGGAAATGTTTTGGGCAGTAACGGCTCGGTCATTCCGCGTTTCAAGGAACAAATCGCAAAGGGTGGCCCTGTTACGGTTACCCACCCGGATATTATCCGTTATTTCATGACCATTCCCGAAGCAGCATCTTTGGTGCTGCAGGCAGGTACATACGCAAATGGCGGCGAGATTTTCGTGCTTGACATGGGCTCTCCCGTCAAAATCGACTCACTCGCTCGAAATCTGATTAAACTCTCGGGGCTCACTCCGGATGTGGACATCAAAATCGAGTATACCGGGCTTCGTCCGGGTGAAAAACTCTATGAGGAAAAACTCATGCTGGAAGAAGGCATGAAAACCACGCCGAATAAACTGATCCACATCGGCTGCCCCATCGCATTTGATACCGACCATTTTCTGGATTATATGCAGAAACTGATGGAAGCTTCTTATGACGAGCGCGACAATGATATTCGCGCTTTGGTTGCAGATGTTGTGGATACATACACGTACGAGAAACAGCCTGAAAAAGTGGGCGTGTAAATTTCGAAACAGAAAGACAGGGATTTCGGATGAAACCGTTTGAAAGCAAGATTTGGCTTGCCACCCCCACCATGCATGGGGATGAAATGAAGTATGTCCAAAAGGCGTATGACACCAACTGGATGAGTACCGTTGGTGAAAACATCAATGAGGTAGAACGCATCGCCGCAGAAAAAGCGGAGATGAAGTATGCGGTCGCTCTCTCCTGCTGTACCGCCGCACTCCATCTTTGTGTGAAAGCCGCGGGCGAAAGACTCTACGGCAGACCGCCTGTCAGCCATGGTGCGCTGGAGGGAAAACGTGTATTCTGCTCGGATATGACCTTTGATGCAACGCTCAACCCTGTTGTATACGAAGGCGGCATCCCGGTGTTCATCGACACTGAAGCGGATTCGTGGAATATGGACCCGGTTGCACTGGAAAAAGCATTTGAACTCTACCCCGATGTCAAGTTGGTGGTGAGTGCGGAATTGTACGGGTTCCCGGGTCGAATTGATCTCATCCGTGATATCTGCAAAAAGCACGGTGCGCTTTTGATTGAAGATGCCGCGGAAGCAACGGGTGCAACAGTATTCGGAAAACAATGCGGGTCGTTTGGCGATTATTCCGCAGTCAGTTATAACGGAAACAAGATCATCACCGGATCATCCGGTGGATGTCTTTTGACCAATAACATTGAAGTTGCGAACAAAGCACGCAAGTGGTCTACCCAAGCGCGAGAAAACGCGCCGTGGTATCAGCACGAAGAAGTTGGTTATAACTACCGCATGAGCAACGTGATCGCAGGTGTGGTGCGTGGTCAGTATTCGTATCTGGAAGAACATATTGCACGGAAGAAGGCGGTGTACGAACGCTATCGCGACGGGCTCAAGGGTCTCCCCCTTCAGATGAATCCGATCACCGATGGGACCGAGCCAAACTTCTGGCTCTCCTGTATGATTATCGACCGCGATGCAATGTGCAAGCAGGTTCGCGACGACGCTTCGGCTTTGTATCAAAAAGAGCCGAAAAAAACCTGCCCGACCGAGATTTTGGAAACGCTTGCAAAATACAACGCGGAAGGCAGACCGATTTGGAAGCCGATGCACATGCAACCCATGTACCGTATGCATGAATTCATCACGCGCAGCGGTTCGGGTCGTGCTATGACCAATGCTTATATTGAAGGCGGTGTCTATGATGTCGGCGCGGATATCTTTGAGCGCGGTCTGTGCCTGCCGAGTGATATTAAAATGACGGCAGAAGAACAGGATCAAATCATCGAGATCGTCAAATCCTGCTTTGTATGAGGAGTTGTTACGGATGGAAGAAAAGAAATTCAAAATCGGGTACACCACAGGTGTATTTGATCTGTTTCACATCGGACACTTGAATATCCTGAAAAAAGCAAAAGCGCAGTGTGAGCATTTGGTTGTGGGTGTTACCACCGATGAGTTGTGCATGAGCAGAAAAAATAAAATGCCCATCATTTGCGAAGAAGAAAGAATGGCGATCGTTGCTGCCATCAAGTACGTAGACGAGGTTGTAAAGCAGGAACATATGAACAAACTTGAGGCTGTGAAACAGATCCGTGCAGATGTTGTGTTTGTCGGGTCCGACTGGCAGGGAACGCCGGAATGGAACCGATACGAAGAAGAATTTGCCGCAGTTGGGTGTTCCGTTGTATATCTCAACCATACAGACGGGATCTCTTCCAGTATCTTGCGTGAGAGACTCAACAAAGAATGATTTTCTCAATGAGAAACGGAGGCGTCAGTATGGTTCGTGATGTTCAAAACAAAATACTGCAAATCATGAAATACATTGATGCGTTGTGCCGAAACCATCAAATCGAGTATTACATTATGGGTGGCACCGCACTCGGCGCAGTGAGACACGGTGGATTTATCCCGTGGGATGATGATCTTGATATTTTCATGACTCCCGATCAGTATGAAAAATTCAAGCAGGTTTTCTCAGAACAAAACAGCAGTCAGTATGTATTGCAGGAATGGCGGACTACGCCCGATTATTTGGAATATGCAAAGGTCCGCATGAACGGGACGACATTCATTGAAGAAGCATATCAACACCGCAAAGATCTGCACCAGGGGATCTATGTTGATATCATGATGCTTCACAAAGTCCCGAATTCCAAATTCATTCAGAAGAAGACCTACTATTATTCAAAATTTGTTACATTGTACGGGTTGTCCCAAAGAAACTGGAAACCCAAGAGCAAAACGCAGGCATTGGTACTTCGGAGTCTGAAATTCCTGCCGTGCAAATGGCTTGCGAAAAAATGTTATCAAACGATTTACAAGTATGATTCCCTTTCGTCAGGGTTCCAATACTGTTATTGGATCACTCCCGCAAAATTCCGAAGCGGTCTGTTCGACCGTAGTTTCTTCTCGCATCCGATCGATATCCCCTTCGAAGATACGGTTTTGCTTGGTTCCGAGAAGCTAAAGGAATATTTGGAATACCGATACGGTGATTATATGAAACTTCCGCCGAAAGAACAGCAGGAAGCGGCAGTTCATGCGATGATTTATGATACCGAGAAGGATTATTCCGAGTATGTTGGAAAACTTTGATATCAAAAAGCTCTCCGCAGATAAAATCTGCGGAGAGCTTTTTATTTCAATTAAAACTTTCTCCAAACCATTTTGTCGACCACGCCGGTATAGGACTGGATGATCTTGACGACTTTGGTGGAGACAGGTTCCACATAGTCGGGAACCGGGATGCCGTGATCGCCGTTTGCATTGAGTGCGACTGCAGTGTCGACCGCCTGCAGGAGTCCCTTTTCGTCGATGCCGGAAAGGACGAAGCACGCTTTGTCGATCGCCTCGGGGCGCTCGGTGGAGGTACGGATGCAGACTGCAGGGAACGGTTTCCCGATGCTGGTAAAGAAACTGCTTTCTTCGGGGAGCGTGCCGCTATCGGACACCACCGCGTAAGCGTTCATCTGCAAGCAGTTGTAGTCGTGGAAGCCGAGCGGTTCGTGCTGAATTACGCGCTTGTCAAGCTGGAATCTGCTGGATTCGATGCGTTTACGGCTTCTCGGGTGGCAGGAGTACAGGATGGGCATATCGTACTTTTTCGCCATTTGATTGATCGCGGTGAAGAGACTGGTGAAATTCTTTTCGGTGTCCACATTCTCTTCGCGGTGTGCGGAAAGCAGGATGTACTTCCCTTTTTCCAGACCGAGACGCGTATGGATATCGCTTGCTTCGATTTCCGCCAAATTGTTGTGCAGCACTTCTGCCATGGGCGAGCCGGTTACATAAGTACGCTCTTTGGGCAGACCGCAATCAGCAAGGTAGCGTCTTGCGTGTTCCGAGTATGCCAAGTTGACATCCGAGATGATGTCAACGATTCTGCGGTTGGTCTCTTCGGGCAGGCATTCGTCTTTGCAACGGTTGCCCGCTTCCATATGGAAGATCGGGATGTGGAGACGTTTTGCGCCGATGACCGACAGGCAGGAGTTGGTATCGCCCAAAACCAGCACCGCATCGGGTTTGATCTCCGCCATCAGCTGATAGGATTTTGCGATGATGTTGCCCATGGTTTCACCAAGATCAGCACCCACCGCATTGAGATATACTTCCGGGTCTGCGAGTTTCAGATCCTTGAAGAACACTCCGTTTAAGTTGTAGTCATAATTCTGACCCGTGTGAGCAAGGATGGTATCGAAATACTTGCGGCACTTGGTGATGACCGCGGAAAGGCGGATGATCTCGGGGCGAGTGCCCACGATGATGAGCAGTTTCAGTTTGCCATTGTTTTGAAATTCCATTATTCTACCACCTCAAAAAATGTATCCGGATGATTTGGGTCAAACTGTTCATTTGCCCACATGACCGTGACCAGGTTTTCGGTTTCACTCAGGTTGATGATGTTGTGCGTGTACCCGGGAAGCATATGTACCGCTTCGATTTTGTCGCCCGTAACTTCGAAGTTCAGCACCTCATCGCTCCCGATCTTTCTCTGCTGGATCAGACCTTTGCCGCTTACCACGATGAAGAATTCCCACTTCGTGTTGTGCCAATGCTGACCTTTGGTGATGCCGGGCTTTGAGATGTTCACGCTAAACTGTCCGCATTTTTCGGTCTTGAGCAGTTCGGTGAAACTCCCGCGTGCGTCTTCGTTCATTTTGAGCGGGAACGAAACCTTTTCTTTCGGGAGATAACTGAGATAGGTGCTGTACAGTTTCTTCGCAAAAGAACCCGCTGGGATTTCGGGCATGACAAGCGTTTCCGCCTGCGCCTTGAAGAATTCGAGCAAATCCACAATTTCGCCCAAAGTTACCTTATGGGTAATCGGTGCGGCGCAGTATTTGCCATTTTCACAAAGGCGTGTATCGATCCCGTCAAACTCGCAACGGTGTTCACGCCCTTCGAGTGCATCCAGCATTTCATCTACCAAATCGTCGATATACAGCAGTTCCAACTGGATATTGCGATCATTGACCGTGATGGGCAAATCGTTTGCAATATTATTGCAGAAGGTTGCGACTGCCGAGTTGTAATTCGGTCGGCACCACTTGCCGAAGAGATTCGGGAATCGGTAGACCAAAACTTTCGCGCCGGTTTCTTCCCCATACGAGAAGATCAACTCTTCCCCTGCCTTCTTGCTGCGCCCGTAATCGCTATCGTAACGACCAATACAGGTCGCCTGAATGGACGAGGAGATCATGACCGGGCAGGTGTTTTTGTGCTGTTTGAGCGTATCGAGCAGCGTGCTTGCAAAACCGAAATTGCCCTGCATGAACTCGTCCGGATTTTGCGGACGGTTGACGCCTGCAAGATTGAACACGAAATCCGCGTTTTTGCAGTAGTCGCTCAGCAGTGTCGGGTCGGTATCGATGTCATACTCGAAAATCTCATCGATTTTGATTGCGGGACGGGTTTTGTCTTTCCCATCGCGGATATTACAGAGCGTAGCGCAGAGATTTTTCCCGACAAAGCCCTTCGCCCCGGTTACCAATATCTTCATATTACTTTACATCCTTTTTGAGTTCGTCCTGAATGTACTGGAGACTTGCGATCTTGGCTTTGGTTTCTTCCACAGTCAAGAGTTTGGTGTTGTTGGAGTTAAACTCGGTAAGGGTATTGCGTTCGGTATCGCCCTGGTTAAAATACTTATCATAGTTGAGTCCGCGCTTATCGCAAGGTACGCGGTAGAAGTCGCCCATGTCGATTGCATTTGCGCATTCTTCGTTGGTGAGCAGGGTTTCATACATCTTCTCGCCGTGGCGGATGCCGATGACTTTGATAGCGTCTTTGTCGCCGCCGAAGAGTTCGCAAACCGCTTCCGCCTGTGTGCGGATGGTGCAAGCGGGTGCCTTCTGAACCAAGATGTCCCCGCTCTGCCCATGTTCAAATGCGAACAGGACAAGGTCAACCGCTTCGTCAAGGGACATGATAAATCGGGTCATATCGCCATCGGTGATGGTGATGGGGTTTCCGCTTCTGATCTGGTCGATCCAGAGCGGAATGACCGAGCCGCGCGAGCACATGACGTTCCCGTATCGGGTGCAACTGATTTTGGTCTTTGCGGGATCGACGGTTCTTGATTTTGCGACGGTTACTTTTTCCATCATTGCCTTGGAGGTACCCATCGCGTTGACCGGATATGCCGCCTTGTCGGTGGAAAGGCAAACGATGTTGGAAACGCCTGCTTCGATTGCAGCGGTGAGCACGTTTTCGGTACCCAAAACGTTGGTCTTGACCGCTTCAATCGGGAAGAATTCGCAGGACGGAACTTGTTTGAGTGCCGCCGCGTGGAACACGTAGTCCACCCCGTGCATTGCGTTGCGAATCGACTGGATATCGCGCACATCGCCGATGTAGAATTTGATTTTATCCGCGACGGACGGCATCTTCACCTGGAATTCGTGGCGCATATCATCCTGCTTTTTCTCATCGCGGGAGAAAATACGGATCTCGCCGATATCCGTGTTGAGAAAGCGGTTTAACACCGCGTTTCCGAATGAGCCTGTCCCACCCGTGATCAGAAGAGTTTTATTGTTAAACAAAGACATATGATTCATCTCCTTGTGATTTCATTGATTTCGAATATCCAGTAAGTCTGCCATAGACTGCCCGTGTACGGTCGTCTCAGATGTATGCAATCCACCTGCCGGCGTAAAGGTCAGTTCACCAAAATAAATTTTTTCATTTACAATGTAGAAATCGCATCGGACAAACGGAAAGGGTTCCGATAATTTGCGAGAAATTTCAAGAAGTCTTGATAAACACTCAGGTTTTTCGGTTGGAACATCGGGGGCTTGATACTTATCCGGAGTCGGCAATGCGTTCCAATCGGCATCAAAAAATTCTGCTTTGACGGTTTTCCCTCGATCGTGCATAACCAAGATTGCTTGCGGATGGCCGTTAAAGCAATAGACCTTGTAGTCAGGAATCACCGCTTGATCCGCACATTCGATAAAACGCTCGCAAATAATTTTTTTATCAATGTATTTATACTGCAATTCCGAATGGCTTAGCCAGCACTTTTGTTTTCCCCATTTTTTCATTTGCTCTATTACGATTTTGGGGTCAAGTGCTGATTTGTCATGACAAATCACATTCATCCCCGCGCCGAAATTCCATTTAAGCGCAAATTTTTCGGGAAGGTCATTCCACGGAATCTCTTCAGGCGAATCCCACGCACCCAGCAAGTCATTTAGAATATCGCCATAGCCACATGCGGTTATATATTCGCGCACCCGATATTTGTCGGCACATTGGATGACCAGTGGGTTTCTCATATATCGATTCAATTTCAACCAAAGCAGTTTTTCATTAAACGTTTTGGGCGATTTTAAATCCGGCTTTTCCCCAAATTTCTCATGATAACGCATTTTTGTATTCAATGCAGGAGAAATGACTGTAGCAATTCGGTACATAGTTTCTCTCATGCTACGATAGATGCGTCGTAATGTTTCCATCCGGATCCACCTTCCCTTTACTTCTTATTTTTGAAATACCACTTCAGCGTAAATGCATCCCAAACGATCCAAATGTGGCTCTTGGTTTCCTTAAAGAACGACGGTGCTACCAAACTGGTGATGACTTGAGTAATGAGCGTTGCAAACGCAGCACCCTCGATCCCCCATACAGGAATCATGCAGGCATTCAATATTAGGTTGCAAACTGCGCCGATGGCCAAATAGTACTTCACATATTTGTTTCGGTTTTCACACAGGATCCAAACACCACGAACTGTTCCGATCATCGAGAACGTTTCAAACCAAATTGCGATTCGAAGTGCCGGAACTGCACCCATATAAGCCTCCCCATAAAGAATGCGGATAACCAAAGGGGCCGCTACACAAATGATAACAGAAAAAGCAATACACAACCAAATCACGGCAGAATACAGTTGGCGAAGGCGCAACTCATATTGTTCAGCATCCCCCGCTTGTTTCAGTTCCATGACGGTTGGACGGAATGACGAGATCAATGCAGTCGGGACAAAGATCCACATATTACAGATGGTGGTTGCTGTAGTATATAGCCCGACAGCGGTATCCGTCAGCATCTTCCCGATCATGATTTTATCCATCTGACTGTATAGTGCCACCATCAAGCCGGATAAAATGTAGTGATAACTGTCTTTCAACACGAATTTGCCACGGCTGATGTCCGCTTTCATGTGTGGGCCCTGATCTTTTTTATAAAAGATAAATAACAATACGGCAATGACCAAACTGTTGAGCGAGTTGGCAAACGCAAACCATGCAACACTTTTGGCGGTGGACAGCAAAATGATTTTATAGCCTGACACCACCAGATATGCAATGATTTTCCCGATGGACACATATTTGGATTTGAAATATCGCTGAAACCATGAATCTAAAATATAGACCGATTGGAATATCAACTGAAGAGACTGCAAAAATGCCAACAGCATCTTGTATTTATCATCCGGATTCAAGAAAAACACGATCAATACGATCGCAATCGAAGAAAGAACAGATGATCCCAGACGCAACAGCATACATCCACCCAGAAAATTTCCTTCCGCATCTGGCTCAGCGACCATTTTCTTGATGATGACGCCTTCCATTCCCAACGTTGCAATGGACGTGAAAAAGGTAACAAAGGATGCAGTATAGTTCAGCGACCCGTAGTTAGATGGACCCAAGTACCGCGCGGTGAGTGCACCAATCACGATTGAAAGCAGCATCTGCATGACGGTCTCACCAATCATCCAACCGGCATTTTTAATTTCTCGTCCTTTTAAAATAGATTTCAAAGCACTATCTCCAATATAAAAATCAGAAGTCTATGGACATCTTTGCAATGTTTCTATATGAAAAGACATCCATTCCATTATTTTCTGCCACTGTTCGCATTTTTTGATATTGTTCCTCACCGTGGTATATATCTAAGATTGCCTGTTTGATACTTCCCACGCTAACATCTTCAAGAAAACAAATATTGCCGCCCACATCAATATGGCGCATTCCATGCCAACTTTTATAGATGCCGGGAAGCCCGCATGCGCATGCCTGTTCCCACAAAACAGAATGTGTACCGGGGAAGCATGCCAAATCAGCTGCCTGAAAATAATCATAAACTGCATATGAGTCTTGCCAACCAACGAATCGGATCTGCGGACTCTCCGCCAAACGAGAGATGCATTCTTCCATTTCTGCGTTGGGCTGTCCAAAGAGCACCAGTTTGATATGCGGGTCATTGATTTCTTCAATTGCTTGCATTAACAAGTGGAAGTTCTTTGTTTCATCGATTTTCCCGCCTGCAACCACGAGAAAATCATCACAATCCACATTCAATCCGGTTCGAACACTATGACGGATTTGCTCTTTCTGATCAAATCGGATAAAGTTATCATCACCACCCATGACCAGCAGGTGGATGTTCTTTTCCGGAATTTTATATACATCTCGCAAAAATTCACAACGCCATGGGGTAACTCCGTAAAATCTTGCACCCAGCTTTGCTGCTTTACGCATATTGCTCCCATACAAATGGCGATGAAGCATCCGCCTCTTCAATGTTGTCAACCGCATATTATAGTAGTCACCGTGCTGATCAATGCAAAGTTTTACTTTTCGATGTTTCTTGCAGTATTGAACCACCTTTGATAAGGAAGAGAACTGTCCGCCGTGGACAAAAATCAGATCCGGTCGCTCTTCTTCCAGCATCTCATAAAGTCCTGCGAAGTCATGAAACACATTGTAAAGTGTTCCTTTTTGGGGACAGCGCTTTACAATGCGAACTTTGATTCCATGAGGATTAACATATTCAGTCTCTTCGCGGACACCAACTTCACTTTTGTTATTAAAGACATAGTCAGATGTAAAAATCGTTACAGTATGTCCCATTTCTACATGATATTTGGGGAGTAAATTCTCCTGGTAACCCCACCCTTCCACATAAAAAGCAGCTAAACAAATATGAACGATCTTCATCTTCCACATTCCTCTCCATCGGATAAATCAACAAAACGGTCAACATCTTCAAATTGATCAGCGTTTTTCGCAATCCAGTCTTCTGATTGATCCCACCATTTAATTTGTTGAAGTTTTTGGATTTTTTCATTCTCGAATCGCATTCGGATCAGTTTGGCGGGAACGCCACCGACGATTGCATATGGAGGCACATCCCGTGTTACAACAGCACCTGCCGCAACAACCGCACCATCGCCAATCGTAACACCGGCCAAAATCGTTACACCATAACCAATCCACACATCATTCCCAATCACGACATCGTATTGATTGTGTGTGTCTGCGTATATATGTTCGGTAAACTTTGTTTCCGTACAATAACTGACATTTACTGAATTTTGTGTACTGTAAAACGCCGAGTGTGTCGATACAAATCCACGGGTCGGATGTAAACCATTCACGGTATGAACCCCTTTGGAAATCGAAGTGTATCGACCGATTTTGGCAGACAATCCGGAGTCATCTCCTATGTAGGACGCGAATCCCATTTCACCGATGAAAGATGTGTTCTTCCCAATATAATTGTGTCCTTCAAAGACAGAACGGTAAGAAACATTACAGTGAGCAGCCAAACGGACCTGTCTCTTCCTATACTTGGACAAAAGAAGTATTCTTTTGATAAATTTATACATTCGAATCGCTCCTTTTTATCACAACATCAACAAGGCGAGAAAGGAATCTATTGTTTTCATTCGCCATGTGAGTGATCAATCACGCAATCATTAATATTCCCGACGCGCTCTTGCGCTCCGAGAAATTGAGATAGCGTCCCGTCGATGAAACAATACGCCACTAACAAAAACGGGGTCCCCTGCATGATCGGTTCAATCATAAACTGAATGTTTAGTGCAAGGTAAGTGCACAAAACAAGTTGTTTTGTGTGGAACGGCACATGCGAATGGCGCAAAAGTTTGAACAGGCGAACTATCGACGAAATAATGTAGAGAAGTATTGACAAAAGCGCAAAAATTCCGTACTGATCGTACCCATCCAAATACAAATCATGGGCATAATGGGCAAATGTAGTTCTGATGTGTGTGCCTCCAAACGGGTATTTAAAAAAGTTCTTCAAGTAAAGAAGTTTGAATTCGAAGCGCGGGTCTTCCGCAACACCGGATGCGTCTTGCTCGTAAAAACGGAAGTAAAAGTTAGAATCCTCAAACGTGCTTTTTGCACCCAATACATTGGCATTATACAACAGCACTAAAACTGTCAGTATCGCTGAAACGACCAAAACATCCTTGATGATATTACGTTTGAGAGAAATACTCCTGAAAACTGTAGCAACAAGGAACAGGATGACCATTATGATAAGCAGTGTTCTCCCTGCCAGGATCAAATTATACGAAACAACGAGAAGGAGCGCGACTACTGCAAAAATCTTCTGGATCAAACCGGTTTTAGAGAATAATGCTGCAATAGAGACTGCGACACAAACACATGCCAAACTTGCCTGTCCGGTTGCATTCACTATATCATGCGTCCAAAAATCAACTGTATTTCGTTCCAACGAATCAATATTGCTGAAAAAATTCAATAAATAATGAACGAAGAAACCGGCTGCGCATAAATAAATACATTTTTCGATGATTTTGGAACCCGCTTGCAAATCATTGGATTTGGATGAAAATCCACATCCAATGAGATACGCCATTAGGAAGGCAAAACACTGAAGTAAACTTGTGATGCTGTTTCTCCGTTCGGGCTCGAACAGAATCATAGATATTGTCAAAACGAACAGGCAAAACGTTGAGAAGTTCAGTCCAAATTTTCGGTCAGGCGTGATTACGAATACCGCAAAAGAGAAAAACACCCAATAATAATTTCGCGTGATCAAATTCATAAATGCCGCAAACAGAAAGATTCCGACAACGGTATTGAACAGATTTTGCGGACCGATTCTACCTCTTGATCTCAAATCCAGGCGGGACAAGCTAAGCCAACTCCTTTACACGGGATAATCTCATTTATTCGATAATGCTTGCAAAAAATCTAAAATGCGCTTTGTTTGTGCCAAAGCGTTCTTTTCTTCGAGAACATAGCGTTTCCCAGATGCACCATTCCGTCTTCTTGTCTCAGAATCCATTGAGCACAACGACTCAAGAGCATTGGTGAGAGCCTCTACCGAATCATCTTTCGGATAGGTAAGATATGCATCATATTCATCCGGGATCCCGTCCAGTTTGTATGCGATGACAGGGACACCTGACGCCAAATATTCCATGGTTTTCGAGGGGAAACTGTATTTAGTAAATTCTTCGTTATTGAGCCGCGGATTCACCAGGACCGCAGCGCGTTTTTGAAGTTCTAAAACTTCATCACGGCGAAGTTGTCCCAAAAACTCGATTCTGGGATCGTCTTTACTTGCCGCACGAATTTCCGCTTCACTGTCTCCAACACCGCAGATTATCAGGCGCGCGTTGGGGTCTGACACGTTACGGAATGCTTCAAGCAGGTGCAGTACACCGAATTTCCGGTGCAAAGTACCGGTATACAAAACAATTTTTTCTTCCCTGTTTTCTTCCATCGGATTCTCGGCAGTTGTATCGGGGGCGATGCCCTCCATTACGCAAAACGGCTGCGTAATCTGCATATAATCAGCCATATACTTGGTGAGAAGCACGAAAGAGTCAACAGATGATAA
The DNA here is from genome assembly GCA_015067485.1 of Oscillospiraceae bacterium. Classification (GTDB taxonomy): domain Bacteria; phylum Bacillota; class Clostridia; order Oscillospirales; family JAAYXM01; genus SIG510. Next base: position 25,232 of record SVMJ01000014.1, read on the forward strand.
AAGCGAATATGAGTTCTGTGCCAATTTTTTCGTAAACAGTTTCAAAAGGATACTTTTCTTTGCCGAAAGATTTGCCATGTTGGGCAAATCAGCTACAATTGCACATACGTGCATATCTGGATATTGATGTTTGACTTTGGAAATCGCGGTCAAAAGTGGGCTTGATAATGTATAAACAAACAGCGTTTTTGGGTCTGTATTTGCTTTGCACCACTTCGTCAGCACTTTTTTGAGTGCCTGAGTCTTAAAATAGTTTCGAATCAATTTGACATTGCAAAACGGGAGATTCTGCCCTTTTTCATTGAAGGAAAATCCCGGAATAAACGGACGACGGTAATGTTGTGGAAAACTGTCGCACGGAACAAGGTTGAACAGTGGGATATTTCGCCCCAAGTTTGCACAAATTCCTTGGTATAAATGCCACTGCAGTGCATTTGCGGCATCCGGCATAGTGTTTTTGGCGCAAGCCCGAAACTCGTCCTCATATTCTTTCGGTATGAGAACCGATACCATTCCGTATTCCACACTCATCTCCCCTTCCTATTTTGATTGCCACCGGCTTCGGATCCCTTCGCACGCACGGCGGTATGCATTTCTCCAACCGTATTCACGGTAATGCCCCTTGCGGTGTTTGAAACAATTATACAAAGCAATCAAGTATGCAGATTTCCCGTACAAATGTGCATATAAAACACCTTTGTCGTAAAAGAATTTATCGTTATATCCGGTAAACCAAGTCGATTCGCGGGTCTCATGAAGTTCCGCAATCGCAACCGGAACTGCGAGCATCTTAAGTCCGTACTCTAAGCATTCACGTAAAAAGATGCTGTCTTCTCCGCTGCTATATTTGGCACCGCCACCAAACATCAAGTGAAATGCGACTCCCGCCATATGCACGCGTTCACGGCGAAAAGCAACACGGGCAGCTCCATATTTCCCGTAATTTTTGCGACCAATCGGCACTACTTTCGTATTCTTGTAACGCTTCGGCACTTTCTCGTCAACGTTGAACAAGATGATATCAGCATCCGGATGCTGTTCAAACATCTGTGCCACGGTATCCGTATACCCGTCATGGAAGACCATATCGTCATCGGCAAACACGCAAACATCCGCATCCGCGCGCATCATCACAGTATTGCGGTTCAGCCCTACGCCGCGTTCACGCATAGAAAACCATCGAATCGTATGACCGTTGTGCGTAAACTCCTCGATCTCATTGCGGTCGCATTGATTTCCCACGAGCGCATCGGTTTGTACATTCATTCGATCAAGCAGACTGTGATCGGTCTGCCCGGTTGTAACGATTAAAGTTTGAATCTTCATACCATCACTTCTCTGTTTTTTGAATTTCGAAATCACGCCATTTCATCGCGCATAGGGTCAGACGAATCTGACCCTATGCGATATGAACTATTAACGAATTTCGTAGTTGTACCCCTTGGATACCATGTAGTTATGTGCGTAAGTTCCTTCTGCAACGCTGACAACTACAGAATCACAAGCATAGAAGATTGCAGAACCGATGGTGGATACGCTATCCGGCAAATACACACTCACAAGACCCGTGTTGTTTCTGAATGCGTAGTCGCCGATAGTAGCAAGTACACTTCCATCTTCCACTTCGACAGTTTCCAAACCGGAGAAGTAGAAGCAGCGTGCTTCGATTGTCTCCAAAGATGCCGGAAGTGTGATGACATCAAGCGATTCGGTGTAACCGAATGCACCGGCACCAATGATGGTAAGTACTGCATCTGCTGCAAACTCAACATCTGTGAGTTCTGTGCACTGATAGAATGCGTAACTACCGATAGTTTCGACCCCTGCGCCGATCACTACCTTGGTGATATCGCTTCTGTAGAATGCCCACGGTGCTGCAGCTGCACTGTACTTGCCGTAATCGTAGTCCGGCATTGCGCCTTCACCGTCGATGTACAATACGCCGTCGCTGTACAACTTCCAAGTCAATCCGTCGCCGCA
>SVMJ01000015.1 GCA_015067485.1 Oscillospiraceae bacterium
GTTCGAAATGCTCAAGTAAAAATTCTTCCGCCAAAAGCGAGAGTGTATTCATCCCCTGCTCATCCAAGCGAAAGGAAAAGATTTTTTTCGGGTCGCAAAACAAAATATGATGCATTGCCGCGGCAACCCCTGCATCCACTTCAATCGTCTTCCCGATTTTCGGACAGGTCGCGCAGTAAAGCGCACCGTTTGTCAGCGAAAAGACAGGGTGGCTCGGCGGTTTCCCACACACGGGGCAAACCCCGAGCGACGGCTGATATCCCGCATAACGCACCACGCGCAATTCGAATGCGGCTTTGACAAGGCGCGGGTCTTTGTTCAGTTTTGCAAGCGCATAGAAACTGTTGAGTCCCAAGCGGATAAGTTCGGGGTTTTCCACTTCTGCATCCGCGGTTACTTCAAGCAGTTCCGCAAAATAAGACGCAAGCGCGAATTTCACCAAATCGGTCCTGAGTTCAAAAAACAACTCGATCGGTTCGGCTTCGTTCACGGTGGTACGGCCACTACCTTCGTAAAACGAAAACTCCGAATATGCGAGCGGTTGCACCGCTGCGGAAAGTTTACTGTTCTTTCTGCGCACGCCACGTGCCGCCGCGGAAACTTTTCCACCGCTCTCAGTCAGCACCGTAAGCATCATATCCGCTTCGCGATAAGCGACTTCGCGCAAAACCAATCCGCGCTTTGTTTCATGCATGGAGCACGCCCCCTTATTCGTAGGAGAAATTGCGTATCATAGCGACGTTATCGCGCCAATTTTCTTTGACCTTGACCCAGGTCTGCAGATAGACTTTCGTCCCCATAAATTCTTCGATGTCTACACGTGCCTGCTCCCCAATCGCTTTGAGCATTGCTCCGCGCTTTCCGATGATGATGCCCTTGTGGCTTTCGCGTTCGCAGTAAATCACCGCTTCCACATCGATAATCTCATTGTCGCGTTCAGAGAAGCGTTCGATCACAACCGCAACCCCGTGCGGAACTTCGCGTGCGAGAAGATGCAGCATCTTTTCACGGATGATCTCTGCAATCATCTGACGTTCGGGCTGATCGGACACCATTCCTTCTTCAAACAATTGCGGTCCTTCCGGCATAAACGGTTTGAGTTCGGGAAGAAGCAGATCCACCCCGTCTCCGTTTTGTGCAGAAATCGGGAGAATTCCCGTAAATTCAAAGCGATTGCGGTAACACTCAATGACTTCCAGCAGTCCCAGCGGATCTACCGTATCGATCTTATTGATGACCAAAAATGCGGGAATCTTCGCCTTTTCGATGCGTTCAATGAGCGCTTCTTCCGGTTTCCCGATTCGCGCAACCGGTTCTACCAGCAGTAGTACCGCATCCACGTCACTCACCGTTTCGCGCACGACTTTGACCATATACTCACCCAAGCGGTTTTTCGCTTGATGGAGACCGGGTGTGTCCATAAAAACATACTGCGTATCATCTCGGTTGATGATACCGCACACGCGGTTGCGGGTGGTCTGCGGTTTGTTCGAAACGATTGCAACTTTTTCACCCGCGAGTGCATTGATCAAAGTGGATTTTCCCACATTCGGGCGGCCTACAATGGCGACCATACCCGCTCTCGTGATATTCATAGTTTTTCCTCACTTTACGCGTTGTGAAATCAGGAGCATCGGCACCATCCACAACAACTGATACAAGAACAAATTATATGGCGCGCTGGCGAAGATGTTTCCGATCCAAGTCAGCGAGAACATCAGCATCATTCCGAAGAAGACGCATACGCCGGTGAGCAACAAATTCCGCCCGACCACACTACGCAGGCGCTTTGCCGCAAGGATACAACTTGCAAACGGAACAAATCCGCTGCGCGTTACAAACGCGCAAGCATCATGATCGATGAAACGGCTGTCTGTCGCAAGGTCGAGTCGGTCTTCCACATTCGGATATTCAAGCGAGTCTTCCGGCAGATCGAAAATCTCTTCCACCATCATGGGGGTCAGATTGAAATCCACCACCGCAAGCACGGGTTTCACCTTGTGATCGAGTGCTTCCAAAATGACATCGCGGATCTCTTCGTTGGTTTTATACTTCACATGGAACACACCTGCCGCGCTACCGTTTACTGCGATAAATACCACATTTTTCGCGTCTCTTTCATCACCCAAGCGTACGCCCATGCGAATGAGAAATGCCGCAGTACCGATGAGAACCTGATTCCCTTCAAGTTCCGCTTCCACACCGGATTCATAATGGCGCATATTGTGCACCGACACCAAGCGCCCGAACTTACTCTTCAGTTCCGCATAGAACACGGAAAACAGGCCGTTATTGGATTCTTGGAACACGCTGGTCACATAAGACAAGGTTTGTTCCAGCGAGAATGCACCGAGCATCTTGATTCCGTGAATGGAGACCGCCCCCTTCGGGAATAGATCACTATCACGAATGATCAGATTCTGTTCTTTGGACAAACTCTCCACCGTATACCAGCCTGTAATGGCAGAACCAATTCCGGACAACTCCCGTGTTAAAAGGAAATACGGTTGTGCGAACGCATAGAGCGCAAAGAACGGAACACCTGCACACGCGCTTGCCGAAAGTGTCCAGAAGAAGCGATACAGACTGTGATGCATAATCCCCGACACCACCGCAAACACCACGCTCGCGCAAATTGCAAGCGGTGCCGCGATCGACCAGAACCGTTCACTTCCGTCGGAGTCTTCCACACGGCGCGCAAAGCACGTTTCGTCATGGACGGGTTGTTTGATGATGTTCGCTTCGCCGTAACGATCGTGTGTATAAACCCCAAGCGGTTCGCTCGTCATCCCAGCGGTTTTGCACGCACGAAGGCGTGCGCGATCACGCTTCCACAAACCACAGGTCGCAAAGAACAATGCGAACACCAAAACCGGTGCGTAGGGTTGCTGGATGGTTTTTTCATGAAGCCACAAATTGACCGCGATATGTAAGAAGTTTGCCGCTTGTGCAAACACCAAAACCGCTTCAACACCCAAGCGTTTTTTTGCGATTTGGCGAATACCGCTTGTCAAAATCGGGAACGCGATCAGCGTTGCGAGCACCGAGAGCGCAAAGATGAAGATATGGTGCAGTTGCACATTCCCGTAATGCGCGATTTCCTGCGGGATCGGGATCCCGAACATTGGTGCAAATGAAAGATAAAACATTGCCACGCAGACAAACAACAAGAGCATCGCGGAAAATCCGCGCAAGCGTGCCACACCTTTTCGCATCCGTACATATTCCTGTGGCGGCACGGACGGACCGTCCTGTCGCGGTTGGACCTGCTTTTGCTTCTTCTCTTTCTTCACCTTGGGTTCTTTGGGTTTCAGTTCAGGTTGCTCTTTGAAAAACTCTTCCAGGGTGTAAAGTTCGGAAGATTCTTCTTTTACCGGTTTCGGTTGTTTTTTCGGTTTTTCCTTGACAACCGGCTGCGGTTTTTCTTTTTTCGGCTTCGGTTGCTTTTTCGGTTTTTCTTTTTTCGGTTCCAACTGCTTTTGAATCTCTTCTTTACTCGGAAGTTTCTTCGTGGGTTCATCCGCAATCGGCTCTGCCACAGTTTCTGTTACAGATATGGGCGTGGACGAAAATTCAGCCAGGATGTCTTCCAAATCAAACGCACTTGTCCCCGTATTCTGTTCTTTTGGCGTGTCTTTCAACTCACGCAGAATTTCGCTGACGGAAAATTCGTCGCGCTTTTGATCATTCAATCCTGACATTTCCGAACCTCTTTTCTTTCTTATTTTCCTGTGCGCTGGCGGACGGTTTCAAATAACACCACCGCCGCGGCCGCAGATGCATTGAGCGACTGGATTTGCCCGATCATCGGGATTTCCATCATGAAATCGCATTTTTCTCCGACCAGGCGACCAATCCCATCACCCTCAGATCCAATGACGATGGCGCAAGCACCCGTCAAATCGGTTTCAAACAGATTGGATGTTGCACCAAGCCCGGTTCCATAAATCCAAATCCCATTGTCTTTGAGTTTTTCCATCGCGGCGACTAAGTTTGGAACACGTGCGATGAGCATATGTTCCAGCGCCCCCGCGGATGCTTTTTCCACTACCGCAGTCAGCCCTGCATTGTGACGTTTCGGGATGATGACCCCGTGTGCGCCCGCCGCTTCCGCAGAACGGATGATGGCACCCAAGTTGTGCGGATCGGAAATCTCATCACAAATCACGACAAGTGGAGGTCTCCCCGACTCTTCCGCACGGGCTAAAATATCTTCGATACTCGCGTATTCACGTGCCGCAGCGTAAGCGATGACGCCTTGATGTGCACCGGTTTCACTCATTTGGTCGAGTTTCCGTTTGTCGCAACGCACCACGACCGCGCCCGCTTCTTTCGCCTTTGCGCCCAAAAATCCGAGCATCCCGTCATCTTCGGTGCGGGCAAGGAATACTTTATCGAGCACACGTCCTGCGCGCAACGCTTCATGCACCGCGTTGCGGCCCTCGATCATATGCGTGTTTTCGGTTGTTTTTTCAAACTTCTCTCTCATATCGTATCCTCAATTCTTACTTGCAAACTATCTCACTTTTATTGTAACACAAACAAGATGAAAAGCAAAGAAGTTTTCTGCATTTATTCTCACCTTTTCCGCATAAAATGGAGCGAAAGGAGACGGTAAATTTTGGCGTTCATCACCACCATCCTACTCGCCGTCGGACTCGTACTTTTCCCATCTGATATTGCAGACGCCTCCCGCAATGCTTTGAACTTATGTTGCACCGTAGTCATCCCGGCTCTCTTTCCCTTTTTTGTGCTTTCATCGCTTACCACGGAGAGTGGGATCGGGCATCAAATCAGTTCTTTCCTCTCACCTTTGATGCGGCGTATCTTCCGAATCAGCGGGAGCGGTGCATCCGCTTTGATTTTGGGTATTTTGGGCGGATACCCCGTAGGTGCGAGTTGTATCAAAACCCATTATCAATCCAAACAATGTACCAAAGAAGAAGCCGAGCATCTGCTGGGGTTTTGCAATAATTCCGGTCCGTCTTTTATCTTGGGCGCGGTGGGGATCGGAGTGTTTGGCGGCATAAAAATTGGTGCACTGCTCCTTGCAGTACATATTCTCGCTGCACTCACAGTCGGCATTCTCTTCTCGTTTGTTGCTCCCAAACCAACCAAAACACAAATTCATCAAACCCATGCACTTCCCTTTTCATCCGCGCTTTGTAACTCCGTAAAATCAGGACTTCAAAGTTCGCTGAATGTGTGCGCTTTTGTGCTGTTTTTCGCGGTATTTACCGAGATTTTGCACTTGTTTTCCATCCTTCCGTCCGGTGGAGTTCTCGGGGTTCTTTTTGGTGGAGTGTTTGAAATCACATCCGGGATCGCGGCACTCCAAAATTCGGTCTCAAGTTTACCGACCGCGTTCACCGTTGCCGCGTTCCTATTGGGGTTCGGTGGGATCTCGGTCCACGCACAAACCCTGTCCATTTTAAGCGACACCGATTTATCTCCCAAAAAGTACTTTTTAGGAAAATGTTTGCACGCGGCAGTCTCTGCACTATTCGCTTCTGTCATCTCGCAAACATTTTTAAGCACACAAACCGTATTCGCACCAATTTCGCAACAAACCAACATTCCGGGACTTTGCGTTTTGCTCATTTCCCTGCTCTCTTTTTTCATGCTTTTTCTGTTTTCCGAAAAAAAGACTGGAAAATGAGAAACCATCTGTGCTATACTGATCACAGAAGGACAGAAAGGTGTGTTATGATGCGTCATGAGACAGATGTGATCGCGTGTTGCCGTTTTTGCACGCATTGCCGTATCGTCAATGAGAATGAAGCGATTTGTAAAAAGCGCGGTGTTGTCGCTTTGGAACATAAGTGCTTCCGCTATTCATACGATCCCACCAAGCGGCTTCCGGTAGAGCCGGGGTATTTACGCCCGGGTGCTTTTTCCGCCGAAGATTTTGCGATTGAATAGAAAAAACAGAGTGTCTGATGACACTCTGTTTTTTGTTTAGTTCAGTGCCGGGAGACTTGCTGCTGCGACGGACTGACCGACGCGGCGGAATGCTTCATCCGGAAGTGCGAGCTTCATCTGCTTTGCAAGAAGCGGGTATTCGCTGTCGAGAACCTTGTTTGCATATTCCAAAATCAAGTCGCCGCCCTTGCCGGACATCACGCGGCCGAGCAAGAGAACGTGACGGATTTCATAGAATTCAGCATACCATGCGAGTGCATGACCAAGGTAAACGCCGATGGAGCGATAGATCGCTGCTGCACGCGGATCATCCGCTTCCATGAGTTTCTGAACTGCTTTGAGTTTCTGAGCCGGGGTGTCATCTGCCACCAATTCGATCCCTGCTGCCGGAGCAAGTTTGATGACCGAATCTTGGGAGAAGTACTTAACACCGCAACCGATGTCGCCGGACCATTCGTCTTCCATCGCATCCGGGTTGAGATCGACCGGAGCGAATGCGAGTTCGTTCAGCCAGCCGGTAATGTTGCCGTCAGCATCCACGAAGCCGCCTGCTTCACTGGTACCCATTGCGATACCCAAAACGCCGTTGTCTTTCAGGCTCATTGCGCCCGCAAGTGCGGTAACGTCGCCATCATTTGCAACGATAACCGGAACATCGCCGATTTCAGCCGCTGCATCCAGATAGATGTTCTTGACGCGTGCTTCAAACGCATCCTGCGGAACTTTGATGAAGAGCGATGCGCTCATGGTGCGGTTGTTGACATAGATACCTGCAGAACTGATACCGATCGCATCAACGCGCGGCATTTTTTCAGCAGCCGAGCGGAATGCCGCCAAGATGCCCTGGTAGTGGTATTCCGGATCGAAGTTGAGCTTCGGATTCCAGACAACTTCTTCGCTCCAGATTGCTTCGCCGTCGATGACAGCAGAGACCTTGCGGTCGCTTCCGCCTGCATCAAAGCCGATGCGGCAACCATCCAAATGACGACCGATGCTCTTGGAAACGCTGTATTCAGCCGGGATTTCTTCCGGCTTGCAGAAGATAACTTCCATTTCCTTTGCTTCATAGACCTTTGCCATGTCATGCGCGTCAAATGCGTGCTTGCCACCTTCACGGTACTGGTCTTTGATATAGTTATAAACAAATTCCGGACCGCTGATAAAGATGCGGAAACCACCGCGGCACCACAGAACGGTCTTGATGAGACGTTCGACCATGGTGAGATCCGCTTCACGCATTGCTTCGGTACCGTGAATCTTCATGTTGAAGACCGAGCACTGCTTTGCATCGCGTTCAATGCCGATGATCAGATCGACACCGTTTTCGCCCACGCTTGCACGAAATGCGTCGTAGAACTTAGAAAGCGGCAAGAAGCCGGGATCCAGTTCCGGGATGTTTTGCACATCGACGTTTAAGCCTAAAAAGTTTTTCATAAGAACACTCCTCTATTTTCGTTGATCGTCGGTCAGATATGCGATGGCGCGTTCAACCGCTTTGCGTTCTTCGCCCATTGCAACACCTGCATACCGATGATCAAAACTTTTACAAAACTTGGAAACATCATCGTAAAGCGGCGTAAGTTCCTTTAATGCCACTTCACAATGCGCCGCAAAAAACGGGGCAACCAATTTTTTCGGCAGTTCTTTTTGTGCACAAGCGAGCAGTTTCGCCAAATGCGTGGGGCAAAACCCCGTTTGCTTTTCGGTTTTCGCGCGAAATTCAGGTTCGCTCTCCCACAAATACACAATGTTACTGCAACATTGTTCCAAGCGCATCTCGATTTGCTGACAAACGAAACATCCGTCTGCCGCGAGAGCGACCTTGTTTGCAATCTCCGAAAATTCGCGTTTGCCTGCTTTGCTGAAATCCTGCCCGTATGTATCTTTCAACTCACCGAGATAACTTTCCAGTATGAGTGCCAAACTGAGTTTTTTCTGTACTGCCTGCATCTGTATAAAATGCTTGGTGCAAAAACCCAAACGATTGGTCTCGATTCGGACATCCGGCTCCATCATTGCCGCGCCCATCACATAACCGACCGAGTCTTCCTCCAGTTTTCGATATAAGCGGCACACCGGACAACCATCATACGCATCATACGCTTCGTTGATGGGGATGGTATAGTTTCTTTCGCGCATGAAACTCCCCCTATTGCAAGTAATTTCATTGTACCAAACCGACGGCAAATATGCAAGCATAAAAAACAAAGGATTTGAATTCAAATCCTTTGTTTTTCATCTTCAACCACTATTACGCTTTTTTCTGATATACCAGATAGCAAACCCAATAGATTGCAACAAGCAGGAGCACCGAATACGCAATCCACTTTGCTTCTTCGCGCATATTAAAAAGCGACAAACAAATCACAACTGTACTCAAAAGCAACGCATACACTGAAAACGCGGTACTTTTCGCCTTGTGTGCGATCATAACGTTTCTCTCGTCTGTTTCAATAATTTCTTGTTTTCTGATCGTTTCTTCGTTTTTGGTAATCATACGATAATTCCTGATACGAACAAGCCCCATGATTACCATTACAAATCCAAAGGAAGAAATAAAATCATTCTCGGTTTTTACCACAAATGTTCCACAAATCATCAGAATTCCAAGTGCGATATAGATAATCGCAACATACAATCTCGATTTCAGTTTGTGTTTGTAATCCATAGTCAATCCTCCTCAAAAATAAATACGTCTTCGATTTTTCTGTCGAAATATTTTGAAATTTTATGCGCGAGTTGCAAGGAAGCGTTATATTTTCCGTTTTCTAAGGATATGATCGTCTGGCGCGTGACTCCAACTGCTCCTGCCAAATCGTCTTGTGTGACCCTGTTTTCTTTTCTCAATTCTCTTATCCTGTTATTCAAACAATCACCTCCCGCAAATAGTAAAGTGCACTTTACATTTTCAATGATATCACACCTCATTCAAAATGTAAAGTACTTTTTACATTTTAGCATAAAAAAACAGTGGATAGAAATTTCTATCCACTGTTTTCGGTTTTATCTTAGTACATGCCGCCCATGTCGCCCATGCCGCCCTGCGGTGCTGCAGCGATCGGCTCCTTCTTATCAGCAACCAAGCTCTCGGTGGTGAGAACCATTGCCGCGATGGAAGCCGCATTCTGGATTGCACTTCTGGTAACCTTTGCCGGATCGACGATACCCGCCTTCATCATGTCGACGTATTCGCCGGTGAGTGCATTGTAACCGAAGTTCTTATCGGTTGCGTTCTTGATCTTATCGAGAACGATGGAGCCATCAACACCTGCATTAGCCGCAATCTGCTTCACCGGTTCTTCCAGTGCCTTTGCGATGATTGCGATACCGGTCTTTTCATCGCCTTCTGCGTCAGCGAGGAGTTTTTCCACTGCTGCGGATGCAGTTACGAACACGGTACCACCACCGCAAACGATGCCTTCTTCAACCGCTGCACGGGTTGCGTTGAGTGCATCTTCGATGCGGAGTTTCTGTTCCTTCATTTCAACTTCGGTTGCTGCGCCGACCTTAATGACTGCGACACCGCCGGAAAGTTTTGCAAGGCGTTCCTGAAGTTTTTCACGATCGAAGTCAGAAGTGGTGGTTTCGATCAAAGAACGGATCTGTGCGATGCGGGACTTGATCGCATCCTTCGAGCCGACGCCGTCAACGATGATGGTGTTTTCCTTGGAGATCTTGACCTGACGTGCGCGACCAAGCATATCCATGGTTGCATCTTTCAGTTCCATGCCGAGATCGGTGGAAATCACCTGTCCACCGGTCAGGATTGCGATATCCTGGAGCATTTCTTTTCTTCTGTCACCAAAGCCTGGAGCCTTAACACCGACACAGGTGAAGGTGCCGCGCATACGGTTGACAAGCAGGGTTGCGAGTGCTTCGCCTTCAATGTCTTCCGCGATGATGACGAGTTTCTTGCCGGACTGAACGATCTGTTCGAGAAGCGGCAGGATTTCCTGGATGTTGGAAATCTTCTTATCGGTAATCAAAATGAATGCATCATCGATGATCGCTTCCATCTTGTCCATATCGGTACACATATACGGGGAAATGTAGCCGCGGTCAAACTGCATACCTTCTACGATTTCGCAGTAGGTTTCAGCGGTCTTGGATTCTTCAACGGTGATAACGCCGTCAGCAGAAACCTTTTCCATTGCGTCTGCGATCAAATCACCGATCACAGTGCTTGCGCTCGATACTGCACCGACGCGAGCAATATCGCTGGTGCCGTTGACTTTCTGTGCTGCTGCCTTAACAGCATCAACTGCAACCGCACTTGCCTTCATGATGCCACCCTTCATGATCATCGGGTTTGCACCTGCAGCAACGTTCTTCATGCCTTCGCGGATGATTGCCTGAGCAAGCAGGGTTGCGGTGGTGGTACCGTCACCTGCGACGTCATTGGTCTTGGTTGCGACTTCCTTAACAAGTTGTGCGCCCATGTTTTCGAACGCATTGTCAAGTTCGATTTCCTTTGCGATGGTAACACCGTCATTGGTGATGAGCGGTGCGCCAAACTTCTTATCCAAAACAACGTTGCGCCCCTTGGGACCCATGGTTACCTTAACGGTATCTGCCAAAGCATTAATGCCACGTTCCAACGCACGGCGTGCGTCTTCGCCATACAGAATTTCCTTTGCCATGATTATCTCCTCCTATGAATTACTCAACAATTGCAAGAATGTCGCCCTGACGAACGATGATGTATTCTTCCCCATCGATCTTCACTTCGGTACCCGAATACTTGCTGGTGATGACACGGTTGCCTGCTTTGACATACATGGTGATGTCCTTTCCGTCAACATTGCCACCCGGGCCAACTGCAACAACTTCTGCAACCTGCGGCTTTTCCTGTGCCGCGCTGGTCAAAATAATACCACTCTTAGTGGTTTCTTCAGCTTCTACCATCTTAATGACCACACGGTCAGCGAGCGGTTTCAGTTTCATAATGAATTACCTCCTAAGTAATTTTTTGCGACTTTTGGCACTCGACACGATCGAGTGCTAATTTCTGTTACTATGATAATCCGAACCATTCGGAAGTGCAAGTGCTTTTTTCTCTGTTTTCTCTAAAAAACGGTCATTTTTGGTTGTTATCAGGCGTTACAGAGCAAAATCGCCTTTTCTTGCCTGTTTTCTCATAAATTCTCTTCTTTTCTCGATTTTTGGAAAAAGTTCACAAATTAGTAATATTGATAGAATTCGCACTTGATCATCCCGTTGTACAATTTCCGCTTTTTCGTGGCACGTTTCCCGTAAAAACGCTCAAATTCGGGATGCGACGAAATCAAGAAGAGTTTGAAGTGTTCGTTTGCGCGCATTACATTTCCAAAATCGCGATAAAGTGTTTCTGCACTCTTTACATCCATCATGCGCTCTCCGTACGGTGGATTACACATCACGATTCCCTCTTCTCGCTCAGGGCAGAAGTTTTTCGCATCCGCCTGCTCGAATTTGATATACTGAGCCACGCCTGCTTTGCACGCGTTACTGCGCGCGGTGTTGAGCGCGCGAGCATCCACGTCTCCACCCCACAAGGTGAAGTCGCGGCAAAAGATTTTCTCTTTCGCCTCCGCACGATTTTTCGCCCACAATTCTTTTGGGACACACCCCCAACTTTCCGCTGTGAAGTTACGATAAAGTCCCGGTGCGCGGTTTTGTGCGATCATAGCCGCTTCGATCAGAATCGTTCCCGATCCGCAGAACGGATCGCAGAAATATTCCCGCCCACGGTAGCGCGAAAGCGTTACCATCGCCGCGGCAAGGGTTTCGCGAAGCGGCGCATCATTTGCGTTTGCGCGGTATCCGCGTTTATGCAACCCTGCCCCACTGGTATCAAGATAAAGCACCGCTTCATCTTTCATGATGGAAAACTGCACGCTGTACTTCGCACCCGTTTCTTCCAACCAGTTCACGTGATAAACCGATTTCAGCCGTTCCACGATGGCTTTTTTCACAATTTTCTGACAGTCAGGCACCGAGAACAGTTTGGACTGCAGCGCATGACCTTTCACGGGAAATGCCCCGTCTTTCGGGATCCACGCTTCCCACGGGAGTGCTTTGGTGCCTTCGAACAGCGCATCAAATGTATCCGCACGGAATGTACCCAAGCGAACGAGCACGCGTTCTCCTGTGCGAACCCAAAGATTGGCGCGCACCAAATCTTCCATGTTCCCGCTAAAATGGACGCGTCCGTTTTCGGGTGCAACATCGTTCATCCCCAAATGCCGTAATTCATTGCCAACGATCCCTTCCAAGCCGAAGAGACACGGGATGGTAAAATTGATTTCGTTCATCTTTCTTCTCTCTTTCATAAACTGCGCCGCCGATATACGGCGGCGCAAATCATCTTTATTCGATTATCATGGATTCTTCGCTTTCAGTGTTGTTCTCTTGCTCGTCATCATCAGGAATCACAACATCGCTCGGACCGATTCCTTCCGGAAGTTCTGCAGTCCCGCTATGCAATGTGCATTCCTGCGTGATCGGTTGTTCTTCTTTCCCGACCGCATACAGGAATTTTCCATCGGGCACAACCGCGCCGACGGGTGCGATCGTATATTTTTGGTCGCCGAGAACAACACCGCCTACCGGAGCATAGCGTTCCAGTTGCTGAACGGATACCGTCTTCTTTGCAAGACAGTACTCTCCCGCTTTCATGCCGGACTCGGCACAAATCTCATACGCGACATGAGCATCGCAACGCGCTTTCGGAACATCGTTTTTATGGAAGTAACCGGTAACCACCTTGCTGCCGCGCACATCTGACGAACAGAGCGTGCTCGGAAGTTTGCCGCTGACCGAGCAGACTTTTTCTTCCACGAACTCACCGCTCTTTTCAAACTGCTTGACTTCCAAATCCGCATGGATGGTGTTCATCACCTTTTTCCAAACGGTGAGTGCGGGCGAAAGCGTGGTTCTGATATACTGCGGATTGTCGTAGCCGTACCAAACCGCACCCACATAATACGGGGTGTAACCCACATACCAACGGTCTTTGTCATCGTCGGTGGTACCCGTTTTACCGCCGGCCGGCATGCCCTTGTTGAGTTTCGCGAGTACACCGGTACCGCCCGTACTCATAACGCGCCCGAGCATATAGTTCATGTACTCAGCGGTGTTTTTGCTCATCGCGCGGGTCTTTTCCTGCTTTTTCTCCAGAATCACATTACCCTGATTATCCAGCACTTTGGAATACAGCCGCGGCTCGATATACTCACCGCCGTTGGGGAATGTGGAATATGCCGCCGCCATTTCCAGCACCGACACCCCTTTGGTCAGCGCGCCGAGTGAGAGCGGTGCAAGATGCACGTCAGACACCTGATCGAGCGAAGAGATCCCAAGTTTTTGGGTCAAGAACTCGAACGAACGTGCCGGGGTCAATTTATCAAGGGTACGCATGGACACCGTGTTGATGGATTCCATAAGCGCTTTTGTGATGGTCATTCTACCTTGATAACTACGCGTTTCGTTCATCGGATACGCTTTGTTATTGTACTTCATGAGCGGAGCATCATCTTCCACGCTTTGCGGATTAATCAGTCCGTATTCAATGGCAGGTGCATACACCGCAATCGGTTTGATGGACGAACCCGGCTGACGGTATGTCATGGTAGCACGGTTTAGTACGCGGTTGTATTTCTTTTCACCGCGCCCACCGACCAAGCCGACCACATCGCCGGTATACGGGTCCATGACCACCATTGCACATTCGGGTTGCGCCTTTGTGGAGTATGTCGGGAAGTTTGCGTTGTTTTCCATGACATCTTCGATGGCATTTTGTACATCCACATCTACTGTGGTGTAGATCTCAAGTCCGCCCGAATAGAGCATCTGTTCTGCCACCTGATAGGAATAGCCGTATGTCTCGATCAAATCGTCAATGACTTCTTCGATGACCGCATCCGTGAAATAAGACTGGACTGTGGTGAGCTGCTCGGTACGCTTATGCTTGGTAAATACCAGTTCCTGCGCCATTGCCTCGTCATATTCTTCGCGGGTAATCATCTTAAGTTCCAACATTTTGCCAAGGATATTCTCTTGGCGCACCTTGTTGTTTTCCGGGTTGATGAACGGGTCATAATACGTGGGCAGGTTGGTAATACCAACGAGCGACGCACATTCCGCAAGCGTGAGTTCGGACACATCCTTGTCAAAATATGTCTCCGCCGCAGAGCGTACCCCGTAACATCCTTCGGATAAGTAGATGGTATTGAGATAGAGTTCAATGATGGTATCTTTGTCAAAATGCCGCTCAATATAGAGCGCACGCATAATTTCCTGAATCTTGCGCTGAACGGTATCCTGTCGGTCTCCCGTCAGGTTTTTCACCAACTGTTGCGTGATGGTAGATCCACCGAACTCCGGTTTGACCTGCAAAAAGATGTTGACAGCCGCACCGAAGGTACGCTTAAAGTCCACCCCGTGGTGTTTGCGGAAACGTTCATCTTCAATGGCAATCGCCGCATTGGGCAGGTGCTTCGGCATTTCTTCCAGATCCGCCCATTCGCGGTTTTGCGAAGAATAGAGCCGCTCAAATTCTTGCGGGTTTCCTTTCTCATCGTAGTACATCAGTTTAGATGTATAGTTGAGCGCGATGGTCTCAACACTGAGATCCACCTTTGCATCAATATTGGTAGCAACATAAATGGCAAACACCAAACCGCAAATCGCGGTGGTCATGACACCGATAAAGAGCAGGGTAACAAGCGTAAACTTCGCCCAGACCCGGTTCTTACTTTTCGCGCGTTTTGTTGACCGCGCGCCGTCTCTTCTTTCGCTCAAGATTTGCACCTCCCCTGCACACGGAACTCCCGTGCGCAAGTATATTCCTGATAACAGTACCATTGTAACACAGTCTCATTCAAAATACCACATTTTTCTTTTTACATACTTTTTATGACTTGGGAAACACTATCCAAAAAGGATGGTGGACAAAATATGAATCAAAAAAGTCGGACGATCGCAGCGTGTGCTCTGTTTCTGATGCTCGGGTTTTCGGTCTTCGGTCTTGGACGCATGACCTCGTCGCAAACCGAAGAAATCAAGGTGATGGAGTCCGAACCGATTCCCGAGACCCAACCGCAATATATTCTGAAACTAAATGGTGAGTATCTCGCAGTCTTCCTGACGAACTCGGACACGCCCATCGAAACCACACACATCCACATCTCTTCCTTGCGGCACATCGACCGCGAACGGTTAAAGCATGGGATTTCGGCTAACTCACGCGAAGATCTGCTACTCCTGCTTGAAGATTACGGCAGTTAGAGAAGATCGATAAAATCCACGCTCACATATCCTTCTATGCCATTCGAGCGTACAATATACCAGCCAAAGGTCTCTCCGTCTACTTCCACGCGGTCACCACGGTTCAAGCTCCCCACGACCCCTGCAGATGTGTTTGGGCGATTGCGGATATTGACACGGTCAGCATTCACGACACCCACGCGGACAGGTCCCGGCTCCACAAACGGAATTTCAAAATACTCGGTCAGCGACTGCACCACATTCCGCGCAATATCATTGATATTATTTCGGATCCAGTTCGCATCCTGCAGATTATCGTGGTATGCAAACTCGATCAGCACGGCAGGCGCACGGGTGCGTGACACTTCCCCGATAGTGGTCGTGGAAATCGCGCGCACATCTTCGGGATTGGGATAAATGTACTTTAGATTATTCGCAATGATCTCCGCCGCACGACGACCGTCCGCACTTGTGGGATAAAAATAAACGTCCGTCCCGCGGATCTCGCCCGAACGCGCAGGCGGTGCAGCGTTGGAATGGAGTGCCAGGTGCAAATCATAGTTTCCCGCGTTAGACGCCGCAATCGACGATGCCGCGGTCATATCCGGCGTGTTGCGGACATACTCGATCCCACTGGCACGCAGATACGGAATCATGGCATCCGCAATCAGGTTCATATACTCTTCTTCTGTTCCACCAATAATATACGGGTTAAACTCTTGTGTCGAAGGACTCAAATAAATAGTCGGCATACGCTCTCTCCTTTCCGATTCTCTCTTATCCTATGCGAAAAAATTTTTTCCGTGCCTTTTTTCGAACTTCTCTTGACAGAGAAGTTTTTTTCATATATAATCATTAGCGTTGTGGAATTTGGCCCGGTAGTTCAGTTGGTTAGAACGCTAGCCTGTCACGCTAGAGGTCGAGGGTTCGAGTCCCTTCCGGGTCGCCAAAACATTTTCTTGACATTCCGTGTCCGGTGTGTTATAGTATCTCGTGCAGTGTGAATTTGCTGTTATAGCTCAGTCGGTAGAGCGCATCCTTGGTAAGGATGAGGTCCCCGGTTCAAATCCGGGTAACAGCTCCAACAAAAGAGCATCGACAATCGTCGGTGCTCTTTTACTTTTTGAAAATAACAAGACCGCATTGAATACGATGCGGTCTTATTTTTGTATCTTGGGATTATCTGAAATTTCTAAAATATAATCAACGGAAACTTGATAAAAGAAAGAGAGTTTGATGAGTATTTCGGTCGGGACATCGCGTTGTCCCAATTCGTAATTACTGTAAACTTGCTGGGAACAACTGAGCGCATTCGCAAGTTCTTTCTGGGTCAAATCACGGTCTTCGCGTAAATCACGAATTCTCCGAAACATCCACTCTCCCCCCCTCACGATAGTTTTATTATACCCTACCGCAATTTGCAGTATTTACTTTTACTGCAAATTGCGGTAAACTTTTCTCAAAATCAATTATAGGAGAAATTAAAATGAAATATTGTACCAAATGCGGAAGTGAATCACATCATGAGGCAGTTGTTTGCATTCATTGCGGATGTTCTTGTGAACCAAAACTCAATCAACCGGATATCTCCAGTTCTCCTTTAAATTTTCTCGCGTTTCTCTTTCCGCTAATCGGCTTTATCATGTATCTTTGTATGAAATCCACCACTCCACCACTCCATTTAGATCAAAAAGAGTTCTACAGTTTTGCATTACAGGTTTTCTCGTATACTTCTTTTTCTGCATACTCCCAAGTATTCTCTTCGCACTTTCACAATATTATTCTTGGTAAAGTGAGAAAAAGCCTCGGTCAAATGACCGAGGCTTTTATTGTTGTTTCTTACTTCTCGTTTTTGTAGATTTCCTTGAAGTATTTGTAGGTATCGACTTTGAGTTCGCCGCAAGCTGCTTCGTCGCAAGCGATGATGCCGTCAGCATGCAGCTGGAGTGCGCTGATGGTCCACGCATGGTCAACGCCGCCTTCTACGCAATGGCGCAGTGCGCGTGCCTTGTTATGACCGCTGATGAGCAGGAGAACCTGTTTGGAATCACAAACTGTGCCGACGCCGACCGAGAGTGCGGTCTTCGGAACTTTGTTCGGATCGTTATCGAAGAAGCGGGAGTTTGCAATCAAGGTGTCTTCGGTGAGAGCGCGGACACCGGTGCGGGAAGTGAGCGAAGTGAACGGTTCGTTAAATGCGATGTGACCGTCAACGCCGCTGCCGCCAAGGAAGAGATCGATGCCGCCGTAAGACGCGATCTTGTCTTCATAGCGCTTGCATTCTGCTTCCAGGTCTTCCACCATACCATTGAGAATGTTGATGTTTTCTGCCGGGATGTCG
Source organism: Oscillospiraceae bacterium (assembly GCA_015067485.1). Taxonomy (GTDB): domain Bacteria; phylum Bacillota; class Clostridia; order Oscillospirales; family JAAYXM01; genus SIG510. The sequence goes on from SVMJ01000015.1 coordinate 17,510, forward strand.
ATATGGTTGAAGAAATTGTCGTGCATGAAGTACCAGTAGCTCTGGTCATGTTCCTTCGGGAGACCGACATATTCGTCCATATTGAAGGTAACGACATTCTTGAAGGAGACCTTGCCAGCCTTGTTCATCTCAATCAGGCGCTTATAAACGCCAAGCGGAGAAGAACCGGTCGGGAGACCCAGGATAAACGGACGGGATTCTTTGTGGTTGTTGATGGCATCTGCAATGTGCTGAGCTGCCCATGCGCTCATGTCATCATAGTTGTTTTTGATGATCAGTTTCATTCTATTCACACTCCAAAAAATATTCTACGACTATTATACACCTTTTTTTGGATTTGTCTATCGTCTTTCCAAAAAATCCCCTGCTTCTTGATTGTTTTTTTCTGATTTGGTATAATGTATAATATAGAAAAAGGAGTTGACTGTTATGGCAGATTTGAATAAGACGTTAAAAGCACTCGAACGTAACGGAATGACGTGCGAAATTGCAGAATCCCGCGCAGATGTCATCCCCTTGATCCAAAAACTTTTGACTGACGGCGACACCATCGCATCAGGCGGATCAATGACGCTCAAGGAATGCGGCGTGATCGATTTTGTGAAAGAAGGACCGTACAAGTATTTAGACCGCTCTGTCCCGGGACTGACTCCCGACGAGATCGAAGCGGTATACCGTGGTGCATTTTCTGCGGATGTGTATCTCATGAGCAGTAACGCGATTACCGAGCGCGGTGAATTATATAATGTAGACGGAAACAGCAACCGCGTTGCCGCCCTGCTCTATGGTCCGAAAAAGGTCATCATCGTTGCAGGCGAAAACAAAGTGGTTGCAAACATCGATGAAGCAATCGAACGCGTAAAAACGACTGCCGCACCGCCAAATTGCGTGCGTCTTGATTGCAAGACCCCGTGCAATGCGAGTGGTCAGTGTGTATCTCTCTCGATGGATGACACGTTTTTGTGCGACGGGTGTGGAGTGGATGCACGCATCTGCTGTAACTATGTAATCTCCGCAAAACAGCGCAAAGCGGGACGAATCCATGTCATCTTAGTACAAGAGAATCTGGGTTATTAAAAAGCATCTGCCTGCAGAGAAAATCTCCACAGGCAGCATATCTCAAAAGGTGGTTTGGGACGCACCGAGCCGTAGTCAAAAAAATCGGGAAGGCTCGCAAGTCAGCGACGCACCCACCTCACTTTATCCTATGTATACTTCACCTTTTTGGTTCAACTGTTTTGGAGGCAGACCATATGATTCAAGTTTCACCATCGATTTTATCGGCAGACTTCGCAAATTTGGAACGTGATCTTGCCATGCTCGCCGAGTGCGGCGCGGATATGGCGCACGTAGACGTGATGGACGGGCATTTTGTTCCCAATCTCACCATCGGCGCGCCTGTGGTCAAAGCATTACGGAAAGTTACCGCGCTCCCCCTTGATGTACATCTGATGATTTCCGAACCGCACAAGTACATCGAAGACTTTGCAAAAGCAGGTGCGGATTTTCTCACCATTCATGTAGAATGTGATTCCCCTATTGCGGAAACCCTTGAACTCATCCGCTCGCACGGGGTAAAAGCCGCGCTTTCGGTAAAGCCCAACACCCCCGCATCCGCGATCGAGCCCTATCTTCCCATGCTTGACATGGTGCTTGTCATGTCGGTCGAGCCGGGCTTTGGCGGGCAGAGTTTCATCCCGTCAGCCCTTGAAAAATCCGCACAGTTGCGCGAGATGATCGATCGAATCAACCCAAGTTGCCTGCTCGAGATCGACGGAGGTGTGTCAGAAGAAAACGCGCCCGACTGCATCCGTGCAGGGGTCAACGTCATCGTTGCAGGAAGTGCAGTATTCCGCTCGGATGACCGTAAAAAAACCATTTCCGCTCTGCGCGGCGGACTCGAAAGTGGGTGTAACTAATGGCTGATAACACCCGCAAAAAACAGAGTTTTCTCAAAGGAACGCTGATTCTCTCCATCGCCGCGATCATCGTTAAAATCATCGGTGCGGTGTTCAAAATCCCGCTGATGAACATTCTCGGCGGCGACGGAATGGGATATTTCAGCACCGCGTATGATTTGTATATGCCGGTCTATGTTCTTTCTACCGCAGGGCTCCCCGTTGCGATTGCACGCGTGGTGGCGGAGTATTCGTCCAAGCGGCGATACCGCGATGTGAAAAAGACGCTGAAAGTCGCAAATTACACGTTCTTCGTTACGGGTCTCGTTGGTTTTTGCATCATGTTCTTCGGTGCAAAACTCTTTGTCAAGACCATTGACAACCCGGGCGCGTATCTCGCGGTACTCGCGATGTCCCCCACCGTGTTCTTCGTATGCTTAACTTCTGCTTACCGCGGATATTACCAAGGGCTTCAGAATATGTACCCCACCGCGATTTCGCAGGTGGTGGAGTCCCTGTTCAAACTCCTGCTCGGGCTTGCTCTTTCGCTTTGGATTTACAACGCGGGCATGAGCGGTTTTGACGCAAACGGACTCGTCTTCGGAAAACCCGCGGCAGATTTTGAAGCGGCGCGTCTCATTGCGCTACAATATGCTTCGGCGGGTGCGATTTTGAGTGTTGCGATCGGCTCATTCTTCAGTGCTTTCTCTGCTTGGTTGTATCACAAAATCAAGGGCGACCAAATCACCAAAGAAGAATTGGCGCTCCCGCAAGAATCGGTATCCGGCAAGACCATTCTCAAAAAGACGGTGCGTATCGCAATTCCGATCGCACTCGGCTCGATGGTGGGTCAGATCACAGGGCTCATCGATTTGTGGAGCGTGCTCAATCGTTTGGGACACGCAGTAGAAACCAATTACAGCGCAATTGCCGCGATGTACGGAGACGCGATTCCGCTTGGAAAGTCTCTTGAATCCATCCCCAACTACCTAAACGGTTGTTACAAAGGAATGGCGGTTACGTTGTATAACCTGATCCCCACCTTCACAGTCGCCATGGGCGTGAGTGCACTCCCCACCGTAACGGTGGCCTGGGAAACCAAAAACTTAGAATCGCTCAAGCAGAATGTGGAAGCAGTGCTTCGTGTTACCCTGCTTTTTGCACTCCCTGCAGGACTTGGCATGGCGGCACTTTCCAACCCGATTCTTACCCTGCTCTACGGCGGCAGACCCGATGAAGTGGTCATTGCGACCCCGCTCTTGGCTCTACTTGGAATCGCGGTCATTTTCGCATCCGCCTGTTCCCCCATCAACAGTATGTTGCAGGCGGTCGGGCGCGCAGACTTGCCTGTGAAAATCATGGTGGTTTGTGCAACGCTGAAGCTCGTCATCAACTATGTTCTGGTCGGGATTCCCGAAATCAATATCCGTGGTGCAGCAATCGGCACACTAATTTGTTACATTCTCATCATGACGGTCAGTTTGTGGTTCTTATTCCGCATCACCAAAGTCCGTCCGAATTTCAAAACCACATTCTTCCGTCCCGCACTTTCGGCACTCGGTTGTGCGATTGCGGCATATGGAGCATTCACACTCATCCACCGTGTCTTCTCAAGCAATATTTCTACCGTACTCGCCATTGGTGTTGCCGCTGTGGTCTACGTGATTTGTTTGGTGCTCTTCCGTGCCATCACCGAAGATGACATCCGCATGATGCCAAAAGGCGAAAAACTCGCGGTACTTTATCGAAAACTTCCCGGAATTAAGTAGAAAAAGCGGAGACGTTCATCGTCTCCGCTTTTCTTATGCTTCTTTTTTCTTGATATCATGAATGATAACGCCCGAAATTACGGTGGAAAGCTGGATGCCGTGGGTTACCATCGGACCCCATGCAAACTTGAGCAAATCGTAGGTGAGCCAAAGTGCTGTGTTGATAAATGTCCACACGCGGTATTTTTTACCCGTCTTCTGACCGATGCACATAATGAATGTGAGCGACGCGATCATCGCGACCAAGTCGGTCAGCACGCCGAAAGTAAACAGATTGACCACAATGAACGCGAGTGCATAGAGTACGATCAACCAAAGCGGAAGTGCTTTTCCTTTTTTATCAAAGAAGTAATTGATGATCGCTTGTGCCCCACCCACGAAGCAGGACGCCGCGCCGTTGTATGCGCCTGTGAGCAGGTAACTGGTTGCGATGAGAACATTTGCCGAAAAGACAAGCAATAAGATGGTCTTCATGTTCTTGCCCTTGAGAAGCGGCGGGATGCAGATACACACGGTACCCAAAATACTTAAAATAAATGCAAGTGCTTTCATAGTTACGCTCCAATTTCCAAAATCCAACTGATTGTAACACATCCGACTCTTCAAGTCAACATGGTTTTTACACAAAACAGAGCACTCCCTGTATAGGAAGTGCTCTGCTTGTTTTAATTTAGTCGTTCCAGAAATCGGTCTGACCTTCCAAACCGATGGAAGATGCCTTGAAGACCGGATTTCCCCCTTCCTTACGCTGATTGACGTAATCTTTGAGTGCACCGAGTGCAGGTTTTCCGAGCAAAACGATGACCGGCAAGTTGATGATTGCCATGAAGCCCATGATCACATCAGACAAGTTCCAAACCAAACCGAATTCCATCTGTGCGCCTGCAAAGATCAGAATGCAAGCGAGCAGGTAAAACGCTTTCATTTCCCAATTTTTGAGCGAACGCTTTGCAAGGTAATTCAGGCAGCTTTCGCAATAGAACAGGTTGCCAATGAGTGTGGTAAATGCAAAGAACAGGAGCGCCACAGTAACGAAATAGAAACCGAAATCGCCAAAGGTGGAAGAAAGCGCGGTTTGGACAAATGTCGCACCTTTCAGACTCTCACTCGGGACAAGACCGCCGGACAGACACATAAGCGCGGTTGCGGTACAAATCAGAATGGTGTCAATGAAAACGCTCAACATCTGTACAAGACCTTGCTTGGCCGGGTGCGTAACATCTGCTGCCGCAGCCGCGTTCGGTGCCGAGCCAACACCTGCTTCGTTGGAATACAGACCACGTTTGATACCGTGCATCAGAGCAGAACCTGCGAAACCGCCGAAAATCGCTTTGAAGTCAAACGCCGAAACGAAAATGTTTGCGAACACGCCCGGGATCAGTTTGTAGTTGAGCACCATAACAACAAGTGCGACCAAGATATAGCCGATGCCCATCACAGGGACCATAACCCCTGCAACCTTAACAATTCGCTTTCCGCCACCGAGAACACAGAATCCGACAAGTGCCGCCAACGCTACGCCACAGATGATGGAAACTTTATCATTGTAGAACGAATAGGAAGACAAACTGTCAATCAGGTTATACGAGCAGAGCATATTGAAGCCGACCGCATAGGTCAAAATCAACGCTACCGCAAAGATCGCACCAAGCCATTTCTGCTTTAGTCCACTATGGATGTAGTATGCGGGCCCTCCGTAACTGCCGCCGTTTACATCGCGTTTCTTGTAAATCTGCGCGAGTGTACTTTCAATGAATGCGGATGCCCCGCCGATAATCGCGATGATCCACATCCAGAACACCGCGCCGTAACCGCCGATCGCAATTGCGTTTGCAACACCGACGATGTTACCGGTGCCCACACGGCTTGCGGTGGACACCATGAGTGCCTGAAACGGGGAGACCGCCGATTTGTCATTTGACTTTTCGGTCACCAAACGGATCGATTCGCCAAGCATACGAATCTGCACGAACTTTGTGCGGAACGTGAAATACAACCCGACCGCAAGGAGCAAGATAATCAGCAAATAACTGTACATCGCATTGCTGACATCTGCAACCAGATTATAAAACCACTGATACATATAATACCCCATTTTTCACAAATTTGCTTCATTATACCACAAGTCCGTCCGAATTTCCAGAGAAACTTCTTGAATATAAAAAAACTTCATGCTATACTGACATCAAACGAAAAAAGGGAGTTGTTTTGGAATGAATGTTGCATTTGCAGGATTCCAACACGGACACATTGAATACTTATATACGGTAGCGCAGGAGCATCCGGACTACAATGTGCTCGGCTGCTTTGAAAAAGATGTCGAAACACGCAAAGCGATGGAAGAAAAGCACGGCATGGTGTTCAATTATGCGACGTATGAAGATCTGCTAAACGATAATCGCATCGAAGTCGTGATGATCGGCGATTATTTCGCCGCGCGCGGCGCACTGGCGATCAAGGCACTCGAAGCGGGAAAGCATGTGATGTGCGACAAACCCATCTGTACTGAACTCGACGAAATCGACGAGATTGAAGCGTTGTGTCAGAAAAACAATCTCAAGTGCCTGTGTATGTTGGATTTGCGTTATGCTTGCTACGCTGATAAGGCAAAAGAACTAATTGAAAACGGAGCAATCGGCGAAGTCCGCATCATCCATTTCACCGGTCAGCACCCGCTCTGCTATGACACCCGTGCAAAATGGTACTTCGAAGAAGGAAAGCATGGCGGCACGATTAATGACATTGGCATCCACGGTGTTGACTTCATCCGTTTTTTGACTTCGGGCAAGAACCTGACCAAGATCGACTATGCAAAGTCTTGGAACTCTTACGCGTACAACCACCCGTTCTTCTTGGATTGTGGTCAGTTCGCTGCCGAGTTTGACGGTGTTCAGGTAACCGCGGACGTCTCCTACGCTTCCCCGAGTTGGACCGCAGGCGTCCCGACGTATTGGGAATTCAACATTTGGGGTTCTACCGGTATGATGCGGTTAAGTCTCAAAAACAAAACCATTGAACTCTACACCGACAAGCAGGAAATCATCGAAGTCGGAGAAGATCCGAAAAAGTTCCTCGATGAACTCAAACTCGAACTGAGCGGCGAAACCACCAAACTCTCGCTGTATAACATTCTGGAATCCCAGTGCCAGGTGCTGAAACTCCAAAAAGCATCCGAACGATGACAAAAACCCCTTTTGCTCTTGGCTTAATAGTGACAAGTAACTATTTGCCGCAGAGAACGGTGTGACCCGAAGGTCACGCCGTTTTTCTGCGTCCATAAGTTGTTTCTGTAGTAATTGTTTCGGAAATAACGGGAATT
>SVMJ01000016.1 GCA_015067485.1 Oscillospiraceae bacterium
AATTGAAGTACATTACCATAGCTGTATGTTTCATCGCAACAATTTCTGCAATTCAAGAAGGGTTTTATGTTGTTACAGATAGTGAGCCCAAGTAAACCAAATCCAATTTGTCGAATAGTACGGGTGTTAATCTTGGTGTGAGTTTGGTGCTAATTTGGTGCAACATCTTATGCGACAGCACGAAAAATATCAAACGATATGCGATTACGCCCCCCACAATATCCCACGATATAAAACGCTGTGAAACGCCAATGCAAAAACTCCAAGCGTTAATCGCGTTTTACTGCAAATCAAAGCACCGCTCATCCGAGCGGTGCTTTTTTGTTGCGTGACGCGTGGGGTCTGTGATAAAATGTTTGTAGAAGAAATACGTGGGGGAGTACCATGAACATTACGCAAACGTTTTATGATAACTTAGCCTCTCAATATGATAAGTTGTTTCTTGATTGGAAGTCTGCAACAAAAGAGCAGGCGGCGATTTTGGATCGCCTCTTTCAAAATGAGGGGTTTGATACCCATGCATCAATCTTGGACTGTGCTTGCGGGATCGGGACACAAGCGATCGGACTTGCCGCGCTCGGCTACTTAGTGACCGCATCGGACTTCAGCGAAGGAGCGCTTGCAGAAGCGAAAAAACGTGCCGCACAGAATGCTGTGGAAATTTGTTTCGAAAGAGCAGACTTCCGCAATTTGTCGCACACATTTTCGAAGAAGTTTGATATTGTGATCGCGATGGACAATGCACTTCCGCATATGCTTTCAAAGAAAGATTTGAACTCTGCTATCGAAAGCATTGTGGGGCAGGTGGCACCGGGCGGTATGTTTGTTGCCAGCATCCGCGACTATGACGCATTGCTTTCTGACAAACCCCCGTATTCTCCGCCCTATATTCATCAGACGGATCACGGGCAGAGAGTGTCTTTCCAAACATGGCAGTGGAATGATGAACATTACAAACTCACCCAATACATCATCGACGATAGAGATAACTTAGAGGTAAGCAAGTTTGAATGTGAGTATCGTGCAACACGCAGAGATGAACTGACCGAGTTGCTCATTTCGAATGGATGTAAAAAAGTTGAGTGGAAGTTTTCCAAAGACACAGGGTTTTATCAGCCCATTTTAATCGCCAAACGATAAAGGAAGAGAGTTCATGCAAAGATGTAAATGGTGCAACTTAAAGAATCCCATCTATATCAAATACCACGATGAAGAGTGGGGGAAGCCCAATTTCGACGAGCGGCATCTGTTTGAAATGCTGCTTTTGGAATCCTTTCAGGCAGGGCTTTCGTGGGAATGCGTGTTAAATAAGCGCGAAGCATTCCGCAAAGCGTTTGACGGTTTTGACGTCGACCTTGTCGCCCTGTACGATGAGGCGAAAATCGAAGCACTCCGCCTTGACTCCGGCATCATCCGAAATAGGCGCAAGATTTCTGCGGCGGTCGAAAATGCGAAGATTTTCAAGTTGATACAAGCGGAATTCGGAAGTTTCAAAGCATATATCGAAACATTTACGAATGGTGAATGCTTCGTTGAAATCGGGAAAACCACATCACAACTCTCCGATACAATCTCAAAAGACCTGTTTTCCCGTGGGATGAAATTTGTAGGCAGTACCATCATCTACTCCTACCTGCAAGCAATCGGCGTGATTGATTCCCACGAACCCGAATGTTTTCTCTATCAAGAATCGACGGCGCAATAGCGTCGTCTTTCTTTTAATAACTATTTAGATGAATTTCTAAATAGTTCTTGACAAGGATGGTCGCGCATGTTAGAATCTATTTAGATAAACTTCTAAATAACTTTGGAAGGAGAGAGTATCATGGGAATGAATGAGACGTTCAAAGCGATCTCGGACCCGATCCGACGGGATATTTTGCAAATGCTCAAGGGCGGAAAAAAATCCGCAGGAGAGATCGCCGAGCAGTTTGATTTGACCGCAGCGACGGTTTCGTATCACTTGGCGAAACTGAAAAGCGCAGATCTGATCGCGGAAGAGAAATACAAAAACTATATTTATTACGAGCTGAATACTTCTGTGTTTGAAGAAGTGCTCACTTGGCTCTACGCATTAGGAGGGAAAACAGAATGAAATATATCAAGTGGAAGAGTTTGCTGATTACCTGTTTGGTGTGTCTGACACCGATTTTACTCGGGATTGCGTTGTGGAACCAACTGCCCGACAGTATCGCAATTCATTTTAATATCTATAATGAAGCAGACAATTTTGCATCCAAAGAATTTGCGGTGTTCGGGCTTCCGGCTATGATGGTACTGCTGCAAATTATTTGCTGTGTCATCAACGATGTGAATACATATAGATTCGGCGAGCGCAAAAAGTTTACGCGGGCGACAAAGTGGATCATTCCGATTTTGTGCATCGTGTTACAAATTCTTACCTTGGGATATAGTTTAGGCTGGAACATCGATATCCGCCGAGCGGTACAAATCATTCTCGGTGTGATTTTCCTTACGATTGGGAATTATCTGCCGAAGTTTGATCGGGTACGAAGCATCAAAGGAAAAGAAATGGCCCATGAAAAGGCGCGGAAAGTCAACCGCTTTATCGGAAAAGAGACGGTTTTGCTCGGAATTTTGTCATTCATTTGCGCATTTTTACCCACAATCGCAAGCATCATCTGGCTGATTTTACTGATCCCGTATGCGCTCGTCGCGATTTGGTACGGGGTCAAAGTTTCTAAGGAGTAACACGCGAAAATCAAAGCACCATGCACCGCATGGTGCTTTTTTGATGAAAATTTTTCTACAAAAGAAACAGAATGTTACCGACGAAACCGGGCGAGAAAATGCGGTTTTCATCAAAAATGTTGTGAAATCAGCACATTTTGTCGTAGAAAACAAAAATAATTCGATAGAATAAGAGAAAAATAAGGTTGACAAAATGGTTACAATCTGTTACACTATGTAAGTGTCAATTTGCACCTTGCGTGCAAACAGGAGGATTTTTTATGTTACAAACAGTCAAAGAGAAAGTGTGTGAAGGCGTCAGACAGCTCACAAAACGCACCGTTTTGATCCCGCTTGTCAGCGTAGTCACCCTGCTCTGCGTCGGCTTCTCCGTCGCATCGGTAACCATTTATACCGTCTACGACGAAGGGCAGAAAACTGTGTTCACTTCTCATAGTACCATTCCCACCGAAGCCCTTCGTGAAAACGGCTTTACTTGGGATAGTGCAGATACCATCGAAGCACCTGCATATGCTGAAAACGGCGAAGCGCAGGTAAAGATCGTTCGCGGTAAGACCATTACACTCACCGCAGACGGAAAGACCCAGACCCTTCGTGTCCCGGGCGGGAAGATCGCAGATGCGCTACAGGAGCAGGGCATTGCACTGGGAGAACTTGATGAACTCTCTTGTGCACGCGATGCCGAAGTAATCGACGGGATGAAAGTTCAGCTCGTCCGTGTTACCACATACGACAGAACCGAGACCAAGACCATCCGTCATTCCAAGAAGATCATTACTTCTTATGAACTCACCGGCGGCGAAACCAAGTTGCAGCAGAAGGGCGAAGACGGGGAAAAGGTACTCACTTACCGTGTTACCATGCGCGACGGGGTAGAAGTCGGCGAAACATTGGTTTCTGAAACCGTTACAAAGGAAGCAAAGCCCGAAATCACCGTGCGCGGTGTCAAGGGCGGCGCAAACACCGTCCGCAACGGGGTCATCACCAGCCGTTCGGGCAACTTCCGTTACAAGAAAGCGATTCAGGTGACCGCGACTGCGTACACCTGCGAAGGAAAGAGTTGGAACATCACCAAGTCCGGTGCGGTCGCACGCGTCGGTCTGATCGCGGTTGACCCGCGCGTCATTCCGCTCGGTACCCGTATGTATATCGAATCTCCTGACGGTTCGTTTGTTTACGGCACCGCGGTTGCGGCGGACACGGGCGGCGCAATCAAGGGTAACAAGATCGACTTGTACTTCGACACCTATCGTGAATGCATCAATTTCGGTCGCAGACAGATGATGGTCTACATCTTAGAGTAAAAACAAGAAGCACACGCAGTGTGCTTCTTGTTTTTTTGTGCAATATCTGTTACACTTGATTGCAGGAGGAGATCAATATGGACTTTTTCCATCCGCAGGAAATTCGCGCCGTGCTGGAACGGCATGGCTTTCATTTTTCAAAAGCACTGGGGCAGAACTTTTTGACCCAGTCGTGGGTGCCCGAACGTATGATGACTGACTCGGGTGTAGATAAAGATTGTGTCGTACTCGAAATCGGACCCGGCATGGGAACGCTTACCCAAGCAATCGCGCGGTATGCACAGTCTGTGGTCGCGGTAGAACTCGACCATGCACTCATCCCGGTACTCGATGAAACGCTTGCAGAATTTAACAATATAACCGTTTTGGAAGGCGATATTCTCAAAAAGGATTTGCGTAAACTTTGTGATGAGTATATGAGCGGGGCTGCGCGCAAACTTGTGTGCGCGAATCTTCCGTACTATATCACCACGCCCATTCTTTCGTATTTGCTCGAGAGCCGTTTGTTTGACGGAGTTTGCGTCATGATGCAAAAAGAAGTCGCACTCCGCCTGTGTGCAAAACCTGCCACATCGGATTACGGCGCATTTACCGTGTTCACCCAGTATTATGCAGAACCGCAGATTCTCTTTTCGGTCCCTGCATCCTGCTTCGTGCCGCAGCCGAAGGTGGACAGTGCGATCGTGTATCTCAAAACGCGCGAAGCGCCGCCTGTCCCCGTCAAAGACGAAAAGGTGTTCTTCCAAGTGGTGCGCGCATCTTTTGCACAACGCAGAAAGAAATTGGTAAATGGACTTGCGTCCGCATTCGGCGACAAGGAGAAACTGGTAAAACTTTTGCAAGACCTTGGCTTTTCCGAAAATGTCCGCGGTGAAACCTTGGATATCCCGGACTTTGCAAAAATCGCAAATGCCTTGGCAGAATAGTAAAAACCCGTCAGTTTTGAAACTGACGGGTTTCGTTTTATTCAATGTACGGGAGTTCGGTCATACGGAGTTTGGCACAACCGTAGGGAATAAGCCGCAGCGATTCTGCATCACCGAACGGAACGCGGGAGTTCGGAACTTTGGCGCAGACAGAATCATATCCGTCGGCATAGCCCCAGTCGATTTTCTTGCCCTTCGTCTCGATGGAGACAGGCGGAGCAGCAAACGAGAAGGGGATTTCACCCACGGTATGGTGGGTAAGAGTCAACTCAGATGAGCAGTATGCATAGTTCCATGCGGATGTCGGATGATATTCGGTCTCGTAATACGGGGGTTCACATTCTCGGCGAATCACGTCGTACTCGACGGGGAGCGAGAAGAAAAGCGGACCCCATTGTACCGCGTGGAGATCATTTGGGCGCGCGACAAACTTCGGAGTGCATTCGTATCGAATGTTGATTGTACGCTCTTCACCTGCTGCAAAGTGATAGACCAATTCATTGGTTTTCGCCACTTCGTTTCCGTCAACAAACAATTTTTCCACAAACGACGGGATGCGGATACGGAATGTAAATGCATCCACCGCTTGTACACGGTAGTTCATGCTATGTTCAAACGGGTAGTTGGTGGTGAGCGTGATATGTTGATGTGGAGTGTGAAGCTCGCTTGGCACCGCGAACAGATTCAGCACGGTATCGTCTTGGTATGCGTATGCGGAAAGGGCGAATTTCGGCCAGCCTTGTCCGAAATTAGATGTGCAGCAACCCCAAATTCGATCGAATGCAAACAGATGCGCGCCGTCGGGATTGGTGCGGAACGGCGGATAGCCGAAGAAACGCTTGGTCGCCATCTGGTTGGCAAGCTGGAGATACTGATGCGTTTCCATCTTTTCGTCAAGCGCGGCAGGCATGGCGTTGAACACGACGCTGTCCATACGGTCCAGCCACTTGAAATCGCCCGTATAGGCGAAGAGATTTTCATACGAGAACATCAACTCCACAACCGAGCAGAGTTCGCTGCCGTGGATCGGGCTGATGCCTGCAAGGCATTCATCCCCTGTGAACAGACCGATCGCAGTTCCGTGATAAGTATTCAGGATTTGGAACAGTTCTTCCGCTTGGTCAGTGTAGGCTTCTCCCACAATCTCGTGCGACACCGCTTCTGCCTTGAGCATCATCGCCATATTGACGATATGGGTCTCCCAACGCCAGCGATTGAGCGGCAGCGCTTTCCAAATCTCGGTGAGACTCGGATAGTCAGTTCCTTGCTCTTTGAGGATCTTTGCAAGATCACGCAGCCAGGGTTCGCCTGTCTTTTCATACATGAAGTTAATGGAGATAAGACCTTCAAACCAGCGATACTTGCCCCAAGAGATCACTTTGAGCGCGCCCGATTTCAGTTGGTCATAGTAGTTTTTCAAAATGCGATAGACCGCGTGGAAGACTCGTTCTTCGCCCGAACAGTTATAGTACACAATCAGCATTTTGCAGATGAGTAAAATGATCCATGGGTCGAAGGTCGCGCGCTCATCATCTTCGCATGGGCAAATCCAACCATCTTCTTTCTGACGGCTCAGGATGGTGTCCACATACTGCTTTGCACGGGCGATCATATCCGCATCATCGAGCAGGTAGGCGAGCGGAATGAATCCGTCCAGCCAGTAAGGGACACGCTCGCCCCAAATCCCACCGGGTGTGTCGGTCTTGTCGCCGCCGATCCATTTACTGTCGCGGACATCAGGCCAGATTTTATCCAGTTTTCCGTGGAGTCCGTCGGCTTGAATGCGTAACTGGTCGTAGAGCCAGCCCTTGGGCTTTAATTCGTTTGTGGTGTAATATTGAAAATGCTTCATGTTGGGCACCTCCTGTAATTTAATATATCACACCAAAAACAGAAAAAACATGGTTAATATCATAGAATACATTGACAATATCACAATTTCTGCGTTAAAATCACAGCGAGGTGATCAATGATGCGCGGAATCGATTTAACACGACCGATTGATTATTTGGATGCATCGTTTCGATATTTCAAAGAGCAGGAACGCCATATGACACGAACCTGTGTTTGCGACGTGCTACTTTTGATGTTTGACGGGGTACTGCGTTTTTCCGAGGATGGCGTGTCATACGAATTGCATCCGGGAGAGTATCACATCCAAAAGCAGGGGAGTTACCAAACCGGAGATCGAGTGAGCAATGCGCCCAAATATCTGTATCTCCATTTCAAAGGTGAATGGACCGAAAACGCGCCTAATCTCCCATGCTGCGGCACATTTGATTTGCAAAAACTCAAACCGAGTATGGAGGCGTTGGATGAACTTTATCATAGCGGAGCAACCAAAGTCGCACAACTTGCAAAGGTATATGAGATTTTCGCCCTGCTTTCGCAAACGCCAAACCCCCATACGATCGCCAATGAAGTCGCTCGGTTTATTGAGAATGCTTCTGAAGTATCTTTGCAGGAACTGTCGAATGAGTTCCACTTTAGTAAAAACCATATCATCAACCTGTTCAAAGCCGAGTATGGCATGACACCTGTGGAGTACAGCAACAACCATAAACTGAAAAAAGCCGAGCGTCTGCTCGAAGTCACGTCAAACTCAGTAAAACAAATTGCCGATGCGTGCGGATTCCATGATTATGCGTATTTTTATAAACTGTTTTGCCGTAAAAACGGGGTTTCTCCTGTCAAATGGAGACAAGAAAGACGAATGTGATCGGGACGGGAACCCGCCTTTCGAATCCTCTTTCGTCTTAACCGAAAAGAAAAGAAAGGGATTCGCCCTCGCTGCGGTTCGGGTCCAAGAGCCGCCCAGTTGAGTGTACCTCGTGGTAAAAGGGATTCTACCCGCGGACTAAAAAAACGTCCACCGGACGCTTTTTTGCTGCTTGCGAGCAGCCGTCCTGTTCGAATCCTCTTTCGTCTTAACCGAAAAGAAAAAACACACCAACCTACGGATGGTGTGTTTTCCCTTTTGGCGGAGAGAAAGGGATTCGCCCTCGCTGCGGTTCGGGTCCACGGCGGTTGAAACAGTCCACCGGACTGTTTCTAAGAGCCGCCTTTCGAATCCCACTATCCATGCAAATAAAAAGGAGTGGCACAAGCCACTCCTTTTTATTTGGCGGAGAGAAAGGGATTCGAACCCTTGGCTCCTTGCGGAGTCACTGGTTTTCAAGACCAGCTCCTTAAACCACTCGGACATCTCTCCGTGAACATCAATAAATATAACAAAAGAAACCGCTCTTGTCAAGCCGATTGATCCATGATATACTAAACGGAGAAAGAAGGTAAGCAGTATGAAACAACTACAGGAACAAGCAAAGACGGCGGTTTCTGAACTCATTGAAAAAGCGAATTTGAAGCGTGGCGATCTGCTCGTCATCGGGTGCTCCACAAGCGAGATCATCGGGAGCAAGATCGGCTCGAACTCCAGCCCCGATACCGCACAGGGCGTGTTTGAAGCCATCTATAAAGTATTGCAGGCGAAGGGGATCTTCCTTGCGGCACAATGTTGTGAACACTTAAACCGTGCGCTCATCGTGGAAGCGGAGATTGCAGAAAAATACGGATGGGATGAAGTCAACGTGGTTCCGCAACCCAAAGCGGGTGGCTCGTTTGCGACTGCGGCGTATCATGCGTTCAAAGCACCCGTTGCGGTGGAGAATGTCCGCGCGAAAGCCGGGCTTGACATTGGCGGAACGCTGATCGGGATGCATTTGCAGCCGGTTGCCGTGCCGCTTCGTCTGAGTATCAAACAGATTGGGGAAGCACCCATCATTTGTGCGAGAACCCGTCCGAAATTCATCGGTGGCGAACGCGCGCATTACAACGATAACTTGAAATAACTTCCGCTTCCGGCAGAAATAACTGCCGGAAGTTCTTTCATATTTACAAAATATTCACCACTTTTTATGAAAATCGGTTAGACTATGATTAGAAGCAAACTGCTTTAGCGTGAGGTGATTTGTGTGAAGACCAAGATTTTGATCGTGGAAGACGATAAGAATATCTCGGAACTGATCCGCTTATATTTAGAAAAAGAGAATTTCGAAGTTGCACAGGCGGAAAACGGGAAAACGGGCGTGGAGTTGTTCCATTCGTTTGCACCCGATCTGATTTTGCTGGATTTGATGCTCCCCGTGCTTGACGGTTGGGGCGTATGCCGTGAGATTCGTAAAACATCCAAAGTTCCGATCATCATGGTAACTGCGAAAGATGAGACGTTTGACAAGGTCATGGGTCTCGAGATCGGCGCGGATGACTACATCGCAAAGCCGTTTGACATGAAAGAGGTCATCGCACGAATCCACGCGGTTTTGCGCCGTTGCGAGAAAGAAGCTCCCGACACTGTACAGCAACTCGAATATGAAAATCTCGTGATCGATATGGATGCATATCAGGTGTTGGTGAAAGGCGCGCGCGTCGAGATGCCGCCAAAGGAGATCGAACTGTTAAACTTTTTGGCATCGCATCCGAATCGCGTATTCACCCGGAACCAACTGCTTGACGAGGTTTGGGATTTTGATTATTTCGGCGATTCACGCACGGTGGATGTCCACATCAAACGCCTGCGCGAGAAGATCGACGGTGTGAGTGAAACGTGGTCGCTGAAAACCGTTTGGGGCGTCGGTTATAAATTTGAGGTCGAGAGCGCATGAAAGGTCTGATGGGGAAACTTTTCCTTTGCAGTGCGTTTATGGTCGTGTTCAGTATGGTGATGCTGATCGGTGGGATCTTCCCGCAACTGACCGATACGGTTCTGCTGGAAAAACAGCAGTCCATGACCCATACCGCGCGCCAGGTCGGGCAGATCACATCGGAACTGATCAGCAATTACAATTATCTCCAGGAGCGGAATTATCAATTCATGCTCTCGGGGATGACCGAAGGAGGCAGGAACCACATTCTGGTATGTGATGCCGACGGTCAGATTATCATGAGTTCCGATGAGAAGAACCGCGCGTACAAAGGTGCGTCTGTGGATAAAAAAGTACGGGATGAAGTGATGGCGAAGGGAACGGTCCAAACCATCGGTGATTTGAACGGACTGTATCGCGGAACCAATTACACCGCAGGAGAAACATTCCGCAACGCGACCGGGCAAGTGGTCGGATTTGTACTGGTAAGTTCTTCGGTGGATTATGTGACGCACATGGTCTCCGAGATCAAAGGCACATTCTATCTGTGGATGTTGCTCACGCTTCTCATTACTGCGGTGGTGGCATACTTCGTTTCCCGCACGCTGACCCGACCGCTCAAACGGATGTCGCTTGCGGCGCGCGAGTTTGCACAGGGGAAATACACCACGCGCGTTCCCGTAACCACGCAGGACGAAATCGGTGAACTCACCGTTGCATTCAATAACATGGCGGACTCTGTGGAAAAATCTGAAGAACTCCGCCGAGGTTTTCTTGCCAACGTATCCCACGAATTGCGTTCACCGATGACCAGTATCGGTGGATTTGTGGATGGCATCTTAGATGGAACGATTCCGCAGGAGAACGAAAAACACTATCTCGGGATCATCTCGTCCGAAGTGCGCAGACTCTCGCGACTGGTAAGCCGTATGCTTGATATCACACGCTTGCAGGCGGAAGACCCGACCGAGTCCGGCACGCGTTTTGATTTGTGCGAAGTGGTGCGCCGCGTGATCATCGCATTTGGCACGCGCTTGGAAGAAAAGCAACTGGTGCTGGATGTAGACATCACGGAGAACGCGGTATTCCAGTTTGGAAATGAAGATGCGATGTATCAGGTGGTCTACAATCTGATGGAAAACGCGGTGAAGTTTTCGGAAACCGAGAGTGTCATCGAGCTGCACCTTGCGGAACGCGCTCGTGAAATCGTCTTTTCCATTACAAACTTTGGCACAACCATTCCGGCAGAGGAACTGCCGTATGTGTTCGATCGGTTCCATAAGACAGACCGAAGCCGCGCGAATGATAAATCAGGACTCGGACTCGGGCTTTATATTGTAAAAACCACCATCAATCAACATAAAGGCGATGTTGGGGTGACCAGTGAAGACGGAAAAACGCGTTTCTGGTTCCGTGTGCCGCAATATCGTGGTAAAAGCGTGATAAAACCACAAGGAGGAAAGACTCATGAATGATGAAATGAACCGTATTCCGGAAGAAGAAAATCCGCAGGAAGAGCCCATGGTAGCGGAAGAAGTACCCGCGGAAGAAGCACCGCAGTTCTCTGCCGGTGGAACGTATGCACAGCGGATGTATACCGCAGAACCCAAGCGCAAGAGAAAACGCAGAAAGATTTTTTGGATCGTGCTGGCAGTTTTGATCGGATACCTGTTGTTGCTTATGGCGGCGGTTGGGACCACCGCATATGTGGTGGGAGGTAACCGCTTCGGTTTTAAACTGTTCCACAAGGAAAACGAAGTGAAAGTCGAAGAACATATCCAGATCCAGGAAACCCCGTTTGTACCCGATGAAGAAGCGGCACCGGACGGAACTTTGACCGTCAAGCAGATCGCGAAGAAAGTGCGCCCGTCGGTGGTCGGCGTGGTGGCAAACGGGCAATCAGGCAACCCGTTTGCATCCGCATCCAGCTCGGTTGGCAGCGGTATCATCATGAGCGAAGACGGATATATCATCACCAACAACCACGTCATTGAAAACACATCTTCGGTTTCGGTCATTTTGGATGACGGTACCGAATACGGCGCTCGCGTCATCGGCGCGGATGCAAGAACCGATCTTGCGGTTCTGAAGGTGGAAGCCAAAGGGCTTCCCGTGGCGACCTTCGGGAACTCGGACAGCCTGGAACAGGGCGATCTTGCAATCGCAATCGGAAACCCGTCCGGGCTCCAACTCCAGAACACGGTAACCAGCGGTATCATCTCGGCGATCAACCGCGACATCATTGTGGAAGACCAGCCCATGACGCTCATTCAGACCGATGCATCCATCAACCCGGGCAATTCGGGCGGTCCTTTGGTCAACGCTTACGGTCAGGTCATCGGGATCAACACGGTGAAAATCGGGGTTTCCTATTACGAGGGTCTCGGTTTTGCAATTCCGATGAACTCGGTCAAACCCATCGTGGATGAACTCATTTCGCGCGGCTATATCAAAGGCCGCCCGACCATCGGCATCACGGGTGAGATTTTAGATGCACGCACCGCAGCATACTTCAATGTCCCGCCGGGAATGTATGTGGATTACGTCGCACCGAATACCGATGCGTATCAGAAAGGTCTCATGCGTGGAGATATCATTGTGAAAGTAAACGGGCAGGAAGTTCGTGAACTCGGCGATATCCAAAAAATCCGCGACGAACACGTGGCAGGCGATAGCATTGAACTCACCGTCTACCGTAACGGTAACACCCAAACCATTCGTGTCGTTTTGATGGACGAAGCGGAAATGAACCGCGCAACACAGCAAAATTGATTTTATCCGCCTCGAATTTCGGGGCGGAAATTTTTATCAAAAAAGGTCTTTACAAGTGCGAAAGAAAGTGGTATGATGATGGAAGTTAAATGCGATGATTGGAAAGAGTAGGGCGTTCCCCCTTCTTCAGAGAGCGGTCGGTAGGTGCGAGACCGTAGAAGATAGCGTTTGAATACCTCCATGAGCTGTGCACCGAAAGGGATCCTGAGTAGGCTGCAACGTGAGCGCCCGTTAACGCGCGTCGGTATGTTCGTACCGGTAGAGGTCTGCACCGTGAGATGCAGGCGAAACTGAGGTGGTACCGCGGGAATGCATTTTCTCCCGCCCTCTGTTAATAAGAGGGCGGGTATTTTTATGCCATCGCCCAAAAAGAAAGGTGGAAATCTTATGATTCCAAAACTCTCCATGCTCCTGCTATTCGTCGTTGTGACGGTCATCATCGCGATCGTTTGCCGAAAACGGTCGGGTGAAGTGCAGGATTTCGTTCTCGGCGGTCGTAGTGTCGGTCCGTGGATCTCCGCATTCGCTTACGGTACCGCATATTTCTCCGCGGTCGTATTCGTTGGCTATGCAGGTCAGTTCGGTTGGAACTTCGGTATCTCCGCAGTTTGGATCGGTCTTGGCAACGCATTCATCGGCAGTCTCCTTGCGTGGGTGCTGCTCGGTCGTCGCACCCGCGTCATGACAAAGCATCTGGATTCCGCCACCATGCCGGACTTCTTTGCAAAGCGTTATGACAGTAACTTGTTGCAGGTAGTAACGTCCATCATTACCTTCGTCTTTTTGATCCCGTATTCCGCATCGGTCTACAAGGGGCTTTCCGGGCTCTTCTCGCTTTCGTTCAATATCGATTACACCTACTGCATCATCGGTATCGCGATTCTGACCGGGCTTTACGTGGTCGTGGGCGGATACATGGCAACCGCATTCAACGACCTGTTCCAGGGTATCATTATGCTGGGCGGCATCGTCGCAGTCATCATCGCGGTTTTGAGTAAAAACGGAGGCTTGATGGGATCCGTTGAACTGCTCTCACAAATCCCGTGTGAGACCGCACCGGAACTCAACGGCGCGTTCACTTCGTTTTTTGGTCCCGACCCGATCAACCTGATCAGCGTGGTCATCCTGACCAGTTTGGGTACCTTGGGTCTCCCGCAGATGATACATAAGTTCTATGCAATTAAAAATGAAAAATCCATCAAGGCAGGGACTGTGATCTCGACCGTGTTTGCACTTGTGATAGCAGGTGGTTCCTACTTCCTTGGCGGTTTCGGTCGACTGTTCTATACCGCAGAAGGCGGCACGGTTGTTTATGACAACATTATCCCGACCATGATGGCATCTGCGCTTCCTGATATCTTGATCGGTGTCGTGTTGATTTTGGTGCTATCCGCCTCTATGTCCACCCTTGCATCGTTGGTGCTCACATCCAGTTCCACATTCACGCTGGATTTTTTGAAAGGTTCTATTTTCAAGAATATGTCGCAGAAAACCCAGGTAGTTGTGATCCGCGTTCTTTGTGCCTTCTTCGTATTACTGTCTGTGGTCATCGCGCTTAACCCCACCAATCTCATCACTTCTTTGATGTCGTTGTCTTGGGGGACACTTGCCGGTTGCTTCCTTGGCCCGTTCATCTTCGGTCTTTACTGGAAGAAAACCACCAAAGCAGGTGTTTGGGCGGCAATCATTTTAGGTGTCGGCATCAATGTTTGTAACCTGTTCGGCGGTTGGATCGCCCCCACGGTTGCGGGTGCGGCATCTATGATCGTGTCTTTGCTCATTGTTCCGCTCGTCAGTTTGGTTACCCCGAAGTTCCCCAAAGCACATGTGGAAGAAATGTTCTCTTGCTACTCGGTGAAGGCGGAGATCGAACAAAAATACGCAATCAATGAAAAATAAAAGAGAGAGAGTTTTTCGCTTGAAAAACTCTCTCTTTTTATATGATTTTCGATTTCATAAAGTCATATCTGCGATAGCAGATGGTTGCGATGATGGTGCAAACGATCCAGCCCATAGGGTATCCGAATGCGACAGGGATGGGCTCATTGATGATATAGTTTGACATGACAAACAGATAGATTTGGCGGAACAAGACGAATGAGCCGAGTGTGATGAACATGGGTGTTCGAGAATTTCCCGCACCGCGCAGCGCACCCATGTAAATTTGATTGACACAAGCAAACAAGAAGAACGGAGTGAATGTGCGTAAAAACTGTGTTCCGAATGTAACCACTTGTGCCTTTGCATTGAAGAATGCAACCACTTGCGGGGCAAACAGCACGACAGGAACCATCAGGGCAAGGGAAGAAATCATGGAAAGGAAAAGTGCAATGTTGACACCCTTCTTGGCACGAGAGATGTCGCTTGCGCCCAGGTTCTGCCCGACAAATGTGGTGGATGCGATGGCGAGTGAGTGCAAGGGAAGAATGATGAGCTGGTCGATCTTGTTGTATGCGGTATATCCCGACATACAATCCGCGCCAAAAGCGTTGATATATCCTTGCACAAAGACATTCGAAAACGCGGTGATCCCCAGTTGGAGTGCGGTGGGAAATCCGAGTTTTGAAATTTTGGCAAGTAAACTTTTGTCAATTTTCATCAAGTTCAAATTCAATTTGATAGAAGATTCCGAGCGGAACAGCGCAAATACAACCAAAACAGCAGAAACGAATTGGGATAAAACGGTTGCAAGCGCAACGCCCTTGACACCCATACCGAACTTGATGACAAAGAGCAGATCGAGTACGGTATTGAGCAGAGCGCATACCACCAAGTAATAAAAGGGGCGGACCGAATCGCCAACCGCACGCAGGATGCCCGCACCCATGTTGTAGATGGTAAGCCCCAAAAGCCCGGCAAAATAAATTCTCAGATACATGGTGGATTCCGGAATGACTTCTGCGGGGGTGTTCATCAAGCGAAGCAAATATGGGATCAAGAACAACCCGATCAGACTCAGGGTAATGCCCAAAAACACAGAGGTCAGAACCGAAGTATGAACTGCTTTTTTGACCCCGTCATATTGCTTTGCACCGTAGTACTGTGAAATCACCACGCCTGCGCCGCTTGCAAAGCCTAAAAAGAGCGAGATCATGGTATTGATGATCGGGGTGATGCTTCCAACGGCGGAAAAGGCTTCGTTGCTCACGAAGTTTCCGACCACCCAAGTATCCACCATATTATACAGTTGTTGAAATAGATTTCCCGCAAGGAGCGGGATGCTGAACAGAATCAGATGACGGAGAATGCTGCCGGATGTCATATCGACGCTGTGTTTGCCTGATGTACGAGGATTCACGGTCAGGACCTCACTTTCGTTGCTTTCATTATATCACGACGTTTTTTTCACCGCAACAACGCTTGAAAAAATATTCAAAATCGTATAGAATGAAATCAGAATAAAGGAGGATGTTTTATGAAAAAAGGAAATCTGTGGGCACTCATTCCCATCGGCGTATTTTTGCTGATTTATTTGGGGCTCGGTATTTTGTTTGAGTATGGGCTGAAGATTTATATGGGATTCTACAATATCCCGATTGTGGTAGCGTTTTTGATCGCGCTTTTGGTGGCGTGCTTGCAAAATCGCAAGGTCTCGCTCGATGAAAAGCTCGAACTCATGGGAAAAGGTGTGGGCGATAAAAACATCATGACCATGATCTTGATTTTCATGATCGCAGGCATCTTCGTCGGTGTTGTCGGTCGTAGCAGCGCAGACAGCGTGGCATATTTCTTGCTTTCCGTCATCCCCGCGCAATACGCGGTGGCGGTTCTGTTTGTGGTCAGTTGCTTTGTTTCCCTTGCGATGGGGACTTCGGTGGGAACCATCACACTCATCACGCCCATTGCGGTTTCGGTATCGAACGCGAGCGGCTTTGCACTTCCGCTTTGCATCGGCTCGGTCATCGGCGGGGCGATGTTCGGCGATAACCTTTCATTCATTTCCGACACCACCATTGCCGCGTGCAACGGTCAGGGCTGTCAGATGAAAGACAAGTTCCGTGCAAACTTTTTCATTGCACTTCCTGCAGCACTGGTTGCTTTGGCTTTAATCGTGATTCTCTCGCTGGGGCAAGATGTTTCGGGCGCGGTCATCCAGCCGTATAACTTAATTCAAATCATTCCGTATCTGTTGGTGCTCTTGGGTGGCATCATCGGGATCAATGTCTTTGTTGTTTTGCTTATCGGGATTGTGTCGGGCTCTATCATCATGCTTGCAACCGGAGCGATCCAAGCAACCGACCTGCTCGCCAACATGGGAAGCGGTGCGGCAGGGATGTTTGAGACCACCATGGTCGCCATCTTAGTTTCCGCGATCTGTGCGCTCATCCGCCACAACGGCGGGTTTGATGCACTTCTGAATGGGATCAAACGCGTGTTCAAAGGCAAACGCGGCGGACAACTCGGCATGGGGCTTTTGGTCGGTGCAATGGACATTGCAACCGCAAACAACACGGTCGCGATCGTCATGGCAAACCCGATCGCAAAAGAAATGTCGGAAGAATATGGAATCTCGCCCAAGAAAACTGCATCTTTGCTGGATACCTTCTCCTGCGTATTCCAGGGCATCATCCCGTACGGCGCACAGATGCTGGTCGCGATCACTGCGGCAACCGAACTTGGGCACGCGGTGAGTGCGTTCCAGATCATTCCGTATCTGTTCTATCCGTTCTTACTGCTCATCAGTTCGCTCATCTTTATTTTCTGCGTTCGTGAAAAATAGGAGGCACCTATGACAAAAAAACAAGTACTCCGCAATATTTTAATTGTAACTTGCGCGGTTGTGCTGGTCGCGGTCTATCTGGTTGCGTTTTTCAAACCCGGGGTATGGCACCGTAACGCGTTTCTGTACCGCGAAGCAGATGGGGTCTATTCCGGAACAGATGAATTTGCGGAATACCGTCTGCAAGTACAGGGAGACGAACTTTCGTTTACGGTGAATGACATCACGCGCAGGTACACGGTAAAAACCGTGGGAGATGCGGTCACCATTCGGGAAGAGGAAACGGTTCTCTTTTCCGGAAAAGTGTTGCCGTTTGGTGATACATACATGCTGGAAAACGAAAACGGAGAACTTGAGATTCCAATCACGATTATTGCGGGCGGGGTGTCACCCGAAGAAAGTGAACTTTTCCCAAACGTCAACCAACTCTATGAGTGGGCAGTCGTGCGGGAAGACAGCGTGCGCGGGGATTTCGGTGCGCTCGCAGTACTTCTCATCTCCGCACTGTTCCTGGCACTCGATTTGATTTTCCCCAATCTGTTTTTCTATCTCAGCCACGGTCTTGCGGTAGATGGGGGAGAGCCGAGCGCATTCTACCGCTTCGGTCAAACCGTCAGCCGCATTTTACTCGGACTGCTCATGGTTTGGAGTGTTTTTGAGACATTTAATCGATATTGAAAAATACGGGGCATCGCCCCGTATTTTTTTGTAAAACCCCTTGACTTTATTATGATATTGGTTTAATATACTAAAGTGATAAAGCGAAAAAGAAGGTTGTTCTGCCAGGAATTTTGTGGTATAATACAAAATAACCGTTTTTTGATGGGAGGAAAGAAATATGGATATCAACAATGCGGTTTTGAAACATGAAGAAAAAGCGGTGTTCGCACTGCGTTCCTTATATCAGACCTATGGGTATTCCCAGTACAAAATGAGCAAGTTCGAAGAGTATGATCTCTACGTGCGAAATAAGAACTTTTTGGTGTCTGACAACATCATTACGTTTACCGATACCGATGGGAAACTGATGGCGCTGAAACCAGACGTTACCCTTTCCATCATCAAAAACAGCAAGGATGTTCCCGGCTGTGTGGAAAAGGTGTATTATAACGAAAACGTCTACCGTGTTTCCAAGGGGACACATTCGTATAAAGAAATCATGCAGACCGGTCTTGAATGCATCGGTGATATCGACAACTACAGCATTTACGAAGTTCTGATGCTTGCGGCAGAGAGCCTTGCGCTGGTATCAAGTGAGTATGTGCTGGATGTTTCGCATCTTGACATTGTTGCTGAAGTGATGGAGTCTGTCGGGGTTTCCGATGAAGCAAAAAGGGAAATTCTCAAATGCATTGGGGAAAAGAATCTGCACGGCATCTCCGCGATTTGCGAGGGAGAAGGCAAAGACGGAGAAAAACTCCGCCGATTGGTCTCCACCTATGGCGCACCCAAGCAAGTGCTCCCGGTACTTCGTGAACTCGTGGGCGAAAGTGCAGCACTCATGCAACTCGAGCAGATTTTAGATGCGCTCACAGCAAGTGGTATGGGCGATAAGATCCAAATTGATTTCTCGGTCATCAACGACATGAACTATTATAACGGCTTTGTATTCAAGGGCTTTATCAACGGGCTAGCATCGGGTGTTTTGTCGGGCGGTCAGTACGACAACCTGATGAGCAAGATGGGAAGAAAGTCCCGTGCGATTGGCTTTGCGTTGTATCTTGACCTGCTCGAACAACTCGAACAGAACGACCGTGAATACGATGTGGATGCGGTCATTTTATACGAAGACGGGTGCGACCTTGCGGCACTCAACGGGGCGGTGCGTCTTCTTACTGCAAACGGCAAAAGCGTGATGGCACAGAAGTCCGTGCCCGAAAAACTGCACTACAAACAACTGCTGAAATTACAGGATCGAGGGGTTGAAATCATTGAAAACAATGCTTAATGTTGCGCTTCCCAAGGGGAGACTGGGCGAAAAAGTATATGCAATGTTCGAAAAAGCAGGTTTTCCGTGCCCATCGATCAAGGAAAACAGCCGCAAACTGATTTTCGAGAATGCGGAAAAGGGCGTGCGCTATTTCTGGGTCAAGCCCAGCGACGTTGCGATTTATGTCGAGCGCGGCGCGGCAGATATCGGGGTTGCAGGGAAAGACATCCTGCTCGAGTATGAACCCGATGTGTACGAACTGTTTGACCTTGACATCGGGAAATGCCGCATGGCGGTCGCCGCACAAAAGACATTCCGCGATGATCCGCAGAAAACCCTGCGCGTTGCCACCAAATTTACCAACATTGCAAAAGGCTATTATGCGGCTATGGGTCGCGATATCGACATGATCCACTTGAACGGCTCGATTGAAATCGCGCCGATTTTGGGTCTTTCCGATGTCATCGTGGACATCGTGGAAACCGGAACCACTTTGAAAGAAAACAATCTGGAAGTGATCGAGACCATCGTCCCGATCAGCGCACGTTTGATTGCCAACAAATCCGGCTTCAAATTCAAAAGCGCATTGATCGAAGAGATCGTTTCCAGCCTTGCAAAACAAACGGAGGAAGCAAAATGATTCGGATTCTGAAATACGGTGCGGTGCCGATGAGCGAGATATTCGCCCGTGTGGAACCCACCGTGGATGTGGAGAAAATCGTTTCCGACATCATTTCCGATGTCCGTGAAAATGGCGACTCCGCGCTCTTTGCATACTGCGAAAAATTTGACCGCGCAAAACTTGACACGCTCTTAGTCAGCGAAGACGAAATCCAAGCCGCGCGCGATGCGGTAGAACCCGAGTTTCTGCGTATTTTGGAACTTGCGGCAGGAAATATCCGCGCATTCCATGAAAAACAGGTGCGTCAGGGTTTTCGCATCGAAAAAGAAAACGGCGTGGTGATGGGGCAGAAAATCACCCCGGTCGACCGTGCGGGGCTCTACGTCCCGGGCGGCACCGCGACTTATCCGTCGACTGTTTTGATGGATGCGATTCCTGCGAAAATTGCAGGGGTCGGGGAAGTGGTCATCACCACACCGCCCAATGCAGACGGAAGTATCAGTTCCGCAATCCTTGCGGCGGCAAGTGTTGCAGGCGTGGATAAGATTTTCAAAGTGGGTGGCGCACAGGCAATCGCCGCACTCGCATACGGTACCGAGAGCATCCCGAAAGTGGACAAGATCGTAGGACCGGGCAATGCCTTTGTGGCAGAAGCAAAAAAACAAGTCTTCGGAAAAGTTTCGATCGATATGATCGCAGGCCCGAGTGAAATTCTCATCGTGGCAGACGAAAAGGCAAATCCTGCCCATGTCGCGGCAGATCTGCTCTCGCAAGCCGAACACGATAAACTTGCAAGCGCGGTTTTGGTGACGAATTCCGAAACGCTCGCACAAGCGGTGAGCGAGGAACTGGAAGTTCAAATCCCGCAGCTCGAACGTGCAGAAATCGCGCGCGCGTCCATTGATGTCAACGGCAAGATCATCGTAGCGGAAAGCCTTGACACGGTCATCGAGATCACAAACGAACTCGCACCCGAACATTTGGAACTGTGCGTGGATTCTCCGTTTGATTATCTCGATTCCATTCGTCACGCAGGCTCGGTCTTCCTTGGCAGATACTGTCCCGAGGCACTGGGCGACTATCTCGCAGGTCCGAACCACACACTCCCGACAGGCGGGACCGCGAAATTCTCCAGTCCGCTCTCGGTGGATGATTTCATCAAGAAAACTCAGTTTACATACTTCACCAAAGAAGCGTTGGAATCTGTCGCACAAGACGTTGCATACTTCGCGAAAAAGGAAGGACTCACCGCTCACGCAAAAAGCGCGGTGATTCGTACGGAGGATTCCAAATGAGCAGATTTTTTAGTGAGAAGTACGCGTCTTTGGTGCCGTATACACCCGGCGAACAGCCGAAAGACACGCAATATATCAAATTAAATACCAATGAATCTCCGTTCCCGCCATCCGAGAAAGCAATCAAAGCGGCAGGCGAAGCGGCAAGAGAATTGCAACTCTACCCGGATCCGGAAAGTTTTGCACTCACACAGGCTTTTGCGGATATCCTGGGCGTCAAGCGCGAAGAAGTGCTCATGACCAACGGCTCAGACGAGATTTTGAACTTCGCATTTATGGCATACTGTGATGACACCCATCCCGCGGTGTTCCCAAATATCACCTATGGATTTTATCCGGTCTTCGCGGAGATCAACCGTATCCCGTATGAAGAAATCCCGCTTCGAGACGATTTTACCATCAATGTCGATGATTACTGCGGCATCGGGAAAACCATCTTTATCGCAAACCCCAATGCACCCACAGGCATCGCACTGTCTCTCGCGGAGATTGAAAAAATCGTCGCGAGTAACCCCGACAGTATCGTGGTGGTTGATGAAGCGTATGTGGACTTCGGCGCGGAAAGCGCAGTCCCGCTCATTCATCAATATGACAACCTGATCGTCACCCAAACTTGTTCCAAGTCTCGTTCCATGGCAGGGGCACGACTCGGCTTCGGGGTGGCAAACGAAGCGCTCATTCGCGATCTCAACACGATCAAATACTCCACCAACCCGTATAACATCAACCGCATGACCATGGCGGCGGGAATCGGCGTGGCACAAGACGAAGCATATACCAAGGCAAATTGCAAAACCATCATGGAAAACCGCGCATTTACCATGGATGAACTGAAAAAACTCGGCTTTATCTGCACGGATTCCATGGCAAACTTCATCTTTGCGACTCATCCCGATCTCGACGGGGAAGTACTGTACCAAAAACTCAAAGAAAAAGGGATCTTGGTGCGCCATTTCTCAAAACCCGCAATTTGTGCATATAACCGTATCACGGTCGGTACACGCGCGCAGATGGAAGCATTCATTCGCGCGGTCCGACAGATCATGGAGGAAACAAAATGAGAACTGCAGTCATCAAACGCAATACCGCAGAGACACAGATCGAACTCTCGCTGAATCTTGACGGAGCAGGGAAAAGCACGGTCAATACCGGCTGCGGATTTTTGGATCATATGCTCACTTTATTTGCAAAACACGGTCGTTTTGATTTGAACGTGGCTTGCAACGGTGATACCTATGTGGACGATCACCACACGGTAGAAGATATCGGGATCGCGCTCGGTCAAGCATTTGCAGAAGCACTCGGTGAGAAACGCGGCGTAGTTCGTTATGGCAGCGAGATCCTGCCGATGGATGAAGCGCTTATTCTCTCCGCGGTGGATTTCTCGGGCAGAAGTTATCTTGCATATGACCTCATGATTCCGACCGAAAAAGTCGGCACATTCGATACCGAACTGGTAGAAGAATTCTGGCTCGGCTTTGTTCGCAACGCAAACTGTACCCTGCACATCAAAAAAATGGCAGGTACCAATTCGCACCACATCATCGAGGGTGCATTCAAATCCGTTGCCCGCGCATTCAAAACCGCGTGTGCAATCGACCCCACATTCGCAGATGAGATCCCGTCTACCAAAGGAGTCCTCTAAATGATCGCAATCATTGATTACGGCGTAGGAAATTTATTCTCGCTCAAAAGTTCATTTGCCGCCATCGGCGCAGACGCGGTGGTAACCGCGGATGCAGACGTCATCCGCGCATCTGACCGCATTCTGCTCCCCGGGGTCGGCGCGTTTGGCGACGCGGCAGAGAAACTGCGCGAAACCGGCATGGCAGACCTCGTTATCGAACAGGCAAACGCAGGAAAACCCATCCTTGGCATCTGCCTTGGGATGCAGCTTCTGTTTGATAAAAGTTATGAATACGGTGAACACGACGGGCTTGGGCTCATCCCGGGCGAGATCCGTGCCATTTCGGACGTGATCCCGTCAGATCTCAAAATCCCGCACATCGGCTGGAACGCACTTCAGTTCAAAGGAGAAAAATCCGAACTGTTCCGCTATCTGCAGGACGGTGACTTTGTCTATTTCGTCCATTCGTTCTATGGCGCAAACTGCGATGAATCGGTCATCGCAACCGCGGAATACGGCGCAACGCTTACCGCCGCGGTTCAAAAAGGAAACGTCTATGGCTGCCAGTTCCATCCGGAAAAGAGCGGCAACGTCGGGCTTTCCATTTTGCGTGCATTTTGTGAGGTGTAACCATGATTCTCTTCCCGGCAATTGATTTATATGAAGGCAAAGCGGTGCGCCTGTTTAAGGGCGATTATGCACAGATGACCGTGTACAGCGAGCATCCGGAAGAAATCGCGCAGGATTTCAAGGCGTGCGGCGCGACCCATATCCATCTGGTGGACTTGGAAGGCGCAAAAGACGGAACGACTCCCAACTT
>SVMJ01000017.1 GCA_015067485.1 Oscillospiraceae bacterium
CAAAAATCACGCGGGAATCCTGGCGGATCCTAAGTGGTTTTTGTGATGCTATGGACGCGAAATCCCGTCATAAGACGAATGATCCCTATGTGAAGCCGCCGAATCGGTTGTCTTTCTTTTTGCGGACTTGGTGTGATGTAGCGAAACTTTGGTATTGTGCATAGTCTAAAGCAGATGACTACGACTTAGGAGGCGGCACAATGCAAAGCGGATTTTTTCTCGGCGCCAATTCAAAAAACGGCTTTTGCTCGAAATATCATGAACTGATGAATCTCAAAGAAGCGGAACGCGTTTTCATCATCAAAGGAAGCCCGGGGTGCGGAAAATCTACTTTGATGCGCAAGGTTTCCGCGCATTTGGATACCGAAGCCGAAAATATTTACTGTTCCTCCGATCCCGATTCTCTGGACGCGGTAATTTTCCCAAAACTCGGTGTCGCTTTGGTGGACGGCACGTCTCCCCATGTTGTAGAGCCGACCTATCCGCTCGCGGTGGAAGAATATATCAACTTAAGCGAGTTTCTGAAATCGGACGAAGTCGAAGCCCATCGCGACAAAATTATTGAAACCACCGACCGATACAAAAGCAAGTTCTCCCGCGCATATCGCCTGATCTCCTGTTCAGGAGTTCTGCAGGAAGACATCAAGAAACTTGCAGAGAACGGATTTGACAAGGCGCAACTGATCAAAAAAGCAAAAGGGATTGTATCGCGTGAGCTTCGCCCCACGGGAAAGCATGGAGCGAAAATCGGTCGCTTTTTATCTGCCATCTCCCCAAAAGGTTACATCACATTGTACGATACTGTCGTCTCTCTTTCCGACCGAATCGTTGCACTCCATGATACTTACGGCATCGGCGAGACCCTGCTTTCTGCAATTTCCGCAGATGCAGTCGCACTTGGCCATACGGTTTACGAGTGTTACTCACCACTCTCCCCTGAGCGTTTGGAACATTTGATTTTGCCGGATGCACGCCTTTCGTTTATCACGCTGGATAAAAAAGATTTGGATGTTCTCCCGATTTCCAAACGAATGCATTTGGATTCCCTGCTCGACCAAAACCACATCCGCGCAAACCGCGGAAAACTCCGTTTTGGAAAATCACTCTCCCGTGATCTCATCGAGGCGGCTTGTGATGAATTGAAAGCAGGAAAACTCGTTCACGACGAATTGGAAGCGCTCTACCATCCATGCATTGATTTTGAAAAAGTCGATGCTCTTGCAGAAACCCTTGCAAACAGGATTTCGGCAAAATAAAAAACGGACTGCAATGCAGTCCGTTTTTCTTATTCTTCCAGTACAGAGAGTGGGTCGATTTGTTCCTGATCGAGCGTGAGCTCTAAATGAAGATGGGTTGGCTCGAGCAGTTCCGCAACCGCGGTACTTCCCACCGTCCCAATGGGATCACCGAGTTTGAGTTTGTCTCCTACCGCACATAAGACTTCGTTCTCCAGGTTAGAATAAGTGCTGGCGTAGCCGTTTATGTGGTTTACCACAACGGTTTTTCCCATCATCGGGTCATCGATCACCGCACTTACTGTTCCGTCCGCGATGACGGACACGGTATCGCCAAGTTCAGCTGCGATGTCGACACCCGCATGGGTGCGCCAGTCACCGAATGTTTTGTTTTCCACCAATTCGTCCAACGAAAATGCAC
This sequence comes from Oscillospiraceae bacterium, assembly GCA_015067485.1. GTDB lineage: Bacteria > Bacillota > Clostridia > Oscillospirales > JAAYXM01 > SIG510. Next base: position 1,657 of record SVMJ01000017.1, read on the forward strand.
AAGTAACTTCGCCGACAAGCGCTTTTCCGAAGACGTTAACCGCAATTTCGGGCTCACCCGAGACGATTTCCGCCGGTGCATCCGCACCCGCAGTCGCACCGCCCTGATCTTCAAACTCAATCGGTACATCCGAGAGCACCGTCTGCTCATCTTGCAGCGGTACAAAATCCGCAGGTAACCCTTCGCCCCAATCGTTTACAATGATATTTTCTTGTACGGTCTGTGTTGCATTCTTCATCAAATAGGCCGAAAGACCAAACGCGGTCAAGCACAAAAGCAATACCGCATAAAATCCGATTTTTCCAAGCGTTTTGGCTTTCTTCATCGCAAAAACCTTCCTTTCTAAAGGAAGTATTGCCGAAAGCATCAAAACTTATACAAACCAAGCAAATAAAGCACACCGTAGAAAATCGGCTGATGCACGAGATAAATCACCAGCGTATGCCGTCCGATCACGGGAAGGATTTTGAAGCGACAAGCATACACCCATTTGGGGAGTCGCTCTTCCTTTGCCGCGATACCAAGATGCGTTCCCAACTCAAACAAAAAGAACCACGGCATGAGCGGGAAGAAGTCTGCCGATGCGAAATTCTCACCCACAATTCCGAGCATCCATAGATGGTCGGGATTTCTCCAAAATCCCGCATTGATCAAAATAAATGCGATATATCCGAGCGCGAACAGGTAAAACCAAGTCCGATAGGACACCGCGCGCAGATGCGGTTTGAAAAAAGAATCGAGCAAAATGCAAAACCCGAGCAGATGCAGGATTCCGAACCGAATGTGCGCACCCGGGATGAAGCTTGTAACGAACGTGAGAACATACGCAAAAATCAAAATGATAACACCGCGTTTGCGGTTGTTTCTTGCAAATTCGGATGAGAATCCGCAAAGCAGGATGAAGGTGGATGCAAACACAAACCACAGCACTTCCACGATCGGGTTGTTCACAAGCCACGTCGGCAAGATTCCAAGCCCAATCAGGTCAATAGCAAAATGATGCACTAACATAAGCAAGATGGAGAGCCCACGCAGTGCATCAAATAATACGATACGCTTAGACATTGAAGCGGAACAGAACGACATCCCCGTCCTGCATGACATATTCTTTCCCTTCCGAGCGCATGAGACCCTTTTCTCTTGCCGCCGCGGTGCTGCCACACGCGATCAGATCTTCAAAGCGGATGACTTCTGCACGGATGAATCCGCGTTCAAAGTCGCTGTGGATCTTACCTGCCGCCTGCGGTGCACGGGTGCCTTTGGTAATGGTCCATGCACGGACTTCGGGTTCCCCGGCGGTGAGATAAGAGATCAAGCCGAGCAGTTCATAGCACAGAGTAATCAGACGGTCAAGCCCCGACTGCTCCATGCCCAGTTCTTCCAAAAATTCTGCGCGTTCTTCTTTCGGCAGTTCCGCAATTTCGCATTCGATTTTTGCACAGATTGGGAATACCTGCGCGCCCTGCGTTGCCGCATATTCACGCAGTACGTCGAGATAAGAGCTCTCGCCGCTCTCGTCTAAGTTTGCCGCGAAAATGACGGGTTTTGCAGTAAGCAGTTCAATGCCCTTCAAGATTTCTGCTTCTTCATCGGTTGTTTCGAAACTGCGCGCGGGTTTGCCCTCTTCGAAATGCTTATGCAGGCGCTCGAGCATGGATACTTCGCCTTGCAGTTTCGGGTCACCCTTCATGAGTTTACGGGTTTTATCCAAACGACGTTCCAAAATTTCCATATCGGAGAGTACGAGTTCGAGTTCGATGGTCTCGATGTCGCGCATCGGGTCGATGCAGCCGTCTACATGGACGATATTCTCATCTTCAAAGCAACGGACCACGTGCACGATCGCATCGACCGCACGGATGTGACCCAAGAACTGGTTGCCCAGACCTTCCCCCTTGGAAGCACCTTTGACAAGCCCTGCAATGTCGACAAATTCAACCACCGCAGGGGTAACTTTTTTTGGATGATACATTTCGCACAACGCATCAAGACGCGGATCCGGAACGTTTACCATCCCGACATTCGGGTCGATGGTGCAGAACGGATAGTTTGCAGACTCCGCACCTGCACTCGTGATCGCATTAAACAACGTACTTTTGCCAACATTCGGCAAACCTACGATACCAAGTTTCATAATAAAAAGCTCCTTTGCTCACATTTTTCCATTTGGATTATTATACCGCAATTCCCCCTTTTTTTCAATAGCGTTTTCTTTTGAAAAAAGATTCGACAGATTTCGCTTGCACGAACAAATGTTCTATGCTATAATAAAAAGCGAATCAATGTTCGGTTTTTGGAGGTGAGCGTATGGAGCACAATCAAACTTGTTGTTTTACCGGGCATCGCACACTCCCGCGCGGTGTCATTCGCTATCTCATCCCGCGTATCACAGACGGGGTTTCGTATTTGCTCGACCGCGAAGTGCGGCATTTTCTGCTTGGAGGCGCGCTCGGGTTTGACACAGTCTGCGCCCGTACCCTTCTTTGCATGAAACTCTCGGGGTATGACCTTGACATCCATCTCGCCCTGCCCTGCAATGACCAAGATATGCTCTGGTCGGCCGAAGACCGCGAGATTTACCGTGAAGTGATGAAATTTGCAGCGTCTGTCACTCACATTGAAGAGCACTATAACAAATGGTGTATGTCCAAACGCAATCAATTTATGATCGATTCGAGTGCTTTCTGTATCGCCTACGTTGAGCGCGCAAGATCCGGCGCAGGGCAAACGCTGCGTATGGCACAAAATGCAGGACTCACCGTTTATAATCTCGCTCCAGATGTAATCAAAGCAAGCGGTCTCGAATGAGACCGCTTGTTTGTTTTTTTGTTTTGTGGTATGATGAGTTTGTAAAGCAAACTCAATGAATTGTCTTTGGCATGAATTGAAATCAAGGATTTCATGAATTGATCCTTGCGGCTCATGAATTGCACCTATCGGTGCATGAGAGGTGAACGTATGAAGTATTTGGATTTTCCGAGCAATGATGCGTGCGTCAATCTTGCAATGGAATATTATGTTACCGAAAAGGCGTTGTTCCCCGGTGAAGATATTTGCTGGTTTTGGAATACGGTTCCCACCGTGGTAATCGGGAAATATCAGGTCGCGCAGGCGGAAGCGAATCTCCCCTATCTGGAAGAAAACGGAATCGCTTTGGTGCGCCGGCATTCTGGCGGCGGCGCGATTTACTCGGATGAAAACAATTTGATGTTCAGCATCATAACAAAGAGCACCGATGACGGGTTGGATTTCCAAAAATTCACCACTCCGCTCATTGATTTATTCAACCGTTGGGGCATCCCCGCCACACATTCGGGGCGAAACGATCTTCTGCTTCATGGCAAGAAATTTTCGGGGAATGCGCAGTTTCACTACAACGGATATACTGTGCATCATGGGACCATGCTGATCGATACGGATTTCGATGCGCTCACCCGCGCCATCACCCCGCCGCAGGAGAAAATCGTCTCCAAAGGGGTGGCATCGGTGCGTGAGCACGTCATCAACTTAAAACCCTATCTTCCGAAAGATGTGCTGGACCGTGGGCTTGCATGTGCGCTTCGGGATGCATTGACAGACGGCGTCCTGACCTTCACAAAAGAACAGCAGCGCGAGATCCTCTCTATTGCAGATGAACGCTTTCGCGGTTGGGATGTCCTGTTCGGCAAAAGCCCGAAGTTCACCGTCACCCGCACCAAAAAGTTTGCAGGCGGAACACTCACTTTGGAGCTGGAAGTGGAACACGGTATCATCAAACACGCGGTCGCATTCGGAGATTTCTTCGGGGATTCCGCGCCGCTTTGCGCCGCTCTCTGCGGTGTGCCCGCAACACGGGAGGACTTATATCTCGCATTACAAAACATCGTACTTCCCCACCAAATTGATCTTGACGGGTTGGTGGAGATGCTGACCGATGTATCTGGGAGGTAACTTGTGGCAACCCTTTTGATGTTGGTCATTTTCAGCGGCTTCATCGGGCTCGGGATCCCGGACTCGATGTTCGGCGCGTCCTGGCCTGCAATTTACAGTGATTTGAATCTCCCAATTTCATATGCGAACTACATCACGGTTTTGATTTCGGTCTGCTGCGTGATCTCCAGTATGATGAGCGGGCGTGTGAATGCGAAATATTCCGCCGCGCACGTTTCCATCGTGAGCACGTTGCTCACCGCGATCGGGCTTTTGGGGTTTTCGTTTTCGGGAAATCTGCTCTTTTTCTGTCTGTTTGCCATTCCGCTCGGATTTGGTGCGGGCACGATCGACTCCGCACTCAACCACTACACCGCACTTCACTATTCGGCGCGGGCGATGAATTTTCTGCATTGTTCCTACGGCATCGGCGTTACGGTGAGTCCTTTTTTGCTCTCCCTTGCGCTCTCGGGTGATCTGGGGTGGCGTGGTGGGTATCGAATTGCCTTTTGCGTTCAGCTTTTGATTGCGTTTTTGTTTGTCCTGTCCCTGCCGCTTTGGAAACGTGTAGAGACTGAGCCTGCAATCGAAGCCCCGATTTCGGAAACACGTATCAAGTTTTCTTCCGCGATGAAACTTCCCGGATTTTGGACAAGTCTTTGCCTGATTTTCGCATCCTGCGCGATCGAGTTTACCTGCGGGACTTGGGGCAGTACCTTTTTGGTCGAGACCAAGCATCTGCCGGCACATCTCGCGGCGCGGACCGTGATGTTCTATTATCTCGGGATGGCGCTCGGGCGAATTCTCTCGGGGATTTTCGCCCCACACCTTTCATCCAAGAAAATCATCCGCATGGGTGTTTTTTGTATGACACTTGCGATTTCCCTGCTATTTTTCGTATCATCCCCCTATCTTGCGGGGTTTGCGCTGTTTTTTGTGGGGCTTGGAAACGGACCGGTTTTCCCAAATATGATGCATCTTACCCCGAAGCAGTTTGAGTGTGCATCCGCATCGGTCATGGGATTTCAAATCGCAAGCGGGAATATCGGCATTCTGCTTGCCCCGCCCATCTTCGGCTTGATTGGAGAACGCTTCGGAGTATCTTTGATGCCGTGGTATTTGCTGATCTTTTTGATTCCGCTTCTCATCACCTGCACGGCAATGTACCGAACATACAAAAGAGTATGAGTTGTCATACTCTTTTTTCTATTGCAAATTTTGCAGAAATATGTATAATAGAATTAAAACAAAAAGTTAAGTAACAGAAAACCGGAGGCGGTCTTGTGCAAATCGGAAAAAAAGTAAAAGAACTCCGTTTGTTAAACGGCTTGACCTTAAATGATCTTGCATCCAGAAGCGAACTCACCAAGGGATTTCTCTCGCAAGTCGAGCGGGATCTGACCACGCCGAGTATCTCGACGCTGGAAGATATTTTGGAAGCGCTTGGCTCGAATCTGTCTGAATTTTTCCGCGAAGAACCCGAGGCACAACTCGTGTTCACCGAGCAGGATTTCTTCATTGATGAGCAAGATGAATATACCATCCGTTGGGTGGTGCCGAACGCGCAAAAAAACGAGATGGAACCGATTCTGCTTACCATCGCACCGCGAGGCACGAGCATGGAACTCATCTCACACCGCGGCGAAGAATTCGGATATGTGCTGAAAGGTTCGGTCACGTTGGTCCACGGCACCAAAAAGAGCAAACTCAAACCCGGTGATACATTCTATCTCACCAATGTAAAAACGCATACATTATACAACCACGGCGGAAGCGAAGCCAAAGTGCTTTTGGTTTCCACCCCACCATCATTTTAGAAGGAGTTGAGCGTGATGGAGCAGAAAAAATTGATTGAATTTCGCAACATTGTGAAAAGTTTTGACGGGCAAGTTGTCTTGAAAGGTGTCAACCTGGATATTTTTGAAAATGAATTTGTTACCCTGCTCGGACCGAGCGGATGTGGCAAGACCACTCTGCTTCGTATCCTTGGCGGATTCTTGGAAGCGGATGAAGGAAGCGTGATTTTCGACGGGGAAGAAATCAGCGCAAAGCCCCCGTATGAGCGTGAACTCAACACGGTCTTTCAGAAGTACGCGCTCTTCCCGCATTTGAGCGTGTATGAAAATATCGCATTCGGGCTCAAGCTCAAGAAAATGAGTAAAGACGTCATCGACCAGAAGGTGATGAAAATGTTGAAACTCATTGGGCTGGAAGGCTATGAAAACAAAAACACCACCCTGCTCTCGGGCGGTCAACAGCAGCGTGTTGCGATCGCACGTGCGCTGGTCAATGAACCGAAAGTTCTGCTCCTTGACGAGCCGCTCGCCGCGCTTGATCTCAAACTGCGCAAAGAAATGCAGTATGAACTCAAGCGCATTCAGAAAGAAGTCGGCATCACCTTCATCTTTGTTACCCACGACCAAGAAGAAGCACTCACCATGTCGGATAAGATCGTGGTTATGAAAGACGGCGAGATCCAGCAGGTGGGCTCGCCCGAAGATATCTACAACGAACCTGCAAATCGTTATGTCGCAAACTTCATCGGGGAAAGCAACATCCTGCCCGGCATTATGCTGGAAGACTGCCGCGTCCGCTTCGACGATATTGACTTTGACTGTGTGGACGTTGGCTTTAAGGACAACGAAGCAGTGGACGTGGTCATCCGACCGGAAGATATTGACATTGTGGACCTTGCCCAAGGCAAGATGACCGGCGAAGTGCTGAGTGTGCTCTTCAAAGGCGTACACTATGAAATCATCGTGGAAACCGTCCCGGGTACCAGTGTTACGGTGAATATGAGCGTCATTCGCAACCAGGACGTTGCGAGTGCGGACGGCAGTGAAAAAATCAGCGCAAGCAACTTCTATGTGGACCTGGAAGACGTACAGGCTCTGGACGACAAGGAAATCATCGCGCGCTCCAATGCGCAAGCGTGGGACACCGACACCGAAGACTATCTCTCGATTGCGAAAGTCGAATATGACCTGAAAGAAGAACTGGGTCAGTATCCTGTTGTGTTCTCTACCGCAAACGGCACCAGCATCGAGCGCACGATTTTCGTGGTCAACCAGCCATTTGTCAAGAACGAAAAGGCAAACGAAGGCGTGATGGCGTTTAACTTCTTCAAGACGGTCGACGAAATTCTGGAATCTCAGGCGCTGGATACCGATCTCAAGACCTGGGCAAGCGCACAGGGTTGGAAACTCAGCGACGAGAGCCAGAGCGTTGACATTGCGGTCGATTACGACTTTGACCCTGACAACATCAAAGAAGGGGTATACAAAATCACGTTCTGGACCACCGGCCGTGAATTTAAGATTCATACCACCGATTATTCCGAAGTGGGAACACAAGTCGGGCTGACATTCTGCCCCGAGGATATTCATGTTATGTCGAGGATGGTATTTTAGATGAAACGGTTTTCACAACTTGCGCTCCCCTATATTGTATGGGCGGCATTGATGCTGATTTTGCCGATGGCACTCATCGCGCTCTACTCGTTTGCCACGGGCGGAAACAGCATCGTCTCCTTTACGCTGACGCTGGAGCATTATCAAAAATTCTTCACCGACCCGGACTTCCTGATCGTACTCGGAAGATCTCTGTGGATCGCGCTTGAAACCACGCTGATCTGCCTGCTCATCGGATACCCGGTCGCATATTTTATCTCGAAAAGTTCGGAAAAGTGGCAAAATATCCTGGTTCTTACCATTACGCTTCCCACTTGGATCAATATGCTCGTCCGTACATACGCGTGGATCGGTCTGCTCAGCGAAGGCGGACTCATCACAACCATTTTGGGCTTTTTCGGAATCTCGGATGCAGAACTGCTCTATACTGAGGGCGCGGTGCTTTTGGGTATGGTGTATAACTTCCTGCCGTTTATGATTCTGCAGATCAATACGTCCCTTTGTAAGATGGACCATTCCCTTTTGGAAGCAAGCGCCGACCTTGGTGCACGACCCGTGGCGACGTTCCGCCGAGTCACCTTCCCGCTCTCACTGCCGGGTGTTATCAACGGGATTACGCTGGTATTCTTGCCCGCGGTCAGTTCCTTCTTCATTCCGAAACTTTTGGGCGGCGGGCAGTATTTCCTGATCGGTAACCTGATTGAAAATCAGTTCATCACGGTCGGGGAATGGAACTTCGGTAGTGCAATCTCCATGATCATGGCAGCCATCATGATGCTCATGATGATGCTTGTGCGTAAAGTGGAGACCCGCAACCGTGGCGGAAAGGAGGAGTAACATGAAGCAGTCAAAACGCATTTTCGGCAAAGTGCTACTGGCACTCATGCTGGTCTTCTTCTATCTCCCCATTCTTTATATGATCGTGTTCTCCTTCAATGAAGGGAAATCACTCACCGCATTCACAGGCTTTTCCATGCGTTGGTATCAGCACATGCTGGAATCGCGCGATATGATGCAGGCACTCTACACCACGTTTAGCGTGGCACTTCTTGCGACCTTTATCTCCACCGTAGTTGGTACCATCTCCGCCATCGGGCTTAGCAAATCCCGCAGAATCGTGCGTGATGTGATGGTACAGGTGAACAACCTGCCGCTCATGAACCCGGAAATCGTTACCGCGATCGGGTTTATGCTCCTTTTCATCACGTTCCGCATCGAAAAGGGATATGCGACCATGCTGCTTGCGCACATCGCGTTTTGTATCCCTTACGTGATGCTCTCGGTCATGCCGAAAATTCGCTCGCTTGACCCGAACCTTGCGGATGCTGCGATGGACCTGGGTGCTACCCCGTGGCAAGCACTCACCAAAGTTATCGTGCCGCAGATCACACCGGGCATCATCTCGGGTGCTTTGATCGCGTTTACCATGTCCATCGACGATTTCATCATTTCTTATTTCGTTACGGGCGGTGGGGTCAAGAACCTGAGCATTATGGTCTATACCATGAGCAAGCGCATCAACCCGAGTATCAATGCGATTTCCACGCTGGTTGTGGTTATCATTACACTCTTGCTCGTTATCATCAACGTAGTTCCGCTCATTGTCTCCAAGAGCCAGAAGAAGACCGAGATCAAAAACCGCAAATGGATCGTTCCTGTATCGGCGGTTCTCATCATCGCACTCGGGGTGGGGTTCTTCTCGAATTTCAAAGCGCAGGAATCCTATCTCCCGTTTGAGGGCGAAACGCTGTATCTCTACAACTGGGGCGAATACACGGGCGAAAACATTCTGTCCGATTTTGAAGAACTCACCGGTGCCACGGTTATCATGGAAAACTTCGAGTCAAATGAGCAGATGTATATCAAGGTGGCAAACGGCGCGGCTTATGACATCTTAGTCCCGAGTGATTATATGATCCAGCGTTTGATCGAGGAAGACCTGATTCAGAAGCTCGACCATGAGAAGATTACTTGCCTTGACGAGATCTCCGACGGGCTCAAAGGTCTCCCCTATGACCCGAACAACGAGTACTCGGTCCCCTACTTCTGCGGTATGGTGGGCATCGTGTATGACACCACCAAAGTCGACCCTGCCGACTTGGAACGCGAAGGGTACAACATCTTCTTGGATCAGAAATACCGCGGCGATATCTATCTCTATGACTCGGAGCGCGACAGTTTCATGATGGCACTCAAAGCTTTGGGATACTCTATGAACACCGAAAACCAGGCTGAAATCGACGAGGCTTACGAGTGGTTGGTCAAGTGTGTGGAAACGATGGACCCCGAGATCGTTACCGACGAGATCATCGACAATATGGCGCAGGCGCGCAAAGCACTCGGGCTCATCTATTCGGGCGATGCGACTTATATCATGTCGGAAAACGAAGATATGGGCTTCTATCTCCCCGAGAGCGGTACCAACCAATGGTCAGACGGTATGGTCATTCCGAAAAACGCCAAGAACCCCGAACTGGCGCACGCGTTCATCAACTACGCGGCGTCCTATGACGGGGCGTATGACAACTCGAGTTACGTGGGCTACACATCGGCAAACGAAGATGTGTTCAACGACCTGTTCGGCGTCGGCGGCGACTATGAAGGCATCAATGCTTACGAATACCGCACCGATAACCCCAACGACGAAGTCTTCACCTACAATGAAAAGACCCGTAAGATTCTGAGTAATCTTTGGAGCAAAGTCAAAATCGCCGCAAGTAACGCGGGATAAAACAATAAAACAATCTTGGGATATTCCTGTTGCGGTGCCCTGCTTGCCGGTGGGGATCGCTTTTCTTCGGAAAAGCCAATTACCATTTCCCCGGTGGGGATCTACCCGCGCACTCATAAACAGTCCTCCGGACTGTTTATGTCCGCTTCGCGGAACGTGCTGTTCGATCCCTCCGAAGGAACATCAAAAAGAGAAGGACAGTCAAATGACTGTCCTTCTCTTTTTGGTGGACCCGGTGGGGATCGAACCCATGACCTCGGCATTGCGAACGCCGCGCTCTCCCAGCTGAGCTACGGGCCCATATGATTTGCAGTAGATTTCCTGCAACATTGGTATTCTACCACAAATCTTTTTTGTTGTAAAGTATTTTATTTCTTCATGGCGCGTGTCGAATTTAACACCGCGAGCAAGGATACGCCCACATCCGCAAAGACCGCTTGCCACAGTCCTGCCACGCCAAACACACCGAGCACCAATACAAGTCCCTTGATTCCAAGTGCAAAGATGGTGTTTTGTCGCACGATCTTTTCGGTGCGCCGTGAAATTTCGATCGCATCTACCAATCGCCCGAGTTCATCGGTCATGATGACAACATCTGCCGCCGAGACCGCGGCGTCCGATCCGATCGCGCCCATTGCGACACCTACATCCGCACGTGCGATGGAGGGTGCATCGTTGATCCCGTCACCCACATAGACGAGTGTGCCGGCGGTTTCCGATGAGATTCGCTCGAGTTCTGCCATCTTCTGATCGGGAAGCAGTTCCGCGCGCACTTCATCCATTCCGAGCTGTGATGCGATCGGTTCTGCCACATCCGCGTGATCTCCCGTGAGCATGACAGTACGTTGTACTCCGAGTTTTTTCAGCAGGCGAATGGTTTCACCCGAGTCATCTTTCTGACGGTCAAAAAGCGTAATATAGCCGAGATATGTTGCTTCCATCGCCAGATGGACAGAAGCGTCTGCACCAACATCTGTTACTGTGATGCCCAGGTTCTGCATGAGCGCGAGATTTCCTGCAACTACGGTGCGACCGTCGATTTTTGCACAGATGCCAAATCCGGGAAGTTCTTTCACTTCGCCGATGCGCGCGTGGTCGATTTCCCCGTGCCATGCGGAACAAATCGAGCGCGCGAGCGGGTGGTTGGAATGGCACTCCACGTGTGCGGCGATGCACAGAAGATCATCACGGCTCATCTTGTCCGATACCACATCACTTACCGCAAATTTCCCTTCGGTGAGTGTCCCCGTTTTATCAAACACCACGGTAGCCGCATTTGAGAGTGCTGCGATATACCGACTGCCCTTGATGAGTACCCCGACTTTGGATGCACTGCCCAATCCGCAGAAGTAGGTGAGCGGAACGGACAGCACCAATGCGCAAGGACAGGAAACCATCAAAAAGAGCAATGCGCGGTAGACCCAAGTCGACCAATCAGCCGAAAACGCAAGCGGCGGAAGGAGTGCTACTACAAGCGCCAACCCTACCACGATGGGTGTATAGACCCGCGCGAATTTCCCGATAAATGCTTCACTTTTCGACTTCTTTTCACTTGCCGATTCTGTCAAATTCAACACGGTGGAAACCGTGGAATCCGCATAGTTTTTGAGTACGCGTGCGTGCAACACCCCGTTTAAATTGATACATCCGGAAAGGATGACATCGCCTTTTTTTACATCACGCGGAAGACTTTCACCTGTGAGTGCGGAAGTGTCCAAAGATGAGCTTCCTTCCAGCACCTTTGCATCCAGCGGCACGCGCTCGCCCGGTTTTACCAGGATCACATCCCCTTCCAGCACTTCTTCGGGAGATACTGTTTTGATTTCAATCCCACGTACCACAGTTGCACGTTCAGGGGCAATATCCATCAGTTCCCGGATTGATTTTTCCGAGCGACCGACCGCATACTGTTCCAGCATCTCGCCCACGCGATAGAAAAGCATGACCGCGACCGCTTCCGGATATTCTCCAATGATGAGCGCGCCAAGCGTTGCGACCGCCATCAGGAAATGTTCGTCAAACACTTTGCCGCGGATGATATTTTTCCCCGCGGTATACAGCACTTCCCACCCTGCGAGCAGGTATGCCACTACAAACAAAATGATATCAATCGGCGATGACAAAAACATCCCAATTACGAAAAGAATCAATGCTCCGACAAATAATATGACATCTCTTCGCTCTGTCAAATGCGGCTTTTCCGCACAATGTTCACAACAACAATGATGCATTCTTTTTCTCCTTACTCCCCGATATGTTCCAGCGCTTGCTCAAAAATGGTGTGCACGTGCGCATCCGCCAATGAATAATATACGATCTTTCCTTCTCTGCGGAAGCGGACCAAACGCGCCTGCTTCAGAATCCGCAGTTGGTGCGACACAGCAGACTGCGTCATCGAAATCGCATCCGCAAGATCGCAAACACACAACTCCCGTGCGGACAGCGCATACAAAATCCGCACGCGCGTGGAATCTCCAAACACTTTGAAGAGTTCCGCAATGTCATACAGCATTTCATCCTGCGGCATCTCCTGCCGCAACTGTTCAACAAACTCAGAATGCTTTTCTCCACAGGCACACGACTGCATCCCATCATCTCCAAACATATGAATATTTGTTCATGTGTTTATGATATACCCTATATACATATTTGTCAAGAAAAAAAGACCGTCGAAAGACGGTCTTTTTCGAGGCTGGTGTTATCTGCCGCGGACTCTGTTGTAGGCAGCTTCGTATGCTTTCAGGACTTCTTTCAGTCCGAGTTTATACGCGCCTTCGATGTATGCGTCCCACTCATCCAGCGGCTTGGTTCCATCGATGAAGTGGATCAGATTCTCTTCCAGATAACTAATGATCGCGGTTTCTTTGTGGTTGATGACTTCCTGTTCTTCTTTGTTAAAGGACAGATATCCGCCCGGCTGTGCATCTTCTTCGATCCAGGTCATCCAGATCGGGTCGACTTCGCTGCCTGCCGCAACCACCTGTTCAAATGCTTCTTTGCGAATGACCTGATAGAGACCGTAAGTGGAAGCACCGTATGCGACCTGTGCGGTAATATCGCCCTCTAAGATAAAGGTCTTCTTGCCGTTTTTATCCACCTGGTAGGTTTCTCCTTCTTTCCCCCAGCTGAGCAGGTCGATTGCTTCGTCGGTGTACATCCAGTCAAGGACTTTGAGTGCGTTGTCGATGCGAGCATCATCCTTGGTATTTGGGAGAACATAACCGGTCGGGTCGTCATTGCTCTTTGCGATCTTATGCGGTGCCTTCGCATCGTGTGCCGGCGGCAAGAATGCTGCCCACTTATAGTCCGGATTGCGCTTCTGGTTCGGGATGTTGAAGAAGTTAATGCGAACGATGGGTTCCGCGGTGATGAAACCACGGTCAGTGGACATGAGTTCTTCCCAGCTGGAAGTTGCGATGGACATGAAGTCCGGCGGGATTAACCCTTCTTCCATCATCTTCTTGAAATAAATAACGATTTCTTTCATGGTATCGGTAAATGCACCGTACTTCCATTCCTCGCTATCAAAATCATAGTAGAGATAGACGTTGAAGTCATTGTCCCAAGACGGACCCATGGTGGAAATCTTACGCAAACCTGCGCGCAAGCAGAGCGGATAAGATTCCGGATAGAGTTCTTTCAGTTTCTTACAGACCTGATACAGATCATCCACGGTTTCCGGAATTTCGAGACCGTGCTTTTCGAAGATGTCTTCACGGTACATCCAAGTTGCAAAGTTCATAACGGTTTCGGAGCCGTAAACGATCGGCCAGTAGTTGTGTCCGTCCGCAAAAGTACGGAGCATGACCAACTGCTCACGGGTCTTCGAATCCAGCGACTGCAAAAACGCGGTATAGTTCGGGAGTTTGTCCAAATGTTCATCGATTGCAATGTATGCACCCGAGTCCGCGTGGTTGTTGACGTGAGCCGGTTCCAGCACATGAAGTAAATCCGGAAGGGTATCCGGAGATGCCATCATCAAGTTGATCTTTGTGCCAAATTCGGAGTTCGGGATTGCATCGATTTGAATATTGCCGCCGACTTCTTCCTTGAAGTACTGCCAAATCTTGTGGTTTTCGTTGTACGGCCAAGAAGAGTGCGAACCGATGACGATTTTGAAATCGGTGTCCGGAGCCAGAACGGTATCACCATCATATGCGATATCCACTTCGTTTCCCTGATCTTTTGGAGCGCAAGCTGCCATCGCGAGCATCATGACCAAAGCCAAAACCATGGCTATTGTACGGCGCAATGCAACGTTTCTCATTTGTTCTTCCTCCTTTGATTCCGTTGTTAATGATATTGTAACACTTATGTTCATACTTGTAAAGAGAAAAAGACCACTGCTTTCACAGTGGTCTTTTTGATGGAATTTTTTATTTGCTCTGCATACGATCCCATGCGGAAGTGTATGCTGCAAGGACGTCTTCGAGGCCGTATTCATATGCCTTCTGAACGTATGCATCCCACTCGCTCATCGGCTTAGTGCCATCGACGAAGTGGATGAGGTTTTCTTCTGCGTGAGTACGAATCGCGGTCTCATACTGATTGATGATCGCGGATTCTTCGTCGTTGTATGCAAGATACCAAGACGGCTGTGCGCCTTCTTCGATCCAAGTCATCCAAAGCGGATCAACTTCGCTGCCCGCAGCAACAACCTGTTCGAATGCTTCCTTGCGGATCACCTGGTAGAGACCGTAAGTGGATGCACCGTATGCAACCTGTGCAGTCACATCGCCATCCAAGATAAAGGTCTTCTTGCCGTTTTCATCAACCTGATAGGTTTCGCCTTCTTTACCCCAACTGAGCAAGTCGATTGCTTCGTCGGTGTACATCCAGTCGAGAACACGGAATGCGTTGTTGATACGCTTCTGATCACGGGTGTTCGGGAGAGCGTAACCGGTCGGGTCAACGTTGCTCTTTGCGATTTTGCGCGGAGCACCTTCACTGTTATCGTGTGCCGGCGGTTCCATTGCGACCCATTCATAATCCGGGTTGATCTTCTGGTTCGGAACGTTGAAGTAGTTGATACGAACGAGAGCTTCGATGGTGATGAAACCACGGTCGGTGGACATGAGTTCTTCCCAGCTGGAAGTAGCAATGGTCATATCCGGCGGGATAAGGCCTTCTGCCATCATTTTTCTCATGAACTCGGTAATTTCCTTACCGGTTTCGGTAAATGCACCGAATCTCCACTCACCTGCAGTGTAGTCATAGTAGTTGAAGATGCTGAAGTCCGGAGCAAAGGACGGACCCATGGTGCCCATCTTGTTCAGACCGCTGCGGATGCAGAACGGATAGGATTCCGGATACAGTTCTTTCAGTTTCTTACAAACCTGATAAAGTTCGTCAATGGTCTTCGGATATTCCAAACCGTGCTTGTCGAAGATGTCCTTACGGTACATCCAAGTGGAGAAGTTCATGACGGTTTCGGAACCGTAAACCAACGGCCAATAGGTGTGACCATCAGCGTAAGTGCGGAGCGCGATCAGGTTGTCGCGTTCTTCCGGATCCAAAGAATCCAGGAACTTCTGGTAGTTCGGAAGTTTGTCCATGTTTTCGTCGATTGCGATGTATGCGCCCGAGTCAGCATGGTTGATGACATGCGGCGGTTCCAAAATATGGAGCAGATCCGGCAGTTCGTCCGGAGTTGCCATCATGAGGTTCAACTTAGTAGCGAATTCGGAGTTCGGGATCGCGTTGATCTCGATGTCGCCACCAACTTCTTCCTTGAAGTACTGCCAAATCTTGTGGTTTTCGTCATACGGCCAAGATGCGTGAGAGCCGATGACAATCTTAAAGGGAGTGCCCGGAGCGAGAACGGTGTCGCCTTCATATGCGTCATCAATTTCGCCCGAACCGTTCGGTGCGCAAGCTGCCATAGCAAGCATCATGACCAAAGCCAAAACCAATGCGAGCGTGCGGCGCAATGCAATGTTTTTCATTGTTTTTCCTCCTTCTGATTTTGCACTTCTCGTGCTTTGTCTTTTATATTTTAGCACTTTATAAGCAAAAAGTAAAGGGCAAAAAACATATTTACCCAATATTTTCTCCGATTGCATCACGGTACTTTCGGTACGCGGCAGGGATCGCATATTTCCCTGAAAGTTCGTCGGGTGTTACCCAAATCCCATCAGCGGAAGCCTCTTTCGAAAAGACCATATATCCCACCATGTGCCATTCAATATGGGTGAAGATATGCTTTGATTTTCCGAGTGGAACGACCGGAAATTCAAAGTGTTGTGGCTCCGCGATCCCTTCTTGCATGACAAATCCCCACATCCCCGCAAGAAGTCCTTTTTCGGGTCGTTTTTGGAGAAACACTTTTCCGTCATGGCAGTAGATTAAAACTGTATATTCCTGCACGGTGCGCGGAGGCTTTTCGCTTTTGATTGGTAATAGTTCAGCAAGTTCGGTATTGTATGACGCACAAAGATTCTTGATCGGGCACGCTTCACACAAGGGCGCGCCGTTTGGAACGCACACTGTCGCACCGAGTTCCATCAATGCTTGATTGTAATCCCCCGGCGTATCGGGAAGCATTAAAGCTGCAAGTTTTGTGAAGACGGTTTTCGCCTGCGGCTTTGTGATGTCGATATGACTTGCAAACACGCGAGCGAGTACTCTGAACACATTTCCGTCAACCACCGGGACTTTCAGTCCGAACGCAATCGAACCAATCGCCCCCGCGGTGTATTCCCCAATCCCGGGGAGTGTTTGCAAAAGTTTATAATCTGCGGGGAGTTCTCCGCCGAATTCTTCCATCACTTTGATTGCCGCGGCTTTTAAGTGGCGGACACGGCTGTAATACCCAAGCCCTTCCCACAATTTTTTGAGCAGATCATCATCTGCCTGTGCCAAATCGGAAACCGTTGGGAGAGTCTTCAAAAAACGCTCATAATACGGAATTACCGCGCGCACACGCGTTTGCTGCAGCATGATCTCGGAGATCCACACACGGTACGGTGATACTTCTTCACGCCACGGCAAGATACGGCGGTTTTGATGATACCACGCGAGCAAAAGACTTGGAACTTCTTGCATTTTCATTTCAATTTCGCTTTTCGTCAAAGCGGTTTGGAGATCAAACATACTCATTCCCCCGTGCTTTTATCATACACTATTTTTCTCCAAAAGCAACAGGAAAAGACGACCGAAATTCGGTCGCCTTTTCGTATTTGGATTTGGAATCTTATTTGTTCAAGATTCGGTCTAAGAGAACCGCAACTTCTGCACGGGTCGCATTGCCCTGCGGGTTGATCTTGCCGTTTGCGCCC
>SVMJ01000005.1 GCA_015067485.1 Oscillospiraceae bacterium
CTATTCGGTAAATCCTGTTTGAGCTGTTGGCACACAGTTGTTTTTCCAACTCCCATAGTGCCACCAATCATATATAAAGTTTTCATCATTCACACCTACAAATTCAAGTTTATCTAATTGATATTATTATATCACAATAATGTGAATAAATAAAGAGAACGGCACGAAAATTGCTTTTCGCGCCGTTCTCTCGCTTAAATGAGGTCTTTTTCAATGCTTTCAGCCATCTTGAACTGCGGTGCACGACGTGCGAAGTCGCTTCGCTGACTTCGTCTGATGCCCCCACTCGCTCGCCGTAGATACGGCAACCGCTCGGGGATGACAACCAAAGCCGCACGTCGCGGAGCAAAAAAAGCACCATGCGATTGCATGGTGCTTTTGATAATCGAAGATACGATTAACGCTTGGAGAACTGCGGTGCACGACGTGCGGCTTTGAGACCGTACTTCTTGCGTTCCTTCATTCTCGGGTCACGCGTGAGGAAGCCTGCCTTCTTCAGTTCTGCGCGATATTCTTCGTTGACTTTGAGCAGTGCACGAGCAATACCGTGGCGGATTGCGCCTGCCTGACCGGTGAAACCACCGCCCTGGACGGTTGCAACGATGTCGACCTTATCCAAAGTGTTGGTCAGGACCAGCGGCTGACGAACGATGAACTTCAGAGTGTCGAGACCGAAGTAGTTGTCGATGGTGCGGTTGTTGATGGTGATCTTACCGGAACCCTCGGAAAAAACATGAACTCTTGCGACCGAGGATTTTCTTCTACCTGTGCCATAGAAATACGGCTTTTTAGACTGATACATTCTGATTCCCTCCTCGGATTATTCAGCCGCGTATGCGACCGGCTTCTGAGCATCATGACCGTGCTGTTCGCCTGCGTAGACTTTGAGACGCTTAAGAGCTGCGCGACCCAGAGTGTTTCTCGGGATCATACCCTTAACAGCGAGTTCCATTGCCAGTTCCGGGTTTTCCTGCATGAGGATGCGGTACTGTGTTTCCTTCAGACCGCCTGCATAACCGGAGTGGGTGCGGTAGTACTTCTGGAAGAGCTTGTTACCGGTGAGTACTGCCTTTTCTGCATTGACAATGATGACGAAATCACCACAGTCAACATGCGGGGTGTAGTAAGTCTTATGCTTGCCGCGGAGCAATTCTGCTGCCTTTGCTGCAGTATGGCCGAGCGACTTGTTCGCAGCATCGAGAATATACCATTTACGCTCGACGGTGCTTGCATTTGCCATAAAAGTAGACATCTGAAAACCTCCATTCAGTCTTTCTGTGTTTTGATCGCAAACCTGTTTTCCTAAATCATAGGAAAAACGAAGTTTTCGCAGGAAAACATTCACTTTTCTTATGACTTAGTGTATAATACCATTTGCGAACATCGTTTATTATACATAGTTTCGCATTCCGTGTCAATGCTTTTTTTAGAAAAATTAAGTTAGTAATTTCTTTTCTCCGTTTTCCTCCGTTTTTCTCACTCATGCTCACTCATGCTCGTTTTGCAAATTAAAATTTCTTACATAGAAAGGTGCCCTACTATGCAAAAAATCTTAAGTCTGACTCGTAAATGTATCCAGGAATATGACATGATTTCGCCAAATGACCGTATTGCAGTGGGGATTTCAGGCGGAAAAGATTCCCTTTTGCTGCTCGCTGCTCTGGTCGGGCTTCAAAAGTTTTATCCCGTGCCGTTTGAACTGGAAGCGATCACGGTGGATATGGGCATGGGCGCGGATTATACCGAGCTCAAAGAATTCATGCGCCGCCACGGTGTGCCCTACACGGTTGTCCCGAGTGAACTGTATCAAATCATCTTTGAAGAACGTAAGGAGACCAACCCGTGCTCGTTGTGCGCCAAGATGCGCCGTGGTATGCTCCACGATGCCGCACTTGAGCGCGGATGCAACAAAGTCGCACTCGGGCATCATTGGGACGACGCGGTGGAAACCTTCATGATGTCTCAAATCTTTGAAGGGCGCATTTCCTGTTTCTTCCCGGTGACCTATTTAGACCGCAGCGGGCTTACCCAGATCCGTCCTTTATTATATGTAAGTGAATCTCTTGTACGCGGCGCGGTACGGCGATACGGATTTCCGGTGCTCGAGAGCAAGTGTCCCGCAAACGGGAATACCAAGCGCGAAGAGATCAAGGCACTGCTCCGCGAAATGAACGATCGCTACCCCGGATACCGCGAACGCATCTTTGGTGCGATGCAACGTCTCCCGCTCCCCGGTTGGGAAAAACAAAATCCCCGAGACTAATTCTCGGGGATTTTTTCTTGTTTCGGTTTCCACGGGAGTTTGCCTATTTGGTAGAGATGGCGCAAAAGTGCTACCAAGACAGGCAGTCCGAACAGCCCCAGCGCGCCGAACACCTGCACGCCGACGAACATACTGACCAAGATGACAAGCGGGTGGAGCCCCACCTGGTGTCCCACGATTCTGGGTTCGATTGCTTGGCGAACGACGAATATCACCGCGTAAAGTGCGAGCATTCCGAGTCCTTGTCCGACTCTTCCCTGCAAAAATGAAACGAGTGCCCATGGAATCAGCACGGTTCCCGTGCCGAGTACGGGGAAAATGTCCAAAATCGCGATGAGGATCGAGATCCAGGCAAACCCCTTGATCCCGATGATACAAAGTCCCACCGCCACTTCTGCATATGTAATGCACAAAATAAAGAAATACGAGCGCACGATCTTAAACAGGGTGCCGCTCAAGTAGTGTTTGACTTCGAGCAGGACCGAAGTCGCCTTCTTCGGCAATGTGTTGTGCAAAAAAACCACGAATCGCGGATAATCCACCGCGAAGAAGAAACTCGCAATGATGGCAAGTACGATGCGCATGACGGTACCCGGGATCGCGGTGAGATAGTCGGTTGCCACACGCACGACTCGGACCGAGAAGGAACTGATTAAATTGCCGAGAGCATCGATGAGTTGTGTCAGGATATCCGTGATCGCGACCGAGAGTTCGGGCGCCATTTTGGGTGCAAGGTTTTCAAACCAAGTGGTAAGCCCGCGCAGGTGCGGTTCCAGTTCGGTACGGTAAAGCCCCGGAAGATCCCAGAACAAGTCTTTTGCGAAGACCACCAGCCGTACCAAAATCACGCCGACTAGTGTTCCCACCGTGGCATACATGAGCGCGGTAACCAAAATCGCGACGCCGCCGCGGCGCAAATGCAGTTTACGTGTGAGAAACCCGATAGGTTTACGAAGTGCGAATGCGATAAAGAGCCCGATCAGAAACGGTGCGAGCAGCGGATATGCATACCGAACTGCGAGATAGACCGCAACCGCGATAATCGTATAATACAGTACATTGATGATGAATTTTCTCTTTTCTTCAATCCCCAAAAGACTCACCTCCTTGTCTTATATAATATACCTTTGTCTTGCACCAAGTCAAGAAAATACATTTTTAGCGCGATATAGCGCGAAAAAAACGCATTTTGGCATTGCTATTTGATTGCATTTCTGTTAAAATGTAGGGAGATAACTTTGCAAAGGAGAAAAAGAATCATGAAGAATCGTATTTTAGCGATCACTCTCGTTGTCTGCATGTTGGTTTGCTACATTCCGACCGCTATCCCTGCGGTTGCAGCCGACTTTTCGATGCCGGAACATCCGGTATTTCTTGCAGACGGTGAACTCTACGAATTTGGGGAAGGCGCATCCGACTCGATCACTTGGTCGAGCATCGGCGACAGCCTTTTGCTCTCGGATAGCGGTCATGCGATCGGTATGGGAAGCGGGCTTTCCATCGTAAGCGCGGTGGATGCATACGGCATCGGTCATTCCACCCCGGTTTACGTGAGTGATACCATTGCAACTTACGCATTTGCAGACGTTGCAGCCGCTCTGCTCGGCGATGCAGAATCGTTTGACCTCACCACGATCAACTCTTTCGAAGCATCGCAGGTGGAGGGCGCTGAGTCTGACGAGTGGATGTATGTCGACGGCAACGCTTCCGCAACCTACAGCGAAAACGGTTTGCAGTTCTTCGCACACGCAGACCATGCTGAATACTTACAGTTTCAGGTGAACGTTTCTGAAGACGGTAACTACGTTGCAATGCTTCCGTATGCCCCGTCTGCGGTGGCAGATGTTTATCTTGCACCTGCAGATGCAGAAACTGCAAGTGAAATTGCATATACCGATTCTCAGTTTAACGTTTTCACCACCGAAGCGGGCGATGGCTCTTCTGCAACCGTTTTGGAAGCGAAGAAAGTCCTTTCTCTGTCCGCAGGTGAGTATTACCTGACCTTTACCCAGGTTTCCGGTGCAAGCCTTGCACTCGATAGTTTCAAACTCTTCCGCATCGGCGAAAAGGCTGATGTCCCGACCGACATCTCGCTCTCTTGCGAAAACGATGTTGTCCTGGAAGGTGCAGAGTTTACAGTTACCACAGACATTCTTCCGTCCGATTTGGAAGACGCTGCTTTGGTTTACTATTCGGACAACTCTGCAGTCGTATCCATCGAAGACGGCAATGCAAAAGCAAACGCTTACGGCAAAGCATCGATCAACGTGGTCTCCGCGAACAACCCGTTCGTGTCCGACTCCATCGAGATCACGGTCGCAGCAGTTGCTGACGATTACCAATTTGCTTCCCTTGCGCAGACTTTTGCGGTAGAATATGAAGGTCTTTATGACTTGAAGAACACTCAGGAAACCGCCGCAATGCTGGTCAATAACTATGCGGGTTCCGCTTTGGTCAAGACCTCTTCCCCGTTCTCCTTTGTTGACATGGGTACCAACTGCTCTTACCGTGCCGCAACCCCGGAAAACGGTCTGTATCTGTTCTCTGCAAAGAACAGCGCGACCAATACCGCGGAAGACCGTAATGTTGTGATGAAAATCAAGGTCACCGAGAGCGGTCAGTTCCTCCCCGCGATGATCCATCTGATAGATGCGACTGTAGCAGGCGCAGATGTTTATCTCGCACCGCTGAATGCAAAGAATAAAACCGCTGACGAATATTTGATTTTGGAGGTTTCCAACGCAGGTCGCCCGTCCGATGATTCGGAAATTGAAAAGACCACCTTGGCTTCCAAGGCAATCAACCTTCCGAAAGGCGAATATTATCTCTCGCTTGTAAAGACCAACGACGATGGCGATGGCGAATATCGCTACCTGCGTATCAAGAACTTCTCCTTCTACAAGATCGGCGAATACATCGCACCTGATAGCATTGACCTTTATGCTCAGCATGGTGTGATTCTCAATGCGGGCGATACCACAACAATTACCGCATCCGCAGTACCTGCGGCTCCGTACATCGATATCACCTGGTCGAGTTCCAACGAAAACATTGCAAAAGTCGATGCTCAGGGTAAAGTAACCGCACTCAAAAAGGGTGTTGCAACCATCACCGCAACTACCACCGATGGTTCGGGTGTTTGCGGATCCATTCAGATCTTGGTCGATGCAACCCCGACTTATGAGTATGAGATTCAAGACTTTGCGGTTGACAAAGGTATTGGACTTTTGGTCAACAAAGCCACAACCGCAGAATCCACTGCAGACTACGGCGGTTGGGCATATTATACTTTCGACGGTACTCCGACCATCTTTGCTGCCAATGTCCCGGCCGTACCGAACGTAATCAGTGTCGGTAAGTATTACGCAATCAAGGTAACGATCGCTGAATCCGGCACTTATGCTGCGGAAGCAGTGTATGACACTTGGAGTTCTTCTTCGGATGGCGACGTTTACATCACCCCGGCAGTGATCAACGGCAAAGATGTAACTTCGGCAACCGCATTCACTTCCGACAATAAACTGGTGTATATTCCGTGGAATACCGCGAACGGGAATAACTTGACTGCAAGTTCCAATAAAACGGTTACCTTGGATGCGGGCGAATACGTTTTGTGGATCAAGAAAGAAGCATCTTACAACAACAGCACTTATACCAACCCAGAAACCGGAAAACTGGAAAGCGGCAACAGAGACCGTTACTTCTTCATTGATGCAATCAACCTTTACAAGGTAATGGATGGTACGATCGAGACGGTTGACGGTGCTCAGATCCGTACCACAGGAAAGCAGGGTCTCCGTTTTATCTCGTCCATCGACAAATCTTTGATCGATAGTGAAAAGATCGTTTCTTACGGCACTTTGCTTATCCCGACCGAAGATCTGGACGATCCGGAAGATTTGGTGATCGGCTATGAATATAGCATCAACGGCAACAAGGCTGCACAGGTCGAAGCGAAGAAGGTCTACGCAGAAGATGATAAGACCATCACCTTCACCGCGGTACTCACCGATATCAAGCCGGAAAAATATACCCGCGCGATTTCCGCCCGTGCTTATGCTATCACGGAAAGCGGCAGTGTGATTTACAGTGATGTGATCATCTCGCGCTCCCCCTATCAGATCGCAAAATTGATCGAAGCAAACCCGGCTGCAACCGCTTCCGAAAAAGCGGTTGCAGCAGATATCATCGCAGCAGTCGACGGCGAGTAAAAAAACAAAACGGTGCTGAGTATTCAGCACCGTTTCTTTTTGTAAAAAAGCACCGTTTGGACATTCCAAACGGTGCTTTCAAATAAACAATTAGTCGAGGATCTTCTTTGCGCTGTCCGGCTCGAGATACAGGGTTGCATTGTCATGGGTACGCAGGATGGTTGCCGGGCATTTTTCGTTGATATCCTTGTTGTTGATGGTGTCATAGACAGCCTGTGCTTTGGTCGGAGCCGGAACCATGCAGAAGACGTATGCCGGCTTAACAAGGGACGGAACGGTAAGGCTCAATGCATGAGTCGGAACTTCGTCGATGGTCTTAAAGCAGCCGTCGTTGACCTGCTGGTTGCGGCACATATGTTCGAGTTCGACGATCTTGACGAGCTTGCTGTCGTTGAAATCAGCAACAGGCGGATCGTTGAATGCGATGTGGCCGTTTTCGCCAATGCCCATGCAGACGATGTCGGTCGGGTTGTCAGCAAGAAGTTTGGAATAACGTTCTGCTTCTGCTTCCGGATCAGCAGCATTGCCGTTTAAGTAATTGACGGACTTAAACGGAACCACGCCGAACAGGCGGTCACGCAGGAAGTTGCCGAAGCCCTGCGGTGCTGCAGCGTCAAGACCGATGTATTCGTCCATGTGGAACGCGTTAATCTTGGTGAAATCGATGCGGGTGTCTTTTGCGAGTGCTGCAAGGAATTCGTCCTGGGACGGAGCTGCAGCGAAGATCATGTTGATCTCGTCTTTCTTTGCGAGCAGATCACGGATGACTGCGGAGCATTCTTCTGCCGCTGCCGCACCCATTGCTGCACGGTCGGAATAAATTTTAACATTCAGCTTATCTGCCTTCATTTCTTTGATCAAAGACATTGTTAGCCACTCCTTTATTTGATATTTTTTGAGCATACCTATTATTTATTTTACCGCTACTTCCATCTCTTGTCAATCAATTTTTTCTACTCGAAACTTGCCGTTTTCTCGCAAAAACCGATTGACAATTTGTTGGTTTATGATATGATAGAATTACTGAAAATAAAGGGGTTTTGCGCTATGTCTCTGATTCGTTCTGCGGTCGTTTCGGTTACTTTTCGGGCACTTTCTCCGAAGGAACTGATCGACCTTTCTGCAAAAGCAAGGCTCTCCGGTATCGAGTGGGGCAGCGATGTCCACGTACTCCCCGGCGATGTAAAGACCGCGCGTTCGGTTCGTGAGATGACCGAGGCGGCTGGTCTTGCGGTTGCATCTTACGCCTCGTATTACTATGCGGCATATGAAGCAAACAAAGCACCGTTTGAAGCGGTTTTGGAGAGTGCGGTGGCACTGGGCGCACCGAACATCCGTGTTTGGGCAGGGCTTGGCGCTTCAAAAGATGCAGATAAAGCAAAGCGAGCGGCGGTAGCGGAAGATTTGCTCCGTTGTGCCGACCTTGCAAAATCCGCAGGGATTACACTCTCGCTTGAATACCACAGCAATACGCTGACCGATACGGTAGAGAGCACTTTGCAGCTACTGGATGAAGCAAAACATGATACTTTGTACACCTATTGGCAGGCACCGCTCACCGTGGCAGATGAAGATCAGACGCGCGAGCTGGAACTGCTGCTTGACACCGGTCGTGTGTCTAACGCACATATTTACCGTTGGGAGACCGTCGACGGAAATTATGTCCAACAGCCGCTTGCAAGTGCCGAAAACTTGCTCACTACATGGCTCTCGAAGTTTGGCGCCGACCGCAACCGTTTTGCCTGCATTGAATTTGTAAAAGACGGAACCGAGGCACAATTTATTGAAGACGCGAGCGTATTAAACCGCATTCTTTCTAAGTTATAAGCAATCTCAGGAGGTGATCCCCATGACATTACAAACCGGCCCCGTCTCTTCCGAAATGAGCGTTTGCCGCATGGACAACAACGGCAACGGCGGTCTTCCGATTTTCATTCGGAAGTATCATGAGGATTCCATGACACGTGTTCGCCACACACATGATTCCATCCAAGTAAATTATATTCTGCGCGGAAGTTTGCAACATCACATCAACAACACCACGCACGATTTGGTTAAGGGCGATATTTTCATCATCCCGCCGTTTGTCCCCCATTGTCTTTCTGCAAAACCGGGCTCCACACTTGAAGTGATCGAACTGGAATTCACTCCCGAATTCATTTTCGGCAAGCACGTAACACTCGAGAAGATCGACACCATTTTTGATTTTGCATACATCGAGCCGTTTTTGGTTAGTGAATGCGAAGTGCGTCCGCGTCTGAACCTTTCAGGCAAAGCGCAGGCAGAAGTAGAGATGTTATTTGAGCGTCTGCTGAGTGAATACGAACGCCGAGACAGCAGTTTCCTGCTTGCGATGAAAGCGCTGATTTTGTGGCTTTTGGTCTATGTGGGACGATGCTTCAACGAAGATGTGCAGGATGTCGAATCCCGCCAGTTGTTTGACCGCCACCGCACCGCGATCAGCAGCGCAATCGACTACATCAACCAGAATTTCACCGACGATGTTTCCATCGAAAAGGCGTCCCACGTGGCAATGCTCTCCCAGTCGTATTTCAGTTACCTGTTCAAGAGCATGACCGGGAAAACCTTCGTGGAATACTTAAACGAACTTCGCATCCACGAAGCGATGCGGCTGCTCAAAAATACAAACAAACGCGTTGTGGACATCTGTTTTGAATCCGGTTTTAAGAATGTCAACCATTTCAACCGCACATTCAAAAGCCATGCGGGGATCTCCCCCATGCAGTACCGCAACGCAAATCATACATAAGGAGAATGACTATGTTCAAAAAAGCAGTTATCAGCGACGAGATCTCTCAGGATCTCCAAGTAGCGTGCGACCTTGCCAAGCAGCACGGCTTCCAAGGCCTTGAATTGCGCTCTGTCTGGGGCAAAGGTCCGCATGCCCTGTCCGATGAGGAATTCGCAAAAATTCGTGAAATTATGGATGCAAACGGTCTCGAAGTTTGTGGCATCAGCGCACCTTTTCTGAAGTGTGAACTCACAAGTGATGCGGAAGTCGCAGAACAGTTTGACACCGTGCTTACCCGCTGCATCGCATTTGCAAAAGCGGTCGGAACAAGTTACATCCGCGGGTTCACCGGCTGGAAGCGCGGGGAACTCGACGATGCAATGCCACGTATTGTGGAACTGTTGCGCCGCGCATCCGACATTCTCGCAAAAGAGAGTTGCACCCTGCTGATTGAAATGGACCCGTCGGTTTATGCATATGATGCAAAAAGTGTTGCCGCAGTTGTGAAAGCGGTTGACCGCGAAAATGTCCGTGCGCTGTTTGACCCGGGCAACTTGATCTGGAATGAAAATCCGGAAGTCCCCTTCCCGGATGCTTATGAGACTTTGAAACCCTATTACCGTCATGTGCATATCAAAGATGCCATTAAGGAAGCAGACGGCAGTGCCACCTGCGTAAAGGTTGGCACAGGTGATGTGGATTTCCTTGGTTTGTTCAAAGAACTCAAAGCGACCGGCTATGAAGGCTACATCGTTTTGGAAACACACTATCGCTTAAAAAAAGAGATTTCCGAAGAATTGCTCGCACTTCCGGGTGGCGATGAATTCTCGGACGGCGCATATGAAGCAAGCGATGAGAGTATGCTCGCAATCAACGAAATGCTCGCAAAAATCTAAAACTTTGGGGTGAGAGAAATTCTCACCCCATTTTTTGTATACAAAAAAGCCACAGGCGTTTGCCTGTGGCTTTTCGTGCAAAGTATTAATTAGCCGTTTTCACGCATTTTTGCGAAGCAATCGCTGCAGTAAACCGGACGATCGCTCTTCGGTTCAAACGGAACCTTAGCTTCGCCGCCGCAGGATGCGCAAGTAGCGGTAAAGTACTCTCTCGGACCACGAGCTGCGTTCTTGCGAGCATCGCGGCATGCTTTGCAGCGCTGCGGCTCGTTCTGGAAGCCTCTTTCTGCATAGAATTCCTGTTCACCAGCGGTGAAAACGAATTCTGCGCCACATTCTTTGCAGGTTAATGTCTTGTCTTCGTACATGTTTAGACCCTCTCTTCGACTTGTTTCCCTATATGGGACGTTTTATTTGCATAACGGGTTGCCCCGTAGATGCCGATTGAGATATGTGCCCGAACAACTTCTTGCGGATTCGTTGTATGGCATTGTCAATTGATTTGCGGGGCTTTGCGGTAACTTCCGAGATCTCTTCGTAAGTGCGACCCTCGAGATACAACTCGAGCACACGCGCTTCGAACTTGGAAAGGAGCCCACTAAGCACCTGCATCAATTCCTGAAAACCTTCGTCTCCAATGACATACTCGACCGGGTCGCCGGACGTACTCACCAGGTTCTGCTCGGGGCAGTCAAACAAAGGGGCTTCAAGTGGAATTGAATGATTGAGCGGTTGATTCTTCCCTTGTGCATCGCTTCTGATTGCGCTGGTCAGCCTGTTCAAAATGCAGGATGCGGAATACGTGCGAAACGAAGCGGCACGCTCAGCATTGTAAGAACGGATGGCTTGAAAGAGCCCGATCATGCCTTCCTGAATCAGATCTTCCGCATCTCCCCCGACGAGCGAATAGCGCCGTGCGAAGTAACGCACATATCCGGCATAACGCCGAAGCAGGACTTCTGCGGCAAACTCATCGCCCGCGTGAAACGCTGCAACCAGTTCCTGATCCGTTCCATGCTCATAAACAGACATAGAATCCCCAATCAATTATAATACTTCTCCCATATTATACTCGAATTCCTGCTTTTTTGTCAAGTATTTAAGAAAAGTTTTTTAATAAAAAGAACTTTTTATTGAATTTCAACAAAATCAAACAGTTTCTTCTTCGGTCTCTTCCGGGACTTCCCCGCTCGCAGCCGCTTCTGCAACGGATGCGATGATGTCCGCAACATGCTCTGCAATCGCTCGCACCTGTTCGGAATCTTCCGCTTCCACCATAACACGCACGATCGGCTCTGTCCCCGACGAACGGACCAGAATGCGCCCTGCATCTCCGAGTTGTTCGCTGACTTCGCGGATCGCGGCTTTGACATCGCGGTCTTCGGCGATGGTATCTTTCAGTTCATTTGATACATTGACGTTGACAAGTGCCTGCGGGAACTTCGGAACTTCCGCGCGTAGTTCACTTGCACGCATCCTGCGGCGTTTGAGCAAGGATAAGAACTGTACCGCAGTGAGTTGTCCGTCACCCGTGGTGGAATATTTTTTGAAAATCACATGACCGGACTGTTCGCCGCCCAAGATATAATCTTCCGCCTGCATGAGATTTAACACATTGCGGTCGCCCACGGGAGATGTTGCAATCGTAATTTCACGCTCTTCCGCAAAGCGATGGAGGCCGAGATTACTCATCACGGTTGCGACAAAGGCATCTCGATCCAACTCTCCGCGCTCCCTCAAATCTGCCGCACAAAGCGCCATGATCTGATCGCCGTCGATGATCTCGCCTGTTTCATCCACCGCGATACAACGGTCTGCATCCCCGTCGAATGCGATACCGACGTCAAACTCACCCGAGCGCATCAGTTCGCGCAAAGAGTTCAGATGTGTGCTTCCGCACCCACGGTTGATGTTGACCCCGTCGGGTTTGTCATGGATAAAAGTGCAATCCGCATAGAGTGCGGGGAAAATTTCTTTTGCAGTCTGATATGCCGCGCCGTTTGCACAGTCGATCAGCAATTTCAGCCCGTTTAAGTTATTCTGCGCGGTGTATTTGATGTCGTTGCAGTATTCTTTCATGCCGACTTCCCAACGTGCGATACGCCCGACTTCCGCACCTGTTTTGAGCGGGATCGCAACCGATCCGAACAGGATGGTTTCGATTTGTTCCTCCAGCGCGTCTGAGAGTTTGTACCCGTCATTGCTGAAGATTTTGATGCCGTTAAACTCCATCGCGTTATGCGATGCGGAAATCACGATACCCGCATCCGCACCTGTTTTGATGGTCATGTGTGCAACCGCAGGCGTGGGCACGACGCCGATGAGCGCGGCATCCGCGCCGACCGATACGATTCCTGCTGCAAGCGCACTTTCCAGCATATCGGAAGAAACGCGTGTGTCTTTCCCGATCAAAAAGCGAGCACGATGCCCGGTTGCACCCGCAAGCACCATTGCCGCGGCTTGCCCCACGCGAAACGCAAGATCGCAAGTGAGTTCCACATTCGCAACCCCGCGAATGCCGTCTGTGCCGAATAACTTTCCCATACAGTTCCTCCTATCCTAAAAACGGGATTCCCAAATGGTCATATGCTTTTTTGGTGACGCTTCTGCCGCGCGGTGTGCGCATAATGAAGCCGATGCGCATGAGATACGGTTCCACCACATCTTCCACCGTAACCGCTTCTTCACCGATGGTTGCGGCGATGGTATCGAGTCCCACCGGACCGCCGCCGTAATTATCAATCATCATTTCGAGCATTCTGCGGTCGGTTGCATCAAGCCCTAAAGAGTCGATTTCAAGCGCAGTGAGTGCACGATCTGCGACTTCACGGGTGATGACCCCGTCAGCACGGATTTCGGCATAGTCGCGCACACGCTTGAGCAAGCGGTTTGCGATACGCGGGGTTCCGCGGCTACGGCGTGCGATTTCCAGCGCGCCGTCGGGACGGATGGGAATACCCAAGATATCTGCGGTTCTGTTAACAATTTGCACCAATTCTTCATCGGTATACATTTCCAGCCGCAATACCACGCCGAAGCGGTCGCGCAGCGGTGCGGTGAGTTGCCCGGCCCTGGTGGTCGCACCGACCAGCGTAAACGGCGGAAGGTCAAGGCGCAAGGATCGCGCCGCAGGACCTTTGCCGATGATGATATCGATCACGCGGTCTTCCATCGCAGGGTACAAGATTTCTTCCACCGTGCGGTTGACGCGGTGAATTTCGTCGATGAACAGCACGTCATTCGGTGCGAGATTGGTGAGCAGGGCCGCCAAATCCCCCTGTTTTTCAATGGCGGGACCCGATGTGATTCGGATCTGTGTTCCCATTTCATTTGCGATGATGCCGGAAAGGGTGGTTTTGCCCAGTCCCGGGGGACCGTAGAGCAGCACGTGATCGAGCGGCTCATTACGTTTTTTTGCGGCTTCTATCGCAACGGACAGGTTTTCCTTTGCCTTTTCCTGCCCGATATATTCCGTGAGATTTTTTGGTCGCAAGGATGCTTCGTGTTCATCGTTTGCCGTCAAAGTCGGCGCGATGACACGCTCGCTTTCTTCCACCCGTTTGACATCATGGAATTCAATACTCATCTAAATCGCCTCCCGGCTCAGAATAAAAAGCGCAATGCGTTGCGGACCCGCTCTTCGGTCGGAAGGGATGCGTCCACCTTGGCGAGCGCGGCATATACCTGTGATGCGCTGTATCCCAGCGCAACCAGCGCTTCCGCCGCATCGTCGTTTCCGCTTGACACGGGAGCCGTCGGGGTTGCTCCCCCGCTGACCGCCGCGATCATCTCATTTGAGCTGACTTTGTCTTTCAGTTCCAGAATAATACGGGATGCGATGCGCTTCCCGATGCCTTGCGCGGCACAGAGTGCCTTTTCATCACCGCTGATGATGGCAAGGGTGAGTGCGCTCGGCGTAACCGCAGACAAAATCGCAAGCGCGGCTTTCGGACCCACGCCCGAAACCGAGAGCAGAAGCAGGAAACTCGCCTGCTCTTCGCGCTCGGAAAATCCGAACAGATCCAGCGCATCTTCGCGTACATTCAAATACGTATAAAGGGTTGCCGCTTCACCTTTTTTGAGTTTTGCGGTGGTGTTTGCGGATGCGGCAAGGGAGAAACCGACCCCGCCCACATCAAGCACCACACGATCGGGCATCAAAAAACTTACCGTGCCACGCAGATAATCAAACATATTCCGTCTCCTCTCATCGGGCGTATTGGCTATGCGCAGAATGGGCATGGCACACCGCGATTGCGAGTGCGTCTGCCGCATCGTCGGGTTTCGGGATTTCTTTGAGCCCCAAAATCCGCTGGGTGAGTTCCATCACCTGTCGTTTTTCCGCACGGCCGTAGCCGACTACCGACATTTTCACTTGGAGCGGGGTGTATTCAAACACCTGTTTTCCCGCCTGTTCACAGGCAAGGAGCAAAACCCCGCGCGCCTGGCTGACGTTGATCGCGGTTTTTTCATTGGTGTTGAAATAAAGCCGTTCCATTGCGACGCAGTCTGGCTGAAACGCATCCAAAAGATGCGTCATATCGTTGTAAATCTCGTTTAAGCGTGCGGAGATCGGTTGGTCTGCCGCAGTTCGGATCGCGCCGTATTGCAGGGGGGTGAGTTTTTGGTTTTTAAACTCGACCAAGCCGTACCCCACGATCGCGTAACCCGGGTCAATGCCGAGAACGACCATGTTTTTCCGCCTTTCTTTTGGGTTTCCATTCCTGTCCGCCACGTGTGGAGCGTTGTTTTCTCGCTTCCGGGCGGATGAGACATTCTTTCCCGAATCCGATGAGATCTTCGCGGTTTGCACGCTTTAATGCTTCTAAAACCAGCGCGCGCTTTTCGGGCTTGCGCCATTGGAGCAGTGCGCGCTGCATGGCTTTCTCATGCGGATCTTTCGGAACGTATACATTCTCCATGGTACGCGGGTCGATGCCCGTGTAATACATACAAGTTGAAACCGTACCCGGTGTGGGATAAAAATCTTGCACCTGCTCAGGCATATGCCCGATGCTGTTGAGATATTCCGCAAGTCGCACCGCATCCTGCATGGTGCAGCCCGGATGCGACGAAATCAGATACGGAACCAAATACTGCTCTTTCCCTGCACGACGGGTTTTCTTCATAAACTGCTCTGCAAAGCGCAGGTAGACATCAAACGGGGGTTTGTCCATATATCGGAGTACCGTGTCACTGCAATGTTCGGGTGCTACCTTGAGTTGCCCGCTCACATGATGTTCCACCAACTCATCGAAAAAGTCGGAGGTTTTATCCTGGAGCAGATAGTCAAACCGAATCCCGGAACGGATAAACACTTTCTTGATTTTCGGAAGCGCACGGAGTTTTCGGAGCAGTTCCAGATAATCGGTTTGGTCGGTGTCTAAATTCTTACACGGTGTGGGGGCAAGGCAGTTGCGCTCGCACATTCCGCGCTCTCGCTGACCTTTGCAGGAGGTGCGGCGGAAGTTTGCAGTCGGGCCGCCCACATCGTGGATATAGCCTTTGAAATCGGGTTCCTGCGAGAGTGCTTTCGCTTCTTCAATCACCGAGTCATGACTGCGTGCGGTTACCATTCTGCCCTGATGGAATGCAAGCGAGCAGAAGTTACAACCGCCGAAACAGCCACGGTTATGAATGATGGAAAAGCGCACTTCTTCAATCGCCTTCACCCCGCCTTGTGCTTCATAAGACGGGTGGTACATTTTCTGATACGGGAGTTCGTAGGTGCGGTCAAACTCTTCCTGTGTCAGCGGCATGGATGGCGGGGTCTGTACCAAAAAACCGCTCTTGTGTCGCTGGACGATCGCTTTCCCACGGACCGGGTCTTGTTCCCGCATTTGGATACGGGTCGCCTTGGCATAGGCGCGTTTATCGCGCACCACTTCGTCAAAACCGGGGCAAATCACATACGGAAACGCGCAGTCGCTCATGTCTTTCGTGAGATAGGTGATCCCCGTGAGGTTACGCAATTCGGAGATGGGTTTTCCGCTCGCAAGATGGTTTGCAATTGCGGTCATGGTATTCTCCCCCATGCCGAATGCAAGCAGGTCTGCCCCCGACTCTTCGAGTACTGACGGATGCACCGAATCGTCCCAATAGTCATAGTGTGCAAAACGGCGCAGGGATGCTTCCAGCCCTCCAATCACCACAGGGAGATCGGGGTATGCTTTTTTCACCATTTGCGCATACACGGTTGCCGCACGGTCGGGGCGTTTTCCCATGACACCGCCCGGAGTGTAATCATCGCGAGATCTACGGCGCCCGCTCACGCTGTAATGCGCCACCATGGAATCGATATTCCCTGCGGTGAGAAATGCCGCGTATTTCGGGCGACCGAGTTTTTTGAATGCATTGACATCGCGGAAGTTTGGTTGTGCCAAAATCCCGACACGGTAGCCCGCGGCTTCCAAAACGCGCGTAATGATGGCAAAGCCAAAACTGGGATGGTCTACATATGCATCCCCTGTAATACAGAGAAAATCATACTCATCCCAGCCGCGCGCGGTCATTTCTGCGCGTGTGATGGGCAAAAATCCACTCATAACAAGTTCTCCCGACGCATCTTGATCTCTTGCCATTGTTCCTTGGAGACCAAAATTTTACGCGGTTTTGCGCCTTCAAACGGACCGACGATGCCTCTTTCTTCCATTTGGTCTACGATGCGCGCGGCACGGGAGTAGCCGAGTTTCAAGCGGCGTTGGAGCAAGGAAACCGATGCTTGTCCGCTTTCCAAGACCACATCGATCGCCGCACCGAGCATTTCGTCTTCTTCGCCGACTTCTCCGCCGCCTTCCGCGTTTTCGCTTGCGGCGGCTTTGTTTGCCTGCTGCTCGATCTGCTGGATGACTTCTTCCGAGTAGGCGGCTTCTTTGCCGCGTTTGACGTATTCGACCACCGCTTCGACTTCTTCATCACTCACGAAGCAGCCTTGAATACGGGTGGGTTTGGTAGAACCGATGGGAGCGTAGAGCATATCACCGCGACCGATGAGTTTTTCTGCGCCCGAGCTTCCCAAAATGATATTGGATTCGATTTTCGATGCGACCGCAAATGCGATACGCGACGGGATGTTACTTTTGATAACGCCTGTGATGACATCGACAGACGGGCGCTGGGTTGCGATGACAAGATGCATACCCGCAGCACGCGCCATCTGGGTCAGGCGCATGATGGAGTCTTCCACTTCTTTGCGTGCGACTACCATGAGATCTGCAAGCTCGTCGATGACGATGACGATCTGCGGGAGTTTTTCCCCTTCGCCCGCGCGTTCCACGTGCTGGTTGTAGCCCTTGATGTCGCGCACGCCGCTATCAGCGAAGAGTTTATAGCGTTTCATCATTTCCAGTACCGCCCACTGGAGCGCACCCGATGCTTTGCGCGGGTCGGTAACGACCGGGACGAGCAGGTGCGGAATGCCGTTGTAAATGGTGAGTTCGACCACTTTTGGGTCGACCATGATGAGACGGACTTCTTCCGGACTGGATTTATAGAGAATGCTCATGATGAGCGAGTTCATACAAACGGATTTCCCCGAGCCGGTAGTACCTGCGATGAGAAGATGCGGCAGTTTTGCGATGTCGCCCACGATGCAGTTGCCCGTGATGTCGCGCCCCATTGCAAATGCCACGTTGCTCTTTGCGGATTCAAACGCAGAAGAGCCGATGACTTCCTGCAGGGATACCACCTGGACGTCTTTGTTCGGGACTTCGATGCCGATGGCGAGTTTGTCGGGAATGGGCGCGATGAACACGCCGCTTGCGCCCAAAGAGAGCGCAATGTCGTCCGCGAGCCCGGTCAGTCTCGAGAACTTCACACCCGGGTCGAGTTGGATTTCATAACGGGTAACCGCAGGACCGGAAACCACATTGAGCAGATGTACTTCGATGCCGAAACTCTTGATGGTTTCCACCAAGCGCTGTGCATTCATGCGGAGTTCCGCATCATTGGGTCGTACCGAGTTTGCGGCGGGTTTGAGCAGCGAGAGCGGCGGGTAGTTATAAGCGCCTTCTTCCACTTCAATCGGTTCGCCCGGAAGTTCGGGGACGATGGCAGGTTTATCTTCGGGTATTTCCGCGTCGGGTTCTTGTTTTTCTGCTTCTGCCGTAACCGGCTCGGTTTCCTGAACCGCCCAAGACTCAAACGTTTTCTTTGCTTCTTCTTCCGCCAAAACTTCTGCCGGGGTTTTCACCGCGGATTTACGGAGTTTCAGCTCGCTTTTCGGGCGTTCTTCCCCGTCAAGCGGCATATCGATCACAACGCGGCGTTTCTTTTCGGGTTTCGGAGTTTCTTCGACTTCGGGTTCTTCTTCGTACTCCACGCCCTGCGGACGGTTTTCCCACATCTCGCGCAATTTCTCCCAAATGGAGATGAGCGTGATGTTGCAAGCGTTGAGTACTACAAAGAAGGTGGCAATCAAAAACAGAATCACAGTCGCAACTCTGCTGATATACGCGATGCTGATTGCGGTCAGGTAGCCCGCGAGCACACCGCCGCCCGTGAATGCATTCCCCTGTGCCGCCATCTTGGAAAACGGCAGAGCGAAGTTGCTGCTTCCCACCAGCGCGTGTGCGCACGCACCGATGCAGAGCGGGAACAGAAGGGTACAAATCACGCGACCTTTGATGGGCTTGCCACGGCTTTGGATGAGAAGAAAACCTGCGAAAATCAGGCTGACAGGCAGGACGAATACGCCCACACCGATCGCACCGCGCACGGATGCGTTGATTACGTCGAGCACAGGTGCGTGTGCGCCGAACATTGCGCACACCAAGAACAGCGCAAGCACGAACAGGGCAAGTGCCCAGTTCTGATTGCGGCGTGCGCGCTCCTTTTGCGTCATTTTATAAACCGTTTTGGATTTTTTCCGCGCGGTTGTTTTTCGTTTGGTTGCGGCGGGTTTTCTTTTCGCCGTCGTCTTTCGTTTGGTTTGTGCCACTGCACTTCCCCCAATCTAAAATGATTACAAAAACACAGACTAATTATAACACAGATTTTCTCTTTTGGGAAGTAAAAAAACAACACCTCGTATGAGGTGTTGTTTTGATTTAATCCA
The DNA here is from genome assembly GCA_015067485.1 of Oscillospiraceae bacterium. GTDB lineage: Bacteria > Bacillota > Clostridia > Oscillospirales > JAAYXM01 > SIG510. The sequence goes on from SVMJ01000005.1 coordinate 19,178, forward strand.
GGATGGGTGTGCCGTCTGCACGGAAGAGCGGCAGCGGGTGAAGATACTTGATGTCGGTGCGTTTCGCCGCATCGCCTTCTGCCAAAACCGCCACTTTATGTACCACGATACCGCCCGCCTGCTCAACCAAACTTTCCATTGCTTTGAGCGAGCCGCCGGTGGAGATGACATCGTCTACGATGCAGACGCGTTTGCCTTTGATTTTTGCCGCATCGTCAGCACCCAGGAAAAGTTGCTGGTCTCCTTCGGTGGTGATGGATTTATCCTTGACCGAAATCGCGCCCGGCATATAGACTTTCATCTTCTTGCGTGCGATGAAATACGTCTCTGCGCCCGACTGCCGTGCCATTTCGTGGATGAGCGGAATGCTCTTGGCCTCTGCGGTGAGCAGGTAGTCATAACTGTCGCTCGGGACGAGATTCAAAAGTTCTCTTGCGCATGCGACCGTAACTTCCACATCACCAAAGATGATAAATGCCGCGATGCTGAGATTTTCATTCAATTTACAGAGTGGAAGATCGCGTTTGACGCCTGCGATTTCCATTGTGTAAGCCTGCTTCATAATATCCACCACACCCGTTACGTTTTACGAAAAGAATTTTTCGTGGACTGCTTTGAGTGCACGGTCGCCGTCTGCTTCTGCAATCAAAACGGAAATCTTGATTTCGGAAGTGGAGATCATCTGGATATTGATGCCTGCGCTTGCGAGTGCTTCGAACATGGTTGCAGCAACGCCCGGGTTGTTGATCATGCCTGCGCCGACGATGGAGAGTTTGCAAACGTCTTCGCTGACCTTGACATCTTCCATGCCGATAATGTCTTTGTTATCATTGAGCACTGCGAGTGCCAAGTCGCGGTTTCCTTTGTCCACGGTGAAGCTGATGTCTTTCAGTCCGTCTCTGCCGATGGACTGCAGAATGATGTCGACATTGACTTTCTTCTGTGCGAGTGCAGAGAAGATTTTGAATGCCATGCCCGGGATGTCTTTCAGGTTGATCAAAGAAATGCGGACGACATTTTTGTCCTTTGCCACGCCGCTGATATACATTTTTTCCATTTTTGCTGCCTCCTTAATCTTTGTGCCGGGTTTGGGGTTGCGGTCGAAACTGGAGAGAACTTCCAGTTCGACGTTGTAGCGTTTTGCCATTTCAACCGAACGGTTGTGCAGCACCTGTGCGCCCAGGGATGCGAGTTCCAGCATTTCATCACAGGTGATTTCGTCGAGTTTCTTCGCGTCCGGAACGATACGCGGGTCTGCGGTATAGACACCGTCGACGTCGGTGAAGATCTGGCACAGGTCTGCCTTGAGTGCGACCGCGAGTGCCACCGCGCTGGTATCTGAACCGCCGCGGCCGAGAGTGGTTACGTCGTCGTACTTGTTGATACCCTGGAAACCTGCGACCAGGACGATCTTGCGCTTTGCGAGTTCTGCCTGAACGCGTTCCGCTTCCACTTTACGGATGCGTGCGCCGCCGTAGTTGCTGTCGGTCTTCATGCCGACCTGCCAACCGGTAAGAGAGATGACCGGGAATCCCATGGATTCGATCGCCATCGCCATCAGCGAAATAGAAATCTGTTCGCCGTTTGCGAGCAGCATATCCATCTCACGCTTGGAAGGGTTCGGATTGAGTTCCTGCGCCTTCTCGATCAGATCGTCGGTGGTATCGCCCTGTGCGGAAAGAACCACGACCACGTCGTTTCCGGCTTTGTAAGTATCGGTGATGATGCCAGCGACTCGCATGATGCGTTCGGTATTGGCAACAGAACTACCACCGAATTTTTGAACAATCAAGCTCATGTTTTCTTCTCCTTTTGCAATACTGTATTATTAGTCTAACGCCAAAACCTTCATCGGTGCATACACGACGCAGGATTCGGACAAGATTTTCACTTTTTCATCGAGTTCACGTTTGCTCATCGGTGCGGTGATACAGGCACATTCATCCGCCTTCGCACCGTCGCGGGACAGGAAGGAAACTTCGCCAAATGCATTGTTTACCGCGCTGCGGACGCTCTCGCCCGAGACACGCACATAGTATGCGGAAACGAAGTCGTTACTGTCTGCCAAAATGCTCTCGGTGGTATCTTCCCAACCAGCGTACTTGGTGCAATCGGTATGCTGGCAAGCATCGATGACGTCTGCCACAACCGCGCTTGCAGTCGGGAGTTTGCCCGCGCCACGACCGTAGAACATGGTGTCGCCCACCGCGTTACCGCGAACCATGACGCTATTGAAAACGCCGTTGACGTTGGAGATGAGTTCACTCTTCGGAACAAGGTGCGGACCGACGAATGCGTAAATCTTACCGTCTTCGGTGCGCTTTGCGCGGCCGAGCAATTTGATGACCATATCGCCGTTTTCCGCATAAGCCACGTCTTCCAAAGTTACCTTGGTGATACCTTCGGTAACCACTGCGTCCGGATAAACGTGTCTACCGAATGCGAGTGCGGACAGGATGCAGATCTTTCTGCAAGCATCGTGCCCTTCCACGTCTGCCGCCGGGTTGCGTTCTGCGTAGCCTTTTTCCTGTGCTTCGCTGAGTGCTGCCTCAAAGGTGAGACCGCCGGTGATCATACGGTTTAAGATATAGTTGGTAGTACCATTTAAGATGCCAAGCACTTCATCCACGCGGTTTGCGGCGAGACATTGGCAGAGCGGACGGATGATCGGAATCCCACCGCCGACCGATGCTTCAAAGAAATAGTTGCAACTATTTTCTTTTGCGAGTGCCAAAAGTTCTGCGCCGTGGGTTGCGACCAATTCCTTATTGGAAGTAACAACGCTTTTTCCTGCTTTGAGTGCGCGCTTGGTGAAGTCGTAAGCCGGGTTGATGCCACCGATGGTTTCAACGACTACGTTGACTTCCGGATCTGCTTCGACTGTCGCAAAATCCTTGACAAACAAATCCGCATGCGGATCATTCGAGAAATCGCGGATATCCACGATGTATTTCACTTTAATCGCATCTCCTGCGTTTTTCGCGATGAGATCAAAGTTGGTTTCGATTACTTCCACGACACCGGAACCGACTGTGCCGTAGCCCAATACTGCTGCATACTTCATGTTTTACTCTCCTTATTCGCCTGCCAGCGGTTCAAACCACAGCACGCCCTTGATTTGCATTGCTTTTGCCAAAAATGCTTCCAGCTTCACCTTCATCTGTGCGGTCTCGGCCGAGATGGTAACTGCGGCCTGCCCGTTGATGGGGATGGACTGGTTGATGGTTAAGATGTTCGCACCGTTTCGTGCAAAGAGTCCGAGTACTCCCGAAAGAACTCCCGGCTCATCCTTGAGCATACAGTGAAAGGTCATCATACGCTCGGTCGCCATTTCGTAATAGGGCTTTACCGCGTCTTTGTACTTGTAAAAAGCACTTCGGCTGATGCCGGCCATCTCTGCGGCTTCGCTCGCAGTCTTGGCTTTTCCTGCCTGCAGATACTGCTTCGCATCACACACCCTAAGGAACACTTCGGGCAATGCCGATCCTTCTACCACATAATAACGCAAACGGTCCATGCGTACGCTCCTTCGCTCGTGATTCCACAACTCGCGGTCATGATTCTTTGTCTCATGGATGGTATCATACCATATCTTATGCGTGATTGCAATCCCCTTTTTGAAATTTATTGATTTTGCCAATCCCTTATTTTTCAACGTTCTGTTTTTATCCGAAAAACTGTTGTCTTTGTATCAAACACACTTTTTCATGCAATATTTTCCGCGGTTTCGTATATACTATTTCTCGGGAGGGAGCGATGTATGCAAGAGAAGATCGGACTTCGGTTTTTTATTACTGTTTTGAATGTTATTTTCATATTTTTAGCGCTTTGGATTGCGTTTCGATACCTGTTTTGGTGGTGTTTTCCCTTTCTCATTGCGACAGGGGTGGCGTTCTGCATTGAGCGTCCTGTGTCTTTCGTCGAGCGACAACTGCACATTCCACGCGCACTCGCAAGTGTGTTTTTCACCCTTCTTTCGTATTTTGCCTTTGGGAGCGCGGTTTGGTTTATTTGCACAAAAATCTTCACAGAACTGCGCGATCTGTTCGAAACACTCCCCGACACGCAAACGCTTCTCTTGGATGCGGCGCGGTTTCTGCAGTGGTTATCACAATATTTACCGCATCAAGTGTCAGAGTTTTTATTCTCACTTTTTGAAACGCTTGTTACCGAAGGCATCCGTATTCCGCAAGGGCTTTTGAGTAGCCTGGGAAGTGTGGCAAAAAATTTGGCGACTTCCCTGCCCGCAATGTTGTTCGGGTTTTTGATTTCGCTTCTTGCCACATATTTTTTGAGCGCAGACAAAGACACGGTCATCGCACTTTTACGCGAGATATTGCCGCAAAAAGCAAGCCACATTTTCTCCCAAACCAAACAGGAAGGACTTCGGATGGTGGGCGGATATCTGAGAAGCGCGGGTATTATGCTATCCCTTGTATTTGCGCTTCTCTCTGTTGGACTTGGCGTTTTGCGTATACGCTTCGCGGTGGGACTTGCATTTCTGATCGCGCTTTTGGATGCGCTTCCGATTTTCGGCGTAGGCGCGGCGCTCATCCCGTGGGGATTTGCACGCCTATTATACGGTGATGTTGCAACTGCGATCGGATTGTTTGTGCTATATGGCATCGTTTTAGTGGTGCGGAATATGCTCGAGCCGAAGATTTTGGGTGCACAAATCGGGCTCCATCCATTGATCACTCTATTTTCCTTTTACATTGGAATCCATGCATTCGGTCCGGTCGGGATATTTCTTCCCATTCCGGTTGGGATCGCGCTGAGTGTGTGGAAAACACAAAAAGAAAGAAGGCAGTTATAAACTGCCTTCTTTTGCTTGTGCTTCCGCCAAGAGATTTGCGCGGATATTCCACAGTTTGCGCGACATATCCACATAATAACGATGCGGATTTTCAAAGCGCAACACTTCGCTCCACAACGTTTCCATCTGCTCTGCGCAGTAGTTTTTGATATCCCCGATGGCAGGGCTTTCATACACACATTTCCCCTGCTTGAAGATAGGAACGAGCAAGGGTTTTGCGGTGAAGTTTGTAAGTACCTTGCGCTTCCAGGTAACTTCCGGGTCGAAGAGTTCATACGGCTCATCGGAAGAGATGACTTCATCGTGGAGTGTCATCACGTCTGCCATCGCCTTTCCGCTTTCGTTGTCAAAGAGTCGCCACACCTGCTTAAAGCCCGGAGTGGTGATTTTCTCAACATTTTCGGAGACTTTGATTTTCGGGACGATCTCGCCGTTTTCTTCGACTGCCGCAAGTTTGTAAACGCCGCCGAACACCGATTCACTGCGTGCGGTGATGAGTCGCTCACCCACGCCGAACGAGTCGATCTGTGCGCCCTGCATGATGATATCGCGGATGATGGTTTCATCGAGGGAGTTGGATGCGATAATCTTACAGTCCGGGAAACCCGCCTCGTCGAGCATCACGCGTGCTTTTTTGGAAAGGTAGGTGATGTCGCCGCTATCGATTCGGATCCCTGCGGGGCGGTGGCCCTTCGGCAAGAGTTCTTCTTTGAAGACTTTGATCGCGTTCGGAACACCGGATTTTAGTACGTTATATGTATCGACTAAGAGCGCGCAGTTTTCCGGCCAGGTGCGTGCATACGCACGGAATGCGGAGAGTTCATCCGGGAACATTTGGATCCAACTGTGTGCCATGGTGCCAAGTGCGGGAACACCGAATTCCTGCTCGGAGACCGTACAGGCGGTACCCGAACAACCCGCGATATAAGCGGCTCTCGCGCCGTAGACCGCGCCGTCATATCCTTGTGCGCGGCGGGAGCCGAATTCCATGACCGGACGCCCTTGTGCGGCGCGCACGATACGGCTTGCCTTGGTCGCGATCAGACTCTGATGGTTGAGTGTGAGCAAGATCATGGTCTCAACCAGTTGGCTTTCGATTGCAGGACCGCGCACCACCAGCATCGGTTCGCCCGGGAAGATGGGCGTTCCTTCCGGGATTGCCCACACATCGCAGGAGAATTTGAAGTTTTTGAGATAGTTCAAAAACCCTTCGTCAAACATATTTTTGCTGCGCAAAAATGCAATATCTTCTTCGTCAAAGTGCAGATTGCTCAGGTATTCGATGACCTGCTCCACCCCCGCCATGATGGCATAGCCGCCACGGTCCGGCACTTTGCGGAAGAACATATCGAAATAGGCAATCTTGTCCTGCATCCCTTCCGCGAAATATCCGCGGGACATGGTGAGCTCATAAAAGTCCATGAGCATGGTGAGATTGCGTCCCATCAAATTTTTCATTTTCTGCTCTCCTCCTCAATCTCCGCGATCATTGCGATACGCTCGGTATGCCGCCCGCCTTCTGCTTCGGTGGAAAGGAAAATTTCCACCAACTCCTCTGCGAGTGCGTGGTCAATGACGCGCGCACCCAAGCACAGCACCTGAGAATCGTTATGTAAGCGGGTAAATTTCACACTATACGGATCAGAACAAACCGCCGCACGGATGCCGCGCATTTTGTTTGCCGCAATCGACATCCCAATCCCCGTTCCGCAACACAAAATCCCGCGCTCGGCATTCCCGTCTTGAATTTCTTCACAGACCGCTTTCGCGTAGATGGGATAGTGGCAGGAGTTTTCGTCATGGGTGCCGCAATCAATCACGGTATGTCCGACTTTCTCCAGTTTCTCTTTTAACATTTCTTTCAGACCAAATCCGCCGTGGTCTGCACCGAGTGCTACTTTCATTTTCCTTGCTCTCCTTTGAGTTTCTTGAGTCGTTCGCGCTCCGCCTGCGGGAGGCGCAAATATTCTACCGTCAAATGTTCGGGGGATAAGAACGCCTTTCCTTGTGCCGCAAGCGCCACACCGTATGCACGCGGCACGCGCATCGCAAGCGGGGGTAAAATCAGTCCTTGGTGTTCGGGGAACTGTTCGAGACACAGGTGCGCGCCATCCCCCATCAAGGTCACGCGTTCATATGTAAAGAGCTCGTCCCGAATTTGCTCGATGGGAACCGCTTTGTCTTCACTCACACGGGTAAGAGTTCCGTTTTTCATGAGAAAACCTGCGTGGTAGACTTGTCCTGCACGGGCATCCATCAGTACAGAAACATATCCTTCCTGCGCACCGAATGCGGCGGCCTCCAACGTGGATACCCCGACGCACGGGATGTCTCGAGCGAGTGCAAGTCCTTTTGCGGCAGCAACCCCGATTCTGAGCCCGGTAAACGACCCCGGTCCATTTGATACCGCGATCGCTTCCATTTCATTCATCTTCATTCCAATACCAGAAAGAAGTGAGTCGATCATCGGCAGAATGGTTTTACTGTGCGTGAGTCCCCTGTTTTGGAACATTTCGCCAAGCAAAACACCGTCTTCGGTTATCGCGACCGACGCGGTTTTCGCCGAAGATTCAATTGCAAGCAGTTTCAATCATCTCACCTCGATCGTGATCTCACGCGTGGTATCATCCACAGTTTTGATGGTAACCGTGTGGGTAAACGGCACTTCGCCCTCCACACGCTCCGACCATTCCATCAGGCAAACCCCGCCACGGTCTAAATACTCTTCCAAACCCAAATCATAGAGCTCTTCCGCATCGGACAGGCGGTACAAATCAAAATGGAACAACGGAATTGCGCTGTTGTATTCGTTGACCAGCGCATACGTGGGACTGGTCACACGACCCGTATATCCCAAGCCGCGTGCAACACCGCGGGTAAATGCGGTTTTCCCTGCGCCCAAATCACCGCGCATTGCAACTGTATCTCCCGCTTTCAGCGTTTTTGCAAACTGCTCACCGAGAGATTCGGTCTCCGCTTCGGAATGGGCGGTATAGCTTAAAATAATCCCTGGATCGTGCCGTCTTTTGCGACGTCGATCCCCTCCGCGGCAGGGCGTTTGGGAAGACCCGGCATGGTCATGATATCCCCTGCATACGCCACCGCAAAGCCCGCGCCCGCGCTGAGTGCTACATCGCGGATGTGTACGGTAAAGCCGCTCGGTCTGCCGAGTTTTTTCGGATCATCCGAGAGCGAGTACTGGGTCTTTGCGATACAGACCGGGATCTCGCGATAGCCCAGTCGTTCGATTTCTTCCATGTTGCGAAGTGCAGCTGCTGCAAATTCCACACCATCTGCACCGTAGATTTCACGTGCGACGGTTTCGATCTTCTCTTTGAGAGAGAGTTCATCCGGATAAAGCACGTGGAAATCACTCTTTCCGGAATCTGCCGCACAAAGCACTTTTTCCGCAAGTTCCACGCCACCGTCTCCGCCGTTTGCAAAGACTTCGGAAAGTGCATACTCAGCGCCGAGAGAACGGCAAGTATCCGCGATGAGTGCGAGTTCTGCGTCGGTGTCGGTATAGAAACGGTTGATCGCAACCACAACGGGAACCCCGAATTTCTTCAAGTTTTCAATGTGTGCCTGTAAATTCACGATACCGACTTTCAGCGCATCCAAATTTTCTGCGGTGAGCTGATCTTTCGGAATACCGCCGTTGTATTTGAGTGCGCGCACGGTTGCGACCAAAACCACACAATCGGGTTTCAGATTCGCCTTGCGGCACTTGATATCAAAGAATTTTTCCGCGCCAAGGTCTGCACCGAATCCCGCTTCGGTGATGACGTAGTCTGCCAGTTTCAACGCAAGACGGGTCGCACGCACCGAGTTGCATCCGTGCGCGATATTTGCAAACGGACCGCCATGCATGATGCACGGGGTGTTTTCGAGTGTCTGTACCAAGTTGGGAAGCGATGCATCGCGAAGGAGCGCGGTCATTGCGCCCTGTGCGTTAAGATCGCGCGCATAAATCGGCTCGCCCGCAAAATTGTATGCGACCAGCATATTCCCCAAACGGGTTTTGAGATCGTCAAGATCGGTCGCCAGACACAAAATCGCCATAACTTCACTTGCGACCGTGATTTGGAACACGTCTTCACGCGGCATGCCGTTTGCCTTACCGCCAAGACCGATGGTGATTTTACGAAGTGCGCGGTCATTCATATCGAGCGCACGCTTGAAGACCACACGGCGCAAGTCGATACCGAGTGCGTTGCCTTGGTGGATGTGATTGTCGATCATGGCGCAGAGCAGGTTGTTTGCCGCGGTGATCGCATGGAGATCGCCCGTGAAGTGCAGGTTGATGTCTTCCATCGGGACCACCTGTGCGTATCCGCCGCCTGCCGCGCCGCCTTTGACGCCGAACACCGGTCCGAGCGAGGGTTCACGCAAAGCGATGACCGCTTTTTTGCCCAGTTTCCCCATGGCTTGTCCCAAACCCACGGTTGTGGTAGTCTTCCCTTCTCCTGCAGGGGTGGGGTTGATGGCGGTAACAAGAATCAGTTTTCCGTCGGGATTTCCTGCCACACGCTCTTCGAGCGCATGGGTGAGTTTCGCCTTATCGGTGCCGTATTGCAACAGTTCATCCGCGTGGATGTCGAGCTTCTCGGCGATCGCGGTGATGGGAAGCATCTTCGCTTGTTGAGCAATTTGAATATCGGTCAGCATGGGTGATCCTCCTTGCGCATTCTATGACTTTTAGTATATCATAAATTTTCCTATTTTCAAGAGAGTTGTTTTATGGTAAACTAAGGATATATCAGATGAAGGGAGTGTGCGGTTTGGCATTCTTACAGGCGATCAAACAGTACTTAAAACAAATTGACCTGCTGCTTTTGGTGTTGTCTCTTCTTGCCACAGGCTTTGGCGTTGTACTCATCGCAAGTGCGACCAAAAGTTACGGTTCGGAATCTTATGTGCAGATCCAACTCATTGCGGCCGCAGTCGGGCTTTTGTTGTTCTTCCTGCTGTCTGTGATGGATGTGGAATCCCTGTGCGGGATTTGGAAAGTGCTTTATGTGTTAAACCTGCTTCTTATCTCATCGCTTATCTTCTTCGGCACGGGTGCGGAAGACACGGGAAACCGTTCCTGGATCCGTTTTGGCGGCATCGGGGTTCAGCCTGCAGAAGTGGGGAAGATTTTATTCATTCTGACCCTTTCCGGGCATATCTACTCGCTCAAAGATGAGATCACAAACTTTTCGAGTTTGATAAAACTCTTGATCCATGCATTTCTCCCGATCGTTTTGATCGTTGTGGTTTCGGGAGACCTTGGTTCCGCGCTTGCATATCTTGCAATTTTCCTGATTATGATCTTCTGCGCGGGGGTCAAACTGCGTTGGTTTGCCTGCGGGATTGGGATCACTGCGGCGGCGGCGCCGTTTTTGTGGACGCTCTTACGCGCCGACCAGCAGATGCGCATCCGCGTGGTATTTAATCCCGAACTCGATCCATTGGGGCGCGGCTATCACGCGATCCAAAGTAAAATTGCGCTGGGTGCCGGCGGCATCTTCGGGCGGGGTCTCGGTGGCGGAACGCAAACCCAGTACGGGTATCTCCCCGCAAAACAGACCGACTTCATTTTCGCAGTAGCGGGAGAAGAGTTGGGGCTGATCGGATGTCTGATCATCATGGCGCTTCTCACCGCGATCATCATCCGTTGCTTCGTGATTGCAAACCGCTCGGGCGATTCACCCACCTCTTTGGTATGCATCGGGGTTGGCGGGATGATGCTCTTCCAAACCATCGAAAATATCGGAATGTGTATCGGGCTGATGCCCATCATCGGGCTCACCCTTCCGTTCTTCAGTTACGGTGGCTCGAGTGTACTCACCGTGTTTTGGGCGATCGCGCTGGTAAGTGCGGCAAAGATGCGTGCATCCAAGCGCCTTTACTGATCGCGCAGAGTGCGGACCATTGTCTCATTTGGTGTTACAAACGCGGTCTCATACTTAAAGTAATTGACCATGCCGGGCTTCGCGCCCGGCGGTTTTTTTACGTTTTTGACCGCGGTATAGTCGACAGGTACTTGCGCAGATGCTCTCGCATTGGAATGGTATGCCGCGATGATTGCGGCTTCGGTCAGCGTTTCGTTGCTCGGTGCTTCCCCGCCGCACGCCAAAATCACATGCGCACCCGGGATGCGTTGGGTATGGAACCAGATATCGCCTTTTTGTGCGGTTTTCATGGTGAGTAAATCGTTTTGGCGGTTGTTTCGCCCCACATAAATCGGGGTCCCGTCGCTTGCATGATACACCCACGGCTCAAGCGTGCGCTGCTTCATTTTCTTTTCGTTTTTCGGGATGCGGACATAGCCTGTCTCGCCCAATTCTTCGCGGATCTCCAGAAGGTCGCGTTCGGTCTCTGCTTCCATCAAACTCTCCAAAACGCTTTCCAAATAGCGCACTTCTTCTTCACCCTGCTCGATCTGGACGGCAAGTGCGGCGGATGCGTGTTTCATGCGCTGATACTTGTGGAAGAGTTTGGCCGCATATTCCTGCGGAGTTTTGGTGCGGTCGAGTTTGATCTCGCGTTCAGGCGCATCTTCTTTGAAATAGTCGATCACGGTAACTCTGGATGCTCCGTGCGGGATCTGATAGAGATTTGCGGTGATGAGTTCCGCCTCTTCCCGAATGGTATCGCGCTCCTGCGCTTGACGTATTTCTTCTTCCTGAATCCCGATTTTGCGGCGGATACGGTTGAGTGCGGTCTCTACATTTTTACGGAGTACCGCGCTTTTGCGCATCATGCGCTCTTTCGCACTCTTTTCTCCATAGAAGCGGTCAAGAAGTTTGGAAAAGTTTTCACACACTTCTTCTACATAGTGATTTTGATACTGAGAAAGTTTCAAAAATGAAAATTCTTTCGGAATTCCGTTTTCCAAATAGAGTATGGGCACAGGATTTTCGAGTGCAAACACTTCTTCCAGAACAGATGCCACCCGTTCTTTTTCTTCTCGCGTCATGCAAAGTAAGAGTTTTCCGCTATCGCCGCACGCGCGGTATACGATTTCGCGTGCAACCAGGGGCGATACACCGAGAAAAGTTTGTACCAGGAATCGGTCTGCCGGCAAATCTGCATCCATCAAGTCAACCAGTTCTGCACGGGAAAGTTCGCCGATGGCGCGCTTTTCGGGCGGTGCGGGTAGGCGGTAAAAGAGTCCGGGAAGGACGCCGCGGTCTCCACCTTGTGTCAAATCCAAGCGCTTCATGCAGTCGATGATACGGTCTTCCCCATCACGCAAAATCAAATTGGTATAGCGACCGATGAGCTCGAGTGTGAGTGTGCGTGTTACACGGTCGCCGAATTCGTTGTTGACCGCGACGGTGATATCCACCACGCGCTCCAAACTCGGTTGTGTGACCCGCAGAATGGTACCGCCCTGCAAGTGCTTACGAAGCAGCATACAGAACATGGGCGGGGTTTTGGGGTTTTCCAGTTTCTGCTCGGTCAGGTGGATGCGTGGGCTGTTTCCTGCCGACAGCAACAACATACGCGCGCCCGCGGGCGTGCGCAAATGGAACACGAATTCATCGCGCTCAGGTTGTTGGATTTTATCGATTTTTGCACCGCTTAGAGTTTCGTTCAACTCATATACCAAGCGGGACAGGAACAGCGCGTCGAGTGCCATGTTGTTTCTCCTTACCGTGCGAAATAGGATGTTTGGTTTTGATTGCTCTCCGCCACTTCCACCGAAAGTGCGGGGAATGTTTTGCTCAAATATTCTTTAAGGCGTGCGCAGACCGGGGCTTCGGTTGCAAAGTGCCCTCCTTCGATCAGGTTTCTACCCTGGGCTTCCAGCCATTGATGGTGCTTGACTTCACCCGTGATGAAGGTATCGCAACCGTGCGACCAAGCGGTTTCAGCAAGATCTCCTGCCGCGCCGCCCACAACACCTACACGCTGCACTGGGTTTTCTCCGCAGTAACGCAAGTCTGCACCAAGTGCATCTGCCACGCGGGACAAAAAGTCTTTCATCGAAGTAGTCTCGATCTCACCGATTCTGAGCATCGGCTCGTCTTCCACAGTCTCAATATTGCTCAGCCCGATCATTTCCGCAAGGCAGTCATTCACGCCACCTTGTGCGGCATCCAGATTGGTGTGCATACAAATCGCGGAAACCCCAGAGCGTACAAGGGAGATGATATTCTTCCCTGTATACGTTTCGTCGGTGATTTTGGTTTGAGCGCCAAAGATGATCGGATGATGCGAAACGATGAGTTCGGCACCTTTTTCCTTTGCTTCCGAAATCACTTGTGGGGTAATGTCAAGTGCGATGAGAACCGAAGTTACGCTCGCGTTTTCTTCCCCCACCAAAAAACCGGGGTTATCAAAATCGAGTGCGAGAGAAAGCGGTGCGTAGTCGCACAACGCGCTATAAATCTCATGTACAGTCATAATGTTTCGCTCCTTCTCTGTAATGCCGCGATGATCTGCTCGGTCTCGGTGATACGGGCGCTATCTTGCTCTTCTGCCGCTTTGAGACCTCGCAGTTGCCTTTCCATTCGGGAGAGCACGTGGGAAATATACGCTTTTGCAAGCGGGGACTTGTCCGCGGCACGGCTTAAATACAACTGATCCAAACTCTCATACCGTTCTTCCCCGCGGCGTACAAGCAGAATGGGATAGAATTTTCTACCTTCCTGCGCGATCTCTTCACGTTCCACGAGGTAGCCGCGATCAAACAGCCCTGCGCGCAGGCGTTCCCCCGCGGTCATGGGTTGCAGGATAAACCACACTCCATCGTCGCGCGTCCATTCCGCTGTGTCCAAAATATGTAAAATGAGTTCCCCGCCCATCCCTGCGATCACGACCAGGTCATGTTTCGGAACATCAGTCAGTCCGTCGGTGAGACGAGTACTCACGCGGTCTGACATTCCGCACGCGGAGATGGCGAGTTTGGCGCGTGAGAGCGGGCCTTCGCCCACATCGGTTGCGGTTGCGCGTGTTGCAATTCCGCGGCGCACCAGCTCGATTGCTACTTTTGCATGGTCTGCGCCCACATCCACCGCGGACTGTACCTGCGGTGCCATGGACAAAATGGTTTCCAAACGCATAGGTTCTCCTCTAAGCACACGGGAGTTGGACCCTGTATGCCTTAAATTTGTAAAATTTGCACACTTTTCACTTGTCGTTCTCGGAGGGCTTTCGTATTTTCAAGGGATTTTGCGCAGTATCAGTCAAAATTAACGTCTTAAAACCATACCGGGTTCGACTCCCGTGTGCTTAATAAAGATACCCCCCGCGAATGCAGGGGGTATCGGTTTTGGATTTACTCTTTGCTTGCCAAATGTGCGTTCAACTTTTCAAGCAGCGCATCAACGTCCACGCCGTGAACTTCGCATGCCTGTTCCAAAGTCTCGCCGCGAGCGGACGGGCAACCCAGGCAATGCATCCCGATTTCCAAGAAATACGGAGCCGTGGTGCGGTCGATATCCAAAATATCACCGATAATGGTGTCTCTTGTGATCTGAGCCATCGTATAGTCCTCCTTCGCTTCAGGTTACTTTCATGATACCACGAATCCCCTTGATTTTCAAGTGTTATTTTCGCGTTTCTCACGGATGCGGCGGTGCAGATACTCGAGTGCATCGGATAGACTTCCCAACTCATCAATGAGTCCGGATTCTACTGCTTCGCGCCCGTCTACCACCGTCCCAACATCGGTTGCGATCTCCCCTGTCGCCAGCATATAGCGGCGGAAATCATCTTCTGAGATATTGGAATGCCCTGAAACGAAACGGATGATCCGCTCCTGCACGCGCTCGAAATATCGGAAGGTCTGGGGCGAGCCAACCACAACGCCCGTAATCCGCACCGGATGAATGGTAACCACCGCGCTCGGTGCGATAAACGAATGCTCGGCAGCGACCGCAAGCGGGACTCCGATGGAATGCCCGCCACCTAAAATCAGCGATACCGTGGGCGTTTTCATCCCCGCGATGAGTTCCGCAATGGCAAGCCCCGCTTCAATGTCCCCGCCCACCGTGTTGAGTAGGATAAGCAACCCTTCGATCTCATCACTCTCTTCGATTGCGGCAAGTTGCGGACAAACGTGTTCGTACTTGGTAGATTTATTTTCACTCGGGAGCACGTTATGCCCTTCGATTTGTCCGACAATGGTAATGCAATGAATATTCCCCCGATCCGAACGCGTGGTCACCGAGCCATGCTCGTAAATCTCTTCACGGTCCTGTTCGCGCGCATCCGGGGATTTGCTTTCTTCAAACATGAGCACACTCCTTTTTTCGTTTAGTATGCCCATAAAAACACAAAAAAACCACTTCAAAATGAAGTGGTCTATTCTTGATTCTTCTTTGCAGTATTGATTGACGAAATGAGCATTCGTTTTACTTCTTCTGCAAGCGATAAAATATCATCAAAATCATAATCAATGAAACCGGTTCTCTTTAGCAGCATTAACCAATAAACGGTTTCACTTGTTTCTTTAAGAGAAATGTGTAACTTTGCAATGAAATCAGCTTTACTATTCCCATAAATCGCTTCGTTTATGTTTACACCAACTGACGTCGCACTTCTTAGCAACTGTTTTGTAATCGTCGTATCCTTTTTTTGTTTTGAAAACGCTTCATAGAATAAAACAACTTTTGCTGCCAAGTCAAAAGATTTGTTGACTAAAGGACTTTCCATCACGATCACCAATCTTGGAATACTTTGCAAAAACGAACTTACCGTTTCTCTTCTCTTTTCTCTCTTCTCTCTTATTTGGAAACGACAATTGAAGTGAAAACAGAAAAGAGAAGGACAAAAAGCGAATAGTACAAAAAAAACGACAATCTTCTTCAGCGAAAATTGTCGTTTCTTTTGGTGGACGATAACGGGTTCGAACCGCTGACCCTTCGCACGTCAAGCGAATGCTCTACCAGCTGAGCTAATCGTCCATACGGAATCAACATCGATTATTATACCCAAATCATGTTTTTTTGTCAATACTTTTTATTGATATTTTTTCGGAAAGCGGAAAGACTAAAATCGAAACCAGTGAAAAGGAGTTTTGAAGATGAACTGCAACACCAAAAAGAACGAGAGCATCAAGTGTAACGTTACCTCTTGTGTAAACCATTGCGGCACTGCGGACTACTGCTCGCTCAGTTGCATCACCGTGGGTACCCACGAGTGCAACCCGACTCAGGACCAGTGCACCGACTGTATGTCCTTCCGCAAGAAGTAACACCCATCGGCACGGCGCAACGCCGTGCCGATGTTCTTTTTTCATCACCACTTCGCATAGATTAAAACCAAAGGAGTGGTGATATGCAAGGACTGACTTCACAGGAAGCGGCGGCTCGTCTTCGTCAGCACGGGCACAATGAACTCGCAAAACCGAAAAAACACGGAGCTATCCTGAGCCTTGCCCTGTCGCAATTTTGCGATGTTTTGGTGGTGATCCTGCTGATTGCCGCAAGCATCAGTCTGATTCTCGGCGATGTGAGCGAAGCGCTCACCATCGGCGTCATCTTACTGCTCAACGCTCTCCTCGGCTTCTTTCAGGAATACAGCACCGAGCGCGCGCTCGAAAAACTAAACGCACTCACCGCGCCGCAGGCGACCGTCCTGCGCGACGGGAAAGAGACCACGCTGGATGCCACCTTGCTCGTCCCCGACGACATCGTGCTGCTCTCCGCGGGCGACCGCATCCCTGCAGACGGGGTTCTGCTCACCGCGAACTCGTTTGTATCCGACGAGAGTATGCTCACGGGTGAGTCGGTGGGCGTGGCAAAATCGAAAAACGATCCTGTCTTCTCCGGTTGTATCGTAACCCAAGGAAACGGTCTCTTCCGCATCACCGCGACCGGTGCAAATTCCGAAATGGGCAAAATCGCGGGCATGCTCGCACACGCCCCCACACCGCCCACACCCCTGCAGATCCGACTTGCCAAACTCGGTGGCGTGATCGGGGTCTCCTGCATTCTCATCTGTCTCGCAGTCGCGATTTGCGGCATTTTGCGCGGTTACGCACCGCTTGATATGCTGCTCACAGGCGTATCCCTTGCGGTCGCCGCCGTCCCCGAAGGACTCCCTGCGATCGTAACCGTCGCGCTCGCGCTCGCGGTACGGCGCATGGTCTCCCGTCGTGCGCTCATCCGCAAACTGCATGCGGTGGAAACCCTTGGCTGCGCCACCGTGGTCTGTTCGGACAAAACGGGCACACTCACGCAAAATCGTATGGAAGTAAAAACCATTGTAACCCCCGACGGGAACACATCTCGGCTTCTCACCATCGCAAAACTTTGCAATAATGCCACCGAAACCACAGGCGAGCCAACCGAACGCGCACTCTTTCTCGCCGCGAAAAAGCAGAAAGTCGATGGAGCAAGGATCAGCGAACTCCCCTTCGATTCCGAGCGCAAACGCATGAGTGTTTTGGTACATACCAAAAACGGCAAGATGCTCTACACCAAAGGCGCGCCCGATCTGCTGCTCCCCTTGTGTACCCGCTATGAATCCCACGGTCAAATTCTCCCTTTAACCGATGAGATGCGCTCTGCGTTTGAGCGGCAAAATGTCGATCTCGCAAGTGGGGCCCTGCGCGTACTCGCCTTTGCATACCGCGAAAGCGAAACTTTGGATGAGTCTGATCTGATCTACTGTGGTCTCGCAGGTCTGATGGACCCGCCGCGCAAAGACGTCAAAGCCGCGGTCAAAACCTGCCGCAAAGCGGGCATCCGCCCCGTGATGGTAACCGGCGACCACGTGCTCACCGCACGCGCCATCGCGGAGCAGATCGACATTTTCCGCCCCGGGGATGCGGTGCTCTCAGGCTCTGATCTCGACCGCCTATCCGACACCGCATTGACTGAGAAACTCGCAAAAACAAGCGTTTTTGCGCGTGTAACGCCCGCTCACAAACTCCGCATCGTGCGCGCATTCCAAAAGAGCGGTGAAGTGGTCGCCATGACGGGCGACGGGGTCAACGATGCGCCTGCGGTGCGGGAAGCGGATATCGGGGTCGCCATGGGGAAATCGGGTACCGACGTTACGCGCGAAGCGGCAGGCGTGGTACTGCTGGATGACAGTTTCGGAACGCTGGTACGCGCCGCAGAAGAAGGGCGCGGCATCTATGCCAACATCCGCAAATTCATCCGCTATCTGCTCTCCTGTAACATCGGCGAAGTGTGTACCATGTTCTTCGCCATGCTGGTCGGTCTCCCCATCCCCTTACTCCCAATTCA
The DNA here is from genome assembly GCA_015067485.1 of Oscillospiraceae bacterium. Classification (GTDB taxonomy): domain Bacteria; phylum Bacillota; class Clostridia; order Oscillospirales; family JAAYXM01; genus SIG510. Next base: position 37,187 of record SVMJ01000005.1, read on the forward strand.
GATTCTGTTTGTAAACTTAGTAACCGACGGTCTCCCCGCGGTCGCACTCGGTCTGGAACCCACCGATCCCCATGTGATGCAGCATCCCCCACGCGGCAAAAACGACTCAGTCTTTTCCGGTGGTCTTGGCGGAAAGATCGTGGCGCGTGGACTCATGATCGGGCTTGCAACGCTTTTGGTCTTCACCACAGTCTACCACGATGCGGGCTTGCGCCCAGGTCGCACCGCCGCCCTGTGCACGCTGATTTTCGCGCAGCTCTTCCACGTCTTCGAGTGCAAGAGCGAAACCGCGCCCTTGTGGAAGATTCCACTCGCAAACAACCCGGCACTCATCGGGGCAGTATTCTTCAGCGCGGCGGCGCTCCTATGTGCCATTTATATTCCGTTTTTGGCGGGGGTGTTTGAACTCATGCCGCTGGATATGAAGCAGTTTCTCTTATCAACAGGGGTGGCGGCATCGCTTCCCGTTTTATCGGGACTGCTCAGAAAAAGAAAAAAGACCGCCCATAGCGGTCTCACACCCAAGGCTTCCCTTGAGTGAGTATCAGCGCTCCCCCAAAAAGGCTTCCCCTTGAGGGGAAGCTGTCGAGCAAAGCGAGACTGATGAGGTGTCGATATGCTTTAAGATATCTTCGCAAACACTCTCAAATCTTTGATTGATATCCAAATTGGAATATCTCAACACCTTGAAACCGAGAGATGTTAAATACTCATCCCGTATTACGTCGTTCGCAATCCCTTTCTCTTCATAGTGTTGCGAGCCGTCAAGTTCAATCACAATTTTTGCTGAAGCAATGTAAAAATCAACAATATAGTTCCCGATCACCTTTTGTCTGTGGACAGTAATCGGTAATGTTTTCAAAAAATCGTACCATAAACGGCGTTCTTCTTTGGTCATGTTCTTTCTTAATGTTTTTGCCCTGTCCGTTAATTTTGCGTTATTGGTTTGATTCATCCGATTCCACCTCATCCACCGCAAGCGGTCCCCCTTCCCCTCAAGGGGAAGGCAAATCTCAAATAAAAATGAAATAACCCTCAGTCGGTACGTCTTTCACCCATACACGACTAAGGGTTATTTCTCTGAACTCTTGATATCTAACATCGTTTAACCTCTCTTTCTTTGTATTCAAGCGATCCATCCGCAAATCCAAACTTCCTGTTTTTCATCATCTTTCTCTTCTTTTCAGTTTCCCTAAACTTCTTCTTTAAGCAAGATACCTTTTATGTGATCGGAAGTTTTTTGCGCTATGACGTTCGCTTGTCTCGGCCCACCGTCTTCTTGGAGCCTTATCTCTCTTAGAACATCGGTATCACCCTTTCTGATTATAATATACCATAAGGGTACCACCTTTGCAAGATGGTAATTTGTACAAAATATACTATTGCAAACTGTTCAAAACAGAGATTCTATTGCACTTTGCCCAATTTCTCTTGACTCCTTGTTTTTCATATGCTATACTGATATTGTTGGCGCATTGTAAATAAGCGCCATATCAACACAAAATCGATCCGTGTGCGGCACATCTCTAAACTCACCACTCATAACTTAAAACTAAACACTAAAAAAGGCTTCGGACTTTCGTCCGAAGCCTTTTTCTTTGTTTGCTTATACAGCCGGAATGTCCAGGTCGCCGTCGACGCCCCACATGTCATCCACGAAGTTTTCACTTGTAGTCATGACATCCGCCTGCTGGAACAGGGAAATTTCCAGTTCCGGTACTTCATAAATGTTTTTCATGTCTGTAATCTCCCTTCCTTAGTTTGCTGCTGCGCAAATGTCGCATTCAGGATTTACCGAGTGGTAAATCTCTGCAGCGCATTCCTTTGCTTCCTGCTTTTCACCCTGCTTCGGATTCTTGTGAATTGCTTCCGCAATCGTGAGAATAGAGCGCGGTTCGGAGCAGTTGCCATAAACCACGGTGCCGTCCTTCAAAATCATATAAGAACGAGCGATGATTTCACGGCCGTAGTTTGCCGGTGCGATGTTGATCAGAACTGCGGTGTACGAAACACTATCACCGTTGTCTTTATACCATCTTGCAGCAGTATTCGGGCAGTCTGCAACAGTGTAGCCGTTCAGCTTTGCACCGAGTTTGATGTCATTGGTGGTATATTTGGTTGCGCCGTCGAGTGCCTTTGCCGGAATCAAAACAGTACCGATTGTCTCCACATCGTCCAAGAGTTCCTTGTCGATGGTGCTAACAAAGCGCAAGCCCATCGGATCATTGTAACGCATGGATGCACCTGCGGTGGTGGAGATCGCACCGTCGATGAGACGGATCAGGTTGATCGCATCAAGGAAGAAATAACGATCCTTGTAGCCGGTTTCAAGTTCGCCGGTTTCCGGGTTGGTGTAAGAATCGCTGTTGTAAGCTGCTTCCTTCTTGACCCACAGGACGTATTCTCCTGCTTCGAGAGCCTTGGGTGCAGCAGACATGGAGACCATGTTTTCCACGTCGCCTGTCGCACCGCCCCACGGAACGCTTACAAACTTGTTTTCTTCAACAAGAGATTCTTCCATGTATGCCGTCTTAGCAGCCATGGTGGTGAGAGCGGTTGCCGGAGCCTTGGAGATATAGAGATCAGCATCTGCGGAGTTTGTGACAGTATCAGAAATCACCTGTGCTGCATAAACGCCGGACTTTGCGACATTGACCTTGATCGCGTAGTACTTACCGATCGCAACGACATTCGACCATGTGTAGGAAGAAGCGTTAAGAGACGGAGTACCATCATACTGGAAGAATTCCCAGTTGCCGTAGCCTTCGGTGCTTTCAGTGGTTGCGTTCAGGAGTGCTGTTGCGCTGTTTGCAACTGCGAAGTCCTGAATTTCGTACTTGCTGATTTCACCAACGGTAAGGTCGATGGAATCGGACTGACCGTCGATGGTTGCGGTGATGGTAACATTGCCGATCTTGTGGCCGGTTACAACGCCGCCGTTTACGGTTGCGATGCTATCGTCGGAAGATTCCCAAACGATGTCAGCTTCACGGTAGCCTGCAGATTCCGGATCAAGAACCGGGGTAATGGTTACCGGCTGATCGGTACATACCAAAGTGGTATCTGCAGTCAGTTCAATGCCGGTAACCGCAACATCGCCAACTCTGAAGAGCTGCAATGCATCGATGAAGAAGTAACGGTCATTCTGACCATTTTCGGTTTTATCGGTTTCCGGGTTGACATAGGTTCCGTTGTTCCAGTTATAGGAAGGTTCTGCCTTGATCCAGAGTGCATATTCTTCGCCTTCGACGAGCGCGAACTGAGTAGTACCAACATGTTCCTGGTTGTGCATGTTGCCAACCGGTCTACCCCAGGTGATGTGGGTAACCTTATTTGCTTCTACAAATGCTTCAGCGGTACTTTCGACGCTTGCCTTGGTGAGATAAACATCACCGTCAGCAGAAGAACTCCAAACGTCCATGATTGCCTTTGCAGTGTACATGCCGGATTCTTTTGCGGTAAACTTGATTGCATAGTATCCGGAGACGTAAATTACATCGGTCGGGTTATAATCTGCGCCAATGTAGACAACCGGGGTAGCACTGTAGGAATGCACGGTCCAATCACCGTAATTTGCAGTGGAAACACCTTTTTCTGTGTTTGCAGTTTCCAGAATGCTCGCGCTCTGACCATTTGTAGTAATGGTTTTACTGTCGATGACATAGTCCTGAATTTCGAAGTCGTACTTCTTTTCGCCAACCACTACTGTAACAGAGTCGAACTTGCCGCCTGCAGTTGCAGTGATGGTTGCAGTACCAGCCTTGACCGCGGTAAGAATCCCGGTTTCTTCATCGAAGGATACAGCATCGCCCTGGACAGACCATACAGCATCTTCAACCGCCGGTTCAACGGTTGCGGAAAGAGTGCAAGTATCGCCAACAATCATGGACTGACCGTCTTCCACGCCGGAAATGGTAACATTGGAAACCAAAAGTTCACGAATCTTATAGAGTTCCAATGCGTCTGCAAAGAAATAACGGTCACCGTTACCGTTGATGAGATCGCCGGTGTCGGGTTCATAATGGCCATACTTATTGGTGGCATTAGCAAATTCTTCATATTTGGTATAGGAAGATTCCTTTTTCAGCCACAGAGTATATTCCTGACCTGCAATCAAATCAAGTTCAGTATGTCCGCCAAATTCCACGTCGGCGGTATTGCCCATGCGCTTACCCCAATCGATGTGAGCAACCTTATTCTCTTCTACGAATGCCTGCGCACTGGTGGTTTTCACACCATCAATCTTCGCCGGGGTGAAATAAACATCACCGCCAGCAGACGAATTCCAAACGTCCATAATTGCATTCAAGCCATATACGCCGGTTTCCTGTGCAGTGAAACTGATTGCATAGTATCCGACGACCTCAATTACATCGGTCGGGTTATAAGCTGCGCCAGTGTAGAAATCCGGGGTGTCACTGTAGGAATGTACGGTCCAATCACCGTAGTTTGCAGTAGAAACACCTATTTCTGTGTTTGCAGTCTGCAGAATGGGCAGATCTTTGCCGTTTTCAACTTTACCATTTTCAACGACATAGTCCTGAATTTCAAAGGTTTGCTTCAGGGTGCCGCCAACGATTACGCTAACGGAAGCAGATTTTCCGGCACAAGTTGCGGTGATAGTTGCAACACCGTCAGCAACCGCGGTAACAACGCCACCGTCTACGGTTGCAACTTCGTTATCGGAAGACTTCCAAGTAACATCCATGTTTGCTGCACTTGCCGGAATGACATTTGCAGTAAGGTTCATGGTATCGCCGGCTTCCAAACGGGATTCAGCACCGGTGAGATAAATACCGATTCCGCCAGCCTTGTAGAGATTCAAGGTGTCGAGCGGAACAAATGCCTGGCCTAAATCGCCATTCGGATCGTCCTGAACAAACCAAAGATGGTAGAACCCTTCAGCCAACGCAACTTCTTTAGTCGAAGTTGCCTTATGCCCGGTTACAACAGTTGCACTGTCCATATCCGGGATGTCAATCAAAAGGTTCTCAGCCTTTTCTGCTTCTGCCAATGTCAAAACAGAGTCATCAGTGAGATAGAAATGTGCGGTAGTGTTACGGTTCTGATTCATCGAGTCAAAGATGACTTCCGGAGTATATACACCGCTCTCATCTACACGGATGACGAAGAGCATTGCAGACTTCGCTGTATACCCATCCAACAAATAGAAAAGCGGTTCGCTACCAGCTACTGAAGCATAGGTGAATTTTTTTCCTGTTACGGTGGATGGAGTAACATAATCACTACCTGCTGCTTGCCAATTCAGGTCGGTACTGTACTGGAATACAGTTTCGCTGGATGCTGCAGCCGCTGCCTTGAACTTATAGCTTAGGGTCGGCTCGGTTGTTGCTGCGCTTGCAGAGAGCATACCGACAGGCAGAAGACTGACGAGCATGCAGACAGCAAGCAAAAGGGATAAAATGCGTTTTTTCATTGTCTTGTTTCCTCCTTTGAAATTTTATAATAAGGTATAATAAGACACTACTAGAAATTATAGCAGACGCTCCAAAAAAATCAAGTACTTTTTTCGTTTTTTTGAATTTTTTTCTTTTTTCATAGGAAATACATCCGACGAGCCCTTATGGCCCCTGTGTTTTGGTAACATTCAACAAAAAAAGGCGTCGAACCGAAGAAATGATGTTTCAAGCATTGCTTGAAATGATGTTGCTTTGCAATGAGGCATTTGTCCTCGCCAAATATGATGTTCTGTTTGCCCATAAACATTTGCGCAGCAAACATCATTACGTAGTACCATCATTTCTGCAAGAAACATCATTTGCCCGCAAGGCAAACAGAGTTCCACAAAACAAAAAGGCACGGAACCGAAGTTCCGTGCCTTTCGTTTTGTGGTTATGCCCAGGGATATTCCTGGAGATTATCACTTTCGGTCATGACGTCTTCAGCAGTGAAGACCACGACTTCGAGTTCCGGTGCGTTGTATTCCTTATTCATTGTTGGTCCTCCTTACTGTGCGTTTGCGATGATCGCTTCGAATGTTGCTTTTTCCTGTGCAGTTGCGTTCGGGTTTTCAAGACCGAGTTCTGCGACTCGGTAGATGGAACGGGCTGTGGTATTGCCATAGATGTAGGAACCGTCAGAGAGTTTTGCATAAGCACGTGCAGTGATCTCTGTCTTATACGCGGAGTACGGGATATTGTAGAGAACCGCGGTGAACTGGTATGCACTATCGGTTACCTTGTAGAGCTTTTCAGCCGGAACGATCGCTACACTTTCAGTTTCGCTGCTCAATTCTTCATCACCGAGCATAGCAGTCGGGATCAGCATTGTGCCGTATTCGACAACATCTTCTGCCAAGGACTTCGGAATGCTGGAGATGAAGCGGATACCCATCGGTTCTTCGATACGAACTGCCGCACCGTCAACGGTTGCGAGTTCGCCGAGCATATAGAGTTGGAGCGAATCAATGACCAGGTAACGGTCATAATTGCCGCTTCCGGTTTCATTGGTTTCCGGGTTAACATAAGAGCCGCCGGAATAAGACGCATTACAGACGAAGGTTACCGTATAGTCGCCTGCGGTGAGCAAGACTGCGTCGCCAAGAACGGAAAGGTCATCAGCCTTTGCGGTTGCCCACGGGATGCTGACCAAGTCGATCTGATCGGTGGTTTTCTTCTTAGTGATGAAGACTTCACCGTCTGCGGAAGAAGGCCAAGCATCATAGGTCATCTGAGCGCGGTAGAGTCCGGTTTTCGCGATCGAAACGTCAATGGAGAAATACTTTCCGTTACCGGAGAGATAGATCTGTCCGTTGTAGTGGAAACCTGCGTTACGGGAACCGGTATATGCCCAACCACCGAAGTCTTTGGTATCTTCTGCGGTTACACCTGCATTGTTATCGAACGCTGTCGTGAGAGAATCGTAATATGCTTCGATCTGCTAGTCATTTGCTTTTTCCGCAACGGTGATGACAACCGAGTCGGTCAAATCGCCAACGGTTGCGGTAACAGTCGCAAAACCGATTCCGACTGCCTCGATGACACCGTTTTCAACAGTAACAACAGATGCATCGGAAGTGGACCATTCAGCTGACTGATATGCTGCTGCCGCCGGAAGGATTGCTGCCGAGAGTTCTGCGGTAACACCGACTTCGAGAATCCCGGTCGGAGCGTTTTCGATCACAACAGATTCTGCCGGAACTTCGCCGACTTTGTAGAGATTGAGTTTGTCCATGCAGAAATAACGATCACGACTACCCAAAGTCCAGCCTTCCGCATTGGTGAGAACGCCATCGACGTAATCGGGCTTCTTTGCCGGAATCGGTTCACCCGGAGCAACGTGATAGTCTTCAGTTCTGCCGGTTTCCGGATTTACGTTTGCGGTACGGCACCAGGAAGCATTCGCCTTAAAGTAGATGGTATATTCACCTTCGGCGAGTTGGAAGTCCTCTGCACTTTCCGCAACAATACCCAATGCATCTGCATCTGCCCACGGAATGTCAACAATCTTATACCGATCATCGATTGCGTTGTTAGTACCGTACGGAGCGATATAGACTGCTGCGTCTGCAGAAGTGGTAGTGGTATCATAAATCATTTCTGCACGGTAGAGACCCGGTTCGTTGATGGTAACGTTGACACCATAGTAACCGTTTCCCATATAGATCTTGCCACTGTAGGACACGCCCGCACTACGAGCGCCGGTGAAAGACCATGCACCATAATCTGCAGTCTGTTCCTTAGAGATGCTGTTGTTCAAAGAACTGATGCTATTGTCAGCAGCATAGTCTTTGATTTGGATGCTGTAATCGGGAGTTGCATCTGCCGCGACACCGACGACCGGCAAGAGACTTACCAGCATGCAAACCGCAATTACGAGAGATAATACGCGCTTTTTCATTGTTTTTTCTCCTCCTTATGATAAATCTTAGGGATTTATTTGTACATTGTAGCACAATTTTCCATGATTTACAATAGGAAAAACAATTATTTCAGTCGGAAAATTATTGTTTAGCGGATGCCGTATTTCTCGATGATGTAGTCCATGTCCTTATCGCCGCGACCGGAGAGACAGATGAGGACCGAGCCTTTGCCCATTTCGCGTGCAAGTTTGAGTGCGTATGCCACCGCGTGCGAACTTTCGATCGCGGGGATGATGCCTTCCAGACGGGAGAGTTTGAAGAACGCATCGATGGTCTCTTCGTCGTCCGCGACGTCGTAGTGGACACGACCAACTTCATTTAAGAACGCGTGTTCAGGACCGGAAGACGGATAGTCAAGACCCGATGCCACCGAGTAGACGGGTGCGGGTTCGCCGTTTTCGTCTTTGAGCATGATGCTGTTAAAGCCGTGCATGATGCCCTCGGTGCCGTATTTGAGACTTGCGGCGTGGTCGCCGAGTTTGGGACCGCGACCGAGCGGTTCAACACCGTAGATCTCGACCGGGTCGTTTAAGAAGCCCGAGAAAAAGCCCATTGCATTGGAGCCGCCGCCCACGCAAGCGACGATCGCATCCGGGAGTTCCCCTGTCATGGACAGGAACTGCTCACGCGCTTCGATGCCGACCACGCTTTGGAAATCGCGCACCATCATGGGGAACGGGTGCGGACCAAGCACCGAGCCGATGCAGTAGATGCTGTTGTGGTAATCTTTGGTGTATGCATCGAATGCGGCATCGACCGCTTCTTTGAGCGTTGCAAGACCGTGGGTAACTTCGATGACGTTTGCGCCCAGGATCTTCATGCGTGCGACGTTGGGTGCTTGTTTTTTGATATCGACCGCGCCCATGTAGATATCGCACTCCAAACCGAAGTAGGCTGCGGCGGTCGCGAGTGCGACGCCGTGCTGACCTGCACCGGTTTCTGCGATGAGTTTCTTCTTGCCCATGTACTTTGCGAGCAGGGCTTCGCCCATGCAATGATTGAGTTTATGTGCGCCGGTGTGGTTTAAGTCTTCACGCTTGACATAGAGCTGGACGTTTCCGATCGTGCCCGAGAGACGCTCGAGATAGGAAATCGGAGTGGGACGGCCTTGGAATTCGCGGCGGATCTTACGCAGTTCGCCAATAAATTTGCTGGATTTGCAGATGGTAAAATACGCATCGGTGATCTCGTTCATCGCTTTTTGGAGTTCGTCCGACACAAACGAGCCGCCGTATTTGCCGAAGTAGCCGTTTGCATCCGGGTATTGTTTTAAGTAGTTATCAAAATTCATGCCGTTGTAGTTCATAATAGTTACCTCCTAACAGAATAAAAAACGCCCTCAGCAGAAATGAATTACGACTTCTGCCAAGGACGAATCAAACAAAATCCGCGGTGCCACCTTGGTTCATGGAGACCATGCACTTACAGGATACCAACATATCCGTGGCAACTAACGCATGCCCACGCGTCGCAGAATACTCGGTTTTTCACCTTTGACTGCGCCCTCAGCGGCCCATTTGACGACTTGTTTCTTACCCGACTCTCAGCTACGCGGGCTCTCTGGAAAGGCATGATCGCCGTTATTTCCGCTTCAACGGTTTTTCGATATTAAGTTCATGATACACCACGAATCCGCGCTTGTCAAGAATTATTCGGTGAGTGCAGATGCCAAAGTTTCGATCTCTTTGATATTTTCATCGCTGAGTGCGGAGGAAATGGTAACGGTGGGTTCTATGAACATGATGTTCTTGCTCTTTTCAAATGCGGCACGCATCTGCTTTGCCGCAACGGGTGCCCACGAGCCGTTTTCGAGCAGCGCGATCTTGCGGTTTTGGAAGTTGCGCTCGGTGAGTTCATGCAAGAACTCGCGCATGAACGGGAAGAGTTCCGCATTGTAAGTGGTGGTTGCAAGCACAATCGTACCGTAACGGAACGCGTCTTCCACCGCTTCCGCCATATCGCAACGCGCAAGGTCATTCACCACGACCTTTGGACAGCCGTTTGCTTTGAGTTTCTCGGCGAGCAGTTCGACCGCTTTTTTGGTATTGCCATAGACCGAGGTGTAGGCGATCATGACCCCTTCGCTTTCCACCCTGTAGGAAGACCAGGTATTGTAAAGGTCGAGATAGTAGCCGAGGTTTTCGGAAAGAACGGGGCCGTGGAGCGGGCAGATGGTTTGGATGTCAAGAGTCGCCGCTTTTTTGAGTAGTGCCTGCACCTGTGCGCCGTACTTCCCGACGATGCCGAAGTAGTAGCGGCGTGCTTCGCAAGCCCAGTCTTCGTCTGCATCGAGTGCGCCGAATTTGCCAAAGCCGTCTGCCGAGAACAGGACTTTGTCGAAACTGTCGTAAGTTACGATGACTTCCGGCCAATGCACCATGGGTGCAGTATAGAAAGTCAGGGTGTGTTTACCGAGAGACAATGTGTCCCCTTCCGCCACCGTCATATTCTGCGGGGCGAAGTCGGTTTTGAAAAAGCCTTTCATCATGGAAAATGCTTTTGCGGATGCGACCACCACCGCGTTCGGATATTCTTCGATAAAGCGTGCGATGTTGGCGGAGTGGTCAGGCTCCATATGCTGGATGATGAGATAGTCGGGGGTCTTGCCGCCGAGCACTTTTTCAATATTACAGAGCCAAGTTTCTCCGAAGCGGGCATCGACTGTGTCGAGCACTGCGACTTTTTCATCCATCATCACATAAGAATTATATGCCATGCCGTTCGGTACGATGTACTGTCCTTCAAACAGATCAATAGTATGATCGTTTACACCGACATAGCGGATATCCTGGGTAATTGTCATTGGGGTTCTCCTTTTAGCAAATGAAATCTTTGAGTTTCTTTGAACGGCTGGGATGGCGCAGTTTGCGAAGCGCTTTGGCCTCGATCTGGCGGATGCGTTCACGGGTGACATTGAATTCTCGTCCCACTTCTTCCAGCGTGCGGGTGCGTCCGTCTTCGATGCCGAAACGGAGTTTGAGCACCTTTTCCTCACGCGGGGTGAGTGTGCCGAGTACATCGATCAACTGCTCACGCAGCAGCGTGAATGCCGCAACTTCCGCGGGTTCTTGTGCATCTTCGTCCGGGATGAAGTCGCCAAGATGCGAATCTTCTTCTTCACCGATCGGGGTTTCGAGCGAGACGGGTTCCTGTGCGATCTTGAGAATATCACGCACACGGTTGACCGGCATATTCATTTCTTCCGCGATTTCTTCCGGGCTCGGGTCATGACCGAGTTCCTGCAGAAGCTGGCGGGATACGCGAATGACCTTATTGATGGTTTCCACCATATGTACCGGAATACGAATGGTGCGTGCCTGGTCCGCGATCGCACGGGTGATCGCCTGGCGGATCCACCATGTCGCATAGGTGGAGAATTTATAGCCCTTGGTATGGTCAAACTTTTCGACGGCTTTGATGAGACCCAGGTTTCCTTCCTGGATCAGATCAAGGAACAGCATTCCGCGACCCACATAACGCTTTGCGATGGAGACGACAAGGCGCAGGTTTGCTTCCGCAAGGCGCATTTTTGCCACTTCGTCGCCTTCTGCCATGCGTTTCGCCAGTTCAATCTCTTCGTCCGGAGACAGAAGGTCGACTTTACCGATCTCTTTGAGATAGATGCGGACATGGTCATCTGTGTTGACACCATCCATCAGCGCGGCAGGGTCTGCCAGTTCTTCTTCCGGGATCTCTTCGAGATTTTCCAGATCTTCCGGCATATCGTCGTCCGGACTTTCGGGGAGCAGATCGTCCAGCGGGATCTCCACACCCAGGTTTTCCAATGTGTCGTAGAGCTTATCAATCTGTTCGGAGTCCATTTCAAGTGCTTCGATGACTTCGGTCAGTTCATCTCCTGTGAGTTTGCCCTTCTTTTTTGCATTGTCAAGCAGATCTCCCATCATCTGCTTTTTTTCTTCGGGAGTCAACTCTCTCTTTTTCTCTTCCATATTATTCACCCGTTCCCTTCTTTTTACGGAACATCGCCATCGCTTCCTGCAACGCGGTTTCCGAATCAATGTCTTTTATTTTCCACTGCTCTTGCAGTATGATACTGAGATAATCTTCCAGTGCAACCGTGTCTCCGCCGACAAACTTTGCAAAAATCCCCACAAGGGTTGCGGTTTCTTCCTGCGTGCAGTCACGCGTGAGTGCGGTCAAACTGAATGCAGAATTCTCGCTGTGCAGTTCTTTCATCCTTGCATATACTTTTCCAAACACCGGGACGCTGAAATGGCTCTTTTCCAACCGACTTTCCACTTGTTTCATGAACTCGGGACGAGCCATGAGCAGCGAGATCAGATTCTCTTCCGCCACTGCGGATTTGGTGTGCTGATACTTCAGTTCCCGCGCAGGCGAGCCCTTTGCGGTGAGCGGAGAGAGGTCTTTACGCTCTTGCTCTTTTTTTCGTTTGGAAATGAGTCCCTTGCGTGCACGCGCCACTTCTCTTCCCAGCACTTCGGCAGAAATCCCCGCCTGCTTTGCGGCGCGGGTGAGATAGATCTCACGTTCAATGTCGCTTGACACTTCGCACAAAATTTTCACCGCGCGTTTCAGATATTCCACGCGACCTTCGTCTTCTTCCAAATTCAGCCCGCCTTGGGCTTGTACCAAACGGTATTCCAAATCCGCCTCAGACGCTTCGAGCAGCCGCTCGAATTTATCGCGCCCGAATTTTTTGATGAATTCATCCGGGTCTTTCGCGCCCGGGATGCGTAAAATCTTGACCGCGACCCCTGCTTCCTTGAGCAGTTCGATGGCGCGGTTTGCCGCATTCACACCTGCGTTGTCCGCATCGTATGCGATAACCACTTCACTTTTGTAGCGTGCGATCAAGCGAGCCTGTTCCTGGGTCAGCGCGGTACCGAGAGATGCGACCGCACAGTCAAATCCCGCTTGATGGAGTGCGATGACGTCCATATACCCTTCTGCCAAAATCATCCGCTCGCCACGACTCGTCTTTGCGAGATTGAGTGCGAACAGATTGCGGCGTTTATTGAACACGATGGTTTCGGGCGAGTTTAAGTACTTGGGTTCGCCCCCGTCCATCACGCGTCCGCCAAATCCGATGACAGAGCCGCGCGCATCAAAAATCGGAAACATCACGCGGTTGCGGAATCGGTCGTAGATCCCCCCGTTTTTATTGGGAAGCGCAAGCCCCGAATCAAGCAGTTCCTGCTTGGTGTACCCTGCCGCAGTCATTTGTTTGAGTAGCTTGTCCCACGAATCGGGGGCAAAACCAAGACCAAAGCGTTTGATGGTTTGCGGAGAAAGCCCGCGCCCTGCGAGATATGCAAGTGCTTCCTTCCCCTCTTCTGCTTGCAACATGGTATGGAAGAATCGGGCAGCATCACGGTTGAGCGACAAAATCCGATCCTTCTTCTGCTTCTGCACACGCACTTCGTTGTCATTTTCCGGCACGGTCATCCCCGCACGCTCTGCGAGCTGGTAGACCGCATCGGGGAAATCCAGATTTTCGATACGCATCAAAAACGTGATGACGTCCCCGCCCGCGCCGCATCCGAAGCAATGGAAAAACTGCCGATCGGCAGATACGTTAAATGAGGGGGTCTTTTCATTGTGGAACGGACACAACCCGACATAGTTTCCCCCGCGCCGCGTCAAAGATACATACTGCGAGACCAAACTCACAATATCATTTCGCGCACAAAGGTCTTCCAAAAAACGGTCCGAAAAAGCCACAATCCCACCTCACTTTCTAAATCGAATGATCCCACGCTTTCGGGATAAAGAGTTCGGAATGGACCGCGATCGCATAGCGGTCGGTCATTCCTGCAATATAATCGCACACCGCGGTCTCAATGCCTTCGCTATATGCGGTAATGCGGAATTCATTTGGCATCTCATCCGGGTTTTCGCTGTAATACTCAAACAGTTGACGGACCATACGGCGCACCTTTTCTTCTTCACGGAGCGCAACGGGGATCCGATAAACATGGCGGAACATGAAGCCACGAAGATCCAGCATCGCATCACGCACTTCTTCGCTCATATGGATCTCGGGTTTCCCATCGCTTGCGTGGATGATGTCCATCACCAAGGTATTGATCCGCTCGGAATGGCAGGTGCCGAGTGTTTTGGGAATCTCATCTTCTCTGAGCAGTCCTGCACGGAGTGCATCGTCAATGTCGTGATTGATGTATGCGATACGGTCGGCAAGATGCACGATCTTCCCTTCGAGCGTCTGCGCGGGGATCTCTCCGCTGTGGTGCAGGATCCCATCACGAACTTCTTTCGTCAGATTCAGACCGTTTCCGTCTTTTTCGATTTTTTCCACCACACGCACGCTCTGACGGTTGTGGCTGAAACGCCCGTCTGTAAGTGCCATCAGTTCACGCTCGCCCGAATGTCCGAACGGAGTGTGCCCCAGATCGTGCCCCATACAAATCGCTTCGGTGAGATCTTCATTCAGTCGCAACGCACGCACCATGGTCCGCGCGATCTGGCTGACTTCCAGCGTATGGGTAAGACGTGTTCTGAAGTGATCCCCTTCGGGAGAGATGAACACCTGCGTTTTGTGTTTCAGTCTGCGGAATGCCTTGGAATGAATGATGCGGTCGGTATCGCGCTGAAAACAGGTACGCACCACGCAAGGCTCTTCCGGGACATCGCGCCCCAAACTGTCTTTTGCGTGTGCCGCATAGGGTGCAAGCAGACGAACTTCCTGCTCTTCCACCCGTTCTCGAATGGTCATTTCCTCACCGCCTTTTTACTGTCTAATAATAATATACGAGAAAAATTCTCAAAACCCTTTTTTTCTCCAAAATTTTTCATAGTCTTTTGTTTCTCGCACCACCACGGGCGAAAGTGCCATCAGCGCTACAAGATTCGGTACCGCCATCAGCCCGTTACAGCAATCCGCCAGATTCCACACAAACTCGGCACTCAAAAACGCACCGCAAAACAGAACCGTGCAAAACGCGGCGCGGTAGAAAAACACCAGTTTCTCGCCACCCAAGTACTCGGCGCACTTCTCCCCGTAGAAATTCCACCCCAAAACCGATGCAAACGCAAACAAAATCAGCGAGAGATCCACCACACTTTGCCCGAGTCCCGGAAGTGCGGAAAACCCTTGGTCATAGGCGAGTGTGGTGAGTTCCACCCCACCGCTCGGCAATACTTTATGCGCTCCCGTAACCACGATCGCAAGCCCCGTCATCATACACAGAACCAATGTGTCGAGAAACGTCCCCGTCATCGTAACAAGCCCTTGTTCGGCAGGATGGTTGGATTTTGCACTCGCCGCCGCGATCGATGCGCTCCCAAGCCCCGCTTCGTTGGAAAATACCCCGCGCGACACCCCCATCCGTATCGCTTTCAGCACCATACTCCCAGACCATCCGCCAAACATCGCTCTACCGCAAAATGCGGTAGATATGATTTCACAGACCGCGCTCGGGATCTTTTCGATATGGGTAAGAAGTACCGCAACCGTTGTGAGTGCAAAGAGCGTTCCCATCACGGGCACGAGAACCGCGGAGACTTTTGCGATGCGACCGATCCCGCCGTAGATGATTTTTCCCGCAAGCAGGGTAACAACGATCGCGGTGGTTACCGTGATCGCGGCGGAATCAGGCTTCCCCAAAAGAATTTTTGTCGCATGGGTGATGCCGTTCATTTGCGTAACGGTTCCGATCCCAAAAATCGCGGCGACCATTCCGCAGAGCGCAAAGAGTACCGCAAGGGGTCGAAATTTCTCCCCCATTCCCCGTTCAATATAATAAAACGCGCCACCCAACGTGTGTCCGTCCCGCGTTTTTCTGCGGTACTTTGCGGAAAGAAGTCCTTCCGCGTAGCCCGTTGCCATCCCGAAAAATGCGGAGAGCCACATCCAAAGAAGCGCGCCGGGGCCACCAAGCCCCACCGCGGTCGCCACTCCCACGATATTGCCGGTTCCGATCATGGCGGCAAGGGATGTGGAAAGTGCTGCAAAGCGTGAAACTTCCCCGTCCCCTTGCTCAGATGCAAACAGGAGTTTCAGCGCTCGCGGAAGATAGCGCACCTGCACCCCACGTAGTTTCACCGTGTAGAAAACACCCACAAAGCATAGGGCGAAAACAAGCGGCAGACCCCAGATCCATTCGTCTGCCGCCCTGATGATTTGTTCCAATTTCTGCATAGAAAACACCTCCCATCAAAGGATATGATGAGAGGTGTTCTTCTAAAACTCAATTCCGGATCGTGCCGGGACTTCCAGATCAAACGGATGCTTTAATTTATTCATCTCGGTCAGGTAATCCGCACGCTCCAAAATCCAATCGGGCGCGCACGCACCGGTCAGCACCAGTTCGCAAGCATCTTTGCACGCATCCAGCACTTTCTCCGCGGTCTCTTCCGGGATGATCTCCATGGTAGTTGCCCACAAGAATTCATCCAACACCAAGAGATCGAGCGACTTCGCCTTCTCGCAAAGACACTCGCACAGATCAGTGGATTCGGTACAAGTCTGCGCTTTGTCTTCCGCCGCAAGGTCTTTGTAAAACCCTTCCATCGGTGCTACCATCACGTCCACTCCGAGTTTTTTTAAGCCTTTCAGTTCCGCGCTCTCCCCGTCTTTCAAAAACTGGCACACGCACACCGAAAGTCCGTTTTCTACTGCGCGCATCGCAAGCCCCATCGCCGCGGTGGTCTTGCCCTTCCCATCACCGATGTAACAATGCAGTTTCCCATACATTCTCTTCTACCTCCCGATGAAGTTCTACCGCGTGCTCATACTCTGCGCATAACACGATTTGATATCCGTCTGTCTGTGTGGTATAAAACCATGCATTTGTCTCGTGAAGCGATACACGGCTTGGCGGAACGGTGAATCCGCACCCCAAAAATTTCACATACGCTTCTTTTTTACACCACGCTGTATAATCTTCCGCACCTGCACGCTTCCAAAGATTCTCTTTGCGCGGGCGCATTTCTTCGATATCCAGTCCCACGGCTTCGGTTGATACCGCACAGGCGACAAACTCCCCACTGTGGGAGATGCTGACAAACCCGTCATCCAGCATGGGTCTTCCGTTTTCCACGCGGTATACAACTTTCCCGCACACGCGTTTCACCAACTCGTCTGCGGTTTTTCGCTGATTGTCTCGACGGTTTTCGCCAAAATTACGCAGACGCGTCAGATACACCCGTATCATCCGATCACCTCAAGTATGTAGGAGTCTTTCGTGAGTGTAAACCGCTCTTTCAGATTTGGTGTAATGAGCACGCGCCCGTCGGAAGATACCAAAATCATTTCAAAGTCGCGGGTGTTTTTCCAGTATGCAACCGCTTTTTCTTCTCCCATCACAAAAAGTGCGGTGGAAAGAATGTCCCCGCGACTTCCGTTTTGTGAGACTACCACGGTTTCGCGCAAATCACTTGTGGCAGGGCGGCGGGTTTTCGGGTCTAAAATGTGATGATAGCGCACCCCATCTTCTTCAAATCCGCGCTCATAGTCGCCCGATGCGATGATAAACTCATCCCTTGCCGTAAGTATCCCAAGCCAGTCTTGTGCTTCCCCCCAAGGGTCACGCACCCCGATATTCCAGGGAGTGCCATCTTCTTTTTCCCCGTGCGCGTAGATATTCCCACCGAGCGACAGGAGCGCACGCGGAATTTCGTATTCTTCCAGAATTTCTTTTGCACAGTCGGAAGCATAGCCTTTTGCGACCGCGCCGAAATTGAGTTTCAGCCCCTTTTGTGTCTGAAGCGTATTTTCGAAAAGCGATATTTTTTCGCTCCCCGTTACTTGCGCTTCCAATTCTTCACTTGCAGGCACTTTCCCGTGCGCCCAGAGTTCCACCGCGCCACCAAGTGTTACATCAAACGCACCCTGCGTTTCCGCGCTGGCTTTCAGGCTCAATGCGAGAAGATTTGCAAAATCACGTGATACTTCCATCGCGCTTCCCGCGTTTTCATTCACGCGGAACAGTTCGCTATCTTCCCGCGTGGGAGAAAAGACTGTTTCGAGCTGCGCCACGCGGTCTGCGATTGCACGCTCTGCCGCAATCGCGTTTTCCCCCGTAATAGAAAAACTCATCACGGTATCCATCATATAATACTGCGTGTTTTTCGTCTCGGTGCATCCGAAAAGTGCAAGCACGAGCAAAAGGCAACACGCGATCATCCGTTTCACCAAAACGCTCACCGCCGTCTCTTTTTGTTTTTCTCATTATACCCCATCTCGCGGTTTGCTTCAACCGATTTTTTCGAACATAACTCCGTGATTCCGATCACAATGAGAAACACACCGAACCCACGGCGGAGAAACTCGGTCGGGAGTTTTCCGATGAGAATCGCAGAGACCGCGGTTGTGAGCACCCCGCAACCGCCCGCCCACCAAAACGCGCTCTTTTCCACCATGCGGTTTTTGATATGCCCCACAAGTGCCGCCCCGGCGGTCGGGAGAAAATAGAGCAAATTGATTCCCTGCGCGGTGCGTTGTGCGGTTTTGGTAAAAAGAGTGAGATAGAGTACCAAAAGCGTTCCGCCCCCCACGCCGAAGCCACTTAAAATCCCCGTGAGTGCGCCGACAATTCCATCCAATACACTTTTCAAAAGAATAAACTCCTCACTCCACCGTATAATAAGAACAGGGCAAAAATTCGTTTCAGCCAAAGCGTGGGGATGTTTTTGAACAGTTTGCCACCTACAAATCCGCCGAGCGTTCCGCCTATCAAAAACGGAAGTGCGGTGAGAAAATCCACATCGGAACGTAACAGATAAATGAGCGCGGACACCGCGGACATGGGGAGAATGACCGAGACAGACGTTGCAAACGCGGTTTTTTCTTCCATTTTGCAAAACCTGCGAAACAGCGGAATGAGCACCATCCCACCACCTGCGCCAAACGCCCCGTTTGTCAGCCCTGCAAGCGCACCGCTGAGTCCGTATCGCACACTTTTTTTCACACGTCTCCACCCCTTTTCGCAATGGTAGTTTTCCGCGGTTTCAAAAAAAAATCCGAAATTGCAAAAATTTTTGTTGACAAACGGCGGAAACTGTATTACAATAGCACTTGCCTTACGGCGGCATAGCTCAGTTGGCTAGAGCATTCGGTTCATACCCGAACGGTCACCGGTTCAAGTCCAGTTGCCGCTACCACAGATAGCGGCGTAGCTTTCACGGGTTTCGCCGCGTCTATTCGGCCCGTTGGTCAAGCGGTTAAGACACCGCCCTTTCACGGCGGTAACAGGAGTTCGATTCTCCTACGGGTCACCAAAAACCACTCGGTTTTCGCCGAGTGGTTTTATTTTTTGTTTCAAAGGAGTTCTCCCATGTTCAAAGCATGTATTTTCGATTTGGACGGTACCCTTGCAAATACCCTTACCACACTTGCACATTTCGTCAACCGCGCACTTACTAAGTGCGGATACAGAAATCTCCCGGAAGAGCGATTCCGTTTCTTAGTCGGAAACGGGGCGGACCGTTTAATGCGTGATTCTCTCGCCGAAGTGTGCGGAAGTTTCACCGAAGAGCAAGTACGTGACCTGCGCCGTGCTTACGACGAAGGGTATGACAACGCCCCGCTCTATCTCACCGAGCCGTATGACGGAATCATCTCTGCGCTTAAAACATTAAAAGAGCACGGCATCAAACTTGCCGTACTCTCCAACAAACCGCATTATTTGACTGTACAGGTAGTAGAAAAACTCTTCCCCGACACGTTTGACGTATGCTACGGTCAGCGGGCGGAAGTGCCGCGCAAACCCGTACCGGACGGGGCACTCATGATTGCCGAAGAACTGGGGATTTCTCCCTGCGACTGTTTGTATCTCGGGGATACCGGGGTGGATATGAACACGGGAAATGCTGCAGGTATGACCACGGTGGGCGTGTGCTGGGGATTTCGTCCGCGAGAAGAACTCGAGGAACACAAAGCCGCACATCTCATCACGCATCCGAGCGAGATTTTGGATCTGGTTTCGGGAACCGCGAATCGATCACACCGTTGATTTCAGCGCCGACCGCCAAAATCAGTCCTGCACAGTATAGCCACAGCAGCAACAGAATGACCGCATTGATCGAGCCGTAAAGTGCGGAATTTTTCAAGAAATACCCTACATAAACCGAGAAAATACGGGTCAAAAATACAAATCCAATCACGCCGAACAATGCACCGGGCAGAACGTTTCGGATGTGAAGACGGCGGTTTGGGACGAAGTAGTACATCATCGTAAGCACCGCAAATAACACCAAAACGGTAACCGCCCAACGCCAAAAGCGCAAGCGTTCGACAATGCTCGCCGAGATCCCGAACGGTTCGGTAATCTGCAGGAAGAAGGTTTCACTCAGCGGAATGATGATAACGAGTGCCGCAAACGCAAGCCCGATCCCAAAGATAAACAGAAGCGAGAACACCAGATTCCACCAGAATCCGCGTTGCTTCTCCGCCCCGTATGCGTTGTCGAGTACGGTGGAAAGCGCACGGACGGATTTGGATGCCGAGAAAATCGAGACGAGTACACCGAACGAGAGCAGGCTCATACTGCGATTTTCCGAAACATAGTCGACATACGTGGTGATCATGGAAACCACATCCTGCGGGAAGATGGGTTTTAGAAACTCCTGAATCTCAAACAGATTCAGATTGAGCGCACCGATCAGGTTATTGACATAAATGAGAAACGGAAATGCGGAGAGCAGGAGAAAATACGCAAGCTGACCGCTCACCTGGGCGATGTTGTGCTCCCAGATGCGACTCACCAGTTCGGATGCGATACTGTGTTCAAAGCGTCCGTCCGCGAAGTATGCCTTGCACTTTTTCCACATAACACAAGTCCTTTCCCCCTTGGAAGGGGCTTTTTTATCGGTATCTGCGGGTTTTCTTGCGATTGATGCGCACCGCCGCAACGACATAAATCACGACCAAAATCACAAAGCCGAGACCGATGATTTTTGCAATTGTCGATGAGAAGATGATGCCCAGCCAATGCAGAACCAAAAGGATGAGCGAGCGGTCCAGACTGTCTGCCGCAACAAGATCGATCGTTTTGTAGTCTTTCCCGTCATAGCGCACGAGAACCGAGCCCAAAACCTGCCCCTTTTCAATGGGGGCATTGATTTTTTCGGGGACGTCTGCGATGAGTTCCAGTTTATCGCTTGAAAAATCGTTTGGGGTCATGGTGCTGTAATCCTGCGCGGGGACTGCGACCACATAGTCGCGCTTCCACGAAAGATCTACTTTCACTTCACAGACCGGGTTTTTGCGGGAGAGAAGTTCCCGCACCGAGAAATTGTCAAAGCCCCATTGGAGCAAGCGCGCGCTCTCAACGAAGTTGCGCTTTTTCCCTTCGGCATCACGGGATGCACCGAGTACGATGCCGATGAGCGTGCTATCGCCTTTGGTGGCGCTGGATGCAAGGCAAAGCCCTGCTTTTGTGGTAGTGCCGGTTTTCAGCCCGGTTGCGTATTTGTAGAAATAATCACGCTCTTTATAACGCGAAACAAGCGAGTTTGTGGAAAAGAAGATACGCTCGCCGGATTTATTCGTGGCTTCCATCACCACACGGTCCTTCCCCACGATCTCCATGATGTCTTCGTGTTTTAAGAGTTCCCGTGCGATGAGATACAGATCATACGCGGTGGTGTAGTGTTCGTCTTCGTGCAGTCCGTGCGGGTTGCAAAAATGTGTGTTGGTGCAACCGAGTTCTTCCGCACGCGCATTCATCTTCTCAACGAACGCGGGGATGGTACCGCTCACCAGTTCCGCACATACATTTGCCGCTTCATTGACCGATGCCACCATGAGCAGAGTGAGAATTTCTTTTACGGTAAATTCTTCCCCGCTTTCAATGGTAACCGTACCGCTCAGATGCTCCATGCCTTCCATTGCGGACTCGCTCACGATGACCGTATCGGTCATGGCATAATCACTCTCCGCGACCAAAAGTGCGGTCATCATCTTGGTAAGACTCGCCTGCGGGAGTTTCTGATGGGCATTTTTCTCATACATGACCTGATCGGTTACGGGATCGGCCAAAAGCGCCGCGGATGCATCCACCTGCATTGCAGGGACTTCCGCCGCCATTGCCGCACCCGAAAACACCAAATAACAAATCAAAATCAAACAAGTAAGAAACCGCTTTTGCGTCATTGTTTCTCCCCCTTGACCACACATTTATTTGTTTCATTATATCAGGTTCTTCGGCAGAAAACCATACTCCCCGGGAAAGTTTTGAAAAAAACTTGAAAAAATTGAAAAATATGCGTGCGTTTTGCGGATTTGTTTGGTATAATGGAAAATGGTAAATTGGTTCTTGTATCAAGGGGTTTGTAAACAAGGGTCATAAGGAAGAAAGTGAGGGGTATCATGCGCATTTTGGTTGTGGATGATGAGAAAATCATCGTAAAAGGAATCAAGTTCAACTTGGAAAGCGAAGGATATGATGTGGAAACCGCATCGAACGGGGAAGAAGCAATCGAGATCCTGCGCAATATTCAGACAGATTTGGTGATTTTAGACCTGATGATGCCGAAGATGGACGGGCTGGAAGCGTGCAAGCGCATCCGCGAATTTTCAAACGTTCCCATCATCATGCTCACCGCAAAAAGCGAGGATACCGATATCATTCTGGGACTCGATTACGGCGCAGACGACTATATCACCAAGCCGTTTAACATCATGGAACTCAAAAGCCGTGTCCGCGCGATCTTGCGCCGCGCACGAAACGCAGGGGTCGACAGCAGCACCCGTATCATCGCAGGCGATTTGATTTTGGACACGCGCGAACGCGTGGTGTATCTCGACGGCGAAGAAGTCGCACTCACCGCAAAGGAATTCGATGTACTCGAACTTCTGATGCGAAACGAGTCGCGCGTGTACAGCCGCAACAACCTGCTCAACATCGTTTGGGGTTATGAATATCCGGGCGACGATCGCACGGTCGACGTACATATTTGCCGTTTGCGTGAGAAGTTGGAAAAGATCCCGGCAGAACCCCAGCACATCATGACCAAGTGGGGGGTCGGATATTATTTCAAGGCTTAATCTTTCCGCGCTCCTTCCATTGGGCAGCGTGCGGGCAAAGATTTTTGCCCTGTTTCTCGCGCTCGCCTTGGTTTTGGTTTTGATCATCAATATCTTCCCGCTCCAGTTCTCCCAGAACATGATCGTGGAGACCACGCGGGAACAGATGCTGAATAACGCGACATTTCTCGCAAGTGCGCTCGCGCCGCACTCCACACTCACCCGTGAAAAGGTTTTGCTCACGCTTGAAATGGCAGAGCCGAATCCCAACACGCGGCTCGTGGTGTGTGATACGTCCGCACGCGTGATTTACGACAGTATCAGCACCGACTCGGTGTCTGATAAATATTTGCTCCTGCCCGAAATCGGACAGGCCCTCCGCGCGAAAGACGTGTTCTTTTGTGAGTATCGCGACCAAGCGTTTCACAGTCGGCTCGCCATTCCCATTCAGTACAATTCCGAGCCGCTCGGCGTGGTATATCTCTCGCAGATCGACGAAGCACAAGGCAAGGTTTTGGAATCGCTGCGCGTGCAGATGCGGAATATCAGCATTTTGATTTGTGCGATTTTGTTCATTCTCGTCTTTTTCTTCTCCTCGCATCTCTCCAAGCGGTTTGCGGTGCTGCTCTCGGGCATCCGCGCCATGCAGGACGGTCCTTACGGGAAGACGGTTGCCATTTCGGGAAAAGACGAACTGCGCGTCATCGCGGATGAATTTAATCAACTGTCCAAGCGTTTGGAAGACACCGAAGCGCTGCGTCAAACCTTTGTGTCCGACGCTTCGCACGAACTCCGCACGCCCCTGTCCGCAGTTCGTCTGCTGGTAGACTCGATTTTGCAGTCCGAGCAGATGGACGCAGAAACCATGCGCGAGTTCATGGTGGACATCGGCGACGAAATTGATCGACTCACCCGCATCGCGGAAAAATTGCTCATGCTCACAAAACTTGACGGGGCAAAGTCTCTCAAGTTAGTCCCGGTGAATTTGACCGACGTCGCAAAGAGAGTGCTGGAAGCGCTCGTTCCGCTCGCGGAAGATGCAAACATCACACTCAAATCAGACCTCACCGAAAACCTCTTCCTGTCGGCTGACAAGGACGGGGTGTATCAAATCATTTTCAATCTGGCTGAAAACGCCATCAAGTATAACCGCGCGGGCGGATTTGTCCATCTCATGCTCTTCTCGCGTGAGGATCAGGTCGTCCTTTTGGTTGACGATGACGGAATCGGCATCCCGGAAGAACACCGCGCCCATATTTTCGAGCGTTTTTACCGTGTGGACAAATCGCGTACACGCAACGGAAAAGGCGGTACCGGACTTGGGCTTTCCATCGCTTATAAGAATGTTACATCCTATGGCGGTACCATTGAAGTCGGATCTTCTCCGTCGGGTGGGACTCGTTTCACGGTCTCGTTCCCACTCCTTTCGGAAGGCGGTGAACTCCATGCGTAAACTTTGTTTTCTGCTTGCCATCCTGCTTCTTTGCGGATGTCAGCCCGCACCCACCGTTTCGGACGGGGTATTGAAACCCACGACCGCATACTTCCGCGGAAATACCGAAATGCTGGTTTCTCACGACGTGGTCATCTCGACCGCGACCGAAGACGCGCAGATGCAAACCTTGTTTTCTGCGCTCCAGTCTGCACAGGACGACGGTTTGACCCCCGCAATATCACGGGACGTCCGTCTGCTCGGGTATTCCCGAAAGGGCGGTACGCTCACCCTTTCGTTATCCGAAGAATACGAAGAGAGCCGCGGCATTCTCCGCACACTCGCCGATGCCGCACTCACCCTTTCGTTCTGCTCACTCGACGGGGTGGATGCGCTCATCATCCAAACACCCTCGGGTGAGAGCGCGCCGCATACGGCGGAAGATTATCTTCTCACATCCCCCTCTCCCGTTGCGGCACAACAGACTGTAAATCTCTATTTTGTATCAAACGGAGAACTAACAAAAGTCCCCCATGCCATCCGAAAGGAATCGGATGTCGCATTCCCGCATAGCGTGATCTCTTCTCTGCTTTCGGGTCCCGAAGATGAAAATTACACTTCCGCAATTCCGGAGGGAGTAAAACTTCACTCGGTTGTACTCGAAAACGGGACTTGTACGGTGGATCTCTCTTCCGAATTCTTAGCGATTTCCGGGCATAGTGAAGACGCGGAACGGCTTTGTCTGTTCTCGCTCGTCAACACGGTTGCAGGAGTTTCGGAAGTACACCATGTGCAGATTTTGATCGACGGGGAGTCCGTCCCCGGCTTTACCCATTATGACTTAACTCAGGCGATTCAGCCCGAAGTATTTGACTAAAGGAGAAACTCTTATGTACCAGCTTGAAACCAACGCGGTCCATGCGGGGTATCAGCCCGAAGCGACCACACATTCGAACGTTCCCCCGCTTTACATGACCACCGCGTACTCGTTTGACAATGTCGAGCACGCACGCAAGCTCTTCGCACTTGAAGAGGGCGGCAATATCTATACCCGTCTGCAGAACCCGACCACCGACCTTTTGGAAGCAAGAGTTTCCGCACTCGAAGGCGGCATCGGTGCTTTGGCACTCGCAAGCGGCCATGCTGCGATCGTGCATACGCTTCTCACCATCGCACGCGAAGGGGATGAGATCATCTCTGCAAACACCATTTACGGCGGTGCGATCAACCTGCTCGGAAAGACCTTCAAGCGCATGGGGATCACGGTTCATTTCGCAAGCACCGACGATCCTGAAACTTTCCGTGCACTGATCAATGACAAGACCCGTGCAATCTTCGTGGAAGCGATCGGAAACCCGACCGCAAACGTATGTGATTTGGAAGCGATCGCCGATATCGCACATGAAAACGGACTTCCGTTCATCGTGGACAACACCTTTGCGACCCCAGCACTTCTCCGTCCGTTTGAGCATGGCGCGGATCTCATCATCCATTCTTCCACCAAGTATTTATCCGGCAACGGTACCGCGATGGGCGGTCTCGTGGTAGACAGCGGTAAATTTGTTTGGAAAGGAAACCCCCGCTTTGCGGAAATGAACGCACCCGACCCGAGTTATCACGGGGTGGTCTTTGCAGACCTTGGCGAGCAGGCGTTCTTGGTCAAAGCGCGCGCACTCACCCTGCGCGATTTGGGTTCCTGCCAGTCCCCGTTCAATGCATGGGTCACCATGCTCGGTATGGAAACACTTGCGCTCAGAATGGAACGCCATTCGGAAAACGCGCTCAAAGTGGCAGAGTTCTTGGAATCGCATCCCGCGGTCGAGCGTGTGGACTATCCGGGACTTCCGTCTTCCCGTTACTATCCGCTTTCTCAGAAGTATCTCAAGAAGGGTGCTTCCGCGGTATTCACTTTTGAAATCAAGGGCGGCAGAGAAGCGGGCGCTCGCTTCTGCGACAGTCTGAAACTCCTGCGCATCGTGGCAAACCTGGGCGACTCCCGCTCCATGGTCAGCCATCCCGCTACCACCACCCATTCCCAGCTCTCCGATGAGCAGCTCATCGCAGCGGGGATTTCTGCGACCACCATCCGTTTGTCCATCGGCATCGAGCATATCGACGATATTTTGGCAGACATCAAGCAAGCACTCGATGCATCTCAAAAGTAAAATTGAAAACGTGCCGACAAAATCGGCACGTTTTTCTGCTTTTTTCGCGAAATAATCATTTACAAACAGTTGGATTTGCGATAAAATAATAGAATGGAATTTATGTAGAAACATTGGCGAAAGGTTGATGAAAATGTTCTTCCAAAAAGATTTGGAAACCATGCCGCGCGCAGCACTGCGTGAACTGCAACTGGAGCGTCTGAAATCCGCGGTAGACCGCGCACTCACCACTCCGCTTTATCAGAAGAAATTCAAGGAAGCAGGCATTACTCCCGCTTCCATCAAAAGTTTGGATGATCTCAAGCATCTCCCGTTTACATACAAGGCAGACTTCCGCGACAACTATCCGTTCGGGATGTTTGCGGTTCCGATGAAAGATATCGTGCGTATCCACGCATCTTCCGGCACCACAGGCAAACCCACCGTCGTCGGTTACACCAAAAACGATTTGAACGTGTGGTCGGACCTGGTCGCACGTCTTGCGGTCGCGGCAGGCGCGACGAGCGATGACGTGGCACAGATCTCCTTCGGCTACGGTCTGTTCACAGGCGCACTCGGTCTCCACTACGGTTTGGAAAAGATCGGTGCGACCGTCATTCCGATCTCGAGCGGTAACACCGAAAAGCAGCTGATGCTGATGCAGGACTTCGGCACTACCCTTTTGGTTGCTACCCCGACCTATGCGATGTATCTCAGTGAATCCGCAAAAGAAGCGGGCATTTTGGATAATCTCAAACTCCGCATCGGGCTCTTTGGCTCGGAAGGTTGTACCCCGGGGATGCGTGAACGCATTGAAAATAACTTCGGCATCACCGCGACCGACAACTACGGCATGAGTGAACTCATGGGTCCGGGCGTTTCGGGCGAATGCCATCTGCGCGACGGGCTCCACATCGCGGAAGACCATTTCATCGCGGAAATCATCGACCCCGAAACCGGTGAGACTCTGCCGGACGGCGAGACCGGTGAGTTGGTCGTAACCCCGCTCACCAAAGAGGCACTCCCGGTTCTGCGTTATCGCACCGGCGATATCACCTCGCTCAACACCGATGTTTGTAAGTGCGGTCGTACCCATGCACGTATGGCAAAGGTTACCGCGAGAAGCGACGATATGCTCATCATCAAGGGCGTCAACGTCTTCCCGTCTCAGATTGAAACGGTGCTCATCGCGATCAATCACATCAGCCCGCACTATCAGCTGGAAGTCCGCCGCGAAAACTTCTCCGATCATCTGACCGTTGTGGTTGAGTTGGCAGACGGCTCGCTTCTTGAGCGTTTCCAGGAACTCGAAGCACTCAGAAGTGAAATCCATCACAAACTCCGCACCGTGCTCGGCATCGATGCGAAAATCAAGTTGGTTTCTCCGAAAACCATCGAACGTTTCCAAGGCAAAGCAAAGCGCGTAGTCGACCTGCGCGATAAATCCTAAGGGAAGGAGTTTTTCCAATGGCTAAGAAAATGATGTTGGGCAATGCGGCAGTCGCTCGCGGCGTTTACGAAGCGGGCTGCCACTTTGTTTCCAGTTATCCAGGTACTCCCAGTACCGAAATTACCGAATTTCTTGCAGGTTATGAAGAACTGCACGCGGAATGGGCACCGAATGAAAAGGTCGCGGTGGAATCCGCGATGGGTGCATCTATCGCAGGCGGCAGAGCATTCTCCGCAATGAAGCACGTGGGTCTCAACGTTGCAGCAGACCCGATCTTCACCGCAAGTTATACCGGCGTCAACGGCGGTTGCGTCATCGCGGTCGCAGACGATATGGGGATGCACTCTTCTCAGAACGAGCAGGACAGCCGTCATTATGCACGCGCATCCAAACTCCCGATGCTCGAGCCGGCTGATTCTCAGGAATGCAAGGACTTCGCAAAAGAAGCATTCCGTTTGAGCGAAGAATTTGACACCCCCGTCTTCCTGCGCCTTTCCACCCGTGTTTCCCACTCCCAGAGTGCGGTGGAACTCGCAGAGCGCGAAGACGTCCCGGTAAAACCCTATGAAAAGAACATTTCCAAGTATGTCATGATGCCCGCAAAAGCAAAGGTTCGCCACGTATTCGTAGAAGAGCGCGAACTCAAACTGCGTGAATTTGCAGAGACCACTTCTCTCAACCGTGTGGAAAACAACGGCGCAAAGATCGGTGTTGTGGTATCGGGTATCGCATACCAGTACGCAAAAGAAGCATTCGGCAAGAACGCTAACTACTTGAAACTCGGTCTTGTATATCCGCTCCCGGTCAAACTCATCGAAGACTTTGCAAAGAGTGTGGACACCCTGTATGTCATTGAAGAACTCGACGATGTCTTTGAAAGCCATTGCAAGAAGCACGGCATCAAGGTTGTCGGCAAGGAACTCTTCTCCAAACTCGGCGAATACTCGCCCGAACTCATCCGTAACAAGATTCTGGGCTCTGATATGCCTGCCGCATCGCAGGACACCGTCCCCGTCCGTCCCCCGGTTCTTTGTCCGGGCTGCCCGCACCGCGGTCTCTTCTATGTGCTGAGTAAGTTGAAACTCGTGGTATCGGGCGATATCGGCTGCTACACTTTGGGCGCACAACCGCCGCTCGAAGCGGTCGACACCACTTTGTGCATGGGTGCTTCCATCAGCGGACTCCACGGCATGAACTTGGTGAAAGATCCTGAATTTGCAAAGAAGAGCGTGTCTGTCATCGGTGATTCCACCTTCTTCCATTCGGGCATGACCGGTCTTCTCAATATCGTCTATAACCAGAGCCCGTCCACGGTGCTCATTCTCGATAACTCCATCACGGGTATGACCGGGCATCAGCAAAACCCGGGCACGGGTCTCACCTTGCAGAACCGTCCCGCACCGAAAGCGGACATTGAAGCGATCTGCCATGCACTCGGGGTTGCCCGTGTTACGGTTGTTGACCCGAACGATGTGGGGGAAGTCGAACGCGTTCTGAAAGAAGAACTGAACACCCCTGAACCCTCGGTCATCATCGCACGCCGTCCGTGCGCACTGCTGAAATATGTAAAACCCCAGCCTGCATTCTCGGTGAACCAGGACAAGTGCATTGGCTGTAAACTGTGCCTGAAGATCGGTTGCCCCGCAATCAGTATGCGCGACGGCAAGGCGACCATCGACAGTTCCATCTGCACCGGTTGCGACCTGTGCTCCAAAATGTGTCCCAAGGGCGCAATCGAAAGAGGTGATGCATAATGCCGAATATTTTAATCGTCGGCGTCGGCGGTCAGGGTTCGCTTCTTGCGTCCCGTATGATTGGCGCTTTCTATCAGAATCAAGGACTTACTGTTAAGGTGAGTGAAGTCCACGGCATGAGCCAGCGCGGCGGCAGCGTGGTTACTTACGTCCGTGCAGGTGAAGATGTTGCATCTCCCATCATCCCGGTCGGAGAAGCGGATGTCATTTTGTCGTTTGAAGAACTCGAAGCACTCCGTTGGGCGCATTATGCGAAAGACGGCGGTGCGATCGTGTACTCCACACAGAACATCTCCCCCATGCCTGTCATCACGGGTGCGGCGGAATACCCGTCTGAGATCGGTGAAAAGCTGAAGAAATACAATGTCCGTCAGCAAGCGATCGATGCTCTCTCCCTTTCTTTAGAAGCGGGAAACGTCAAAGCGGCAAACGTGGTTTTGATCGGTGCGGCGTCGAAACTCCTTGGCGGAACGAGTGAAGAATGGAACCGTGTTTTGGAAGAAGTGGTTCCCCCGAAGTTCTTGGATCTCAACCGCCGTGCATTCGCACTCGGTGCGGATGCAGAATAATCGAATTTGATTTAGGAGGGACTTACTATGACCTTGCATCAGCTTTCGGTTTTCATTGAAAACAAATCCGGCAGACTGTCTGAAATCATTTCGATTTTGGCAAAATCAGGCGTGGATATCCGTGCACTCTCGATTGCCGATACCACCGATTTCGGCATTCTCCGTCTCATCGTAAACGATGTGGATCTCGCCGTGTCCATTCTGAAAGAGAACAACATGGCGGTCTCCAAGACCGAAGTCATCGGCATCAAGCCGAAGGATGAAATCGGCGCGCTCGCGAACCTGTTCGCACTGCTCTCCGAAAACGGAGTGGATGTGGAATACGCTTACGCGTTCATCAATCACGAGTGCGTTGTCATCCGCGTGGAAGACAACAGCGCGGCGATCCGTGTACTCAATCAGAACGGCTACACTCTCGCGAGTGAGATCGAGTAAAATTTGGAAGGATGTAGCAGAAAATGGCAGAGTTATTTGCAAACGAGGGCAAGCGCGCTCTCATTGAAGTAGACGGCAAGCAGTATTTGCGTCTGCCCATTCAGACCCATGTAGTTACCGCGGAAGATTCCATCCCGGATGTTGCGGAACAGTATGCAGCAGGGCACCTGCTGGATGGCGATATCCTGTTCATCTCGGAAAAGTGCGTTGCCTGCTCGCAGAAGCGTGCAGTTCCGCTCACCGAGATCCATCCGCGTCCGCTTGCAAAACTCCTTTGCAAGTTTGTCTACAAATCCCCGTACGGCATTGGGCTGGGTATCCCGGAGACCATGGAAATGGCACTCCGTGAATGCGGCACACTCCGTATGCTCTGTGCGGCATTCGTGAGCGCGATCGGAAAACTGCTCGGAAAGCGCGGCTGGTTCTACAAAGTCGCAGGCTACCGTGCAGAATCCATCGACGGACCCACCCCCTACACCTTGCCCCCGTACAACAAGTGCGTGGTGCTCGGTCCGGAAGACCCTGACAAGGTAGCGCGCGAAGTGGCAGAGCGTGTTGGACACCCCTGCCTGATCATCGATGTCAACGACCTGACCGGGAAGATTTTGGGCGCATCCGACCCGAGTTTGGACCGTGATCTCTACCCTCGTATTCTGAAGGACAACCCGCTCGGTCAGAGCGCACAGCAGACCCCGATGGGTATCATCCGTGAATACCATGCATGATATCATCCGTGCGGCTGAAGCCGCGTGCCAAGCACAATTTCAAAAAATAGACGAAGTTGCTGAGTACCGCTCCAATGCGGTACTCGCCGCGTTTTCCAAGCATCGCGTGTCCGACTCCTATTTCGCAGGCACCACGGGCTACGGCTATGATGACCTTGGTCGTGATAAACTGGAAGCCATTTATGCGGACGTTTTCGGCACAGAAGACGCACTGGTGCGCCTGCAGTTTGTAAACGGAACACACGCCATCGGTTGTGCCATGTTTGCGGGACTTCGTACGGGCGATACCTTGCTCTCGGTGAGCGGGCATCCCTACGACACGCTTCAGAGCGTGGTGGGGTTAAACGATAAGTACCCGGGGTCGTTTCGCGATTTCGGCATCAACTACCGAATGCTGGAACTGAAAGACGGAAAGCCTGATCTTCATGCCATCCATACCGCGGTGTGTGAAGATACCACCATCAAAACCGTGTTTCTGCAACGCTCCCGTGGGTATACCACCCGCGCCGCGCTCACTTTAGACGACATCCGTGCGGTGGCAGACTGTGTCAAGTCTGTCAGAGACGATATCTGCGTTTTGGTGGATAACTGCTACGGCGAATTTGTCGAACGCGAAGAGCCCACCATGTGCGGTGCCGATCTGATGGCAGGGTCTCTCATCAAGAACCCGGGCGGCGGTCTTGCCGCAGGTGGCGGATATGTTGCAGGGAAAGCAAAGTACGTGGAAGCAGCGGCGATGCGTATGACGGTTCCCGGAATCGGCCGCGAATGCGGCGGCACTTACGGGCAGAACCGCCTGCTCTATCAAGGATTTTTCTTCGCGCCCCACACCACCGCGCAAGCACTCAAAACCGCGGTGTTTTGCGCGAGCCTTCTCTCTCAGCTCGGCTACCAAGTCTCGCCGTCCGTGTCGGAAGCACGCCATGACTTGATTCAAACGGTTGCACTCGGTGACCCGGAACTGGTGAAAAAGTTCTGCCGCGGGGTGCAGGCAGGTGCGCCGGTCGACTCCTTTGTTACCCCCGAGCCGTATGCGATGCCGGGTTATGACTGCGATGTCATCATGGCGGCAGGTGCGTTCATCCAAGGGTCTTCCATTGAACTCTCTGCAGATGCGCCCATGCGTGAGCCGTACTTGGTCTATCTCCAGGGCGGGCTCACCTATGAATCGGGGAAAGCGGGCATCATCAAAGCGGTCGAGTATATGAAAAAATGACAAAAAAGGGGACTGCAATTTGGCAGTTCCCATTGTTTTTTGATTGATATTTTGATATGATAAAGGAAAATAAACCGAGGTGGTTTTGATGTACGATATTTGGAGTTCGCTGAGAGAAACATTTGATATGACACTTCCGCGTATGACCGCAATTTCACTCAAGGAAGATGACTATGACCTTGGTTATTACTGCCCGTGTGATGACGGAAGAGTCGGCTATCATTTTTTGGATTCCAATCTGTCGCGCTATAATCAGGACCGCTATAACTTTGAACTCTATTTTGCCGCATATGAGTTCCCGAGCCTGTGCAATCAGCCGGGAAAAGTGCGTTTTTTGTTTGACGAACAGTCCTATCTGCCGGGTCAGATCGGGCATACCTTCCACTTGCCCAACTCCGCCCTTGCCGGGCGTGAGCGCTTCTCCGCCGCGGTGAACGGCGGGATCACCTGGAGTTTTTCTCTCAAAAACACCTCGGTTGCACTCCCCGACCCCACTCATCTCTACCGCTACGACAAAAAAATCTATACCATCTTCCGTTCTCACGACGGATTCACCGCGGAGCAGGATGCAGACGGCGTGGTAAGCATTCGTTTGCAAAACAGCGAATATTATATTGCAAGTTCTCTCCCGATGAAAATCGCGGTTTTTGATAATGAAATGGACGCATATGAAGGGTTGGGCGAAATCTTCACTCCGCAAAACGGACACGGAAGAGTTCTCGCCATCGAGACACATCTCGTCATCGATACCGACACCCCGATTGCTCTGACGTTCGGTATGAGCCATCACTCGCGCAAACTTGCGCTCGATGCGCTGAATGTGAAAGACCCGGACGCACTTCTCAAAGAGAAGTGGAACAACTGGTTTGCTTCCCTTCCCACCGTGGGATTTGACACCGCGTGTGAAGACGAAAAGAAACTCTACTACAAGTGTTGGTGGACCATTCGTCTCGACTACTGCGACTACCCGGGTTGGGGGTTTAACGTACTCGAGTCGCTTCCCGTCTACAAGGGTATTTGGACGTGGGCGTTAAACGCCGTGGAATGGCACTCTTCGCAGGATCCCGAACACACTTCGGTTTGGATCCGCAAAGCAATGGATCTTTTACTGAATGCACAGCGCGAGGACGGGTATATCACCCATGCTGCGTATTTGGATGAAGAAAACCCGGGTTCGGGTTGGATGGAGTCCAGCACCATTCAAAACCCGCATTTCCCGTGGGCGGCTTTGCGCCATTACCACGCATCGGGCGATTTGGAATCGCTGAAACGCTGGTATCCCGCACTCGAAAAATTCTACCACTACATGAACCGTGACTTTGATGCGTGCCACAGAAATCTCCATCTGTGGGCGGCGCATTGGTCGTTTGATACGGGTCTTGACACTTTCCCCGCGTATCAGGAATGCACCTACGGCATCGACGGGAAAGAACCCACCGTATACTGCTACTCGGCGACCCTTTCGGCAGAACGTTATCGTTATGAACGTGCGATGGGTGAAATCTCTGAGATTCTGGGGATGAACACCAAGGCGGATTGGGACGCACAAGCGGAAAAGACAAAATCCGCTATCAACGAATATCTTTGGGATAAAGAAAAGAACTGGTACGGGGTCATTCAGGAAGACGGGCGGCTCGATACCCGTGTGGGACTCGAAGGTCTGTTCCCGTTCCTTTATGACATGGCAGATGAGACACAAGTGAAAGCCGCAGAATCGCAGTTTACCCGCTTGATCGGCGAATACGGCATTCGCACTTGTGCCGAAGGCGAAGAAGGCTTCTTCTCGGATATCTACTGGCGCGGACCGTGCTGGCCGAAATCCGCATCGGTTGCGACTGCGGTGGCATATCGCCACTATCCGCACCTTCTCTCCCGCGTAACAGCATCCACTCGCAAGGCATTTCTCAAATATCCCAACATTTGGGAGTGTATTGATGTAACAAGCGGGAAACTCGCGCACGGAAATAACGGGATGTACTGCACCGCGTGTATGTCGTCAAACGTAGGTGCAGGTGAACTCATCGGCGCGATTTGGGAGTCGCACGGGATGGATATGTTTGGCATTGTCCCACATCTCCCTCTCGTTTCCATGACAAATTACCACCACAAAGGACTTCGTATCACGGTGGAATCTGCCCAAAATTCCTACCGCATCACCGCGCAAGCGGCGGAAGCAAGCAGCGCAGACATCACATTCATCAAAAACGGTGAACCAATCCCCGTGTCGATCACAGCAGGAGATGAACTGATTTTATCATGAGCAAATTATCCGGCATTCTTTTTAAAGGAATTCGTGGTCTCATCCATCTGTTTTACGGCAACTGTGAGATCATCGGACTTGAGAATATCCCCGAGCGCGACGTGATTTTGGTCGCAAACCATACACAGATGAACGGACCCATTGTAGGGGAACTTTTTTTACCGAATCGCTTTTACACTTGGTGCGCAGGCGAAATGATGGAACTATCATCCGTTCCGAACTACGCCTTCACGGATTTTTGGTCGCAGAAACCGAAGTGGACCCATCCGTTTTACCGTGTGCTATCCTATCTCATCGCGCCGATTGCCGTGTTGATCTTCGGTGAGGCCCGCACGGTCGCGGTGTACCGTGATGCACGGATTCTCACCACATTCAAAGAGACCGTGGCGCACTTAAAGGCGGGGAATTCCATTCTGATCTTCCCCGAAAAGGATGAAAAGCACAACAACATTCTCTATGTATTTCAGGAGAATTTTGTGGACGTCGCGCGCCTGTACTACAA
The DNA here is from genome assembly GCA_015067485.1 of Oscillospiraceae bacterium. Classification (GTDB taxonomy): domain Bacteria; phylum Bacillota; class Clostridia; order Oscillospirales; family JAAYXM01; genus SIG510. Next base: position 72,524 of record SVMJ01000005.1, read on the forward strand.
GAAAACAGGGCGCACACTCACATTTGTCCCCATGTATATCGCGCCCAAACTGCGCCGCGCATATGTGGGCGACGGGGTCAAATACTCCCCCGATGCGCCAACCGATGAAGAGCGCGTGCGCATTTGTGCCTATCTTTCCGATCAAATCACCGAAATCGCGCGTAACCTTCCGCGACACACGGTGGTTCCCTACCGCAATATTCCGAAAAAGCATTATCTCACCAATCAAGACGTAACCGAGGTGCCAAAATGAGAAAACCCGTGGTGGAATACAAAGACTTCCGACTGAGCAGGATACGCGAGCCGCAGTATCGGCATTTGCTCTATTTGATCGGCTGGCCCATTTATTTTATGCTCTATTTTCTCACCGAAAATCTCATCCCGCTTGAGGCGTGTACCCCGATTTGGTGCCCGCTTGACGATGTCATTCCGTTTTGCGAATGGTTCGTCATCCCCTATGTGGGCTGGTATCTGCTGATCGTGGGGTCCCTTTGGTACTTGGCTCGATATAACCCCAAGCAGTTTGAAAACCTGATGAAATTCATCATTGTAACACAAACGGTCGCAATGGCAGTTTACATACTCTTCCCAAACCGTCAGGACTTGCGCCCGCTTGCATTTGAGCGCAAAAATATTTTGACGTGGATTGTTTCCCTGCTCTATTCGGCAGACACCAGCACGGGGGTTTGTCCGTCGCTGCACGTGGCATATTCGATTGGGATCGCATCTACGTTCTTAAAAGAGAAGACCGTGTCAAAACTTACCAGAATTCTCATCACGCTGTTTTGTATTTCGGTCTGCCTTTCGGTTTCTTTTATCAAACAGCATTCGGTAGTCGATATTGTTGCGGCGCTTCCGGTCTGCCTGCTGGCGGAATGGATCGCATTCGGAAAATCTTATTGGAGACGGGGTGAGCGAGAATGAAGCAACTGCTTTTGATTCTGAACCCGATTTCGGGCACAAAAAAGTCCACCAAGAATTTGGCGGAAATCATCTCTATCTTCAACCGCGCGGATTACGACGTGCACGTGTATGTAACCGCGTGCCAAGGGGATGCCACCCTTGCGGTGCGCCGTTTGGGTAAGGAAATGGATCTCATCGTGTGCTGTGGCGGTGATGGGACATTTAACGAGACCATCACGGGGCTGATGCAGGCGAATCTCAAAACCCCGCTCGGATACATCCCGTCGGGTTCGACCAATGATTTTGCAACTTCTCTGCGTCTTCCGACCGATGTGCTGAAAGCGGCGGAAAGCATCGCTTGCGGCACGGATCGTCTCTACGACATCGGAAAGATCAAAGACCGCTATTTCTCCTATGTTGCATCGTTCGGTGCGTTTACGAAAATCAGTTATTCCACTCCGCAGAACATCAAAAACGTGCTCGGCCACATGGCATATCTGCTGGAAGGAATTCAGGAACTTTCCAAATTGCAGACAGTTCCCATCCGTTTGGAGTTGGACGGTACGGTTATCGAAGACGAGTTTCTCTTCGGTGCGATCTGCAACTCTACCAGTATTGGCGGGATTTTGACCTTTCACCCAAGTCTGGTGGATATGAGCGACGGGAAGTTTGAAATTTTGCTGGTGCGCGCGCCACGCAGCATCCAAGAACTGCACGAATGCATTTTGGCGCTTCGCAGTCAAGACTACAACTGCAGTATGATCACGTTCCGCAGTGCGGAGACCATCACGGTCCACGCGCCCGAATCCATGCCCTGGTCGCTTGACGGGGAGCATGACGCGGGCGGGGACACCATCCGCATCGAAAACCTGCACCACGCGCTGTATTTACGCCATTAAAGGGAAGGTATTATGTCAAAGACAAGAAAAATTTATTTTTTGCGCCTGTTTGGCAGGATATTGGTCTTTGTGATCGCAATCGCACTCTACTGTGCCGACCGCGATGCATTCCACATTGCCGAGGGTGAATTCTTCTCCGATTTTTCGCCTTTGCACCTGCTTTGGGGGATTTGGGTGTATGACATGATCTTGCGACTCATCCCGATCAAAGCGCATATCTCCATCGGATCGCAAAAAGTGTTCCAATCTCTCTTTCGTCCGATCAAAGAGAAAATAAACATCCAAAATCTCAAGCAGTATGTGAAAGATACCACCGCCGCCGCATACAAGGTCATGCTCATTTGGATCGCGGTATGCACACTCATCTCCGCCCTTTTTCTCACGGGCGTGATTGACCATGGGATTATGGTACTGCTCTCTACTTTCTTCTATGTGTGCGATTTGATCTGCGTGCTGATCTGGTGCCCGTTTCGGCTCATTATGAAGAACAAATGCTGCACCACCTGCCGCATCTTCAACTGGGATCATTTGATGATGTTTTTACCCATTGTAGCACTTGGTAGTTTCTTCTCTTGGTCGCTTGTGATAATGTCTTTTGTAAACTTTTTGGTGTGGGAAATTTGCGTATTCGTCTACCCCGAGCGGTTTTGGGAGAACAGTAACATGGCGCTCAAATGCTCCGAGTGTACCGACAAACTCTGCACCCAATACTGCAGAAAACTGCGAACAAAAGAACCGTAATCCTTTCGGATTACGGTTCTTTCTTATCTCGCTTGATAATGTTTGATAAAAGCCTCACTCTCACTGCTCGGAAGCGCTTTGGAGTAGTGCCAGCCCTGAACATAATCACAATCAGTTGCGCTGACGAGTTCATTCTGTGCTTCGGTTTCCACCCCTTCGCAGATGACTTTGATATTCAAACTGTGTGCGAGTGCGATGATGCCCGCGAACAAATCCTGACCCTTGGGAGTATCTGTTTTGAGCAGGATCTCGCGGTCGAGTTTCACCACGTCGATGGGGTAATCGCACAGGTTTGTAAGCGACGTGTATCCACTTCCCAAGTCATCCAGATAAATGCTAAAGCCCAGCTCTTTGCACTTTCTCACATTTTTCATCGCGGTATCTCGGTTTTCCTCCATCGCATCCTCGGTGATTTCGATGGCGAGCTTCTCGTGGTCGAATTTGTACTTCTCGGCAATCGAAGTGATTTTTTCAATGAAATCCCCCTCCGAGAGCGTGATTCTCGTGAAGTTGCAGGAAATCGAAAGGTCGCGGTAGTCGGTCTCGCTCCACTGTTCGAGTTTTTGGCAAACCAGCTCGAACATATAGAAGTCATGACGGCTGATGAGCCCCGACCGCTCCATATTCCCGATGTACTTTCCCGGCGCGATAACCCCGTTTTTACTGTTCTCCCAGCGGGAAAGCGCTTCTGCTGACTTTATTTTCTTGGTCTTGTTATCCACAACGAATTGGAGATACATCTTAAATTCGTTTTTGTCAAGCCCGGTTACGATCTTCTCGCTATTGCGCATTTCTTCGTGAATCCGATTCATCGAATGGACGTCGCAATACACCAGCGTTTGCTTGGTACCGAGAAGTTCGTTACAGTTTCGTCTTAAGTTAAAGAGTAAAATTTCACAGTTCTTATCCGCGTTCGTGAGCCGATACACCGCGGCATGGAAGATCGGTGTATTACTGTGCCCTTTGATGGTATCAAGCGTATTGAGTTTCCGGAGCAGTTTCTCCATACGCGCGATTATTTCATCGTGATCCGCGCAACGTAGTGCCATTGCGAAGCCATTCTCGGTGATACGTGCGGAAAATTCGCGATCCTTTGTGTTCTCAAATAATACCGCAACAGTGGTCTGCAACGTCTCGCCAAAGGAACTGCCCTTGTGATAGGAACGCAGATACCCGCTGTCCAGAATGAGATAGGCCACATAACAAGACGTATATGCCACGTCATCGATCATGTTGCGGAATTCGTTCTGGAAGTAATGAAGATTTCCCATCCCGGTCTCTTCATCGCGCAAGCGCTCCACATCGCGTTCGTTTTTGATTCTTCGGATACGCAGCAGGAGAATCACCACCACGATCAAAAGTGGAAGTGGCAACAGATACGGAAGAAAGTTGTTCATCGTAAAATCACCTCATATATGCTTTGTCATCATTTTCTGAAAAAAAAGCTACGCTAACAAAGGTCTTCGGAAGAAGACCCTTATTATCGCAGCTGGACTGGCATAGTATCAAACCGTAGCCTCTTGGCTTTGCGTCCCCGCCTTTCGACGGGTTTGCCAAAATATTCAATTGGCGGGCAAACAAATCAGCTCTTGGCAAACACCCACAGGGTATCATTGATGTTTTCCATATTCTCACCCAGCGGATAGATGCTCAAAACCACGCTCTCGCCACTCGCTTTTTTGTACGTGATTTTGGAATATCCCATTTCGGATATCTGGCGTTTGATCGCATCGTACTGAATGTAACTCATCATCGCACGGCGGAAATCCGGATGGACATATTCATCGATGTACTGAAACAGTAAGTTCGAGAAATTGTTCTCGTCTTCATTGTAGCCCAGATATTCGGGCATCAGAATACGGCGTGCATGGTCGTTCTCGAGCGATACACGGTAAATCCCGTTGTAGTGCTCCTTCATGATCGAGAGCATGGTGTCAATCTCACGGATGCCGGTTTTGATCTGAACATACTCGTTTGCGTCAACCGCGAGAGAAGCAGTTTCTTTGTTCTGATAGTACTGGGATTTTGCCTCATACATTCTGATTTCCGCTTCGCGTACCAGCTCTTCGCAACTCAAGTTCTGCTTGCGGTACGAAGTGCCGATCGCAACGTGATAATCCATCACACTCAAAAGCATGACAAACGTTTCAAGGCTCTTTTTGATTTGCTCCTGACTGATGCCACTGGTAAAGACTAAAAATTCGTCGCCGCCCATGCGGTAAATCTTGTGGCCGAAGAACACGTCTTTGAGCGTATTGGCAATGTAGATGAGCATCTCATCGCCCGCTGCGTGCCCGTACTTATTGTTGCGCATATTGAGTTCGTTTACGTCAACAAAGATACAAGCGAAGTCTTCCGGCTTCTCTTCATCATAAACCAGAATATCGTTGTTATAGGAAACGCGGTTGAGTGCACCGGTGAGCGAGTCGGTGGTCGCGGCAACCTCGGTCTTATTGAGATACTTTTTGTTAAACAGCGCGATCGAGAAGCAAACCGCAACGTCTTCGAGCAGGATGCGTGCAACACGGCTCTTCTTGGGATTGATACAACCGAGAACGCTTAAGTGGTTGTTTCTGTCGGTAACATATGCAAATGCGACTTCCCAAATCTGGCGTTCTTCCAAGAAAGTATAGAACGGGTAATTGGTCTTCTTGAGATGTGCGTTCGGGCGGATACTCAACATACCGAATGGACTGCGGTTCACTTTCTGCAACTCGGTTGCATAACGGAAGATTTCGGAAACAAACTTCTGACGCGTTTCGTCACGCAAGAGTTCGGGCGCATAGCGCGGGCGGATGTAGAAGTGCTCTTCGCCTTCCGCATCGTCGATGAATGCGGAGCGCGCACCCACAAAGTCCACAATATTCTTGAGTGCGATCGAGCAACTTTCGTGGTCCTGATTGAGTTCGAGCAAGATTCTTCTGATATTGGAGGTGCAGTGGACCGCAAGGGATCTCTGTTTTTCCGCACGCATCAAAAAAAATGTATAGATGAGAATAATCAGACTGATGAGCATAAATGCAACTGTCAAAACGGCAATCGTGGTACGCAGGTTTGCAAACACCTGATCTTCATACCGTGCGAGCATAATGCGCCAGCCGACTTCATCAACCGTGGAGTAGTGCACATACAAATTCTGACCGTTGTAAATCGATTTGAAAGAGCTGTACCCCTTTTCCGCGGTTACCAGTTCTTCATAGGTATAGTCGTCGTTGTAATCACGGGTCTTGAGCGAAGAAACATTCCCAAGCACATCGCTAAACGTATCGATGATAAAATTCCCGTTTCCCGGTTCATACACAAACAGCTGCGCGGAGAGTTCTTTCGCCATTTGACTGTAGCGCATATTCAGATCCGCAAGATCAATGACGCCGTAGAGAATGCCGACGGTTCTGCCATCCACCACGATCGGAGCGGCGCAACGGATGATTTCTCTGCCTTCATAAACGAAAGACGGAACACGGCCGCTGACGTATGTCCCGCGCTTCATCTCTTCCGCGAAGGAGAGTTTGCCGTCAAAGTCAAGCACTTCATTCTGCATAATGAACGTGTTGTCTTGCTTGAGCACACCGATACGCGCAAACAGACCGATTGGCTTGAAAGATTCAAACACACGGTCGTAGCTTTCGCCATGGGCATAAAGACGTGCCGCAAAGTTTGCCATAGTGGACAGATTTTCACAGTCAGACCGCAACTGTAAGGATAAATCATCTTTGATGGTCTTGGTCTGGATATGTAACATTTCATACGCTTCGTCTTCTGCCTGATTGTACAGGAACGTTACCATCGACAAGAACACCGCGCAAATTAAAACCGACGTGATGATCGTATGAAGCACATTATTCTGTTTTTGTTTTTTCTCGTACTTAATTGCCATATATGTTCACTCTCTTTTCGGCAGTTACATATCAACATTTTATCCCTTTTTCAAAACTTTTTCAAGTGCTTTTCACGGAAATTGATTTTTTTGCGCCGCAGGTGTATAATGAATTATACTGAAAGTATGAGGAAAACTTCTATGACTGTCAAATTGTTTATTTCTGCAATCACGAAAATCACGCTTGGCTTTTTGCTCATGGGGGTTTTGATCTTCCTGCCCGCAGGAACGCTCTCTTTCCCAAACGGTTGGGGTTTGATGGCAGTTTTGTTTGTGCCGATGTTTTTTGCAGGGCTTGTCCTGATGTTCAAAAATCCCGCACTTTTGGCGCGCCGCTTGAATGCCAAAGAAACGCAGAAAGAACAGCGTCTTGTGGTAGCCTTAAGCGCACTTATGTTCATCTCAGGTTTTCTCGTCGCCGGGCTTGATTTCAGGTTTGGGTGGAGCGATCTTCCCAACGCGGTTGTTTGGAGTGCGGTCGCAGTCTTTCTTTTGGGCTATCTTCTCTATGCCGAGGTAATACGCGAAAATGCATATCTCTCACGCACGATCGAAGTGCAAGAAAACCAATCGTTGATCGACACGGGGCTTTACGCCTTCGTGCGCCATCCGATGTATACTGCAACGATACTTCTCTTCTTGTCCATGCCCCTTATTCTCGGATCACTTTGGGCATTTTTGATATTCCTATTGTATCCGTTTATCATCGCAGGGAGAATCAAATATGAAGAAGCATTTTTGGAAGAAAATCTTGCAGGCTACCGCGAATACAAACAAAAAGTAAAATACCGCTTGATCCCGTTTGTGTGGTAAGCGGTGAATCGGAGGGCGTTATGAACAATATCACAGAACATATTAAAAACAGAAGAAGCGTCAGAACATTCGATGGTCATGAGCTGAATCAAACCGATATCGAAAAATTAACATCTTTTGCAAAGACAATCGAGAACCCTTTTCAAATACCTGTTGATTTCAAGTTGTTGAATGCAAAGGAACACGGGCTTAACTGTCCTGTTACGGTGGGTACGGATTTATTCATCGGCGGTAAAATCAAATGCACGGAAAACGCAAGTGTAGCATTTGGCTATTCTTTTGAAATGCTGGTATTGTACGCCCAATCTATCGGCATTGGAACCGTCTGGCTTGGCGGAACTATGAACCGCGATGCTTTTGAAAAAGCCATGGAGCTCGCATCAGATGAGATTATGCCTTGTGCAAGTCCGCTTGGATATCCTGCGAAAAAGATGTCCTTGCGTGAAGACATGATGCGAAAAGCGATTAAGGCTGACGAGCGTCTGCCTTTTGATGAGCTGTTCTTTGACGGCTCATTTGGTACGCCTTTATCTAAAGAAAAAGCAGGTAAATGGGCTGATGCTTTGGAAGTGGTAAGGCTTGCTCCGTCTGCCGTAAACAAACAACCGTGGCGAGTTGTTGCGTGCGACGATGCAGTTCATTTTTATCTCAAACGCAGTAAGGGCTTTAACTATAATGAAAAACTTGATATGCAAATGATTGATATAGGCATTGCTCTTTGCCATTTTGACCTGGCAGCGAAAGAAAGCAACCTGAACGTTGTCTTTGAACAAAATGATCCAAAGTTTGAGTCAGATGCTGAGTATATTGCATCTTATCATTTGGTATAGAAAGGACTATTACCATGACTCAGTTTATCTGTTATCCCAGATGCACGACTTGCGCGAGGGCGAAAAAGTGGCTGCAGGACAACAAAATCGAATACGACTTCCGTGATATTAAGCAGGAAAAGCCAACACTTGAGGAACTCACCGCATGGTATAAATTGAGTGGACTGCCGCTTAAAAAGTTTTTCAATACATCCGGGCTTTTGTATAAGTCTTTGGAACTCAAAGACAACCTCCCCGTAATGCGCGATGAAGAGAAGCTGCACCTGCTCGCAAGCGACGGTATGCTCGTCAAACGCCCGCTCGTGATTGGAGATGACTTTGTCTTGGTCGGATTCAAAGAAAGTGAGTGGAGCGAAAAACTCCTATAGACAGAAAAAGAGCCGAGAGTTCTCTCGGCTCTTCGTTTTTACTTACTGCACCCGATATCGAATGCGGGGTTGAATGCGTAGTAGTTTTTACTGTCGAGATGATCTTGCGTGATGCGGAGCGCTTCACCGAAGCGCTGGAAGTGGACAATTTCGCGCTCTCTCAGGAATTTGATCGGGTCGCGGACGTCCGGGTCATCGATCAAGCGGAGCAGGTTATCATAGGTCTTGCGCGCCTTCTGCTCTGCCGCAAGGTCTTCGAACAGGTCTGCCAGCGGATCGCCGGTGGATTGGATCATTGCCGCAGTCCACGGAACACCGCTCGCCGCCTGCGGGTATACGCCCGTGGTGTGGTCAACAAAGTATACGTCAAACCCGCTCTCTTTGATTTCTTCCATGCTCAGGTTGCGGGTGAGCTGGTACAAAATCGCGCCCACCATCTCGAGGTGTGCGAGTTCTTCGGTGCCTACCTTGTGAAATCTCAAGTACCCAAGTCGAAAAATGTAGTAATTTCAGGACTTTCGGGCTACTCGGTAATGTCCCTCTACTTGAAATCCAAGGAATTCGGACAAATTTAAAACGCACATGCAATGTGAAAATCAAAGTAAATATTTAACGGACAAGCACTACCGAAAGGTGGTGCTTGTTTTCGTTTAAGGAGGTACGGAAGAATGAAACTAAATTATTTTTTTAAATGCGAGGCAGACCAATTTACTTTTTACCGTCTGCCGAAGATTCTGGTGGTAAATGAGATGTTTTCGCACATTTCCTACGGTGCGAAGATTCTCTACGGACTGCTTCTTGACAGAATGGGATTATCCCTTTCAAATCACTGGCACGATGAATTCGGCAGAGCGTATATCATCTACAGCATCGTCGAGATTATGGAAGATATGAACTGCTCAAAAGCGACGGCAATCAAGATGATGTCCGAGCTTGAAGATGCAGGACTGCTTGAGAAAAAGAGGCGTGGTCTGGGACTTGCGAATATTATTTATCTTAAAAAGTTTATAGCGATCGAAAATCAAGAAGTTCAAACTTTAGACTTCAGGAGTCAAGATAGCAGTATTCCAAGAAGTATAAAATGCGAACTTCAAGAAGTCTAAACCTTAAACCCTAATAATACTAAACCAAATAATAATTACTGTAAAAATACTTATTCAATCATATCGTATCAAGATGTGATGAGAAACGAGGTGTAAAAATGAACATAGGACTAAAAAGTTATGAGGATTTATTCAAGGACGAGAAAGGCAGAAAAACAGAGGAAATCGTCCCTGTGGATATTAAGGATTTAAAACCATATACAGAGCAACCGTTCAAGGTTCTTCTTGATAACAGCATGGACGAGCTTTGTGCAAGTATTGAGCAATACGGAATACTATCGCCCGTAATTGTGCGACCGCATAAGGATGGCGGATATGAAATTCTGTCGGGACACCGCCGAGTAAAGGCGTGTGAGCTTTTGGGCATTGAGGAAGTCCCTGTTGTAGTAAAAGAACTTGATGACGATACGGCAGCAATACTGCTCGTTGACAGTAACCTACAACGCGAAAACATCCTTCCCAGTGAAAAGGCATTTGCTTATAAATTAAAGCTTGAAGCCATTAAAAGAAAAGCTGGCAGACCATCGAAAGAAAATGGTGGACAATTCGTCCACGATTTTTTGGATGACAAATCAAGAGACCTACTTGGCAAAGAAACTGGAGATAGTGGCAGACAAATTCAACGCTATATTCGTTTAACAAATCTTATCGATCCGCTTCTTGAATTGGTGGATAAGAACGAAATGGCAATGAGTGCAGGTGTTGAGCTTTCATATCTTGGCTCAAAGCTTCAATCGGAGATTTATAAAATTGTCGAGCGTGAAGCAACGCCGCCGTCAATCGCTCAAGCGGCAAAACTTCGTAAAACCTCAGAGGATGGAAACCTTGATGAAGCCACTCTTGAATTTATCCTGACAGCGCAGAAAGAACCGGGGATTAAACTTGTCATCTATGAGGACAAGCTCCGTCGCTACTTCCCCAAGAGCTACACCAAAGAGCAGATTGAAGATACGGTTATGAAACTGATTCAAAAGTGGCACAAGAATCGGGAAAAAGAAAATTCCCGAGGATAAAATTTTGAAGAATAGTGGGTATCCAAACTAAAATTAAAACGAAAGGAGCGATAAAAATGATTACATACTCAAAGTCAGGCAATATCTTGTTGCCCAATCTTAAAGTTCCCGAACCGCCCAAAGAACCCCTTGGCATCTACGGCAGAACGAGAAGAGATTATCTTAAAAAGAACCGCCACAGCATCTACTCTGCCCTGATGCTTAAAGGAACGCTTTTAGAACATCTTGCGGAAGTTGATAAAACCTGCCGTGAGGAAGTTGAGCTTCGCATAAAGGCAGAGGCAGAAAAACAAGGCATTACGGAAGAGCTTAAGGCGCAGGATATGCTCAAATGGACAGGACTTATGAACAACATCAAAAACTCGGTGAGAGAGCAAATAACGCACGAGTTTGTGTATGCCGAGGAGGGACTACAATGAGTTTTATAGAAGAATTTTTCTACGGCAACATTAACCCCAATGTGAAACGCTATGACCAGAACGGCAGTTATGCAAAGGCTATGCGGAGATTCTGCGACAATGAAGACGAGCTTAACAAAATGCTCAAAGGAAAACCACTTCATATGTTTTTAGACCTTGTAAACGCTCACGATGAAATAGTCGGCATAACAAGCTTTGAAAACTTCAAGCTTGGGTTCAGGTTAGGTGTGCAGATGATTTGCGACGCCTTGGTGTGCGACGACGGAGTATTCAAAGATTTATAAAGCGGTAACGCCTGTCAGATGACGGGCGTTATTGTTATTTGTGGCAAGCATAGCATTTGGACAAACAAATGCATTAGCAAGCACGGCATTTTGACAACCAAAAAGCCAATAATGAAAATTTGTTTTAGCAAGCACGGAAATTTGACATCAAATTTTCCATTCTTAGGGGCACGCCCCTAATACCCTAATTAAATTTTAAGGAGACGATATTATGAGAACAAGAAAACATCAATTTACAATGCGATTAAGCGACAAGGAGTATAACGCCCTTATGAGGCAGGTTAAAAAGGCAGGAACAAACCGAAGCGCAGTTATCCGCAAGCTTATTATGGAGTGTAAAGTCAAACAGCGACCGGAGGAAATCTTTGAAGAAATGGCAGATAGAATTAAAGTACACCGCTTAGAAATGGACGAGATCACAAAAGAGTGTGCCCTCACCCGAACGGTAACAAATGAACAGCTCGACCGCATAGGAGAGTTGCAGATGAAAGTCAAAGAAATCATTGAGGAATACGAAGACTGCTTTGCGGATGAGGAGACATTATGAGCAGCACAAAACTCGTAATCAGGCTAAACGATGAGGAACGGGCGAAGCTTGATAAACTAAAGGAGAAAACACTCTTGACGCAAAAAGGCATCATACGCAATATCCTTTTGGGATATAATATTCCCGTAAAAGTGCCAGATTCCTATACTAACTTTATGCGACATATCAACAGCCTGTCGTATTACACATTCAAACTCAAAGTCCAAGCTGATATAGCCAGCGCGAACCAACTCGACCAAATCGAGCAACTTGACCATAATATAGAAGAAATAATGAAACTGGCATTGTCTTTTATCTAACACGCAGGGAGAGGAGTTCACCGAACTTCTCTCCCTGCTCTTTTGTATTTTATGAAACAACAAAAATGTTGATGTACCGACATTTTCGTTGACTTTTCGACATCAGAAGTGGTATAATTCATAGTGAGATGTTGTATAAATTTTACCGTTTTGAAAGGATGAAACAAAATGGCAGTTACCTATAATAAACTCTGGCACTTACTGATCGACAGAGGTATGAAAAAGAAAGACCTGCAAGAAGCGGCAGGCCTTACAAACCACACAATGCTCAAACTCCGCAAAGACCAGGACATCACCACCGAAACCATCGGTAAGATATGCAAAGCACTCGGTTGTGACTCGACCGATATCATGGAGTTTTACGAGAACGATAATAGCAAGGTGGACACATTATGAAAAATAAAAAGCATTATTATATTTCACTTTTTACTGGTGCTGGCGGTCTTGATATTGGGTTTAAAGAAGCAGGTTTTAAAGGTTTACTTGCGAGTGATATAATGCCTCAGGCAAAAGATACATACGATTTTAATTTCCCTGATGAAACATATCTGTTAAAAGATATTAGAAAATTATCCATTGCAGAAATTAAGTCTTTTATTGGAAACAAAAAAGTTGATGTTATTATTGGTGGCCCACCATGTCAAGGCTTTTCGAATATGGGAAATAAAAACTCGGCAGATCCGAGGAATATGCTTTTCGAAAGCTATGTAAAAATAGTGGATGCCATTCGCCCAAAATGTTTTGTTTTTGAAAATGTCAAGGGTTTATATACTATGTTTGAAGGACGCTATTTTAGCCAAGTTGTTAAAGCGTTTTTATCCATTGGATATAATTTGCATTACTCTATGCTTGATACATCAAATTATGGCGTTCCGCAAAAACGAGAAAGAATATTTATAGTTGGAACGACATCTGATGACCAATTTCTTTTCCCAGAACACAGCAATACTTCTTACGGTACAATTAAATCTTTTATCAATGTTGGGGAAGCAATAAATGATCTTACCTATAAGGGTGAAGAAGTGGCAAATCACATAGCACTAAACCATTCGGAAGTTGTTGTCAGAAGATATAAGCTAATCCCTGAAGGCGGTAAATTACCAAAACCAGAAGAGTTGCCAGAGGATATCAGGCGAAAGAATTTTGGCAATACCTATACTCGCTTACATCGGAACGAACTATCTTCAACAATCGTTCCTGGAAATAATGCACTTCCTGTTCATCCGGTCCTCAATCGTAGTCTTACGCCTAGAGAGGGGGCACGCATACAAACATTTCCTGATTATTATATTTTTAAGGGCGATCGTAGGTCGCAGTGCATACAGGTAGGAAATGCTGTCCCGCCCCTTATTGCCGCCAAAATAGCTGATTGTGTTCGTCACTTCATTGATGGCGAGGCCTATAATGGAATTATGCCTGACAATTCTGTTTTTGTAAAAACGGGAGTTGAAAAATCTTTGTGCAAAGTTCGCAAAGCAAAGCGAGCTACACTTAAATTTGGTGATTTATTCTGTGGCGCAGGGGGCTTTACCAAAGGATTAGAACAAGCAGGCTTGGAATGCGTGTTGGGTGCAGAGTTTAATGAATATGCTGTTGAAGCTTATCGCAAAAATTTCACTCATGAATGTCTTCAAATTGATCTATCAACAGAAGAAAATCAGATATTAGTTGCTGAAAAATTGAAACGTCAAAAGGTGGATCTGGTTGTTGGCGGACCTCCGTGTCAAGGATTTTCCATATTTGGAAACAGGAGGTTTGTTAACACAAAAAATCATGACTTGACTAAAGACCAGAGAAACAACTTAGTGTATGCGTTTGCAAATATTGTAGTTCGCTCTGAAACCCCTTGGTTTATAATGGAAAATGTACCAGGTATTCTTTCAGCACATAATGGTGAATATGTCAATACAATTAAGAAATATTTCAATGAACATGGATATCGGACTGAGCATAGAATTATAAATGCTGCAGATTATGGTGCGCCACAATTAAGACGTAGATTCATACTAATTGGAACTAAAACAGATTTTGCTTTTCCATTCCCGAAGGCAAAGTATTTTGAAAACCCCGAATCTTGGCAACATCCATACAGAACTGTTGAAGAGGTGCTGACTGATTTGGTGGATGAAGAAACTTTAGGGAAACTAAAAAACCATCGAGCACCGAGTCATTCCAAAATTGTAGCAGAGCGATTCTCATATATCCCTGAGGGAGGGAAGATGGATGTAGAGTTGTTGCCTGAACATTTGAAGCTAGGAACAAAAACAGGAAAACCCGTAGCAAACTTCAGTCATGTTTTTGCTAGATTGGATCGAAAAAAACCTTCTTGCACAATTGTTCCAGGACATAATGCTCTTCCCGTGCATCCCACACTTAATAGAACATTGACTGTAAGAGAAGCCGCACGCATACAAACATTTCCCGATGATTTTGAGTTTGTAGGACCTATTATTAATCAATGTTTGCAAGTAGGAAATGCATTTCCGTGTATTGTGGCACAGACCTTCGGAGAAAGATTACGAACGGTTATTAACAAAGAATGGAATGACGAGTCTGCAACACATCTTGCGAAAAAATCAATGTTAGAGGAGTGAAAAATATGGCATTAAATCATCATGTTCTCGCCAAAGCAACCACCGATGCGATTTTGCAGAATTTTAAATCCGCGATATGGAAATATAACGGAGATTGCGGTGCGGATTTTTATAGAGTCGGCACGAGCGCAGATTTCCCTTCTCCTGATGCAGCATTTTACGATCCAAAAAACAAAAAACTTGCCTCTTTTGAGTTTAAACCTGCAACAGAAACAAAAAGAGGAATGCTTACGGGGGTTGGTCAGAGTATCGCTTATTTAAAGAATTGTGATTTGGCATATCTTATTTCTCCTCATATCATTGATGGATTTAATATGGGAGAATTTTTGACCGATGTATACGAAAATCAAATTGGAAACAAAGTTCCCGTTGGATTAATTCTTTACGACAATAATAATCCTAACAATTTGACCTTGGCTCATAATGTAGATGAGCTTTCAACATCAAAAGCCGTTCACATACACAAGCCGACAGCAGACCGTTTTTGGGCAAAGCATCAAGATTTGCCAATTGCTATGTTTCATTTGCTCTTACATTACTACTATCTTAAAAAGGTAGGAATGTTCGAGGGTGATGCTTTTTCTGCTTGCTGGAATGAAAGGATGATACCGGAGAATATTCTTGATGACTTTGTTGTTAAACCTGTAAAAGATATTTCAGGAAATATTATCGGAACGCTTCAAACCAACAAGCCTCTAACATTCTTGGAGAAAATAATTCCCGCTATTCAAAAGAAAGAACCACGAGACCAATGGTCAGTAAAATTAAGACATGCAATTGATGCAACATATATCGGCGATAACTATTATAATTCCATAAGAAAGAATTATGTGACTTTTCTTAAACACATTCAAGTTGTAGATTCAGAAGGATGCTTGACAGATTCTGGGTTTAATCTTTATCATGTTGGTCTATCTAATGGTCCGACAAGTAAACTTTTTGTGGATTATTTTACAAGAGAGGTTTTAACAGTTGGTCATCACTTGGATTTGTTACTTGATATTGATTCAATTTCTCAAAAATATCCTGATAAAGACATAGACGAGGTTTTAACTATATTAGAAACTGAGTACGAACTTAAGGGGTACATAAAACGCAATCCTAAAAGGATTGCCGGAGACGAATCTAAGACGGGATTTCTCAAGTATGAGAAAATTTTGTGGCAGTCTCTTGGCCTTATGGATAGCAAATATAATATTTCTTGGAAAAGAATTACAGAGATTTGCTCGTTGCCCGAGCTTTGAAAGGGCGGTTGTATTATAGCAAATGAGTAAGCAAAGGTGTTAAAAAGGTGATTCTATAATTCTGCAACAATTTGCAAAACAAAGTATTCAGGAAACCAAGTCTATGGCCACCGGTGATTCAATCCGTTATTTTAATTAAACAAAAGTGATAACAAATTCTTATTCTGTGTTGAAGGGAGTATCGATTTATGTCAAATATTATAGCAGTTGTTTGGGATTTTGATAAAACTTTAATTAGCGACTATATGCAAGCCCCTATTTTTAAAAAGTATGGCGTGGATGCTAAACAGTTTTGGAAGGAAGTGAATGAACTTCCTACTAAATACTTATCAGAACAAAATGTTAAAGTAAATCCCGACACAATATATTTAAACCATTTTATAAACTATGCCAAAGCCGGAAAATTCAAAGGATTGAATAACGCTCTTCTTCGTGAATTAGGAAAAGAGTTGAAGTTTTATAATGGACTCCCTGCGCTTATGGAAATAAGCAAAAAGATGATTGAGGATGATCCGATTTATTCAGAATATGATATAAAGGTTGAACATTATATAGTAAGTACAGGTTTTACCGAAATGATAAAAGGATCAGAAGTCAATGATTATGTATCCGGAATTTGGGGATGCGAATTAATAGAAGCTCCTGATGAAGATGGAAATGCGGTTATTAGCGAAATCGGATATACAATTGACAACACAACTAAAACAAGAGCAATTTTTGAAATTAATAAAGGTGTAGGAATTTGGGAAGATGTCAATGTAAATACCAAAATGGCTGAAGATCTGCGAAGAGTTCCTTTAAGAAACATGATATACATAGCTGATGGGCCGAGTGATGTGCCTGCGTTTTCAACATTAAATAAGGGTGGTGGAGCTACTTTTGCAATTTACCCCCGTAACGACATAAGGGCATTTTCGCAAGTGGAGCAATTGCGAAAGGACGGAAGAATAAATATGTATGCAGAGGCCGACTATTCTGAAGGCACAACTGCATACATGTGGATAACAGGAAAAATCAAAGAATTTGCAGACAGAATAAGAGAAACTGAGCGTTCGAAGTTAAAGAGTTCTATTTCTGATGTTCCCAAACACCTTACGTAAGGAAGATATAAGCTATGTTAGAAAAACTAAAACAGTTTAATTTTTCAGATATAAATTTAGATGACTGCTTTTTCGACTCCCTAAAAGCGGATTATGGTCCACAATTTATTGAGTGGTATACCAGAAAAGCAACTGAGGGCGCAAAAGCATTAGCTGTAGTAGACAATAGAGGTGTTCATGCATTCTTATACATGAAAAGAGAGAACGAAGAAATCGCAACCAAAGACATTGTTTTACCAAAAGCAGAAAGGGTTAAAATCGGAACTTTAAAACTTGATTCTACAGTTGAAGGCCAACGACTAGGAGAGGGTGTTATTGGCGTGGCTTTGTGGAAATGGCAATTGTCTAAAATCAGGGAAGTATATCTGACTGTTTTTCCAAAACAAATTACTTTGATTAGTATGTTAGAAAAGTTCGGGTTTAAGCAAGTTGGCATAAAAGAAAATGGGGAATTAATTTTAATGAAATCCAGAGATAATATAGATTTTTCTTCCCCATACAAATCATTCCCGTTCATTTACAAAAAAGCAAATAGATTTGGACTTATACCTATAAAGGATATATTTCACGATAAGTTATTTACATATTCTGAGTCTTTCTATAAACTCTCCGATTTTAAAGAAGCTATTGCCGGAAATGGTATTACAAAAGTATACATTGGATGCCCATATACTTGTACTCAATATTCAGAAGGTCAAGTTGTTGGCATATACAGAATATATACAGGCAACGGTTCTAAAGGCAACAGATCTGCAATTACCTCTTTTTGTACAATAACAAAAATCACAATTGTAAAATCGGACAATAAAGAAAATATGTCATTCGATGAATATATGAAAATGGCAGGTAATAAAACTATTTTTGAGTCATCAGAACTTCGCTCTATATATAAAAGCAGAAATGTTATTATGATAGAAATGGTTTATAACACATTTCTTCCTAAAGGTAAAAATATAACATATTGGCAGCTGAAGAACAATCAATTGTTTGAAGATCATCCCTATAACATTGAGTATACTGCTGAACAAATGAAAAGCATAATGAAAATGGGAGGGGTTGACATTGAAAATATTATTATCGATTAAATCTGAGTATGCAAACAAGATTATTTCTGGGGAGAAAAAATATGAATTTAGAAAAGCCCTTCCAAAACAGAGAGTTGATTCTATTGTTTTGTATATTACTTCGCCACAATGTAAAGTGATTGGTGAAGTACAAGTTAAAGGCACTATTGTTGACTCTGTGGCGAGAATATGGGATATAACGAAAAAAGATGCCGGAATTAGTCATAAAAAGTATTTGCAATACTTTAAAAATAAAAAAGCTGCAAAAGCTTTTGTGTTAGGAGAAGTCACGCTATATAGCGAAGAAAAGATCCTTAATGAGTTTGGTATAAATAGTGCTCCTCAATCTTTTGTATATTTGAAACAGGAGAAAGCGTGATGAATCGACCATACATAATCTGCCATATGGTAACTTCCATAGACGGGAAGGTTACGGGAGATTTTTTGTCGCGTTCGGAGTGTGAGGCGGCGACGGATGTTTATTATGAACTAAACCGTGAGTACAACAAAAACGGTGCAAATGGTTTTATCTGCGGTCGTGTGACGATGGAAAGTAGTTTTACCGGCGGTTGGTATCCCGATTTGACGGAATATCCGATTATCGAAAGTAAAGATGATTTTATCCCCGATAATTTATCCGGCTTCTATGCCGTCAGCTTTGACCCGAAAGGCAAGCTCGGTTGGAAAAGCAACAAGATAATCGACGAAGACCCGGGATATAACAATGCGCAGATAATTGAAGTTCTCACTGAGCAGGTTAACGGGCGTTATCTTGGTTATCTTCGCGAAATGAAGATTCCGTATATCTTCGCAGGTGAAACTGAAATTGATGTGAAAACAGCCATTGCAAAGCTATACACCCTTACAGGCATCTCTTCCCTGCTACTTGAGGGCGGAAGCATCGTAAACGGATATTTTGAGCGTGCACAGGTAATTGACGAGTTAAGCCTTGTTGTAGCACCGATTGTTGCAGATGCAGAAGATAAGCCACTCTTTATGGCAAGCTCTGTTTCAGACTTTGAATTAAAAGGAATCAGGCAGTACAACAGCAGCGTAATTTGGTTAAACTACAAGCGAAAATAAGGTGTTTTAGTAAAATGGAAAACAGAAAAGAATTCTTGGCAACGGAGCCTATCGGAAAGCTTCTTTTCAGGCTGTCAATCCCGACGGTGGTAGCGCAGCTTATCAATATGCTTTACAACATCGTTGACCGCATATACATCGGTCATATGCCGGGCGACGGAAGTCTTGCACTCACGGGTGTCGGCGTGTGTATGCCGCTTATTATGCTCGTGTCGGCTTTTGCGGCGCTCGTAAGCGCGGGCGGTGCGCCGAGAGCATCAATCTTTATGGGTGAAAAGAAAATTGACACTGCGGAAAAGACGCTCGGCAACTGCTTTAGTTTGCAAATTGTTGTATCTTTGGTTCTGACCGCGGTTTTGCTTATATGGAACAAGGACTTGCTTCTCGCCTTCGGTGCGAGCGAAAACACAATCGGCTACGCAACCGAGTATATGAGCATTTATGCGATAGGCACTCTGTTTGTGCAGATGACCTTGGGTATGAATACATTTATCACAGCGCAGGGCTTTACCAGCGTTTCGATGATTTCGGTAATTATTGGTGCGGTGTGCAATATAGCACTTGACCCGATATTCATTTTCGGTCTTGATATGGGCGTTCGCGGTGCGGCACTTGCGACAATCATTTCGCAAATGCTTTCCTGCGTGTGGATTATATCTTTCCTTTGCGGCAAAAAGACACAACTTCGCATAAGATGTGAGAATTTAAAGCTGGAAGCAAAAATAATCCTGCCTTGCATCGCACTCGGTGCGGCGGCGTTTGTAATGCAGTCGAGCGAGAGCGTTATTTCCGTCTGCTTTAATTCATCGCTTCTCAAATACGG
>SVMJ01000018.1 GCA_015067485.1 Oscillospiraceae bacterium
TGCGAAATGGCGGTTTTGTGCGTGTCGGTAGTGCGTATATTGTCAATCTTCGCAATGTCAAAAATGTATCCACACACAAGGTGGACCTGTATCATGATATGAGCGTTCCCATTCCGAGAGGGAAGCATACGGAAATCAAGAAAGCTTTCTGGGAATATCAATGTGAAGGATTGGAGGAATAGTCGAGTATGACCGAAAAGACGATACAATTTATACTCTTGATGATCGCACACGCGGCTGCCGGCATCTATTCTTCCACGCTTAAGTATGGGGCGAAGTAAGGTATTGCGAGAATACGACAATCAATACCGTATTGACCGTTTACGAAAGACGGGCAAAGGAAAGTGGTATTTCCGTAAGAATCTCTGCCAAAGCAAGTCGTGACCTTGAGGTTTCACCGCGCGATCTCGTAATTGTAATTGCCAATCTCTTTGAAAATGCCATTCATGCAACCGAAAAAAACAAAGGCCAAAAGAAGCAGATTGACATTTCTATTAAAGGGAACGCACAGCGCTTGCTGATCAAAGTAGAAAACCCCTGCAAGAACAATCTGACCTTTGATGAAACTCACTATGGTGTGGGAATCCGCTCGGTAATCGCTGCCGCAAACAGATACGAAGGTATGTATGATTTCGATGCAGAAGACGGGATTTTCTCTGCAAAGATTAATTTGAATCTGGCGTAAGAATTGCAATCTACGCCAAAAATATGCAATCTACGACAAACTCCCCTTTTAGGGGAGTTTTTTTATTACAATCTTTTGGGGGATACTCCCTGTTCACAAGCGGTTTGGTGAACATTTGTGCGCAAAGGAGGCGCTGTGATTTGAACGAAAAAAAGTATACAGATGACGGTTATCTCATTGTAGCGGAAAGTCATTCATGTCCGTTATGGGAGAAAGATACGAAACCGTGCCGATCCGGTTGGACTCGTGCCTGCTTTTTCTGTCGATTTGCAGATTTTCGCACGGATGAGTTTATCAGACGTGCAGAGGAGATGCCACGCGGAAAAAAGCTTTATAGCATCTGTCGTAATGAGAAACACAAAAGCGTTAAAGGAGAAACCAAATGAGTGCGAAAAAAATACTTTGTCTGTTTTTTGCAGTTTTGATGATTGTATCTTGTTTTGTGGGATGCGGAAACAGGAAGACCACAAATGACAAGGTTTTTGAAACATTTGAAGATTTTGAAGGGGCGACTCTTGGTGCGGCAACGGGAAGCGATTTGGATATGCAGACCATGAAGTTGTTCCCGAATAACACCATCAATCGCTATGATAGCATTACCGATTTGGTGCTCAGCCTTGAATCGGGCAAGATTGACGGGTTCCTTTTGGATGAGGCATACGCTTCCGCAATCGCTTGGGAAAGAGAAGGGTACAAAACCATTGCGAGCGACAAGACGGTGCCGACACAGTTTGCCTACGTGGTTTCTGAAAATGAATTCGGAAGAAAACTCAAAGGCGAGCTCAATGAGTTCATCGCGGAGATGAAAGCAAACGGCGAGATTGACCGCCTTGCAAAGAAGTGGTTTTCGGGGACTCGCCCCACCGAGTTTGCAGACATCTCTTCGCTGACCGGTGAAAACGGTACCATTGACCTTGCACTTTCCGATACCGACCTCCCGATGTGCTATCAAAATGACACGGTGCTCACCGGCTTCGATGTGGAATTCATCATTGCATTCGCAAAGAAATACGGCTACGACTTCACCCTCAGCACGGTGGATTTTGATGCGATGCTCACCGGGGTCCAAACCGAAAAATACCATCTCGCAATCGGCGGTATCACCATCACCGAAGAGCGTAAAGAGAAACACACATTTACCGACTGCTATTTCGAAAGCCCGGTATACATGATTGCGCGTGATAACGCGGTGGAAGGCGAAAGCAAACTCTCTGACCTGACGGGTCAGCGCATCGGTGTTATGACAGGCTCGATTCAGGCGGTTATGATGCCGGAACTTGTTCCTGATGCAGAATACATGGAATTCAATTCCATATACCGAGATGGGAATGAAATTGACAGTCTGACGATTGACAAAACCAAACGGACACAGATTGCCGGCATCGGGAAGTACGTCGTATTCTTCCCAGACAAGAAGTATTACAATACCGAAACCAAAGAACACGGATCGATGGAAGAAACGATCACAGCGCAGATGATTTTTACCGAGAAAACGGTAGAGATCAAAGAAGAGGGGAAGACGTTCAAATTCAAAAAGGGCGACAGAGTGGAGATCTCGGGCAGTTCTGTGGAGGAAAACAATAAAACCATCATCATCCGTGAAGACGTTGAAGAGACGAAACTGACGTTTTATGCAAACTCGTTTACTGCCTCTGCGGCAAAGGAAGGGGAAACCGAGATAGAACCTGAAAGCATCACGATCTCGCGCACCGTTCCGGATTTGGATTTTGTTTGCGAAAGCAATTATCGTCTGTGGGGAACGAAAGGAAACACGATCTACGGAAGCAAGTTTATGGATCCGTTGAACTTTCAGTCGTTTGATGGGCTGGCAGGAGACAGTTATTACATTGACGTTGGCTCGGACGGAGAGTTCACAGGGTGTGCTCCATACACTTCCCACATCTGTTTTTTCAAGGAGAACACAGTTCACAAACTGTACGGATCGAAACCGTCAAACTTCCAAATCGTCACATCGCAAGTATATGGTGTGCAGGCGGGGAGTGAGCGCAGTATTTGCGTCATCAATGAGACCATGTTCTACAAGGGTGTAAACGGCGTATATGCGTACACAGGCGGTATTCCCGACCTTGTATCGGAGAGGTTCGGAATGCGGCGGTATACGGATGCCTGCGCTGCAACGGACGGGAACAAGTACTATATCACGATGAAGGAAACGGGCGGGAATCGGGAACTTTATGCGTTTGATATTGCACGGAACATTTGGGTGCGCGAAGAGAATATGAACATCGTAGATATGGCGACCAAAGACGGAGTTGTGAAGATGCTTACAACATCGGAGGTGATTCACAGAACTGGAAACAGCGATGGTGTTGAGTGGAGCGTGACCTTCTGCCCGTTTAACGAAACGATGAACGAGCGCAAGGGATACTCAAAATTCCATCTGCGACTTGATCTTGCGGCGGGTGCATGGCTCCAGGTTGAGGTGAAACGCAATACCGACACGAAGTGGCACACGGTATACACCACGCATAACGAACGCGAGAAGACTGTGACAGTGCCGATTCTTCCTGCACGATGCGATAGCGTGGAAATTCGGTTGAGCGGTAAAGGAGAATGCAAATTGCGGACATTCATCCGTGAATTCTTTGTGGGGAGTGATGTATAATGCCGATTTTCACGAGACAGTTACGGAAGATGGACACCAGCACTCCCGAACAGGCAGTTCGTGAGATGGCGAACCACATCCGCTATATCCAGGAGCAGTTAGAATGGACACTCTCCAACTTAGACAGCAGCAACATCAACGAAATCAACATGAGCCAAACCAACGTTACATCAAGCGGGGCTGCCAATATCGGTGGAGACGGCATCTCGATCAAGGGCAAAAATGGTGAGATCTTCGAAGTCGGCATTGGGGATAGCGGCGCGTTTGTGTTCACGTTAAAGGGTAAAGATGGTAAACAGATGGCATATGTCGACAACGAAGGTAAGTTGATCGTGACACGAAATGCGTACATAACCATCGATGATAACACAGATTTCACCATTGACGGTGGTACATGGTAGAGGAGGAATGAGAAATGGGTTCCAAAATGACAGTTAAAAAGACAAACGCCACTTCGGGTGGTGGGACTTACAAAGTAGGCAGTGATGGCAAAGCACCGACCGGGCTTTCTGCGGGGGATAGTGTTGTTACAGGCGGCGGTACTTACAAGATTACAGGGGTTAATGCGGACGGCTCGTATCAGTCCACGAAGGTAAACAACACTACGACATCAAATTATAGTGGGAGTTATTCGAACGCTCCGAGCACGGGAACATCAGTAAATAATCAGTATACAGGCACTGCACCGAGTGGATTCACGGGCTCTGCGAATGCTGTCGTTACCTATACGCCGGAACAGACTGCAGCCAAGAGCAAAATGAACGCAAACTCACAGGAGTGGTGGACGGCAACTCCCGAACGACAAAAAGAATTGGAAGCGGAAAATAAAGCACTCAACAATCAGTATTTTGACGGAGGGCTGACACTTGAAAAAGGGTACTGGAGCGGCGCAGGGGAAAAACCGACGGAACAAAGCGGCTTTAGTTATTCCGGGTCGCAACCTTCGTTTGGAAATACATACGGCGCAAGAATTGATGAGATGTTGAATCAGATTCTGTCGCGCGAAGATTTTTCGTATAATCCCGAAACCGACCAACTGTTCCAGTATTACCGCGATATGTATCAGCGTGAAGGAGATCGTGCGATGCAGAACACGCTTGCAGAAGTGGCGGCTGGAGCGGGTGGTATGAACAGTTATGCGATTACTGCGGCACAGCAGGCAAATAACTACTACAACGCACAGATGACGGATAAAATCCCTGAACTGTATCGACTTGCGTATCAGATGTACCTTGATGACAAGGCAAGTCAGGTTGAAAATCTCGGACTCCTTCAGCAGATGGACACAACACAGTACAATCGCTACCGTGATACGATGAACGATTTTTACACCGATCGAGATTTCGCATACGGAGTTTACCGTGATGATGTTGCGGACAAAAGGTGGGAGACTGAGTTCAATTATGGAGCCAGCCGCGATCAGGTCTCAGATAACCGCTACAACCAAGAGTTTGAATATAATGCCGGGCGTGATCAAATTGCCGATAACCGCTACGAGACCGAGGCCGCTTATGATCGTGCACTTGATCTGATTGCCGCAGGTGTTGTGCCGGATGTCGCATTGCTTCAGAAAGCGGGATTGACAGAAACACAAGCGCGGCAGATGCTTACGCAAGCGACCACCAAACAGACCAAATCGAGCGGCAACAAAGATGGAGACGGAGGCGGTGGGCAGCTCAAACCAAACATGGAACAATATGAAAAATACTACAGAAGAACCGTGGATATTTTGGACACGAAGGGCAAGAATGCGGCATATGAGCACCTGAGCAGTTTGTGGGAGCGCGGAATCCTTGATGAAGATACTGCGCTGTATATGATAGAAAAACTTGGGCTTTTGAGTTAATGAAGGCGGTGTACTTTATGGGAAAATCGTTGAAGGAGATTTACACGGAACGCAAAAAGAGCGGCATGGCACTTGAAACATCTCGCGACGAACAAAACGACCAGAAAACTCTCAAGCAGATTGCAAAGGAGCGCGGGATTGCAACAAGTTCCGGCGAAAGAAAAAAGGATGTCACACAGCGGCAGACAACACAGTCTGCCGCTAAAGGTGGTTCTGCGAAGACAAGTGTAAGCAACTCGTCTGCTGTGGCAGAGAAAACATGGAGTCAGAAGTTTGCTCCGTTTGCAACGCCTTTGCCGAAGTTGGCGGCAGCGCCCAATTATGACCCAGTGGTAGCATACAGTAATGTAATCAAGCCTGTTGGGGAAGCAGTTGCAGAGTTGGAACAAGAACAGAAGAATGTTGCGTCAAAAATCGAAACAGCATACCAAAACCCCGATCTCTACTCGTCTGATCAGGTAAAAAAAGATGCGGCAACAAGGGCCGTTTCTGACTTGGAGAAGGAATATAACTCATATTTCAAACAGATTCAGGAAGCGAAAAATGTTCACAAGACACTGCTGACACAGAATAAGGCACAATATCAACAAGCAAAACGCGACAAGAAAAATGATTATTTTTTGTCTGTCAAAAGAGATCCGAACTTCGCAAAAAACAGTGAGTACAAGTCAACAAAAAACGACAGAGAGGCGACGCTAAATCCGTTGTCTAAAGGGGTCCAATATGCTGAAACAGGATATGATGATATTCTTTATGAAGTTATTAACAAAAACCAGACGGCTATCTCCAGGTTAAGAACCAATGAAACCGGTGGCGGATATGCAGCGATTGGTAGTGATGTTGTGCCGGTATATACACAAATGTATGATGACGAGATCAAAGTGTTTAATGCTTGGTATCGCGTGGACAAGAACAAGGCGTACGAGTACATCGACAACTTGACTCCTGAATTAAACAAACGTAGGAGAGAAGCGGAGCGAGCACAGTGGCTTTCGGAGGCGCAGGAAAGTCCATTGGGAACGTCTCTTTTTAGTGTTGCATTGTCGCCGGCAAAAGGGATAGGATATATCGGGCAAGCATTGGATGTCATCAGCGGTAACGAATTGGACGAAAATGCAGGATACAACCGATATTCCAACATCTCGACCGATATCAGAGGTCAGGTGAGCAAAGATATCGAAGAAAAATGGGGACCGGTTGGTAGTTTTGGATACAATCTTTGTATGAGTATGGGCGACTTTTTGATGTCTGCCGCAGCAGGTGGTGGAAACAGCGCATTTTCACTTGCGATAATGGGAAGCGGTGCTGCAGCAGATGAAACGATTGCGGCGAAAAAACGTGGGTTGAGCGACGGACAATCGATCGCACTCGGTACGATTGCAGGTGCGTCGGAAGTAATCACAGAAAAAATGTCGCTTGATGAGTTGTTTGATTTCGCAAAAATTGGGAAAGGTTCTGTGGTTAAGTACATTCTTGCTAACGCCGGAACGGAAGGGCTGGAAGAAGGTACGAACAACGTAATCAATACCATTGCCGACATTTTGGTCGCCGGGGACAAAAGCGAATGGAAGCAGGCGATTGAGAACTACAAACAACAAGGGGAGAGCGAAAGTGATGCGTTCTATCTTGTGTTGTTGGACAAGGCCGCCGAAATCGGCCTTGATGTGATTGGCGGGGTCATTTCCGGCGGAACTATATCGTCAGTAACTGCAGGCGGAAGCACGGCGAGTGCATATGTAACCGGAAGAAAAATCAATGTAGATCCGAATTCTGATGTCCTTGTACAGGAGATGATTGATAAGGGGATGGCATCGCCTCTTGATACACAAGCATATGTGCAAGCAGAACGAGCACAAACTCAGTTGGACGAATCCGGAAAGGTGAAGAACTCCACACTGGGACGACTTGCACAAGGTAATGAAATTGTATTGCAAGAACAAGCTGAAGCATATGCAAAAGAGATTAGTAACGGAAAGAGACCGACCAAAGATGCACTTGCTTATGCACATAGTGCGGTGGAAACTGCGGAAGATGTCAGAGGCGATCATGAATCTCTCCGAGAACTGATTGCGGAAGGGAAAGCACTCACTCCAACAGCAGCACGCGTTGCTGCTGCGGTAGAGCAAAAACTCGATGCGGGAGAGGACATTTCCCGTACGGATATCGTCGGCCTTATTAAAGCCAATGACAATGCTGTGAAACGGATTGGTGCAGAACCGATGCAAGGGTCCCAAGTCAAACGCGCTACACAGATCGAACTTACACCTGCTCAGGAGAAGGAAAGTCGATTTGTCCAGGAACGTTATGGCTACGGAGAAAACGGAGCGCAGCAGTTTGTGGATTTGGCGAGCGGAGAAGCAAATCTGTATGATCTTCATCTTGATTTCCAGGTGCCGTATGAAGCCGGGCGAATGAATCAAACCCGCGACACTGTTCAACTCGATAGCCCTATTGCAGTCATGGCGTACAATGCGGGTCAGTTGGATTATATGGCGACGCAGCCGAAGGCACGGGTGACGAGCGGGACTGTTGCGCCTGTGAGCACGGCTGTTACGGTGCAGAGCGTTGCGGAACGGTTGATGGATGCAGGGACGGATGCGGAGACGGCAACTGTGCTTGCAAATGACCTGTATACGCTTGCAACAGCACCGAATGTGCTTAATGCTGCGGCGCAAAATCGCATCCGCAGTAACCCTGCCGCACGGCAGATCGAGTATGAACTGCGGGAACAAGTCATCTCTTTTGCAGACCAATCGACAGATTCTACGGTTGAAGAAACTGCAGATTTGGGGTATACTGAGAACAGAATGTTGGGAAATTTGACTGACGAGGGAGCGATTGATTATGAAACGAGACTGGCAGAAACACGCGGAAGAACTCAAGAAGGGGATGCTGGATCACGAGCAGAAACGGATGAACGACCCAGAGTATCGGAAGAAATCGGACGAAAACAGGGCGCTGCTCAAGAAGACTATCTGGGGTTACGGGAAAAAGGAATTATAGAGTCTGATGCGGCGGAATACGGTGTACCACTGAATACTGAAAGAAACAATGTTGGTTCGCCCTATGATTTGCTAAACGAAGGTGAACGGGGTGCGGTTCTTGCTTATAAGAGCGGCGACAGTTACAAAATCAACGCACTATTGAATGCCGGTGTAGAACTGGATGAGCGGTATCAATCGATGCGCGACAATTTAGATTCTGCATTGGAACGTTTGCCGATTTATCGTGGGACGGTATATCGCAACTTGAGTTTTGATGACTTCGGTGGGAAAGAAGCAATGGATGCATTCGTAGAGATGCATTTTGTTGGAGAAAAAATCCCATATAGCGCGTATACATCGACATCAAAGATAGCAGATGGACACCCTATAGAAGGAAAGTATATTGTAAACATAGAGATCGAGAGTCAAACAGGGAGAGAACTTTCTGGCATTGGAAACAATGCAGAACGAGAAATTTTGTTTGCAAGGGATTCGGTGTTTATCCCGACGGAAATCACAACAGGCGAGGATGGAAATCCGCTGATTCGTATGAAGGAGGCAATGGAAAATGGCAGTAGAATTCACAAAGGAACAGATGGCAGACATCGTGGACGGACTGGTCAGATCGAGCAGGGAGTCGATTCCGAGAGTGCGACAGGTGAAGTGCAGAACATGTCGGAAGTTCAATCCTGGCACGACAACTTGCAAGGTGTATCCAAAAGACATCCCGAACAACATCATACTGGATCGCAGTCCTTGCGAGGAGTATCAGGAGAAATAGCAACTGCTTCCGAACGTGACGATTCTCCCATTATGGCAGATCGTTCGGGAAAACAAAAAAACACCACTGAAAAGAGTGGTGGGAAGAAGTATTCGTTACGTGCGTATAGTGAAAGGCAGATTGAGAATTGGAAGAGTAGCCCCAAAATTGTTGTATATGATGGCCCTGAAAGTCTTAAACACTTTGTGAATAAAGCCATTAACGATGGGCAGTTCAATGGGAAAATGTATTTTGGCATCGTTGATGGAGATCTCGCGGGTGCAATAAGAATGCAAACGGGCTTGACGTTGGCTGGGCGAAATGTAACACTCCGAGCGGGGAATGTGCGAAAAATACTGAAATCACACGGGAACGAACAAACAGAGAGTGCTCGAGAGCAGCGTGCTATCACGGCGAGAGATTTTGCATTGATTCCGGAAGTTATCGCAGAACCTGATGGTATTTTTCGGGAAAATGGCGAAGAGTATCGGGGAAAACCGGCGCTCCTATTTAAGAAAACAGTTGCCGGAAGTGAAGTGACGATTCTTGCGGTAGATAGCGGAGGAAGTCTTGACTTGTTCGTTCAGACAATGTATGCGAGCAAGAAAAAAGAGAGCATAGCCAACGTGACCGATGAAAAGACCCCGATCATAACGTCCGAAACGTCCGTTGGGACTGCTCCCACTCGTAGTATACCACAAAAGAGGGAATTGGTCAACGGAAAAACATCAGCAAATGACGACGGAGTTCAACACGAGACCGCGACTGCAACTGCAACGAAAGTGAAAAACGAGCGTTGGGATGCGGAACGCGTGGGTGATCCTAACGTGGCACCGAAGTCACTTTCTGAGATCGTGGAGGGGATTCGACATGATTTCGGGATCAATATCACGAAGGGGCATATTCGTGGTAAGGGAGTGCGCGGGCAGTACAATACGAGAAATCACGGGATCCGTTCGCGTGTGGTGAATAATCTCCCCACGATCGCGCATGAGTTGGGACATCACTTGGATACGGTTTATCGGATGATGTCCGGGTTGTCACGTGCGGAGATTGCCGAACTACACGGTGGATTGAGCGATGCGACGAAAGAAGCGTATGCACAGAACAAGTGGACGGCAATGCGGGATTTGTTCCGCTGGTCATCGCAAAGGACGTTACGGCGGGAACGATCGAGAAAGTGGTCAATTTCGCCACGCGCGAGAGCGGCGGGATTGGACGGACGAAAGGGCGCGTGAAACGCGATTTGCTCAAGGAGGCATGGGATGATTTTGCAAACGTCCAAGACATTGTCAAGGGCGGCGGAAAGTATAACGATGCCGCAAACGCGAATCGGTATATCGAGGAAGGGCGCAAGATCTACAAGACCAAGGCGTTAGAACGGGTCAGAAAACTGAACTCGGAGTTGCTCGACCGTGAAGATATGTGGTTCTCGAAACCGCATTATGCGTATGCACTCGCACAATATTGCAGTGCAAACGGGATCACTGCCGAGCAGTTGAGACGTGGCAAGGCACTCGGCAATGCCCGCGCTTATGCAATCAAAGAGGCGCAGAAAGCGACTTATCGAGATACGAACGCATTTTCTCAGGCAATCAGCAAACTCGGAAAAACGCGGAATGCGAACGCGGTAGAAAAAGCGATCGGCGTTGCGATGGAAGGGGTTCTCCCGTTCCGAAAGACTCCTGCGAATATTCTTGTCAGAGGTGTGGAATATAGTCCGCTCGGATTGCTCAAAGGGCTTACGGTTGATTTGGCTCGCGTTCGAAAGGGCGAAATGGATGCGACTGAGGCGATCGATAATATTTCTGCAGGGCTTGTCGGTACGGAACTGGTTGCACTCGGTGCGTTTCTTGCGGCACAGGGGTTAATAAGAGGCGCCGGCGGCAGTGACGAGGAGAAGAAGGAATTTGAAGAACTGCAGGGGCATCAGGATTACGCACTTGAGTTGCCCGACGGCACGAGTGTTACTTTGGACTGGCTCGCGCCCGAAGCACTCCCGTTCTTTGTCGGGGTCAATCTTTACGAGACGATCAAGGAAGGCAAGAAGGGTGCGAAACTTGCGGACCTGCTTTCTGCCGTCACAAATATCTCGGACCCGATGCTGGAACTTTCGTGCTTGCAGAGTTTGAACGATGTGTTTGACAGTTTGGCATATGCCAACGATAACGACACGTCGGCGCTTGTGGCAGTGCTGTCGAGTGCGACTACCAGTTATCTTACGCAGTATGTTCCAACACTTTTCGGACAGGCGGAACGAAGTTTCCAAAAGGAACGGATGACCACCTACACGGAAAAGGGGAACTGGCTTACATCCGATATGCAGTACACGTTGGGTAAGACCAGCGCGAAGATTCCGGGATGGGATTTCCAACAGATTCCGTATATTGATGCGTGGGGTCGAAGCGAAGGAACGGAGAATGCAGTCGGTAATGCTATGAACAACGTTCTCAATCCTGCGTACACATCCAAAGTGGAAACGAGTGCGATGGAGAAAGAGTTGACACGTCTGTACGACGAGACAGGCGAGGCAAAGGTTCTTCCAAAACGTGCGGACAAGTATTTCAATGTGGATGGGGAACGAAAGGATCTCACTGCAGACGAGTACGTGAAGTATGCGACTGCAAAAGGCAAGGCGTCATATGAATTGACGTCCAAACTGATATTGTCATCTGCGTATCATGCTCTTTCGGATGAAGACAAAGTCGAAGTGGTATCGATGGCATATGAGTATGCCAATGCGAATGCCAAAGCGAAGGTTGATGCGGGATATAGTGTGGTGTCCTGGGTCGAAAAGGCGAATGCAGGGAAGTCACACGGCATTACGGTTCCTGATTATATTTTGGCGCGAGTGGCAACGCAGAATATTGATTCCGGGCTTAAAGATCGTAACGGTGACATGATTGACAACAGTAAAAGTTTGTTGATCATGCAGGCGATCTATAAGATTCCGGGACTCAATGATTCGAAACGGCAGTACTTATTTGAAGCGTTGGGCGTTGGGAAAAAGGTGAGACACTATAACAAGGTGTTGGTGGACCGAAAGTTAGACGCGATGCGACGAAAGTAATAAAAAACAACAACCCTTGAGTGAAGTCTCAAGGGTTGTTTTGTGTTGTATCGCGGACAAGATCACTGCTTGAACATTAGCAGAAAAAGACGGGTCCGCTCAATTGTTTGAATGATTGACGGAATCAGGAAGAAAATGACAAAAAGCACTCCGAAAACATAATACGCAACGGTATATGCTTGGATGGGCAAGTCGATTACCTTTGACAACGAAATGCCATACAAAATCGTCAAAACGATATCCGATGTGACCGGGAATCTTTTTTGGCAAAAGATGTACGCAAGGGATAGACACGGAACGATCAGCACACGAATCCAAGGGTCCGCTTCTGAAAATAGGAAATATAACGCGAAAAATGGGGCAAAGAAGCCGACGAAAAACAGAAAAACGGATAGTAAACAACCAAAGGATGCCTTTTTTGTGGTGCTCATTCTTTTGAAACCTGCCTTTTCGTAATCATCTTCTACATAATACTACACCGATTGCGCGAATTTTGTCAATATAAAAAAGATGATTAAGGAGTGAATAAAAAAGAGAGCCGAATATCTCCGGCTCTCTCGAACATATACACTATCTTACGGTTGAGTTCCCTTTGTTCGGTGATTCGGAATCGGAGAGATTGGGGTACATCTTATCAGTGTAAGACTCTAAACCGTCGATATGTTCTAAAAGATTTGTTTTTGGCTTTTGCTTCATAGGATCTAAAATAAAGTCAATGCCATTTCTGCGCGCCATCTTTGCTACTGGTAGAAAGTCGCTATCGCCGGCGATTAAAATAATCTGATCAACGTGGCGACCGTAAGCGATTGATGCTGCATCGAGGCCGATGCGCATATCAACACCTTTTTGTTTAACAACTAATTGAAAATCTAGTTTGGATAAATCTGAAGAAACTTTGTTGCCCGAAAGAATATCTGAAAGAGTGTTTGGCTTTAAGGCGTAATATGCTTGGTTTTCGGCCAGTTCTCCCATTCTTAAAGCGACTTTTCGTTTGCTAGCGAGAGTACAAACAAACGACTTGAACCACGATGTTAAAGGACCTTTGGCGAAATTAATTTTCTCCCCTGTTAGTGGGTGCTTGAGTGTTCGGCACATAGGTGGGCAGTCATAATAGAAAATGCGATATAAGTCTCTCGGTTCTTCTGATTCGCTAATGTGTAGCAAGCAATAACTAAACAGTTCGTTTGCTCGTTCTTTTGCGTCTCTTTCGCCCCAAAGAAACTGTGCTCGTTTTCGATAGAAACCGCCGTCGACTAAAATGGCGGTTTTTCGAGTTGCCATTTGATTCATATTTTGCCTCCAAATAATTAAACCCTTGGGGTTGACACATCCCGAAAGATGGGAAGTCGCGCCCAAGGATTGATAATGGTGTGACGAGAGAATCTCGTTATATGACTTGTTGGGAATATAAAAAGGCACCGTATTTCTACGGTGCCTTTGCATTTGGTTACAGGAGATCCTGAACCACTTCCGACAGATGGGTCGGGGAGAGTTGGAGTTCGTTGAACCGCGTGGCAAGTGCGGACACAAACTCCCGGTCCGGCGAAACATCAGAAAGCCGGAGTTCTTGCGCGCCGGAAACGAGCAATCCAAAGGAAGTGTACTCGCCGAGTTCTTCCGTGTGAAATTGCTCTTCGATGACGCTGTACTGGTACACCTGTGTCACCTCCTCTCCCGAAGGAGCGAGGATTTAGAAGTCTGATGACGGTCCCCATGATGTCAATATTATCCTCCTTCTAAAAGTTTGAGAATAATATTCCGCCAACGTTCAAGGTGTACTACACATTTTACTACACATTTTTTCGGTGTATTTCGCGCTTTTTCGGGTTCTTTTGGACTGTCGAAAAAAGAAGAAAAACCATTGGAAATACTGACTTTATCAGTAAATCCAATGGTTTTCTACTTGGTGGAGGCGAGGGGAGTTGAACCCCTGTCCGAAAACACTTCCGCACAAAATTCTCCGGGCGCAGCCTGACGTTTGAGATTCCCTCTGCCGGACGCCTTCAGGCAGGCTTCCGGGGTTGGTAGCTTCATGTTACATGCCGTGCGCAAAGCTTAACACGGTCACGTTCACCACTGATTGACGCCTCAGCCCGAGCCGTGGTCCTCACGGGGGAGACGGCCGCTTAATTAAGCAGCGAGTAAAGAATTATTGTTGTTAATTCATTTATAGAAGTTGCGATTTTTTAAGAGGTACCGCACCTCTGCCCGCTATTCGTGTTTCTGTATCCCCGTCGAAACCGGTACGCCCCCACGGGAATATGCAATTGCGATTTAGTCGCAAATAGCAAACATGGTTTTTAAGAATTTGTCACAGAGATCAAACCACTGCGCTGCGTGCGGGTTGATTCGATCGGCATGCGGACTGATGGTTTCCTGCGTTGCGAGGGACAACCCATGCGGTCCGCTTGGGAAAAGATGCATTTCAAACTGAACGCCGTTTCTGGTCAATGCATCTGCAAACAGAAGGCTGTTTTCTACCGGGACAGTGTCGTCTGTGACTGTATGCCACAGGAATGTTGGCGGGGTGTCAACGGTTACTTTGGTTTCAAGAGACAACTTGTTCCGCAGAGTGGCATCTCCACCGGAGACGATGTCCAAACTGCCTGCGTGCGCTTTTTCGCCACCGGTAATGACTGGATAGCACAAGAGCAAAGCATCGGGACGAATGTCTGCGGATTCTACGCAGAGAGTTTCACGAATGATCGGCTCATTCCAAAGTGTTCCGATAGTCGCGGCGACATGACCGCCTGCTGAGAACCCCATCACGCTGATTGCATTTGTGAGTACGTGGAACTCATCTGCGCGCTCGCGGATGAGTGCAATTGCCGCTGCTGCTTCCAAAAGTTGAGCAGGATAGGCTACGTTGACGCTATAATTCAATATAAAAACTTGATATCCGCGTGCAGCGAGCGCGAGTGCGACCGGCTCACTTTCACGAGCGGAACGGTGGGCATATCCGCCGCCGGGACACACCACCACTGCCGGGCGTTTACGGTTCGGTGAGATTTCTTCGGAGTTTTCCTGAATATATGCAGTAAGAGTTGTCCGGTACGGTAACTTTTGGAAACGCGCATTCAAATCAAAGGTTTCAAATCTCATTATATTCACATCGCTTTCATTTCATTCGTTCTTTCATTGCTCTGTCCATCTCGCGTTTCGCATCGCGGGCGGCCATTGCATCGCGTTTATCGTGGAGTTTCTTTCCTCGTGCCAAACCGATTTGCATTTTCACAAGGCTTCCTTTTAAATAGACGGAAAGCGGAATGATGGCATACCCTTGTTGCGCAATTGCGGCATCCAACTTGCGGATCTCGCGCTTGTGCATGAGCAGTTTTCGGTCGCGCATTGGGTCACGGTTGAATATGTTACCCTTTTCATAGGGACTGATGTGCATTTGTTTTACCAAAATTTCACCACGTTTGACTACGCAATACGAATCTTTCAAATTCAAGGTGCCCAAACGGATGGATTTCACTTCAGTACCGGAGAGAGCGATGCCGGCTTCGAAGGATTCTTCGATGGTGTAATCATGCCAAGCTTTTCGATTTTTTGCGATTTGTTTGATTGCTTGTTCGGACATCGAAATCCCTCCTCCGTTTTTTGCGTGCTTACATTATATATTATAGGGAGAAAATTAGCAAGATAAAAATCGGACTTGGAAAACTTTTTTGCGCGTGTGTATTCGATAGGATTCGACTGTTGTCCTATAGGAAAATGAGTGCGGAGGGATTTACATGAAATTAGAAGAACTGCTCGGGAAATATCTCCCGATGAATCGTATGATCAGTTATTTGCTGCTGGGACTCACTGAACCGATTGCGCGCGATGAGCTATGTCAAACCATCAGTGAATTGTCGGACGGAGAGTTCGATGATGACCCGAGTTTCCGTGAAACTCTTTTTCGGGTTGCGAATGAATTGTTGGAGCAGGGGCTGCTGGAAGAATTGCCGATAGACGGTGAGAGCGCATTGGTTAC
Source organism: Oscillospiraceae bacterium (assembly GCA_015067485.1). Taxonomy (GTDB): domain Bacteria; phylum Bacillota; class Clostridia; order Oscillospirales; family JAAYXM01; genus SIG510. The sequence continues at coordinate 15,951 of SVMJ01000018.1, forward strand.
AACTGCGGTCGGAAGCAAGCTTCTGGTGTGTGAGTTTAACCGCAGACATTGGCTGGAAAACAGTACGAAAAAATTTGATGAAAAATATCGAAAAAGGTGTTGACATTTCATGGAGAAGTAGGTATAATAAAAATCCGCCGCGTGTGAAACGGCGGACTCAAAAAGTGAGCCAAAATTCCCGATGAAAAAAACTTGAAAAAACCTGAAAAAAGGGTTGACAAGAGGGTTGAGATTTGGTAAACTAATTGAGCGTCCAAACGGCAGGGGTTGAAAAACCGGTGTTGTGCGGGCGGGAGTTGTACCTTGTAAATTAAACAACGTAGAAGACAAACAAACGCCAGCGACACCTTCGGGGGGCCCCGGGGGAGTGTCGCAAAACAATTAATGAAG
>SVMJ01000006.1 GCA_015067485.1 Oscillospiraceae bacterium
GACCACCAACCATTACACAGACCGATAAAAAATATAAAAAAAGTCCGAAAAAGCCTTGTCACAAGCGGATTTTTCAAAAAATCCGGTGATATCTTTTTCGGTGCTACGAGCCACAAAAAACAGACAGTCATTTGACTGTCTGTTTTTTTGTGCATTGGGATAGGTGGATTTGAAAGGCGGCTCTTGGAAACAGTCCGGGGGACTGTTTCAACCGCCGTGGCTTTTCCGCAGAAAAGCAAATCCTGCCTCCGCAAATTATGAGACCGACGAGCGGGGATCAAAGGTTAGTGCAGAAAAAACGATTGAGAATCGTTTTTTCAATCGGGGACGTTGCCGAGCGCTGCCGGTGGCAGATACAGCGAGGCAAAAGGAGTGGCAGCGGTCGAAAAAATCGAGGAAAAGCGGAAGCCCGATGATTTTTTCGGGCACCGCAACAGGGCGTAGGTTTCGGACGACGGGGACATAGTAGAGAAAGAATTTTCGCAAAATCCTCGTCGGCGAAAGCAAAAAAACTGACCAAGACCAATTTAATCCACGATGTATAAAATCCTGCATTCTGCCAATGTTAGATAAGAGACAAAGGGGGAATGTGGGATGTGTACCGCGATCACTTACAAGACGCGCGACTGTTACTTCGGCAGGAACTTGGATATGGAGTGTTCGTTTGGAGAGCACGTTACGGTCACGCCGCGCAACTTTCGTTTCCGCTTTCGGAAGATGGGTGAAATTGATCGGCATTTTGCGATGATCGGGATGGCGCATATTGCAAAAGGGTATCCGCTTTACTACGATGCTACGAACGAGAAGGGGCTGAGTATGGCGGGGCTGAATTTCCCCGACAATGCGGACTACAAGCCATACCGGGACGGGAAAGACAATGTTGCGCCGTTTGAACTCATTCCGTGGGTTTTGGGGCAGTGTGCGACGGTTTCGGATGCAGAAACCCTGCTTGGCAGGATAAACCTCTACCATGAGAATTTCAGCGAAAAATTACCCCTTACGCCGCTGCACTGGCTGATCTCGGATGGAGAGCGATCGCTCACGCTGGAGGCGGTGAAGAGCGGAGTCAAATTGTATCACAACCCGGTCGGGGTACTCACGAACAACCCGCCGTTTGAGCAGCAACTGTTTCAGTTAAATAACTATATGCGCCTTAGCGCACGTACGCCCGAAAACATTTTTTGCGGGGATCTGGACTTGAAAGCCTATTCCCGCGGGATGGGCGGACTCGGGCTTCCGGGGGATGCGTCGTCGATGTCGCGCTTTGTCAGAGCCGTGTTTGTAAAGAAAAACTCGGTATCGAATGATACCGAGAGTGCGAGTGTGAGTCAGTTTTTCCACATCTTAAAGTCGGTGGAGATGCAACGGGGATGCGTGGAACTCGGCGACGGGGTCTATGAGTTCACGCGGTACAGTTCCTGCTGCAATACCGACCGCGGGATTTATTATTACACTACCTATGAGAACAACGGGATCCACGCGGTGAACCTGCACCGCGAAAATCTACAGGGGAGCGAACTTATCGCATATCCGATGCAAACCGTACAGGCAGTCAAGTTTCAAAATTAAAGAATAAAACAGACAGTCAACCGACTGTCTGTTTTTCTTATCCTTTATTTCCCTTGGAAATACTTGACCGCGGCTTTGAACATTTGGATATCGTACTCGCCCGGGACGTTGCGATAGAGATTATCGCCGATGCGTTCACTGTGGCCCATCTTACCGAAGACACGTCCGTCGGGGGAGGTGATACCTTCGATTGCACAGAGCGAGCCGTTGGGATTGAAGTTGATATCGCTTGTTGCGTTGCCATCGAGGTCAACGTACTGGGTTGCGATCTGTCCGTTTTCCGCCAGTTTTTTGATGAGTTCACGGGAAGCTAAGAATTTACCTTCGCCGTGCGAAATCGGGACATTTACCACGTCGCCCACGTTCATCAGGCTCAGCCACGGGGACTTGGTGGATGCGATGCGGGTATGGACGATTCTGCTCTGGTGGCGGCTGATGTTGTTGAAGGTCAGCGTCGGGCAGGATTCATCGGTGTCGATGATCTTGCCGTACGGGACGAGGCCCAATTTGATCAGTGCCTGGAAGCCGTTACAGATACCGCACATGAGACCGTCGCGGTTATCGAGCAGGTCGGTGACCGCTTCTTTGACCGCGGGGTTGCGGAAGAATGCGGTGATGAATTTAGCCGAGCCGTCCGGTTCGTCGCCGCCCGAGAAGCCGCCCGGGATGAAGATCATCTGGCTCTCACGGACTTTTGCAGAGAAGCCTTCCACGCTGCGTGCCACATCTTCTGCGGTCAGGTTGCGGATGACGAAGATTTCTGCTTCCGCACCTGCTTTTTCGACTGCACGAGCCGAGTCATATTCGCAGTTGGTGCCCGGGAAGACCGGAATGAGGACTTTGGGCTTTGCGACCTTGTTTTTCGGGGAGATGGTGCATTTGCCGTCATAAGAATAAGTCGGGATCTCGCCCTTGTCTTCTTTTGCATGGGTGGGATAGACATCTTCCAGTGTTGCGGTGTGGAGCGCATAGAGTTCTTCGATGGTTGCGCTGTCATGTTCCAACGTGATGGTGGGATCAGCCGTTGTGGTGCCGAGTTTCAGCGTGCCCGGAAGATCGATATCTTCGGTGAGTTCGGCAACCAAGAAGCCGAACAGGTTGCAATGCCAGGTGTCATCCAGTTCTGCACAGGAAGTAAAGCCGATGTTGTTACCAAACGACATCTTCATCACGGCTTCGCCGATACCGTGTTCTACCGCCCAAGCCGCTTTGACTTTGCCTGCCTTGCACAGGGCGTGGAAGTTTTCCCACGATGCTTTCAGGCTTTCACCGCTCTCATCGGTTGCGCCGAAGAGATAGACCGGGTGGTTTGCTTCTTTGAATTCAGGACTCAAGACATCCTGCTTCTTGATCGGTGCGATCGCAAAGGAGATGAGCGTGGGCGGAACGTCTTTATCAAGGAAACTGCCCGACATGGAGTCTTTCCCGCCGATCGCCGCCGCGCCGAGTTCGAGTTGTGCGTCGAGTGCGCCAAGGAGTGCGGCAAAGGGTTTGCCCCAACGAGCCGGTTCGTTTCTCAGTTTTTCAAAGAACTCCTGCAGGGTCAGGTATGCTTTTTTGTAGTCACAACCTGCGGCAACCAGTTTTGCCATGGAGTTATAAATCGCGGCATAGGCGCCGGTGTACGGGTCGATGGTGAGCAGATCCGGGTCACAGCCCCAGCTGAATACGCTGGCTTGGTCGGTTTCCTGACCCGGGAGAACCGGGAGGACTGCCGCCATGGACTGTGCCGGGGTAAGCTGACGCTTGCCGCCGTACGGCATGATCACGCTGCCTGCGCCGATGGTGGAGTCAAAACGCTCGACCAGACCGCGCTGGCTTGCGGTGTGGAGATCTTTTGCCATTTCACGAAGCGAGCCGTAGAGCGGGTCGCCGAGTTCGGAAAGGTCTTTCGCGGTAACCGATACTTCGGTGTGTTTGACCGCGCCGTTGGTATCCAAAAATTCTCTGGACAGGTTTGCGATGACGTTACCCTTCCACTTCATGACCATGCGTGCTTCTTCGGTAACCACTGCCACGCGGTATGCTTCCAGGTTTTCACTCTCAGCATAAGCGATGAAGCGGTCTGCGTCTTCTGCGGCGACTACGACCGCCATGCGTTCCTGAGATTCCGAGATCGCAATTTCGGTGCCGTCGAGTCCTTCGTATTTCTTACGGACTGCGTCAAGATCGATCTGTAATCCCGGAGCAAGTTCGCCGATCGCGACGGACACGCCGCCTGCGCCAAAGTCGTTACAACGCTTGATGAGACGGGTGACTTCCGCGTTGCGGAAGAGTCTCTGGATCTTGCGTTCTTCGGGTGCGTTACCCTTTTGGACTTCACTTGCCATGGTGGTGAGGGATTTCATGTTATGGCTCTTGGACGAGCCGGTTGCACCGCCGATACCGTCGCGACCGGTGCGACCGCCGAGCAGGACGATCACATCGCCGGGTGCGGGGCGTTCACGGCGGACATTATAGGCAGGAGCTGCCGCGACAACTGCGCCGCATTCGAGACGCTTTGCGACGAAGCCTTCGTGGTAGAGTTCCGCGACGTGACCGGTTGCAAGACCGATCTGGTTACCGTAGGACGAGTAGCCTGCCGCCGCGGTCTGGCAGATTTTACGCTGGGGGAGTTTGCCATCCAATGTTTCTGCGATGGTTTTACGCGGATCGCCTGCGCCGGTGACGCGCATCGCCTGATGGACGTATGCACGACCCGAGAGCGGGTCACGGATACAACCGCCGATACAGGTCGCTGCGCCGCCGAACGGCTCGATTTCTGTCGGGTGGTTGTGGGTTTCGTTTTTGAACATCAAAAGCCAATCCTGGTCTTCACCGTTGACCGTTGCGGTCACGTGGATGGAGCAAGCGTTGATTTCTTCGCTTTCATCCAACTCAGGGAGCAGACCGCGCTTTTTGAGGGTTTTGGTACCGATGGTCGCGATGTCCATCAAGGTCTGCGGACGTGCCGCCGCGGTTTCTTCTCCGTAGACTTCCACACGCGCGGCAAGGTAGCGTTCATATGCTTCCTTGACCTCGGGGTCCGAGATGCGGACGTTGTCGATGTGGGTGGAGAATGTGGTATGACGGCAATGGTCGGACCAATAAGTATCGACCACGCGGATCTCGGTGATGGTCGGGTCGCGCTTTTCGGTATCGCGGAAGTAGGTTTGCAGGAACTTGAGATCGTCAAGATCCATTGCGAGACCCTTTTCGTCAAGGAGTGTTTTGAGCGCCGTATCGTCCATCGTAATGAAGCCGTCGATAGTAGCGACAGTTTCGGGTGCGGCATATTCGACTGCCAGCGTTTCGGGTTTTGCAAGGTCTGCTTCACGGCTTTCCACCGCGTTGATGACGTGGTGCTTGAATGCCTTGATGTCAGCATCGGTGAGGCTGCCATAGAGTGCATAGACCTTTGCGGTACGGATGATGGGACGATCGCCCTGCGAGATGATCTGGATACATTGTGCCGCAGAGTCTGCTCTCTGGTCGAACTGACCCGGGAGCGCTTCTACCGCGAATACGACTGCTTCGGGGATTTCGACGCTCGTCGAGACGTTGTCGAGCTGCGGCTCGGAGAAGACTGTTTTTACTGCATAGTCGAACAGTTCTTCAGTGATATTTTCCGCATCATAGCGATTGAACAAGCGGATATCTTCCAACGATTCAATGCCGAGCAGGTTTTTTGCTTCCGAGAGAAGACCTTTGGCTTCGTTGTCGAGCCCCGGCTTCTTTTCTACAAATATGCGATAAACCATTGATTTTTCCTCCAATCACTTAGAAGCCTTGAGCGCTTTTTGACCGATATCCGATCTGCGATAAGCGCCTTCAAACTTCACGCCGTCGGACAGGCGATATGCTTCGCGGATCGCGTCTTCCAAAGAATCCGCAATCGCGGTGGTGCCGGTCACACGACCGCCCGAAGTGACGAGTTTTCCGTTTTCCAATTTTGCGCCTGCAACATACGTTGCAGCGAGTGCTTCGTCGGTAAAGGTCATTTCAAAGCCTTTTTTGTAAGCGGTGGGATAGCCCGCAGAAGCCAAAATGACACAACACGCGTGTTTATCTGCAAAGGAGACGTCGACATCTGCAAGGGTGCCGTTGGTGGTCGCCTGCATGACGGTGAGAAGATCGCTTTCCAAAAGCGGGAGAACTACCTGGGTTTCGGGATCGCCGAAACGGCAGTTGTATTCGATAACTTTGGGACCATTCGGGGTCAGCATCAAGCCGAAGTACAAGCAGCCCTTGAAGGTTCTGCCTTCTTCGTTCATCGCGCGGATGGTGGGCAGGAAGATGGTTTCCATGCACTCATCTGCGATTTCTTTGGTGTAGTAGGGGTTGGGAGCGACGGTGCCCATACCGCCCGTGTTGAGACCGGTATCTCCGTCGCCGATACGCTTATGGTCCATCGACGAGACCATGGGCTTTACCACATTTCCGTCGGTAAAGGCGAGCACGGATACTTCGGGACCGGTCAAGAATTCTTCCACGACCACGCGGGAGCCGGATTTTCCGAAGATGCCGCCTTCCATCATGTCACGCACCGCGGTCTTTGCGTCATCGCGGGTTTCCGCGATGATGACGCCTTTGCCGAGTGCGAGCCCGTCTGCTTTGATGACGGTGGGGATGGGAGCGGTGTCAAGATATTTGAGTGCCGCGTTCATATCGTCGAACACTTCATATTCCGCGGTGGGGATGCCATATTTCTTCATCAGGTTTTTCGAGAAGACTTTACTGCCTTCGATGATCGCCGCATTTGCACGCGGACCAAAGCAGGGGATGCCTTTCGCTTCAAGTGCGTCGACACAGCCGAGAACCAGGGGATCATCGGGTGCGACCACCGCGTAGTCGATTTTGGTCTCAACCGCGAAAGCCGCGATTTTCTCGATTTCAGTTGCGCCGATCGCCACACAGGTCGCATCCGCCGCGATGCCGCCGTTACCGGGGCAGGCGAAGATCTCTGTGATCGCAGGGTTCTTTTTTAAGGAACGGATGATGGCGTGTTCGCGACCGCCACCGCCGACAACCAGAATTTTCATATTGTAGACTCCTTAAAACTTAGTGATGGAACAGGCGCATTTTGGTGAATGCCATGACCATGTTGTATTTGTCTGCACATTCGATGACCAAATCATCGCGGATGGAGCCGCCCGGCTCTGCGATGTAACTGACCCCGCTGCGGTAAGCGCGTTCAATATTATCCGAGAACGGGAAGAACGCATCCGAGCCGAGTGCGATGCCCGAGAATGTCGCAAGGTGTGCATCCATCTCTTCGCGGGTGAACGGTTCGGGCTGGGTGGTGAAGTACTTCTGCCAGTTGCCGTCTGCACACACGTCTTCTTCGTTTTTGTTGATGTAGCCGTCGATGACGTTGTCACGGTCTGCACGACCGAGAGTGGGAAGGAACGGGAGGTTCAAGACTTTATCAGCCTGGCGGAGAAGCCAGGTGTCTGCCTTGGTGCCTGCAAGACGGGTGCAGTGGATACGGGATTGCTGACCCGCGCCCACGCCGATCGCCTGACCGTCGACCGCATAGCAAACCGAGTTGGACTGGGTGTACTTGAGCGTGATGAGTGCGACGAGCAGGTCACGCTTTGCGGTTTCGGGAAGGTCTTTGTTTTTGGTTACGATATCGGAAAGGAGTTCCTTGTTGATCTCGAAGTTGTTTCTGCCCTGCTGGAAGGTGATGCCGTAAACTTGCTTGGTTTCGATCTCAGCCGGGACGAAGTTCGGGTCGATCTTGACAATGTTGTAGTTGCCATTGCGCTTGGTTTTGAGAATCTCGAGTGCTTCGTCGGTATAGCCCGGAGCGATGACGCCGTCCGAGATCTCGCGCTTGATGAGAAGCGCGGTGGTCTTGTCACAGATATCGGAGAGCGCGATCCAGTCGCCAAACGAGCACATTCTGTCGGTGCCGCGCGCGCGTGCATAAGCGCAAGCGAGCAGGCTGTCGTCGAGTCCTTCAATGTCATCGACAAAACAAGCCTTTTTGAGTTTTTCGGGAAGGACGGTGCCGCAAGCCGCCGAAGTCGGACTGACGTGCTTAAACGAAGTCGCACACGGGAGACCGGTTGCTTCCTTGAGTTCCTTGACGAGCTGCCAGGAGTTGAACGCATCCAGGAAATTGATGTAGCCGGGACGACCGCACAAAATCTCGATGGGGAGTTCACTGCCGTCATGCATATAGATCTTTGCGGGTTTCTGGTTGGGGTTACAACCATATTTCAGTTCAAATTCTTTCATCATAAATCTCCTTATGCGTTTTTGTTGATGATGCGGGTGTCGGCTTTGCCGCTTTCCAAATCAATGTATCTCACAAAGAGCGAGACTTTGTTGTCTTCGTTTAAGTTGGTCCAAATCAGATCCGCGAGTGTGTCGATGTCGACATTCGGGAGTTCCAAAGTTTTCGGCTCGCCCTCGAAACTCGGGAGCGGATTGCCGTCACACTTGTAAGTATGGATGAATTTTGCGCGTCCTGCGATCGGGTTTGCGTAGGTGTAAGTGTAGCGCTGGCAGGAGGAGCCGTCCCCATCCGCGGATTTCAGGATGGACATTGCATAGTCCATATCCCCGTTTTCCAGATTGATGATGCCCGAGATGCGCGGGGTGAAGTTCGGAGCATCGTCCTCAAATTCACGGGTGGTGAGTGCTTGCTCAAATGTCTGACCTTTGCCCATGAGTTCATAGATCGTGTCGGTCTGGTCACCGTTGGTCACGATGGTTTTGTTTCCGAGTACACGGACCGGGTAGTAGATGATGAGATGCGGGTCGGTCATCTTGGATTCGTCGAATGCTTTGGTACGCATTCCATCACCCTCCGCCACAAAGATTCTGTTGCGGGAGTTGACACTTCTGCCCATGATGAAATATGCGGTGACAGCGGTTTTGCCGTCTGCACTTTTGCCGATCATAATGCCTCTGCCGTGGTACGGGAGAGAACTCAATTCATTTGCAATGGTCTTGATTTCCATTTGAAACGTCCTCCGATTTATCTAAGATAAGTTTTATTGTTTTCGACCATGATCTTTCCGTCGCAGAACAACTGGACTGCTTTCGGCAGAATCTTCCATTCTGCTTGTTCCATGATGCGCTTTTGCAGGGTTTCGGGGGTGTCATCATCGCGTACTTCGACTGCTTTTTGCAGGATGATGGGGCCTGCGTCACATTCCGCGGTCACGAAATGAACGGTCGCACCCGAGACTTTGACGCCTTTTTTGAGTGCTTCTTCATGGACGTGAAGACCATAGAAGCCTTTGCCGCAGAACGACGGGATGAGCGCAGGATGGACATTGATCATGCGGTTTTGGAACGCATCACACACGCTCTCGTCGAGAATGGTCATAAAGCCTGCATAGACGATCAGGTCTGCCTGTTCTTCGAGCAGCGCGTCACGCATCGCACGGGAATACGATGCGATATCCGCATAGTCTTTGCGGACCAGGGTACGGGTTTTGATGTGGGCCTTTTTTGCACGGGTGAGCGCGTAAGCGTCTGCCTTGGAGGAGATGACGCAAGTGATTTTTCCATCACCCAATTTGCCCCTTTTTTCCGCTTTGATGAGCGCCTGCAGGTTGGTACCGCCGCCCGAGACTAAAACCACGATGTTCTTGCTCATTACAAAATCACCTTTTCGTCGCCTTTGATGATCTCGCCGATCACGTAAGCGTCAATACCGTTTTCTTTCAAGATGGAAAGGGATTTTTCTACGTCTGCCGCCGGAACGACCACGCTCATGCCAACGCCCATGTTATAGGTGTTGTACATATCGCGCTCGGGGATGTTGCCCCATTTTGCGATGACATCGAAGATGGGAAGGACTTTGACTGCCGATTTATCGATTTTTGCACAGAGCCCGTCCGGAATGGAGCGCGGAATGTTTTCATAGAAACCGCCGCCTGTGATGTGGGAAATGCCTTTGACCGCGACCTGCTCGATGAGTGCGAGCACGGGTTTGACGTAGATCTTGGTGGGGACGAGCAGGGCTTCCGCGATGCTCTTGCCGGAAAGTTCGTCACGCGGGACATACAGTTCAGGGTTATTGTGATCAATGTCAAAGACCTTACGGCACAGGCTGAAGCCGTTGGAGTGGATGCCGGTGGAGGGGAGCGCGATGACCACGTCGCCCACCGCCATCTTGGAGTTATCGATCATTTTGGGTTTGTCGACCACGCCGACTGCAAAGCCTGCAAGGTCGTAATCTTCTTCAGGCATAAGACCCGGATGCTCTGCGGTCTCACCGCCGATGAGTGCCGCGCCCGACTGGACACAGCCTTCCGCAACACCGCTCACGATCTCGGCGATCTTCTCGGGGAAGTTCTTGCCGCAAGCGATGTAGTCAAGGAAGTAGAGCGGTTTTGCGCCTACACAGATGATATCGTTGACACACATCGCGACCGCGTCGATGCCGATGGTGTCGTGCTTGTCCATCAAAATCGCAAGTTTGACCTTGGTGCCGCAGCCGTCGGTACCGGATACCGAGATGGGATGTTCCATCCCTGCCACGCAGGACAGGTCGAAGCAGCCGCCAAAGCCGCCCACATCGTCGACCGAGCCCTCATTACGAGTTCTGGCGACGTGCTTTTTCATCAGTTCCACCGACTTGTATCCGGCGGTAATATCAACACCCGCAGCAGCGTAGCTTGCGGAAAAAGAATTCTTATGTTCCATGTTGTATTCTCCTTTATTCTTTGCCGGTCCAACAATATGTGCAGATCTTGTCGGCCGGAAGCCCTATCGCTTTGATGATGCCGTCGATGGATTGGAACTCGAGTGAAGTGAAGTGCATCTTTTTGCAGATCGCACAGCGCAGGTTACGCCCACGTTCGGTGGAAGAATCGCTGTACTCTTCGATGTGCTGGAGTCCTTCTTCGCCTTCCAGTTCCACGATGGTCCTGCGTGCGATGAGTTCCATCTCGCTGGTTGCACGCGAGAAGTTTAAGTACTTGCAGCTGTACATAATGGGCGGACAAGCCGAGCGGATATGCACTTCTTTCGCGCCGTTTTCATACAAAAATTCAACCGTTTCACGAAGTTGCGTGCCGCGGACGATACTGTCGTCCACGAAGAGCAGTTTCTTGTCCTGAATGAGATCGTGAACGGGGATCTGCTTCATCTTGGCGACTCGGTTGCGCTCCGCCTGGTTGGCAGGGGTAAAACTGCGCGCCCAGGTGGGGGTGTACTTGATGAAGGGACGGGCAAACTGGATGCCGCTTTCATGTGCATAGCCAATCGCATGAGGTGTGCCCGAGTCGGGAATGCCGCACACATAGTCGATATCCTGTGCGACATCGTTTTTACGGTCGGTATCCGCCATGATCTTGCCGTTTTCGTTTCGCATGACTTCCACGTTGACCCCTTCATAGCAGGAGGTCGAGTAACCGTAGTACGACCACAAAAAGGCACAGATTTTTTTGTTCTCACCCGCTTCTTTCAAAACGGTGAGCGAATCGGCCGTGAGTTCCACCACTTCGCCCGGACCGAGTTCTTTGCAGTCATCGAAGCCGAGTTTCTTGTAGGCGAAGTCTTCAAACGAAACACAGTAGCCGTCATCGCGTTTCCCGATGAGCACCGGGATGCGCCCCAGTCTGTCACGGGATGCGATGATCTTGCCGTCTCCTGTCAGGATCAAGATGGATGCGGTGCCATCGATCAAACTTTGTGCATACTCGATGCCGTCTGCAAAAGTATCTTTCTGGTTGATGAGCGCCGCGACCAGTTCGGTGGAGTTGATGCCTTCGTTGGTAACCGCGCCGAAATGACCGCCATGCGAAAACAGGAAGTCTTCCACCAGTTGTTCTCTGTTGTTGATGAGACCGATGATACAGATGGCGTACAGTCCGAGCTTGGAGCGGACGAGCAGCGGCTGTGCATCCGAATCGCTGATGCACCCGATCGCCGCGGTGCCTTTCATGGTAGCCCCAATGTTTTCAAACTTGGTGCGGAAAGGCGAATTTTCAATTTTGTGGATCTTGCGCTGAAGACCTTTCTTCTCGTCGTATGCCGCCATGCCGCCGCGACGAGTGCCCAGGTGAGAATGATAGTCAGTGCCGAAGAATACGTCGAGGACGGTATCGCTCTTGCTGACTGCACCGAAAAAGCCACCCATAGAAGTTACCTCTTATGCAAAGAAAAGTTCGGAGAGAGTCATCGGGTCGATGTACTTGCCGTCCTTGTAGACGCGCATATTGCCCGATGCGATTTCGTCGATGAGCATGACGTTGCCGTCTGCATCGTAGCCGAATTCGAATTTGATATCATACAGGACAAGACCCTTTTCTTTCAGATCGTCTGCAACGATCTTGGTGATTTTCTGGGTCATTTCCTTGATGTCTTCGTACTGTTTGTCGGTCATGACGCCGAGTGCAACGAGTGCATCCTTGATGACGAGCGGATCGCCCTTTGCATCGTCTTTGAAGGTCATTTCCACGTATGCCGGAAGGTCTGCGCCTTCTTCAATGTAATCACCGTAACGGCGGATGAAGCTACCCACCGCTTTGTGGCGGCAGATGACCTCGAGCCCATGCCCGAATACCTTAGCCGGGAGAACTTCCATGGTGGTGTCTGCAAGGTTTGCGCTGATAAAGTGGGTCTTGATGCCTGCCGCGTTTACCTTTTCAAAGAAGTAGATGGACATACGCAGGTTGACATCGCCAACACCGTCAATGGTGAGACCGACCGAGTTTTCGCCCGGATCGAACACGCCGTCTTTGCCGGTGCAGTCGTCTTTGAACTTTAAGAGAACATTGCCGTTTTCGAGTTTGAACACGTCTTTGGTTTTACCGGTATAAATCTTTTCCATGGTGATTTCTCCTTTATATCAAAAATTTGTTTACGAATTGAGTTTGTTCATGACATCTGCGTCTTTTTTGAGAACTGCTTCCGCTGCGGTTACGCGCAGATCATCCAGTTTCTTTGCAAGGGCGGAATCTTCTACCGCAAGGATCTGTGCTGCAAGGAGTGCCGCGTTTGCGCCGCCGTTTATCGCAACGGTGGCTACCGGGATGCCGGATGGCATCTGCACGGTGGAGAGCAGTGCGTCCATCCCGTCAAGGTACTGGGACGCACACGGGATGCCGATGACCGGGAGCGTGGTATTTGCCGCGATCGCGCCTGCAAGGTGCGCCGCCATCCCTGCTGCTGCGATGAGCGCGCCGTAACCCGATTCTCTTGCGCTGAGCGCAAAGTCACGCGCCTGTTCGGGGGTGCGGTGTGCCGAGTAGATGTTGACTGTATAGGGGATCGCGAGATCGTCCAAAACAGCCGTCGCTTTCTTGATGATGGGAAGATCACTGTCGCTCCCCATGAGAATTCCGACTTTCTTCATAAAAAACCCTCCAAATCACTAAAAAAAGACAGTCCTATCCTGAAACTCAATCAAGCAGAACTGCCCAGACGGTCGGCAAAAAACAAACTCACCGTGCTCCTCTGTGGTGCTCCACATTGTTCCGTCAGTCACACGGGTAGGAAATGAAAAATTTTTCTGATAATATCATATACCAATTCCCGTGAAATGTCAATGAAATCAAGGGTTTCAAATGACAAAAAAACACAGGATTTTCAAAGGATTTCTCGACAGAATTACCATAAGGGTAGGACTGTGTCCTACCCTTATGTCAATCACTTATGCGTCGATGGTGGAAATGGTCAGCGTGGTCTCTTCCAGAACGTCGAGCAGTGCGTCTACCGTGTCAAGAGAAGTGAACATGGTAACGTTGTACTCGGTTGCGATCTGGCGCAGTTGTGCGCCGTCGGTTTCGCCCACAGAGCCCGGGTCCTTGGTGTTGATGAAGTATGCGATATGACCCTGGCGCAGAGCGTTCGGGATCTCATCGCTGCCATCCGAGAGTTTTTTGAGTACATGGGTACGGATGCCGTTCTGCTTTAAGAACGCGGCGGTGCCTGCGGTCGCTTCAATGTTGAAGCCGAGCTGATACAGACGGCGAATGAGCGGGAGTGCTTCTTCCTTGTCGCGGTCTGCAATGGTGCAGAAGACGGTGCCGTAATTCTGCAGGTGCATCCCCGATGCCTGCAGCGCTTTGTAGACCGCACGGGTTCTGGTACGGTCATAGCCGATTGCTTCACCGGTGGACTTCATTTCGGGCGAGAGATATGCATCCAGCCCACGGATCTTATTAAACGAGAAGACCGGTGCTTTGACGTAGAAACGCTCGGTTTCATCCGGGTAAATGTCAAAGAAGCCCTGTTCTTTCAGGCTCTTGCCCAGGATGACTTCGGTTGCGATGTCCGCAAGCGAATACCCGGTTGCCTTGGAAAGGAACGGAACGGTACGGGAAGAGCGCGGGTTGACTTCAATGATATACACTTCGTCATTGTCATCCACAATGAACTGGATGTTGAACAGACCAACAATGCCGATGGCAAGCCCCAGTTTCTTCGCATACTGCAGGATGATGCCCTTGACCTTGTTCGAGATGGAAAACGGCGGATAAACCGAGATGGAGTCGCCCGAGTGGACGCCGGTGCGTTCGACCAGTTCCATGATGCCGGGGACGAATACGTCGCGACCGTCGCAAATTGCGTCGATTTCCACTTCACGTCCTTCGATGTATTTGTCGACCAAGACAGGCTTATCTTCGTCGATTTCAACCGCGGTTTTGAGATAGTGGCGCAGTTGTTCTTCGTTCGCCACGATCTGCATTGCGCGACCGCCCAAAACAAAGGACGGGCGGACGAGTACCGGGTAGCCGATCTCAGCTGCCGCATTGATCCCGTCTTCCAATTTGGTAACCGCTTTGCCCTTTGCACGGGGGATGTTCAGTTCATTCAGCAAGTTCTCGAAAGCGTTTCTGTCTTCCGCGCGATCGATTGCGGCGCAGTCGGTACCGATGATTTTGACCCCACGGTCAAAGAGCGGCTGTGCCAGGTTGATCGCGGTCTGACCGCCAAGGGATGCGATGACACCTTCGGGCTGCTCAAATTCCACGATGTTCATGACATCTTCCGGGGTGAGCGGCTCGAAGTAGAGTTTGTCTGCGGTGGTATAGTCGGTGGATACGGTTTCCGGGTTGTTGTTGATGATGATCGCTTCATAACCCGCATTTTTAATGGTCATGACCGCATGGACGGTGGAGTAGTCAAATTCTACGCCCTGACCGATACGGATCGGACCTGCGCCGAGTACGATGATTTTCTTCTTATCGGTCAGACGGGAAGCGTTCTCGCCTGTGTAGGAAGAGTAGAAATAGGGGATGTATGCGCCCGTGTGGCAAGTGTCCACCATCTTAAACGACGGGAACAGCCCCAGTTCTTTGCGCTTGTTGTAGACATCACGCTCGGTGCAGTCCCAAAGGCGTGCGATGTATCGGTCGCTAAAGCCCATTTTCTTTGCATTGGTAAGGGTTTCAGCATCTTTATTTACGCGCAGGACTTCTTCCATATCGATGATGTTTTTGATCGCCTGCAGGAAGAACGGGGTGATCATGGTGATTTCGTGGATTTTCTCCACAGAAACCCCGTGGTAGAGCAGTTCTGCGATCGCGAAGATATTATCTGAGCGGAACTCGGTGATGTATTCGAGCAGTTCTTCCACGCTCATGTTGTCAAATTTGGAGAGATAGAGATGATTTGCACCGATTTCCAGCGAGCGGATGCCCTTGAGCATTGCTTCTTCCAGATTCGAGCCGATGCCCATGACTTCGCCGGTTGCCTTCATCTGAGTGCCGAGTTTGTTGGTTGCGGAAACGAACTTGTCAAACGGGAAGCGGGGGAGTTTTGCGATGACGTAATCGAGTTTCGGCTCAAATGCCGCATTGGTATTTGCGATTTTGATTTCTTCCAGCGCCATACCCACCGCGATTTTTGCGGTCACACGGGCGATCGGGTAGCCCGATGCCTTGGATGCCAGCGCAGATGATCTGGAAACGCGCGGGTTAACTTCGATGAGATAGTACTCACTTGAGTTGGGGTTGAGTGCAAACTGGACGTTGCAGCCACCCTCGATCTTGAGTTCTTTGATGAGTTTGATTGCCGAGTCATTGAGCATTTTTTCGTCATCACGGCTGAGCGTCATGATCGGTGCGACAACGCAGGAGTCGCCCGTATGGACACCGACCGGGTCGATATTTTCCATGCCGCAGATGGTGATGGCATGGTCATTGGAGTCGCGCATGACTTCAAACTCGATTTCCTTATAGCCCTTGACGGATTTTTCGATGAGAACCTGATGGACCGGGGACAGGTTGAATGCATTGACGCCGATTTCCATCAGTTCTTCGTCGTTGTATGCAAAGCCGCCGCCGGTACCGCCTAAGGTGAATGCCGGGCGGAGTACGACAGGGTAACCGATACGGTTTGCCGCAGCCTTTGCTTCGTCGAGCGAGTAGGTGATTTCAGACGGGATGACCGGCTCACCGATGGATTCACAGAGTTCCTTGAACATTTCACGGTCTTCCGCGCGCTCGATGGACGCGCTCGAAGTGCCGAGCAGTTTGACACGGCATTCTTCCAAAATGCCCTTCTTCTCAAGCTGCATTGCAAGGTTCAAGCCGGTCTGACCGCCGATGCCCGGGATGATCGCATCCGGACGCTCGTGGCGGATGATCTTTGCCACGTATTCCAGTGTCAGCGGTTCCATATACACCTTATCTGCAATGATGGTGTCGGTCATGATGGTTGCGGGGTTGGAGTTGCAAAGCACAACTTCGTAGCCTTCTTCCTTGAGTGCAAGGCAAGCCTGAGTGCCTGCATAGTCAAACTCGGCGGCCTGACCGATTACGATGGGGCCCGAGCCGATGATGAGAATTTTCTTGATATCTGTTCGTTTCGCCATGGTTGATTCTCCTTCCAAACTCGTTTGCGTCCGTAAAAAAACCGGTTTCCTGAAATGCAAACAGCAAATCAACGAAACCGGGGAAAATTAAAATTGGAAACAGAAATACCAATACCATAAGAAATCAATGAAGTTTTCATTTTATTTCTCAACATATTGGTCTCCTTTCCGCTCAAAAAAGGTCTTGCGCACAGGATGGGCAAGACGGTAAAACATAATTTTAGTCATTATATCACATCGGTTTCCATCTGTAAATAGGAATTGCGCAAGAAACAAATATTTTATATTTGAAAATAAATTCGGTTGTGGTATAATCAGCGAAGGGGGAATTTTGTATGAAGAAAATCGCAGTGATCACAGGAGCATCATCCGGGTTTGGAAAACGGTTTGCGGAAACCGTGTCGCAGTTTGGCGAAGCGCTTGACGAAGTGTGGGTCATCGCCCGCAGAAAAGAGCGTTTAGAGACGCTGGAACTCGGGGTTCCAAAGCGCGTGCTCGCACTCGATCTCGCAGATGAAGCTGCGCTCAAAGAATATGCGGCACTGCTGGAAAAAGAGAAACCCGATGTCCGCCTGCTTTTGAATGTCAGCGGATATGGGAAGTTTTGTGCAACCATGGATGCCACTTTGGAAGAAAATATCGGGATGGTAAAACTCAACTGCATTGCGCTGATGAGTATGTGCCAGTACACCGTCCCGTTTATGGGAAAGGGCGCGAAGATCATGAACATCGCATCGGTTGCGTCCCACCAACCCGTCCCGTATATCAACGTTTACGCCGCCACCAAGGCATTTGTGCTCTCGTACTCGCGTGCATTAAACTGTGAACTGGAAGATATTTCGGTCATGGCGGTCTGCCCGTTCTGGACCCGCACCGAATTTTTCGACCGTGCGGTGGAAAGGGATAAGGATGCGGTGGTGAAAACCTATGTCGCGATGTACGATACGGAAGATGTAGTAGCACGTGCATGGCGTGATCTGCGCCTTGGCAAGGATGTATCCAAATACGGATTCATCGCCCGTGCACAGATGCTTCTCGCGAAAATATTCCCACATCGGTTTGTGATGTGGTTCTGGATGAAACAGCAGAAGCTGGGATAAATTTTAATTTGAAGCAGAAAAAAGCCGCCCGATCGGGTGGCTTTTTTCTTCAAATAGTGTGGACTTTTAGGGATTTGTTTGCTATAATGCGAGATAGAACAAACCTTTTAGGGAAGGGAAGCGTTTTAGAATGAAGAAACTCACAGCGATTGTGGTTGGTGCAGGTCAGCGCGGCGGCATCGGCTATGCGACTTTGATGAAGAAGACCGACACCTTTGACGTGGTTGCGGTTGCCGAGCCGATCGAGTCTCGCAGAAACTATGTGCGTGATATGCACGGCATTCCGGAAGAACGTTGTTTTTCGCATTGGACGGGTCTTTTTGAACTTGGAAAAATCGCAGACGTTGCGGTGATCGCGACGATGGACAAGTACCATCTGGAACCGGCACTGCTCGCGATTGAAGCGGGCTACGACATCCTGCTTGAAAAGCCGATCTGTGAGAATCCGGAAGATACCGCGCGCATTTATCTTGCGGCGAAGAAAAAAGGTGTGCGCGTGGTACTTTGCACCGTGCTGCGCTACATCCCGCTCATTATGAAACTCAAAGACATTGTGGACAGCGGCAGAATCGGTGATATTATGTCCATCACCCATGAAGAGTGCGTGGGCAACATCCACCAGTCGCACAGCTTCGTCCGTGGCAACTGGGGCAATTCCAAGCGTTCTTCCTGCATGCTGCTTCAGAAGTGCTGCCACGATATGGACTTCCTGCAGTGGCTCATCGGCAAGAAGTGCAAGAAAGTCCAGTCGTTTGGACATCTTACTTACTTTACCGAAGCATATGCACCGGAAGGTGCGACCGAGCGCTGCACCGACGGATGTCCGCACGTGGACACCTGCCCGTACAGTGCAATCCGTTTGTACTACAACCGCAAGGACAATGCGTGGTTCCGAGATAATGCGGCAGGCATGAAGGATCCCACCGACGAACAGGTCATGGAGAGCTTAAAGAACGGACCGTGCGGCAAGTGCGTCTACAAGACCGACAACGACGTGGTCGACCATCAAGTGGTCAATATGGAATTTGAAGGAAACGTTTTGGTCAACTTCAGTATGAACGCATTTAACGCGGGCGGTCGTTTCACCCATATTATGGGCACAAAGGGTGAAATCAAAGCGGCGCTCGACGGCGAAGCACCGATTCAGATTTTTGATATCTTCCACGAAGTGGATGACAAAGCGGAAGTTGAAACCATCGAGGTTTCGGCAGAGAATACCATCCAGTCGGGTCACGGCGGCGGCGATATCGGTATCATCCGCGCGTTCCACGCGTATATCAACGGCGAGTATGACGGCAAGAGCATCCCGACCATTGCGGAATCGTATTACAACCATATGCTCACCTTCGCGGCGGATGAAGCGCGACTCACGGGTGAGATCGTGGATGTGGATGAATATATCCGCAAGATCGAAGAGAAAGTTTCCAAAGAATAAAAAAGATAGCAAGCCCGCTCGGCGGGCTTGTTTTTCTGTGGGAAAGGGTTTTGGGGAAATGCGAACATTTTTCAGACGCAATACGGTGATGTGCATCGCGTTCCTTGCGGCGGTCGTTACTTGTTTTCTCGTGCCGCCCGATGCGGAGTATCTCGGATACTTTGACGTCAAAACGCTCACTTGTCTGTTCTGCGTGCTTGCGGTGGTGTGCGCGCTCAAGAATATCAATTTCTTCTACCTGCTTGCGCGTAAAATCGTCAAGCGGTTTTCCACCGTGCGGATGTGCGTAACGGTTTTGATATTCATCACCTATATCGGGTCCATGCTGATCGCAAACGATATGGCACTGCTCACATTCCTGCCGCTCGGGTTCTTCGTGCTGGATTCCACGGGCAAGCGTGAACACATGGCACTCACGTTCATCTTACAGAACATCGGCGCAAACCTGGGTGGGATGCTCACCCCGTTCGGAAACCCCCAGAATCTGTATCTTTACACCAAATTCGCCATCCCAAATGGCGCGTTCTTCCGCATCATGGCACCCCCGTTTGCGATGGCAGTGGTACTCATCGTGATCTGTTGCTTCTTCTTCCCGAACGAGAAGATCGAAGTGCGCGGCGCGCCCATCAATTTAAGCGGAAAGCGGCTCATGCTCTATCTGGCGCTGTTTGCGCTTTCCATCGCCATCGTGTTCCGCGGGATTCCGTATGGAGTGGGGCTTGTGGTGATCCCGCTGGTGTTACTGTTTGCCGACCGCAAAGCGCTTAAAATGGTGGATTATCCGTTACTTCTCACTTTTGTATTTTTCTTTATCTTCTCGGGAAATCTCGCGCGGGTTCCCGAAGTGCGCCAATTTTTCGGCTCACTTCTCACGAAAAATCCGCTCATTGTGAGCGTGCTCTCGTGCCAGGTCATCAGTAACGTCCCGTCCGCGATCCTACTTGCGCAGTTTACCGAGAATTACGCGCCCCTTTTGGTGGGTGTGAACATCGGGGGCGTGGGCACGCTGATTTCATCCCTTGCGAGCCTGATCACATTCCGCGAGTACGTGGCGCACAACCCGGGCAAAACCGCGCGGTATCTCGCCCTGTTCCACGGGGTGAATTTCGCATTCCTTGGGATATTAACTGCATTTATGATGTTGATTTTGTAAGGAAACTTGTGATATACTAAACAAAGTACGAATCAGAAAGGAAGTAGTTGCATGAAAATTGCAATTCCATATGAAAACGGAGAGATTTTCCAGCACTTCGGACACTCCGAGCACTTTGAAATCTTCGATGTGGAAAACGGCGCGATCGTAAAGAGCGAAGTGATCGAGACCGCAGGGCAGGGGCACGGCGCACTTGCCGCGTTCTTGTATGAAAAAGGCGTGCGCGTGCTCATTTGTGGTGGCATCGGCGGCGGCGCACAAGCGGCACTCTCCACTGTGCGGATCGCGGTGTTCGGCGGGGTTACGGGTAGTACCCGCGACGCGGCGGAGGCGTATATCACGGGTGGACTGGAATATGACCCGTCCGTCCGATGCAGTCATCACGACGGCGCACATTCCTGCGGTGGTTGCGGCGGATGCGGTAGCCACGGCTGTCATTAATAGAAAGGTGAGTAGTTATTATGAGTACCTGTAATCACGATTGTTCGTCCTGCGCGTCTAAGTGCGGAGATCGCACCGAGCCGCAGAGTTTTTTGGAAGCACCCCACCGCCTGTCGAAGATCAAAAAGGTCATCGGCGTAGTCAGCGGTAAGGGCGGTGTTGGGAAGTCTTTGGTAACGTCTATGCTGGCTACCACCATGCAACGCCGTGGGCATCAAGCGGCGGTGCTGGATGCCGATATCACAGGTCCGTCCATCCCGAAAGTGTTCGGGCTGAACGAGCGCGCACAGGCAGGTCCCGATGGTCTGCTCCCGTCTGTTACCGAGAGTGGTATCCAAGTCATGTCAGTAAACCTTTTACTCGAAAATGAGACCGATCCGGTGGTTTGGCGCGGCCCTGTTATCGCAGGCGCGGTCAAGCAGTTCTGGACCGATGTGATCTGGTCGGATGTCGATTATATGTTCGTGGATATGCCGCCGGGCACGGGCGATGTCCCTATCACGGTGTTCCAATGCCTGCCGGTTGACGGCATCGTGATCGTAACATCCCCGCAGGATCTGGTGGGCATGATCGTTGGGAAAGCGGTCAAGATGGCGGAAATGCTGAATGTCCCGGTGTTGGGCTTGGTGGAGAATATGTCCTACTTCCGGTGCCCGGACTGTGGGGAAAAGCACGAGATCTTCGGCGCAAGCCGTATCGGGGAACTCGCGGCACAGTATCACATCGACACCAGCGCACGTCTTCCGATGGATCCGAAACTCGCAAAACTCTGCGATAACGGTATGATTGAACAGTTCGAGGGCGAATGGATTGAACATTTGGCGGATAAAGTGGAACGCGCATAAAAGGGGGTAATCCCATGAAGGGGATTATGTTTGCTGATGATCACTTGCAGCCGATCGCGCCAAACACGGTGCGGAGAGAAGACGGCTCGATAACGTATTCGCTGCTCGCCAAGCGTTACTCCCATTGGAAGTACAAAGACGAAACCTCGCTTGAATTTTTGTCTGAAACCAAGATCGCAACTTTGGATGCGTGGAACGGATTCCACCGCGATTTTGACAGTAAAAAGACCGCGATTATGGTGATGGACCCGTGGATCAACTCCCCGTGCGATTTTCTTGACGAGTACTACGGCAAGAACCTGCGCAAGAAACTGATCCCGTTCGTCCTTGCGGCGGAACAGAGCGGACATCATATCGTGATTTTGAGTGATTCGCCCGACGGGAAGTACAACAGTAAAATCCCGCCCGAGTTGCAGGAATTGGTAGATTCGGGTCGCGCAAAGTTTTTCATCCACGGCGCAGACAATGCGGAAGAGTTTTCTGCTTATGCGAAAGAAAATGGAATTGAGAAGTTCATCTACACGGGCTACTGCTCGAATCTCTGTATCTTAAACCGCCCGCTCGGGCTTCCCAGGGTACTGAGTCTCTGTCTCGGCGAAGTGTTCTTCCTGCCCGACTGCTCCGCCGCGATGGAGCATAAGGACACGTGGAAAAACCAGCTCGTCCATCAGGCGACCACGCTTCTCATCAGTCAGGGTATGGCTCTGCTCATCGAGTATGATGATATTATGAACGCAATCAAACGGGCGTAATCTTACGCCCGATACGCAGGAGTGGCGGAATGGCAGACGCGCCGGTCTTAGGAGCCGGTACCTTCGGTGTGTGGGTTCAAGTCCCATCTCCTGCACCAAAAGAACACGGACCCCCATACGGGGGTTTCGTGTTCTTTTTTTATGCATTCGATAGGGACTTGAAAGGCGGCTCTTGGCAACAATCCGGTGGATTGTTGCAACCGCCGTGGCTTTTTCCGCAGAAAAAGCAAGTCCCATCTCCTGCACCAACAAAAAGACCATATTCGCTCTTTGCGAATATGGTCTTTTTGAATGATGTTTGCCTTGCGGCAAATGATGACGCTGTCGCTAATGATGTTTCCTTTGGAAATGATGTCGGCTTCGCCTAATGTTATGGGCAAACATCACATCATTACGAAAGTAACATCATTATGTGAAGCATTACATCATATCGCTGGCGATACATCATTGAAAGATGCCTTGAAGTTTGCTATAATATGGAAAAGGAGTGATTTCCGTGAAAGAAAATAAGCTATGGGAACTTTCTATGGCGTTTTCCGTGGATATTGTCAACCTTGTCAAAATATTAAAATCAAAGCATGAATCGATCATTTCCAACCAAATCGGCAGGAGCGGAACATCGATTGGTGCAAACATTCATGAAGCGCAATATGCACAGGGGAAAAAAGATTTTATTTCCAAACTTGAAATTGCGCTGAAAGAAGCAAGTGAAACAGGATACTGGCTTGAATTGTTATACCAAACAAACTATATTGATGAGAATACATTCAAGCATCTGTCCTCCGAATGTGCGTCGCTCAGGGTACTTCTCATCGCATCTTGCAAAACTGCAAAGGGGAATTTGGAACGATAGATGTTTTATAAAAATAAACTTTAAGGGGATAGGTGGAATGAAAAAAAGTTTTTTTCGCGACCGTGTTCGGTATTGGTTTGACTGCATGATGTCCAAAGGAACAATCGCAATGTCGATTATGCTTTTTGTGGTTACGTTAGCAGTTGTGTTTATTGTGGGTGTTGTGGCAGCTATTTTGTCGGAAGACGGAAGTATCGCAAATGAAATATGGATATCTTTGAGACATGTGATGGATTCAGCGGCATTGTTTGACAATTCAACCGACAATATTCCGTATTTGCTCATGCTTTTAATAGCGACTTTGTGTGGCATGTTCCTTACCAGCATCTTAATTGGGATCGTTGCGACCGGAATTGAAGGGAAGCTGACCGATCTTCGAAAGGGAACTTCCATTGTACAGGAAGAAAACCATACCGTTATCATTGGGTTTAATGATATGGTCTATTCGATCATTCAAGAATTGGTTATTGCCAATGAAAACAAGAAAAAAGCGTGCATTGTGATTTTGGGCGAACAGGAGAAAGAAGAAATGGAAGATGCTGTTTCTTCGCATATTCCGCATGCCGGAACGACCAGAATAATTTGCCGTAGCGGAAGTTTACATGAAAACTACGCGTTGGAGCGATGTTCTGTTGAGACGAGTAAATCGGTCATTGTAAACTCCCATGATGATGTTGAAACGACCAAAATTATTTTAGCGTTGTCTTCTTACTTAAGGGGGAAAACACTAAAAAATCCGTATCTGCGCTTTATTGCATCTCTGCAGGATGAACAGAACTTTGAAATCATGAAAATTGCAAGCGAAGGTCGAGCGGAAATCATTTATGCAAAGGATGCAATTGCTCGTATTATTGCAAATACTTGCCGCCAGCACGGGTTGTCGCAGGTTATGACTGAATTGTTTAATTTCAGCGGAAATGAGTTTTATTTCGAACAGATTCCTGAACTGACAGGAAAGACTTTCCGCGAAGCAAGCATGAGTTTTTCAAATGCCGTCGTGGTGGGGGTATACAAGGACGGGAAATCGTACCTAAACCCGCCAATGGATACTGTTATTGGAGAAGAAGACAAACTGATCCTTTTGGAAATGGATGACAGTGATTATTGTATTCATCCGTCAAAATCAGGCGACGATGCGAAAATCTGTGGCGGAGAAAATGTCAACGGAAAGGCAAGTAACCATCTGGTTGTTTTTGGAAGTAATGATAAACTTCCTGTCATTTTGGCGGAGTATGATAAATATGTAGAACCGGATACACATGTTGTGATCGTTGATGATGTTAAAGAAGAACTAATCGGTACTTATGATAATTTGGACATCAAAATTTATCGGGGTTCGGTGAATTATGATTTGCTCTGCAAATTCCGGGAGGCGAATGTCAATAATATTCTGCACTTGAACGATGACAGCCATGACCCGGAAACATCGGACTCCAATACTCTGTTTCATCTCATTCTCCTGCGAAGTATCGCGGATGAGACAGCGTGGAATGTGTCAATCACAACAGAAATGCGCAGTTTAGAAAATCAGCGGCTTGCAACGCAGGCACGGGTGGATGATTTTGTAATTGGATCGAATTTCGCATGTCTTCTGATGGCGCAAGTATCGGAAAATCCTGAAATCATGTCGGTAATCGAAGACTTGCTGGATGAAAGCGGATCCGAACTTTACATGAAACCAGCATCTGCCTATGTAACGATTGGTGAAGAAGTGGATTGCTATACGGTCACAGAAAGCGCCGCGCGCAAAGGGGAAATTTTCATCGGCTACAGACACGCAGGAAATAAAGATGTGGTGGTTAATCCCAACAAGGAAGAGACTGTTGTGTTCGATGAACAAGATCAAATTGTTGTGATTTCAGAAAGTTGAGTTTTCTTTTCGATTGTAATTAAAGAAGTTGACTCCAAAAGGTGCTGAATAAACAAAAAAAGGGTGGCGAGTGCCATCCTTTTTTTATTTCTTGCTTCTCACCGTTTCGGAGATGATATATTTCGGTCTGCCTTTGATTTCTTCATAGATGCGTGCGATGTAGTACCCGATGATGCCGAGACTGATCATAATGATACTACCGATGAAGATCGTGATGATGATCACGGTCGTCATACCTTCGAGCGCACGGCCCACGATTTTATCGATCAGCGCCCATACCCCGAAGATAACCGATATGATCAGCATGACAGAGCCAAGGACGGTAACGGTTTGCATTGGTGCGGTGGAGTAAGATGAAATATTGGAAAATGCGTACTTCACAAGCCCGCGGGTGGACCATTTTGACTCGCCGTCCACACGCTCGTTCACGGTATACTCAACCGTCGTTTTGTTGTAGCCGACCCAAAACGAGATCGCTCTGAAAAAACCACGTTCGGGCATTTTGTTGAGCACATCGATCACTTTTCTGTCGAGCAGTTTGAAGTCGGATGAGTTTGCCATGTCAAAGCCCGCCATACGGCTGATGAGCGAATAGAAGAATTTTGCACCCAGACGGTGCAGTTTCTTTTCCTGACCGCGCGCAGATTTGACCCCTTCGACAATTTCGTATCCCTGCTCCCATAAACGGTACATTTCGACAATCTTTTCCGGTGGGTGCTGAAGGTCGCAGTCAATGACCACCGCACAGTCCCCACTTGCTGCGGCAAGACCTGCCGATATTGCGGATTCTTTGCCGAAGTTTCGCGAAAAATGCAATCCCACGATATTTTCTTTTTCCAAGGAAAGGTCTGAGATGATCTGATAGGTGCGATCCATTGATCCGTCATCTACAAAGATAAACTCAGCGGCGATCTTGTTTTCGTTCAGCAGAGACTGTATGGCGGAGTACGCGCGGACGATACAATTCTCTTCGTTATATGCAGGAATGACAATTGACAACATGGTGGTCTCCTCGTTACTTCTTGAATAGTGTTTCCAGTTGTGTGACCGGCATCGGACGGTAGAAATAAAATCCTTGCAGCATATCACAACCCGCATCCACGACTGCTTGTTTTTGTTCTTCGGTTTCAATGCCTTCGCAAAGCGTCTTAAATCCCAGATCGTGGGCGGTTCTGATGATGTTTTGCAGAATGACAAGTCCGGTCTGAGTCGTTGCGTTGTGTGTGATGGCTTTGTCGATTTTCACGATATTGATTGCAAGCTCAGCCAAATCACTGAAACTGGTGTATCCCTTGCCGAAGTCATCCAACAGGATCTGGATGCCTTTTTCTTTCAGACGGGACAGGTTGCGGATGAGTACGCTTCTTTCGCTCTCGTCCAGGCTCTTATCTTCCAACACCTCCACCGCGATACAGGAATACTTGACCTTGTACTGTTCCATGGTGGCGATGACGGTGTCTGCAAGGTGTGGGCCGCAAAGCGTGCTGCGCGAGAAATTGACGGTGTACACGTACTTCATGCGTGCTTCCGGGTCGCTTGCGATCCATTTGCAGTTTTTCTCGAAGATATAGTAATCGAACTTTTGGCTCAGCCCGACATTGTTTACCGCAGAGAGGAAGGAGCGGGGGGTCAGGACGCCTTCGGTGGGGGAGTTGAGACGGGAGAGTACCTCGGCACCGATGATTTTGTCTGTTTTGGCATCCAAAATCGGTTGATATTCCAAAAAGAATCGGTTACTGTCGATTTCGTTTTGGATGTTGTTTTCGATTTTCAATTTCCGTTCAAACTCTTTGCCGCTCGAGTTATCCCATCTGCAATGCAGAACATCTTTGGATTCCGCCATGCTGCAGGCTTGCTTTGCGCGGTCGAGTGCGGTTTTGAAAGAAACATCGGCGGAAGCGGTGCAGAGATAGCCAAAGTTGATCCTGACCAGATTCACCGATTCATGCCTTGCGAAAATCTGATTGATTTCATCGGAACAATGATCGAGAAAGGATGTGATTTGATCCGCGTTCAAATCGGTCAACGCGACAAATCCGCTTTTCCCGTAAAGGGAAATCTCGCCGCTTGCACCACCGCCGAAGTGCGAGAGCAACACGGTTTTGATTTTGTCAAAGATGTACATGGCCTTGGATTCCGAGTGCAGGCGCTTCATGCTGTCCAAAGAAACGGAAACATAAACAAGGGAACGGTCTTTCCGGAGATTTCCCGCTTTCTCGAAATCATTTTCAATTTTCCCAATGCCGCAAAAACCATTCCCTGCAGACCCTTTGGAGGTTCTTGCGGATTTCATCGTAAAGTACAGTCCGATTAAGCCCATGACCAGGATGCACAGTACAAGAATGGTGATAATCACATACGGATATTCAAAAAATTTCATTTTCTAACTCCTGTAATCGATTGTTCAAAAATAGGATACTCCTTGGTCCCGCCCGTCTGCTTCAGTCCGAGTGCATTTGCGACTTTTACGCATTTTGCAATGTCGGTTTTGGCGGTTTTCTTTCTTCGGAGAATCTCTTTGACCAAAAAGCACGGGGGGAAGGAAAGTGCCGCTTTGAGCACGGTCGCTTTTGACATACCTCGTCTTTTGTATTCCGCCAAAACTTCAAACAACACATAGTTGATGATGGAACGGTCAAAGTTTTTTGCGGTTTCGCGTTTCAGCCACTTTGCATATTGGAGAAATTTTCCAATATCTGCATGGTCCTTGAAGTAGATCCCGTTGATGTAGAAGTTCTGCATGGCTTCATCCGGTTCCCGCAGAAGTGCGCCATAGTATTTCCGCTGAATCCCCAGCACTTCGGTACGTTGCCGTTCCAGCGTGGTGCTTGTGATCTGCTTGTCGTGCAAGCGGTAAATCAGCAGGCACTCGGGCAGGATCTGTATGGTCTGGTTTTCCAGCACCAGTCTGGTCCACAACTCAAGGTCCTCGGTGCAGGTGAGGGTGGTGTCGTAATTGAATTTTTTGAGTACTTCCGCTTTGGCGATCACGCCCGGGTGCAGGATGGGATTGATGGTCAGAAGCATCGCACGAAGTGCTTCGTGATCGCATCTGCCGCCCGCGCCGCCCGACATATACACGCCGTTTTTCACGGTCATGAATCTGCAGGACGACAATGCCACACCGGGGTTTTCTTCCATGAAGCGATACTGCTTTTCCAATCGGGTGGGAAGACAGATGTCATCCGCATCCATGCGTGCGATGTACTTGCCTTCGCACAAGGAAATCGCCTTGTTGAGCGATTTGGGCAGTTTCAGGTTGACTTCGTTCGGGTGCACCTTGATTCGTTCATCCTTTGCCGCAAACACCGCAAGTATCTCGGCTGTGGAATCGGTGGAACAGTCGTTGATGACGATCAGTTCCCAGTTTCGGAAGGTCTGATTTCTGACACTTTCAATCGCCTCTTCCAAGTATGTTTCACCGTTGTACACACTCATAATTACCGAAATATCAGGTCTCATAAGGTGATTCACCCTTTCCTTAAAATGACTTTTACCAGTTTGCACAGGTTGAGAAAGCAAAACGCGGATGCATACCGTTGTTTCTTCATCAGGAAGATGGAGATGCGGCTTTTCGGGGATATGGTTTCAAACTCCGCGCGGCGGATATTTTCGCGGTGCAGAGAGTGTTCGATGTTCTCCCGAATCGCTTTGATACTGCCAAAATGATTGCCTTCCGCCGCCGCGGCAAGGATGGAGAAACACATAAAACAAGAATAACGGAACAGTTGTTCCCGGAAATCTACCACATTTTCTGTGGGATGCTTTTGGATTTCACGGATGACATCTTCAATCAGGAAAATCTGCTTTGCTTGAAAGCCTTTGGACAGCGAACCGCTTCGCACCGTGTACAGATACGCGGGTTTTTGGCTGATGTATATGCGCTTCGCCTCGAGATAGCAGGGGAGAACGCAACACAAATCTTCGCCGAGCGAGATGGTTTCACTCACGCCCAGTTGATTTGGGGTCAAAAGTTCCCGATTTATCACTTTCCCCGACAAATAATACGACATATGGTTCATGTTTTTGTCCATCAGAAGCCGCGGATAAATGTGCTCGGCGATGGATGTTTCGTGATAAAGACCTTCGCTTAGCCCGTCGTTTGTGATGCTGACCGTTTTGCCGTCCTTGACCCAACGGTATGCGAACGAGATGATATCACAGTCGGTCTCCAAAATGATCTTGCGGGCGGATTCCAATGTGTCAAGTTCGATCAGATCGTCCGAGTCAAGGTTCAACACATAGTCGCCTTCCGCCACTTTGATCCCCGCTCTTCTCGCGCTGGCAAGCCCGCCGTTTGGTTTATGGACCACTTTGATACGGGAATCACGCGCTTTGTAACGCTCGCAAATTTCGGGACATTTGTCGGGAGAGCCGTCGTTCACCAAAATCAGTTCAAAATCGGGACAGGTCTGATGTAAGACGCTCTCGATGCACGCGGGCAGGTATTCTTCCACCCGATATACAGGTACGATTACCGAGAAGAACATAGTATCACCTATCTGTTTCTTAATCTGACCAAAAGTTTCATCAAACGGTACATACGGAACTTCATCGCGTATGCAAAGATACACTGCATCAGCGGGAGTTTCCCGATGGGGTAGTCGCCCAGCGCGCGCACCGTGAAAGGATGGGTACACACTTCTTTCAGACGGGATTTCACGTGAGAAAAGGGCACGTGAAGTTCTGCGGAGTATAAAATCTCCTGCGAGCAGATCACCCGACTGATCCCGATCCAAAAACGGTTGAGATACAAGCGGTATTCCTGTTCCGACAAGGTGCTTCCGAGCCGATCTTCCATCACGCGGACAAAGACGAGTGCTTTTTCAAAGCGGTCTTTTTTATGCGACTTTGAGATGGACCCTTCGTTTCTGCAGTAGTGGTACATGGTATCTTTGATGCCGACGGCTCTTTGAATGCAGCCGATGTAGTCTACCATGAAAATCGAGTCTTCCGAGAGGGTTTCGCGCTCGGATTCAAATGTGAGGTTGTGTGCATGGATGATCTCTGTGCGGAACAGGTTTTTCCAGATACTCATCCCGTATTTGCTGTCTTCCGTGTCTTCGGGGCGCGCGCCCACGATGCCGAGACGGAGTTCTTTCAAGTCCGTATCTGTTTCAAACACGGTATCATGGTCAAAATAGGTTTTAGATTCCAGTGCGCCCTCGTCGCTGAAGACGTTTCCGCCCACGTAAACCACGCCCGACAGGACAAGGTCTGCGCGGTAGGACTGCGCTTTTTCGTAAAGAATCTCAAACATATCGGGGGAAACGTAGTCATCACAGTCCACAAAGCCGATATATTCACCACATACGAGCGGCAGCGCAGCATTGCGTGCTTTCCCGGCGCCTTCGTTTTCTTTGTGGAGAACTTTGATGCGGGCATCTTCCTGTGCCATGGATTTGCAAAGGGCGAGGGAAGCGTCGGTGGAAGAATCGTCGACCAGGAAGATTTCGATCTCTTTCAATGTTTGATTTCGCAAAGAGTTGATGCACCGCTCCAGGTACTTCTCCGCGTTGTACACAGGCACGATAATGCTCACCTTCGGCTGTGCCATACTCTCACCTCGCAACCAGTTTTTCGTAGCGCTTGATTAAAATATCAGCGTATGTTTCCACACTCAGAATGTTGTCTTTTTCATGGCGGCAGTTTTCACGGAGTGTGTTGTAATAGTCTTCGTTTTCCAATGTTTCGCGCAGTTTGTCCGCGATGCCCGCAGGCGTCGGGTCATTGACGAGTGTGCCGTTTACCCCATCTTTCACCAGTTCCGCCATACCACCGCTGTTCATGGTAACCACGGGTACTCCCAGCGCGTGCGCTTCCAGAATCGAAAGGGGACAGTTTTCATAGCAGACGGATGGGAGCAGGAGCAGTTTGGCATTCCCCATCAGCGCGGAGAGCTTGTCTCCGGTCAGAAAGCCTGCAAGTTTGAGATTGGGGATCCCATCGAGCAGGTGTGCATCGGGACCGTTCCCTGCGACGACAAAGGAATACTCGGGCAGGAGTTTTGCCGCGCCTGCAAGATTTTCAACGCCTTTTTCTTTGGAGAGCCTTCCGACATAGACGATATAGGGGTCGGACGCTTGCGGGGTATGGGAAAAGGTTTCTTTATTGATGAAGTTATGAATGGTCAAAGTCTTTTCGCGGTAATATTCTTTCGCTGAGAGCAATTTGTTTTCGAGAAAGTGGCTGGGGCAAACGAACAGATCCACTTTCTTGTAGGTTTTGAGCAAGGCGTACAGTTTCGCTTCGATGACACCGATGATGCTTTTCACCTTGGAGCCGTGGATGCAGTTGTTTTTGATACAGTGGATGTGATGTCCGCCCACACACTTTTCGCAAGGTGTGTTGCGGTCAAAATTATACAGCAGGTGATTGGGGCAGATCATTTGATAGTCGTGTACGGTCTGCACCAGCGGAATCCCTTTTTTCTTGATCCCGTAAATGATGGAGGGGGTCAGCTGGAAGTTGATGTTGTTCATATGAACGATGTCCGGGCGGAATGCATCAATAACCTGCATGATTTTCTTTTTTGCTTCGAGAGAATAGACGATCTTGAAGGGGTAGAGGAATCGGCTGAGTCCTGTTCCGTGGAAGTCCATGTTTTGGGTGTAGAGTCCTGCGGAGTTTCCCACGGTGTTCTGCTCGTCAAACATCCCGAAAAACTCCACTTCATGACCGAGTTTCTTCAGATGTTCGGCAAGATAAAGCATATAACTTTCGCTTCCACCGCGCGGGTAGAGGAATTTATTTACCATCAAAATTCTCATAAAAGCGAATCACGTTCCTCTTCTGCGTTCGCCGCCGAAACATAGCCGAACAGTTTCCGTTCGCGGCGGCGTACATTTTCTTCAAATCCGGGGCCCATCATGAGAATTGCGAGCACCCCGGTAAGTAACGGGTAGTTCATGGTGTTATCGGTTGTGGATACGATGATCAGATACAGGGTGAGCATAAAGGTAATGATGGCACCTTCCACATTCCCGTTTCTCCCGAAGTACCATACTCTCACCAGCGTCAGAGAGATCAGCCAAATGATATATCCCCAAAAGCCCAGGTCAATGAAGTGCTGGAGAAAGTCGTTGTGGATCGCGGCAACACCGATGCTCATCGAGGAGTTGAGTTGATAGGTGAGAAAACCGATGCCGTTTCCTAAAAAATCCGGGCTGACTTGGTAAAATTGATCGACCGCATTGTAAATGCCGACACGACCGCTTGTATTGATCCCCGCTTTTTCCAAAAGGGCAAACGCGTCCATCTTAATTAAGGCGATATAGCCCATGAGCAAGACCACCACCAAAATCGCAAGAAACGTCAGCACGCCGCTTGCGGTTTTTTTGTTGTAGCGTGCGATGAATTTCAAGAAATAACCCACCGCGAGTGCGAGCGCGATCGCGATCATTGCGATTCGCTTGAAGGCGGATAAAAAGCAGAACAAGGTGAGAAACAGCAGAATGAAATACACGATATCCTTCTTGGGCTTATACAGCATGTAGATCAGATAGGCGCCGAGACAGAACGCAAGTTCGTGGATTTCCGCCTGCACGATGATATCTCCCGTTACACCCGCAAACGTGGTAACAAGCGTGATGAATTCGGAAAGGTAGTTTCCCAGCCCGTTTTCCGCGATGACCGTGATGATCATCAAGATATTTGCGATCAAAATCGCGATCAGGTTATACCAGATACCGCGGTTTCCGAAAATATAGAGAAGTGCGCCGGCACCCAAGGCAAACGAGAGCATATTCATATAGATAAAGGACGAGGAAAGGCCTCGGGAAATGACGTCGACATCCACAGTTTGCACAAACCAAATGAACAGAGAAACCACCGTGGTAACCGCAAGGGGCGTACTGTAAATGCACGCGTCTTGAAATGCGGTAAAGCCTCTTGCGATATTGGGGCGATATAAAAACAGAAGTGTGGCAGAAACGAACAGGACAAGGGCAAACGCATGACGGTATGTAATGTGCAGACCGACATCGATGTATTCATTGAGAAAGTAATACATCATGACTGCAACCACCATGAAATAAAATCCTTTTGCTTTTTCGAGAATTTTATTTTCCAAGCCCGCCTCTCCTTTCCGCGTTTGTTACAGCGATTGTTTCTCTTTCAGATCCGAAGTATAGTTCTTTTTGTTTTGAATCGCTTCGGACAGTAACTTTCTCGCAGTTTTGTTTTCTTTGAATGTTTCGGAAATACCGATCTTGTACTCAATCACAACATCGCGGTACTCTTCGCGTTCGTCCAGCCGTAATCTGAACAGACGCATGATGTCTTCTACCGTGATGTAATCGGATTCTTCGGTCAGTACAACAAAGCTGCCGTTTCCGTTGTAAATATACTCGCACTTGGATTTTCCGAATGTTTCCTTGATGTAGCGCGTGAACATCTTGATGATTTCGTCGCCGACTTCTCTGGAGTGGTCGCCGTTGATGTGTGCCAGGTTTGTGATGTCGACCATGCAGTACACAACACCGTTGTCCAAGAGTTTTTTGTCTTTGGATTTGAGATACTTATCAAGATATGCACGGTTGTTCCACTCGGTCAGATGATCGGTGTAGAAGATGTAGTTTACAATGTCGCCCGTTCTGCCCAAAACGATTGCGCCGCCGCAGCAGAGAACCATCAGGAAACAGAATGCGATCGCGGTATACAGCGGGACATTGATGCTTTCTCGCACCGATGCCGACGACAGGACCGAAATGTAACTTGCGCCAAGGTATTTATTGTACTCCTCGTTCGTTTTTCTCGTGGTGTCGTAAAGTGCATTCAGTTCTGTAAGCAGGGTGTCGATCTCGCGTTCCACCTCTTCTTTGACCGCGGCATACTGCGCGTTGCAAAGAGCCGAGCAGGTCAGAGCCGAGTTTTGGCAGACACCGCCGCAACCGCCGGTACAGGCGGTGAAGGTATCCAAAATGTAGTTGCAGTACGCAGAGTCGATGACCGCGTGTTCTTTGCTTTCGTTGTGGTCGCGCCAACTGTAAATCAACTCATCGTAGGTTACCGTCTGGTCTCCCACATAGTCCTGTATATTTCGCTCGTGGATCTCATCCAAAATGTATTCGTAAGTGATGTTGGTGTTTCCGGAATCCCGCATCTTCTTGACATACGCATCGATGACGGCCAAAACATCTTCCACAATGCTTTCATCTTTTGCATTGGAAATGTTGTTGTTGTCGATGCGGGTGGTATAGTCGGAAACCAATACGGATTTGTTCTTGGTGATCTGATACTTGTAAATCTTGGAGAAAAGCGAGGAGACCTTGACCTGTCTTAAATAGTTGAAATCATCAACCAGTTCTGCAAAGGAGACCCCGGTCTCGGTCGATCTGTAATAGTTGTTCTGTTCCATGCGCTGATATAGCGTGTTGAGCGTTTCATTTACGCTGGTATCGATCAGTTCCATCATCTCGATAAAATCGTAGTCGTTTTTATCAAGATTTTCGATGGTGTTGTTCGCGGGGGCGACGTTGACATAGTTCTGACTGAAACGCTCGAAATAAACGTCCAGCGTCTGATCCAGGATGGTTCTTGCAAAATCCGGACCTTCACCGCTCGTGGAAGCGAAAGAAACGATAAATGTACTGGGTTCGTAGATGTATTCTTCGCCTTCTTCGAGTTTTGCCTCTTTTTGTGCGACTTTGTCTTTGTCTTCAATGGGGGTGATATCGATTCTCGAAATCAGACTATCAACCGAGTAGATTCCGGTAAGCCCCATGTTATCCACCACTTTCGACATGACGACAGAGGATTTGATCTCGTTGACATCCAGTTTATCCCCGGTCGGGGCAAGGCCAAGTTCTGCTTGTTCGTCGTTATAGTGGATGACTTCCGACGCGATGTATGTATTCGATCTGGAAAGTTTGAAATAAACCGCATAAGTCGCCAAAAGGCAGAACACAACGATCAGCGGCAGAAGTTTTTTTAAGTATCTGAGAATTTGAAAGTTTTTCATTATGATCCTCCCTCAAATCATGCCTTTTTGGGGAATTTCTTTGAAATGCGGTTCAGCATGAGTGCGACATAGGCAAACGCCGCAAACAACAAAAGGGTCTTGAGTTCGTCCATCAGCGAAATACCGTAAATGGTAACCGCGATGCACTGATTCATCTTGTGTCGGGAATACTCACGACCTGCGGTGATCGCTTCCTTTTCAAAACCTTTGATGCTGTTGTGGATCGATTCTACCAGCGCATCGGCGGCTGCATATGATGCAGGAGTCTGATTGCCGGCGGCGATTTTATCGATCACCAGGTTATTGTCCATGATTTCCTTTTCGTTGGAGGCCACATAATTGCTGAAGGTTGTCGCCATCACCGAAAGTTCGTCAATGCCGACCTTTGTTCTGCCCATGTAGTATTTGCCCGACTGATCCCAGGTGGGGACAAGAACGATTCGGGTCATTTCTTCGCTGTACATAGCGATCGCTTGATTGCAAAGGTTGTACGATGCATCGTTTTTCTGACGGTCAAAGTCTACATTCTTGTTGTGATAGGACAGTCTGTCGATGTAGCCGCTCTTGTCTCGTGCGATCCCGTTTTGCAGAACGAGAGAGCGCAGGTTCTGATTGATCTGGGTTTCCCTAAACTGATAGACCTTGCCCGCGATGGAGTTGAAGGTGCTTCCGTTTTCGGTAACGAAGCTCGAGTTTTTTTCTGCCATTCCATACAGGTAATTCAGAATTGACTGGGTTTCCTTGCCGAAATATTCCACAATGTCCATATATTCCATGGAGGAAAAATCGGGCGTTACCGCATCGAGACTGAAATTATCGGTGTATTTCTCGATGTAGTACTCCTTGTACGCGGAAGTGATTAGTTTGATCACATTCTCGGAATCAAGATGGTCGGTGTGTTTGGATGCGTGGTACTCCACCGCAAATTCGGTGGAAATGTGGTACTTTGCTTCATCATCCACCGCGCCCTGCACACACGGGTAAACCACCAGGCAGTCCTGCAATTTCTCCACGGTTACATCTTCCAGCGCACCTTTTTCGATTGCGCGCTGTACAACCTCATCGCAGATGATCTCGCCCATGTTGTAGCGGGTGCCGTTGGAATTGAGTGCGCCCGATGCTTCCGAATAATTCAGGGAAACGATTGCGTGGACGGATTTTTTCAGTTCCAGATGATTGAACACCCCGAATACAAGCGTGGTAACGAAGCAGACCAAAATGATCCATGCGTTGAAATATTCTGCAGTTTTGAAAATCTGTACCCGTTCGGTGCGATTCACGTTTTTGAAACGGAAGAATATGATCGCGCCCGAGACCGTAAGCACCACCGCGACAATCAAAAAGATCAGTTTTTGCAGTATATCGGTAAACATTGTCTCATATCCTCCCTGAATCAGAATTTGTTGATATCGATCACAACCAGTTCGGGTTGATTGTTGATGCGGAAAATGTCGGTATTTTCAAGCCCGGAACTTACGATCAGCGGAGTGCCTGCCGCATCATATCTCCCGTAAACGAAAGCATCGCTTCGTTCGGGAAACAAGCCGTGCTCATGGGTATACAGAGGACCCAGTACCGGGATGCGTACAACGCCGCCGTGGGTATGCCCGCAAAGGATCAGATCGCCCCAGGTTTCGGGCTGGAATTCCTCAAAGATCAAGGGCTCGTGGATCGCGGTGATCTTCAAGTTGTCCGGGTTTGTGTACAGATAGTCAAAAAATGCCTTTTCCGAATACGACCAGAAAGAAGACGGGTTTGAATTCAAAACCCCGTACACATCGACCGTCATGGTGTCCACGGTGATCGTGTCGCTTTCGTTTTTGAGAACCTTAATGCCGACCGCTTCCAGTTGTTCTTCAAACGGATCTTCGAGTGCGGGGAGCGCGGATTCATCACGGTTTGTGTCGTCAAAGCCGAATTTTCGATCCAGATCCGCTTCGTTGAACGGGAAGCCGTAAATGCTCTCCACTTCTTTGTTTCCGTATACATAATAGGAGGGTGCAATCTCCGCGAGTTTTCCCGCCAATGCCACCGTGAAGTCTGCATCGTCTTCCACAGAGTCCACGATGTCGCCCGTGCAGATGATGATATCGGGGTGTAACGCTTCGATTCGTTTTAAGAGTTTCGCGTTGTCTTTCCCGTAAGATGCGCAGTGAAGGTCTGACAACTGAATGACACGGACACGACTGTCCACCTTGATACTGCTCGTGTTGTAGAAGGTTTCACGGAAATTTCTGTTTCCGATGTAATTGAGCAGAACAACGATGACCGCGGTCGCAATGCAAACAAAGATTATACCGAGCGTAAAGAATTTTAAGGCGCGGATGTTCTTTTTTGCCTTGGGACTGAGAGAAGAGCGGGAACTCTTTTTTACAAGTTTCATTTTCTTCCCGTCGCCCAGGAGCGAATCGACACAAGCACCCAGGGTTTTCTTGCATTCCTTTTTGAATGCGCTCAACGTTTGGGACCCGTGATAGGCGATCACGACGCGCTTTCCGTCCACAGATTCCACTTCAAAGGTATCTGCCCAGGCGTTATAAAGTTCTTCCGGTGCAAACGCTCGGAACAGTTCCTTCAGTTGCTCCGGATATTTCGTGTTTTTCATGTTATCCATATCGAACAAACCTTTACCTCTTATTTTTGATACAGTTGATAGGTGGATGCCGCGACATCCTGCCAGTTATATTTGCTTAGAATGAATTCGTCCACACCGTCGCGGAGTGTTTCCACCAGTTGGCGGTCATCACACAACGCTTGCAGTTTTTTTGCCAGATCTTCGATGTTCCCTTTGGCAAAATACATCGCACGGTCTTCGGCGACCGCGGTGTTTTCCGGAATGTCCGAACACAAAAGCGCATTCCCGTATGCAAGGGATTCCAACAGGCACAGGGACATTCCTTCCAGATCCGAGGGGAGAACGTTGAGATATGCATTGGAATAAATTTCATGCAGCGTGTCGCCCGACACAAAACCGGTGAAAATGATGTTGGGGTTGCCTACGGCTTTTTCCCGCAGCATTTTCACATAGTCATCGGTATCGCTTGTGTCGCCCGCGATGACGAGTTTTTTGTCGGTTTTTATTTTGCCGTACGCATCGATCAGGTAGTGGATGCCTTTTTCCGCGGTCAGTCTGGAAACGATGGAAATATATCCGTCTTTTATAAGCCCGTACTGCGCAGTGATGCGTTGAGCGTCTTTTCGCTCGGGACGGTTGATCCCGTTATGAATGATGGTGGTCTCACGGTCGTAGGTTTCTTTGAAGTAATCGTAGGCAGCGCGGCTTAAAACGATGACTTCGTCCGCATATTTCGCAAGCACCTTTTCACCGAATTTGATGTATTTCGATGCAAAGCCCTTGCCCCATTTCTCGCGCTGCCAGTCCAGCCCGTGGACCGTGGCAACACACTTTTTGCCGAACAGTTTGGGGATCCACAATGCCGCGCACGGACCTTCCGCGTGGAAGTGGATGACATCATAGTTCCCGAAGGATGCGGCGATCGCCGCGGTGAACGATGCGATCATTGCGGCAAATCCGCGGTAATTGAGCGTCCATGCGTTCTTGATTTTTACGCCTTTGTACAGACCATCCCGCACGGTTCCCACATATTCGTTTTCCACTTTATCTGTCGAGCGGTTGTAGCAGGTAACGTCAAGACCCATTTCAACCAACATCGGACAGAGCGTTGTCAGAACATTTTCGATGCCGCCACGCCTAGACGGAACCACTTTGTGCCCGATCATAGCAACTTTCATTTTGTTCACTCCAAATCGATCATCGTCCGGTAGCGGTAAGCATCACTATCGGAGTTTTCAGCATGATTTTCAAATCGTTACGGTAGGTTCTGGTTTGGATGTACTCGATGTCCATTTCCACCCATTCCTCGAACGGGACATCGTTTCTGTTTTTATGAATCTGCCAGGTGCAGGTAAGCCCCGGGGTAACCAGCAAACGCAGTTTCTGATAATCGGTATAGTAACGAACTTCTCTCGGAAGCGGCGGTCTCGGACCGACCAGGGTCATGTCGCCTTTGAGTACATTGAAGAACTGCATGAGTTCGTCGAGAGACAGTTTCCGCAAGAACTTTCCGACCCGTGTGATGCGGGGGTCATCCTTCATTTTGAACACGGGACCGTCCATCTCGTTC
Source organism: Oscillospiraceae bacterium (assembly GCA_015067485.1). Lineage (GTDB taxonomy): Bacteria > Bacillota > Clostridia > Oscillospirales > JAAYXM01 > SIG510. The sequence continues at coordinate 38,895 of SVMJ01000006.1, forward strand.
TGCTTTGCGAGTTGTTCGATCATCTGGTCGGCATTTGCGCGCATGGTTCTGAATTTATACATATAGAACTCTTTCCCGTGCCGTCCCACGCGGATCTGCTTGTAGAACGGACCTGCACTCGGATCGTCGATCACGATCACGATTGCGATCACGATCATGAGCGGCAGGAAGCACAACAAAATCAGAGTTGCAAAAAAGATGTCGAAGAGACGCTTGCTTTTCCAAAAAGAAGCATATGATTTTTCAATAATCGCTTCCAGTTTTTCTCTGGTCTTGGCGTCTACTTTGTCTTGTTCAAGATAGGGCATTACAACACACTTCTTTCTGATAGCTTCATGACGGAGTCAAATTCCAGTTTTCTGTTTTCCGAACGGTAAAATCGCCCAAACACGATGTTTTTCGCATCCAATTGATCCGCATGACCGGGATGGAACAAAACTTCGATATCCCTGCCGTCTTTTTCCGCGAGTCTGATATACTTCGGCAAGAGTTTTCGCACGCGTGTTTCATCCATTTCACCCGAAAGCAATACCCCGAAAAAATGTGCGGATGGAATGTTGTGGTTCTTTGCATGATGGCGGTTCATCATCCATAAGAACTTGAGCAGCCATTGCTTGATGACACCCACCGCATTGTAGGTGAAATAAAGCGATGGGGTTTTGAGATACGGTAAGATGGGCTCGGCGGGGATGCGCACATAGTCGGGGGTGATCCCCTCATCGCGCAAAACCCGCAACATGGCTCTGAATACCGCGGGGATCATATGCGTATGCTGATGACTGTCGATGCAAAAGGGGGCACCGTCGGATTGCTTGTTCTTCCAGAACAGAACTTGTGCTTTGATTTCACGGTAGACTTGCGCTTCCAGTTTCTTCCCGCACAGGAAATTGAGACCGAGCAGTCCGCCGAAGGTGTGCTTGAAATTTCCGTCTTTGTTTACGATCAAGTCCATACCGTCCGCGTCTGCCATGCAGAGCCCTTCCACCAGATTCAGGTGCAAGGAAGTGCGGACGGGTTTGGTTTCCGAGAGTTTGTGCAAATCAAACTGCCCGAAGTTTGGGAAGATGCTGACTTTGTTCAAACAGCCGTCAACCACGCATTGTTTGATCCGCGCAGATACGCTTTCACTCAGTCCGTAATCATCGGCACAAAAATAGATCACTCATTTTCACCCTCTGTACCAAGTTTGATGACGACCGTATCATCCACGACCGCCACACAATCCTTTGCGGGCCATTTGCCCATGGAAGAAACAGGCTCGCGCTGCATGAGTTGTTGCTTCTCTGCACCGCTTACAAATTCATAGTCCATCTCACAATAGTCGGAAAGTGCGCTGCATAACACACTTTGCCCTACCGTTTCATCGTCTGCACGAATGATATATCCGTCGGTGATGCCGGTGATATCCGGTGCGAGATTGACGCTGTATGCTTCACTATTGTCAAGTGCGCCGACCACGAGAATGCGCGCGCAGTCTTCCGCACCCGGGGTTTGTTCGATCCTGTCTGCGATACGGAGCAGGACCCCGTAGGATTTTTCGTATGCGATTTGTGCTTTGTGGTAACTGACGTTTGCGATCACCACTTGATTTGCAATGAGCACCACCGCGACCGTCAGAACGATCCAGCATTTGACCGTGGTGGGCTTCCGCTCGTAGAGAATCAGGAAGAATAGGTAGAACACGGCATATCCCATCAGCATCAGGTTGTGATAATCCACACCGGCATTGACGAATGCGAGCGCGCCCGCGCCCAACACGAGCAGGATGCCGAGGATGAACATCGAAAGCAGGGTCATCGGCTTGCGGTACAACCGCGCTCTTATGATATGTATGACGGAAGATACAAGTGTTACTAAAAAAATCACCGCGTTTATCACAACGGATACGCGCACCCCGCGGAAAACATCAAAGAAGCACCCCAAAAATGTTTGTCGGATGACATAGAGAGAGTCCCGAAGATTCAGACCCGACAGGGATGCCGCCGTGTTGACGCCTTGATAATCCAGGAGTTCCACAGAATAAACTCCGAGCAGGAGCTTCAGCACCACGCCGTAGATCACAACGCCCAAAATCCCAAAAAGCAGGATCTTCCCCGCTTGTTTCAAGACCGTGCCCAATGTTTTTTTGTGATAAATCATCTCGTCGAGCAGTTTGAGCAAGACCAGCATGACGGTTACCGTGATGTATGCCTGGTAGATGCCAACTGACAAGGCAATCAGAACCGAGGCAAGCAGAAACTTCGGTTTCTCGCTTGTCAGGTACAGAGCCGCAAGAGCGGCAAGAAAGAATGCAATGCTGTATCCGTCCGCCACATAGTTGTACATCATGACCGAAGTAACCGTGGGGAAGGAAACGAGCACCGCGCCGATCAGAGCGGCGGTTACTTTTTTCTGCACGTTCAGTATTTTGCAGATACATACCGCGCCCAGCGCGTGGAACACGATGGCGAGAAGCCCACTTAAAAACGGGAGATCGTAAAAAGAGGAGGGGGCGCACACGACGGGGAGAAACCATCGCCCGAGCGCAATCATGTTTTGCCCATCATATCGGAATACCAGCGAGTCCCAGTTCGGGAGCCAGTTTGTGATTTTATAGAGATGCGCAAAAAGCCCTGCCAGAATACTTGCAAAGAAGCATACTTTCCACTGCGGTAAAACCGATACACTTAGTTTTTTCAATACTTTTTCAGGCAAAGTTACCACTCCAGCCATTTAAATTTATGTAAAAATTTTCCGTACAGTTTGTCATACAACCTGACACCGATGATCCGTTTGACAAACAGGGTCCGTTTTGCGGTAGGAGATGTCCAGGATGCGGAGAAATGATGGATAGAATATGTGTTTTCGGTAATCAGTTTTCGCCCGGTATAATATTTCATGGGGCAGAGATAGTCTTCGGGCAGCATTCGGATTCCCATGAAAATCTGATCCTGTGTTTTGAGATCCAGCCCGAGCCGTTGCATGGTTTTGGTGTTTCGGTCGGGGCAGGGGGTCTGGTCATATGTCCCGTCGGGGAGAAGAAACGGGATTGTCTCATAATCCGCAAGCAGGGCGGCGACCAGTTCGTTCCCCTGTTCGCAGGCAAATCCCAGCCCTGTCGAGATCACGCCGTTGTCATCAAAACCCATATAGCCGTGGTCTTCGATGAGATCATCGAGCGGGCGGAGCAGTTCCACATCGGTATCCAGATAAATGCCGCCGTTCTCGTACAAGACCTTCAGTCTTGCATAGTCGCTGACAAATGCCCACTTGCCTGCGTCATACGCTTCCTTAGCGTATCGATTTTGGCTGATGTCGAAATTGTCTTCACGAATGCAAACGATTTCGTAGTCGGGGCAGTATTTTTTCCAACTTTCAATGCATTTTTCTGCGAGTTTTGGCATCTTTCCATTGCCAAACCAGCAATAGTGTATTACCTTCGGAACACTCATTGCTTTTTCATCTCCCTGTATAATCCGAGCATCGTTTTGAATGCAGATTGATTCACCATGAAATTCACAAGCAAGTACAGTCCTGCGATCCATACCGAGTGCAACACCCCGTTCCCCAACAGTTGCACGAAGGAGTTGCCGCTGAATGTGTCGACATAGAAGATCGCCATCACCATAGCGAAAACCGCACTATTGGAAAGCAGAATTTTATAAGTACACATCTGACTCCTGCCAAGCACTTTTTTGTTGGAATAGTAAATGGTTACGATGCCGCGGTACAAAAGTGCCGCAATCGTTCCCAAAATCGCGCCGCAGATCCCCATGGAAAGGATCGCGACCACCGAGACCGTCAGGTTGATTACCATTTCCCACACCGCGTGGGAACGGGTTTTTTCAAAATGCCCCGCATATTCGATGATCCCATTTGCGGGAAGTTTCGCACAGGCGAGAAGATTCATCACGACAAACAAGAGCAAAAGCGGTACGTTGGAGTACTGTGCGTCGTTGATCCCGCTGGTATAGATCTGGATGAGCGGGAGCAAAAAAACTGCCATGAGCGTATAAATGAGATACGTTACCATGACATAACAGGTTTCGTAGGAAGCGAACATCTTGTCAAATTTTTCACGGTCGGTGTGGAACATCTGACCCAATGCGAAGGTGAAAGACGACACCACATTGGTAATGAAGTTCTGCACCTGCGAGAAGAAGATGTTGTAGATCGCGTAAATACTGACCGCGCGGAAATCGCAGAGAACCGAGATCAAAATCACGTCGGTATTGTTGAACACCATGCCGGAAAGCTGATGTACCAAAACAGAGTTTTTCTGTGAAATGGCATGAAAATCCGGCTTTGCTTTCAAATCAAGCCAACGGTATCTGCGCTTGGCGTAGAAGTACAAAAATGCGAGCTGGGCAAGATAGATGATGCAGTATACCAGTTGAATCAGAATCAGACTGTCGCTCAAAAGCAGAACCAGTATTTTTGCCGCATTGGAAACGATTTGCAGGACGGTTTCCGAGTGGTTGATGACATACTTCCGTCCGTCAACCTCCATCAAAATCCTGTACTTCGCCTGGACAAAATAACTGAACAACGCAGGAATCGCGGTTAAGATAATGATGAAAAACAGTTCAAAACGGTCGATCGATGTGTTGATCACGAAGGAATACAACACCGCGATCAGCAGTACGAGAATCAGATAGATGATGCCTGTTTTGATATAATAGGCATGGGTCGCGGAAAGGACAGAACTCGCGCTCTTGTAATCTTTTTCGCCGATTCTTTTATAGAGCGCCTGCGTTGTGGCAAGCCCGACCCCCGCTTCCAACAGAAGCAGATAGGTGAAAATCTGCTTGATTGTGGAAAGGACACCGTTGACCTCGGAACCGAAGTTCTCAAGATACAGTCTCGGGAGCAGGAAACTGAGAGAGATGAGCACCACTTGATAAATCAGCGACGACGTCAAATTGTGTTTGATTCTGGAATCTTTCTCAGCCAATTTGACACCTCCTCACCTTGACTCAAGAAACAGTTTTCTCGTGATGAAATTGTAGATCGGGACAATGACCATGGCAAGAATTTTGACGATCAGATAGTACAGAGATGTAAAACGAACCCCGATCCATAAAATCAGTTGATTTAAGCAAAGCCCACCGATGCTGAGCAGTACAAATATGACAAATTCCCGGAGTTTGCTTTGCTCCTTTCCTTTGAATACAAAGGACATACTAAGGAGATAGTTTACCGTAACCGAAACGCAAAAGGAGATTGCTGAGGCATACAAAACATCAACATACAGCAGTTCCTTCAATGCGACCAGAACGCCTACATCCACAAGGGCGGCGAGCACGCCGACGATTGCAAATTTGAAAAGCTGCATCATCTGTTTTCCACCCCTTTATTTGCCAAAAGGGAACAATACCCCCATTTTTAGCATACTCTACCACATTGTATCACGAATCTACAGAAAAATCAACAGTTATGTCCATCACGCGCTCTGCCGAGTCTCGCTTTGTTTGACATTTCCCAATCTCCGTTTTATACTAAAAAACCAAGAACGAAAGGGTGCTTTTTTTGTTGACAAGTTTGGGAAAAGTGGTATACTGGTAAAGGCTATTTTTACATAGAAAAGAGAGAGATTATGAGTACATTACTTTCGGTTTCCATTGCTCTGCTTGCAGGGCTGATCATGACACGATTTTTCAAGCCGCTCAAACTCCCGGCAGTTACCGCGTATCTCATTGCGGGCGTGCTGATCGGGCCGTATTGCATGGGTGCGCTCGGCATTGACGGGCTTGGCTTCTCCGACCACAATGCGGTGAGCCGTCTCGCGCTGATTTCGGAAGTCGCGCTCGGATTTATCGCATTCTCCATCGGTAACGAATTCCGTATGAGTGATCTCAAAAAGACGGGAAAACAAGCATTCGTCATCGGTATTTTTCAGGCGCTGGTTGCGACATTGTTTGTAGATCTTGCACTCTTTGGCGTGCATCTCATGATGCCCGAGAAACTCTCGGTTCCCCAACTCATCACCCTGGGTGCGATTGCAACCGCGACTGCACCTGCCGCAACGCTGATGGTCGTCCGTCAGTACAAGGCGAAGGGTCGTCTCACCGATTTGTTGCTTCCCATCGTTGCACTCGACGACGCGGTGGGGCTTATCGTGTTTGCGGTCTCCTTCGGCATTGCAAAGACCTTGATGACGGGTGCGGTGGATCTGTTTTCCATCCTTGTAAATCCGCTGGTTGAGATCGTCTGCTCGCTTGCACTCGGCGCGGTCATGGGCTGGGTGCTCACCCAACTCGAAAAACTCTTCAACTCCAACACCAACCGTTTGAACTTGACCATTGCGTTGGTATTTCTCACCGCGTCTCTTTCCATGATCGACTTCCACGTGGGTCCGGTTCACGTGAGCTTCTCTTCACTTCTCGTTTGCATGATGCTGGGCACCGTGTTCTGCAATATCTGTCCGCTCTCGGAAGACTTGATGGCGGCATCGGATAAGTGGACATCCCCGCTCTTCGCGCTCTTCTTCGTCATCTCGGGCGCAGAACTCGAACTCTCGGTCTTCACCGATATTGCAATCGTTGGCATCGGTCTCGTTTACATCATCTTCCGTTCACTGGGAAAATACTTCGGAACATATGCCAGTGCGAAGGTGACCGACTGCACGCCCGAAATCTGCAAGTATCTGGGCATTACCCTGCTCCCGCAGGCGGGTGTTGCGCTCGGGATGTGCACGATTGCAATGCAACTCGGCGCGGAAGGTCAGCTCATTCGCAACATCACCCTGTTTGCGGTTTTGATCTACGAACTGTTCGGACCTATCTGCACACGCTGGGCACTTACAAAGGCGGGCGACATCAAGCCGATGAGCGACGAAGTCAAAAACCGCCGTGCAACCAAACTCGAAGCAGCCAAGAAATGAAGAAAAGGACATCCGTACGGATGTCCTTTTTCGTATAGTTTCTGCCATCTTGTCATAGGGTAAGCGTGAGGTGATGGTATTGAAAATCAATTTGAAAAAACTCTTGGTTTCTCTTGCGGTCCCGCTCGCGGTGGGGGGACTTTCGGCGCTGATTTCGGGCGGTGGCATGGATGCGTTTGAGAGCATGAAGCAGCCGCCACTTTCTCCGCCCGGATGGCTATTCCCCGTGGTGTGGACTGGTTTATACCTGCTTATGGGGTATGCATGGTATCGGGTGAGCGAGTCGGGTGCGCCGACTTGGGAAATCAGTCGCGCGAGAAGCGCATATACGATCCAGCTCGTACTCAACTTCTTCTGGTCGATCTGGTTTTTTAACTTCCGCTTGTATCTGTTCTCGTTTGTGTGGCTGGTGGCGTTGTGGGTGGCGATTCTCATCACGCTCATCCGCTTTTGGAGAATCGATAAAGTTGCAGGAATCTTACTTATTCCATATCTCGCGTGGGTGAGTTTCGCCGGATATCTGAATCTTGGCATCGCGATTTTGAATTGACTTTCCTGTGCCGGAGTGATAGAATAAAACCAATCAATATTGGGAGGTTTTCAAATGTTACTTTGTGCAGAAAAGTTTATTGACAGACTCAAAGAAGACGGAATGGTTCCGGACGTTTCCACCGCGAAAGACGGTGCGATTTTGGTGGATATGAAGCACCAGGGCAAAGAGGTCCGTTGCATTTTCCGTGGGGATGAAGGCGAATACTTCACCATTTTCTTTGTGTATGAGAGCATTCCCGCTGAGAAGAAAAACGATATGATCGTTGCGTGCAACGATATCAACGCCCAGTACAAATGGGTCAAGGCATATGTGGATTCCGACAATGATTTGATCTACCAGGTGGACGCAAAACTCTCTCCCGATACCGCGGCGGAAGAAGCACTCGAAATGGTCCTTCGCACGGTCCATATCACAGACGAGATCAAACCCCGCGTGATGAAAGCGATCTACGCATAAAATCAAAAAGGACTTGAACGAAAGTTCAGGTCCTTTTTTTGTTTCGTATTGTTTCGATGTCCAAATGGATTTGTGCGGAGAGCGCATCTTTTGACGGGAACTTCCGCTCATCGCGGATTTTGGCGAGAAACTCAAGCGGGAGTTTCTTGCCGTAGAGATCGCCCGAAAAATCCAGCAGGTGGGTTTCCACCGTGATTTTATTTTCATCGCTCACGCTGGGGCGAACCCCGATATTGGTTGCGCCCAAGAAGGGTGCGCCGTCTATGTACACGCGGGTGGCGTACACGCCAAAGGGTGGGAGCACTACGGCAGGGTCGGGGGTGTGGTTCATGGTAGGGGCATTGAGCGTGTGCCCGAGACCCTGCCCTTCGGACACGGACTGCATCATGAAATGCGGGTGTCCGAGAAAGCGTGCCGCTTCTTCCATCTCGCCGTTTCGGATGAGAGTGCGGATGTGGGTGGAACTGACTTTGATGCCGTCGAGTGTTACGGGATCTAAAATGTCGCACCCAATGCCGTGGGAAGCACAGAACGTGCGAAGACGGGCGGCATCGCCCATCCCGCCCGCGCCGAAGCGGAAGTCAAACCCCGCCACGATGTGGCACGCGTGATAGGTTTCCGAAAGAAAGGTCAAAAACGCATCCCAGGTGCGGGAAGCAAACGACGCATCAAAGGGGAGCATGAGCACTTCTTCGATTTGATAAAGCGTTTGGATGAGTTGGGTGCGTTCGCTCGGGGTGTTGATGAGTGCCACGGGCTTTCCCGTTACCACCTGCGCGGGTGGTGTGGAAAAGGTGAGTGCGGCAGACGTTGCACCAAGAGCGAGAGCACGCTCTCTTGCACGAGAGAGCAGGGCACCGTGCCCTAAATGGACACCGTCAAAGAGCCCGAGCGCAATGACGCGTTGTTTCATATCACGATACCTCGAAAAAACTTTTGACTGTGCGGAGTGTGCGATTCTCTCCGCGTGCGAGCATCAAAAACTCGCCGTTTTCGTTATACACACGGTAGAGTGTACCATCCTGAACTTCGCTGCACGGAACGGGAGCGCCGTTACGGCATTTCTGCTCGCTCTTCCCGCTGATTTTGATGGCGGGATGTTGCAGAAACAGAGAATCCACCGGGAGCAGGAAGGCTTCGGGGTTCTCTCCGATTTGCTCGAACGTGTGTACCTGCTCGATGGTGTATGCCCCCGCCTGCGTTCTACGAAGAGACGAAAGACAAGCCCCGCAGGAGAGTTTCTCCCCGATGTCTGCACAGAGTGTGCGGATGTAAGTGCCTTTGGAACAATGCACGGTGAGTGCATACTCTTCGTTTGAGATGGGGGAGACTTCGATGGAATGGATGGTAACGTTGCGCGGTGCGCGCTCGATTTCGATTCCGTCTCTTGCAAGTTCATAGAGTTTCTTGCCGCCGATTTTGATGGCGGAGTACATGGGCGGGATTTGGGAAATCTCGCCGACAAAAGAAGCGCAAACCGCGCGGACGTCTTCTTCTGTGCAGGTAACGGGGGAAGTGGAAAGGGTTTCGCCCGTGATGTCTTGCGTGTCGGTGGTAACCCCGAGACGGATGTGTGCGAGATAGGTTTTGTCATCGCCCGTGGCAAATTCACAAGCGCGGGTGGCGCGACCGATGAAGACGGGGAGTACCCCGGTTGCCATCGGGTCTAAGGTTCCCGTATGTCCGATACGACGGGTTTTGCAGATGCCACGCAGTTTTGCCACTACATCATGGGAGGTAAAACCTTGCGGTTTGTCCATAATCAGGATGCCGTTCATTGAAACACCCCGAATTCTGTGATGGTTTGGATGAGTTTCTCTTCCGCCTGCGCACAGGGAAGCGGTAGGGTGCAACCCGCCGCGCAGCGATGACCGCCTCCGTGGAACTTCTGACAGATTGCCGCCGCGTCCACATCGGGATTCGAGCGAAGGGATGCTTTGGTATCCCCGTTTTCGAGCTCACGGAGCACGATTGCAAGGGAGACTCCTTGAATCGCGCGGGCGACCGATGCTAAATTGTCAAGATCGTCTTCGGTGAGACTGAGTTCTCCCATCAGCGCACGGGTAACGGTTAAAATCGCACACTTCCCGTCAAAACAGAATGTCGCATCTGTGAGCAGGCGTGCTTCCAGTGTGGCACGCGCACGGCTCTTTTCCACACAGAACGTGTGGTTGATACGGTGTGCATCGGAAAAATGCGGGAGCAGACGCGCGACCGCGAGATGAGTTTCTGCCGTGGTGTTCGAGTAGCAGAAACTGCCCGTGTCGGTTACGATTGCGAGATAGAGTGCGCGGGCAATCTCGCAGGTGAGAGAAACGCCGAGTTCGTCTGCAAGTTTCAGAATCAACTCGCCGCACGCTGCGGCTTTTCCGTCGAGCAGGAGATTTTCTGTATAAGCGCGGTGGGTTTCATGATGGTCGATCGCAAGTTCGACTTTTTCTGCGAGTTCCTTTGCGTTTTGCGGGAGAAGGGAAACGTCCGCAAGGTCGACCGAAATCACCGTGCCCGCAGTTTCTTTCGTGGTAAGTCCGTCTAAGAACTCAGAAAAGCGCGCGGTAAAACCGGGGTTATGATACACATAAGCGGTTTTCCCAAGCGCGCGGAGTATCAGACAGAGCGCGGCGGCACTGCCCACCGCATCTCCGTCTGGATTCTTGTGAGTTAAAATCAAGTAGTCGTTATGCTGACTGAAAAAATGAGAGACTTGGCAGAAGTTCATATTACTCCGTATCCTTTCCGTCGCTGATGCCACCGAGCAGTTCGGAAATACGCGCGCCGTGGACCATGGAGTCATCGGCTTCAAACTGGAGTTCGGGGGTGTAGCGGATGGTGAGACGCTGCGCGAGTTCGCGGCGCAGGTATCCGCCTGCGCTCTGCAGTCCCTTGATGCACTCTCCCAGTTCACTCTGCTCTCCCAGTCGGCTCACGAAGACCTTTGCATAGCGCATATCCGGGGTAACATCTACGTGGGTGATGCTTAAGAGCCCTGTGATGCGGGGGTCTTTGAGCGTGCGGATGAGCGTGGAGAGTTCGCGCAAAATCTCTTCGTTGATACGGCCTTTGCGATTGTTTGCCATAGGGTTCCTCCTACTCGGTCACTTCGACCATCTCATATGCTTCGATGATGTCGCCTTCCTTGATATCGTTGAAGCGCTCGATGTTCAGACCACATTCGAAGCCTGTGAGTACTTCTTTTGCATCGTCCTTGAAACGCTTGAGGGATGCGAGTTCGCCTTCAAAGACCACAACACCGTCTCGCACAACACGGACGCTTGCGTTACGGGAGATCTTACCGTCCAGCACGTAGCAACCTGCGATGGTGCCGACTTTGGATGCCTTGAAGGTCTGGCGGATTTCCGCATGACCCAAAACCGATTCTTTGAACTTGGGTGCGAGCATACCCTTCATTGCTGCTTCGATTTCTTCGATGCAGTCGTAGATGATGCGATAGAGACGCATATCGATATTCTGACGTGCCGCTTCGTCGCGGATGTTGCCGTCCGGACGGACGTTGAAGCCGACGATGATCGCGTTGGAAGCGGATGCTAACATCAAGTCGGAATCGTTGATCGCGCCGACGCCCGAATGGATGACGCGGACGCGGACTTCGTCATTGGAGAGTTTTTCGAGCGATGCGCGGACTGCTTCGGCAGAGCCTTGAACGTCAGCTTTGACGATGATGTTGAGATCCTGGATGTTGCCCTGCTGGATCTGACTGAAGAGATCGTCGAGCGAAACTTTGTGGACCGCATTGGCTGCCGCGTCTTTCTCCTGGGATTTACGCTGTTCGACCAGTTCGCGCGCCATACGTTCGTCTTCGACCGCGTGGAAGAGATCGCCCGCGCCCGGGACTTCGGAAAGACCGATGACTTCGACCGGAACCGACGGACCTGCTTCCTTGATGGAAGCCCCCTTGTCATTGGTCATCGCACGGACACGACCGACAGAAGTGCCTGCAATCAGGATATCGCCTGCATGGAGAGTGCCGTTCTGCACGAGCAGGGTTGCGACCGGGCCGCGACCCTTATCGAGTTTCGCTTCGATGACCGTACCCATCGCACGGCGGTCGGGGTTTGCTTTGAGATCGAGCATATCCGCGGTGAGCAGGACCATTTCGAGCAGTTCGTCAATGCCCTGTTTCTGCTTTGCGGAGATTTTGCAAACGATGGTGTTGCCGCCCCATTCTTCGGGGACGAGTTCGTGCTCGGTGAGCTGCTGCATGATGCGGTCGGGGTTTGCGCCTTCTTTGTCCATCTTATTCACCGCGACCACGATCGGAACATTCGCCGCACGTGCGTGGCTGATGGCTTCAATGGTCTGCGGCATGATACCGTCATCCGCCGCGACTACCAGAATCGCAACGTCGGTGGATTTCGCACCACGTGCACGCATGGAGGTAAACGCCGCGTGCCCCGGGGTGTCCAGGAACGTGATGGGACGACCGCCCAGTTCCACACGGTATGCGCCGATGTGCTGGGTGATGCCGCCCGCTTCCCCCGATACCACGTTGGTAGAGCGGATCGCGTCGAGAAGCGATGTTTTACCGTGGTCAACGTGACCCATGACGACAACGACAGGATCACGGGGACGCAGGGATTCGGGTGCGTCTTCACTCACGTCGATTAAGCGTTCTTCAATGGTAACGACAACTTCGCGCTCGACTTTTGCGCCGAGTTCCATCGCGATGAGTGCCGCGGTGTCATAGTCGATGACCTGGGAGACCGATGCCATGATGCCGAGTTTGATGAGTTCTTTGACCACTTCCGCACCCGTGCGTTTGAGGCGAGAAGCAAGTTCGCCGACCGCGATCTCGTCGGGCAGCGTTACTTTGAGTTCCTGCTTTTTGGGCGGGTTCTGCGGCTTCTGGAGTTTCTTCTGCAGTTTTTCCTGCTCTTCCATACGGCGCTTCTGGCTCATGGGCTGGTTCTTCTGCGCGTTGCGCTTAAACTTCTCTTTTCCCTGGCGCATGTTCATTGCCTTTTCGTCGACAAGATTTTCCACGCTGTCGTCATATTTACGCAGGTCAACGGAAGAACCGCGGGTGTCCAGATGATGGACCTTTGTGATTTTGCCGGACTTTTTGGGCTCTGCCGGAGGTGTGGCAGGCTCTTTTGCTTCCGCAGGTTTCTTCTCTGCGGGTATTGCGCTCTCTTTCGGCTCTTCTTTCTTCGCCGGTGCTTCTTCATGATAAGTATCTGCCATGAGCGCGTCAAAATTCTCCACCTGCTGACGCAAAGTAATGACGTCAAAAATCAGGTTGAGTTCTGCCGGTGTGAGGACTTGCATATGGTTTTTCGGCGTGGTAAGAAATTCGGTCATAATATCGGTTACCGTTTTGGTGCTGATGCCAAAATCCTTTGCCACTTCATGGACTCTGTATTTCTGTGTACTCAATATAAGCCACCTCCGTAAAGTGTTATTGGTTCGATTCAAGTGTCTTTGCGGCGGCAAGGGCGAGCCCTGCATCGCAAACCGCGAGCATCGCGCAAAGATCGCGCCCCACCGCATGACCAAGCTCTGCTTTGGTCGCATTCACGGTGTAGACCGGGATGTCATGCACTTGTGCAAGATTCGTTGCACGGCGACGGGAATTTTCTGCCGCATCACGCGCTAAAAAGACTGCTTTGGCTTTGCGGGAGCGGATGGCGCCGCACGTCCCGTCTTCGCCGATTTCGAGTTTACCCGCACGACGGGCAAGACCCAAGTATCCGAGAGTCTTACGCATGCTCCGCCTCCATCTGCGCTTCGAGTTCGGCATAGACCGCATCCGAAATCGCCACGGAGAATGCACGCTCGAGTGCGCGGGATTTGCGCGCTTTTGCAAGACAGTCGACATTCGGGCAGAGATACGCGCCGCGCCCGGGCTTCTTGCCGCGGGAGTCCAGCGAGATCTCGCCTTCCGGGGATTTGACCACGCGGATGAGATCGCGTTTGTCATGCATGGTGCGGCAACCAACGCATTGGCGCTGCGGGATTTTCTTCTGCTTTGTCATGGGGGAGTCCCCCTTTCTTATTCGTCGCGAGCACTCAGCGGCTTAATGTCGATCTTAAAGCCGGTGAGTTTTGCGGCAAGGCGTGCGTTCTGACCTTCCTTACCGATTGCAAGGGAGAGCTGATCGTCCGGTACCAGCACACGGCAGGTGCGTGCTTCCGAATCCGCGGATACTTCGGTAACGTCTGCCGGGGAGAGTGCTGCCGCGATAAATTCTTCCGGATTTTCCGAGTACTTGATGATGTCGATCTTTTCGCCGCGGAGTTCGTCTACGATCGCGGCAACACGGGCACCGCGCGGACCCACGCAAGCACCGATCGGATCCACGTTTTCATCGGTCGACCAGACCGCGATCTTGGTACGGCTGCCTGCTTCACGGGCAATGCTTTTCACTTCCACGGTGCCGTCATGGATTTCGGGGACTTCGATCTCAAACAGGCGACGGACAAGCCCCGGATGGGTACGGGAGATGAGCACCTGCGGACCTTTGAGTGCTTTGCGGACTTCGACCACGTAGATCTTGATGCGGTCGCCCACATCCAGCACTTCGCCCGGAACCTGCTCGTTTGCGGAAAGGAATGCGTCTGCCTTTTCCGCGGAGCCGATGATCTCAAGCACCACGCCGCCGTTGCGCGGGTCGATACGGCTGACCTGTGCGTTTAAGATCTCATGTTCTTTGGAAGAGAATTCCTGGATCACCAGTCCGCGCTCCGCTTCGCGGATGCCCTGGATGATGACCTGCTTTGCGGTCTGTGCCGCGATTCTTCCGAAGTTCTTGGTGGAGACTTCGATATTTAGGACGCTTCCGAGGGTTGCGCGCTTGGAGTGGTTCTTTGCATCTTCGAGTGCAATTTCCATGTCCGGGTTTTCCACCACTTCAACCACGGTTTTTTGCACGAACATACGGATTTTCTTCTTTTCGGGCAGGGGCTCGACGATCACGTTATCGGCGATACCGTCATGGTCGCGCTTATACGCGGTGATGAGCGCCTGACCGACTTTCTCGAGCATATATTCCTGCGGGATCCCTTTTTCCTTTTCAATCTGCTCAATGGCATTAAAAAATTCAGCATTCATGTCGTGTAATACTCCCTTTTCTCTATATTGTAATTCTGAGTCTGACCAATGCGATTTCGTTTTTCTCAAAACGGATGTTCTCACCGTCTACTTCGATGGTAACCGCTCCGTTTTCTTCACTGACTAAGTTGCCGAGAAACTGCTTTGCGCCGCCTTTCGGTTTGAAGGTACGCAGTTCTACCAGATGACCGATGTATGCCAAAAAGTCGCTCGGACGCTTGAGCGCACGCTCAGCACCTGCGCTTGCCACTTCGAAAATGTACGGATCATCGATCGGGTCTTCGCGGTCCAAAATCGGGTCGAGCGCACGGGAGACCGCTTCGCAGTCTTCAATGCTTACCCCGTCTTCTTTATCCAGATACAGACGGAGATACCATTGACCGCCTTCTTTGAGATATTCCACATCCCAAAGGATGAGCCCAAGCCCTTCCACGACCGGGCGGGCGAGTGCTTCCACCACTTCGCTGATGCTTCGCATGATACACGCTCCTATCTTAAAAATTTGCGATTCAAGCAATGAGAGAGTGGGCTTAAACCCACTCTCTCAGTCAAAAACAATCCTTACTGTTTGGAGTATAACAGATTTTCCCATAAAAAGCAAGTGTTTTTTTGGGAAAAAGTTCTTTTACTTCCCGCCAAAAGTGATTTTCTCCCTTGAAATCGGGGTTGCAGGGTTACCGCGAGCGGCATAAGCACGTGCGAGCATGAGCGCTTTTTGGAACTGTGTGTCGTATGCAACGGGCGTTTCCATGAGCGTTTTCATCGCGGCATCGATCGCCGCCACGGTTTTCGCATCGCAATAGCCGTCGGTCTGCGGGAGTTCCTGTGCAAGCTGGAACTGGCTGATCGCGTGCCAGGTGCGGAAGTCCGCGGTGTCATCGGGCGTAAAGTAGAAATAGCCGAGTTCAGAGAGTCTCTCTTCCACCGCGCGCACGTTTTTACCCGTCGCATACACACCCGAGTTTAAGTCGAGCGCGTGCAGCTGCGGCACTTTGTATGTGGTGATGTAGAGATTCACGGGATGGTCGGGGATGATGCCTTCTCCGTCGTAAGAGCCGCGGACGGGAAGCAGCAGTTCCGCATACGAGATGACCGCGGTGTGGTCTTGGTCGATGGGGAGATGCTGCTGGGCATAGCCCTTGCCGTAGGTTTTCGTGCCAACCACTTCCGCATAGCCGAGATCCTGCAGCACCCCTGCGAAAATCTCCGCACTCGATGCGGTGTTCTCGTTGGTCAAGATGAGCAGTTTGTTGTCCACCCAGCCCAGCCCGTCGCTTGTGCGGGTCTTTGTCTCGGCGGGGGATGCAAGGCGCTGGCGCAGGTAGGGCACACCCTTTTCGGGGATGATGTAGTTTAAGATGTTGGTAACAGATGAGAGCGAGCCGCCCGGGTTGTCGCGCAGGTCCACAATGACGGTGGAATGTCCTTCGCTTGTGAGTGTTTCATAGGCGTTTGTGAAGTCCATAAAGGTATCGGTGCCGTTAAACGTGGAGACACGGATGTAGCACACCTGACCGCCGTGGCGACGCGCACTCACGGTGGAAACCGGGATTACCGCGTGGGTAACCGAGACCGTCTGTTCACGCCCCGAACGCAAGATACGGATACTTGTGGTCTTTCCGATTTCGGCACGAAGCAAATCGCCCACCATTTGGGGGTTATACCCCGCGACGGATTTACCGTTTACCGCGCGGATGATATCGCCCGCACGGAGCCCTGCGGTCTCGGCCGGCGAGCCCACCGTAACCGATGTGATGGTAACCGTGCCGGCAGCAGTTTCTTCCAAAGTGATGCCAACCCCCACACGGGAGGGGGAAAGGTCAAACGCTTCGCTGTAAGTTTCATTGTTTAAGTAGTATGCATAGGGGTCCCACGTTTGATACATGGTGTTGATGAACTGATCGGCAAGGGTTTCGTCTTTCTCAAACATGGTGATCAGCCAGTCTTTGACCGGGTCGGCGGTGGGTTTGCCGTCCAGATAGTGGGTGAAAAAGAATTTTCCCGCTTCCACCACACGGTCGTAATCCTGCTCGCCACGCGATTTGTCTTTTGCGTAGCCGAAAAGCCCCAGCGCAAGGGTGAGCGCAAGGATGACACATACCATGGATTTTCGCTTCATTTGTATCACTCCTTAATGTGCAGATCTTACCGTGATGGAGATTTGGTTTTCTCCTGCAAGGGAGTTGTTGATTTCCATCGCATAGCGGATGTTGATTTTGCCCCCGTGTTCTCCCATCGAGTGGGAAAGGGAATAGGTTTGCACCCCCATCGAAAGGGAGCCGAACCCCATATCGTAATAAGCGATGTGCTTTTTGCCTTCTTCAAAAATCAGATGGGTGGCGCTCTCCCCAAAGCGGATGATGCTCACCCGTCCTTCTTCCACTTTCACCGTGGTTTTGGTATCGCCAAGCCCGGATTCGTCGGCTTCTTTGTATGTAATATAGATGGCAGATTCCTTTTCATACAGCACGCCATGTGTGGTGAGTTCAATGGAATCTGCATCCGCATCTTCATAATCCTGAAGCCCGCGAACGGTTACAATGACGTCTTTTTTCATCGTAGGGTTTCCTCCAAAGAGATTTGCGCTACCGCATCTCCTACCGAATGCCCCAAAAACAGTTCCGCGTTTTTGGAGAATCCCACAGGATCATCACTCACATAGAAACGAAGGGTGCCGCCCTGTGTATTTTCGCTGAAATTCGGAAGGGATGCGAGCGATGATACCGCTTCCGCGGACGGGTTTACCAAGGTAACTTCGTCGCCCATAAATGCGGCGATCGCATCCGCGATAATAGGATAATGCGTGCAGCCTAAAATTAAAGTATCCACCCCTGCGGCTTTGATGGGGGTGAGATATTCTTCGATCACAGTCATTAAAACAAGGTCATCTTTTCTCACACGCCCGTTTTCCACGAGCGGAACAAAAAGCGGGCACGCGGTAGAGAACACTTCCGCCGATGGGAGAAGTGCTTTGATCTCGCGCTCGTAAGCCCCACTTTTCACGGTAGCCGATGTGCCGAGCAGCCCGATTTTCCCGTTAGCGGTAGCGCGTGCCGCCGCGTTTACGGCGGGGGCGACCACGCCCAAAATGGGGAAGGGATAGTCGTTTGCGATTTTCGGAAGTGCCACCGCACTCACCGTGCCGCACGCGACCACGAGCGCTTTCACGTCAAATTTTTTCAGAAAGCGGATGTCTTGTTCAGCGTAGCGCAAGATGGTATCGGGCGAACGGGTGCCGTAGGGTACACGCGCGGTATCTCCGAAATAGACGATATTTTCGCTTGGCAAGCGCTCTGTGAGCGCACGGACCGCGGTGAGTCCGCCAAGACCCGAGTCAAATACGCCGATGGGGCGCTGGTCCATACTGGTTCCTCCTATTGCATTGCAAGCTCGATCAAACGGTCGAGCAGGTCGGGGGTTGACACCCCTGCCGCTTCGATGAGTTTGGGGTACATACTGATCCCGGTAAAGCCGGGCAGGGTGTTGATTTCGTTGAATACCACGTCTCTGGTGTCGTGTGTTACGAAAAAGTCCACACGGGAAAGACCACGTGCTCCGAGTGCGCGGTAAATCTGATCTGCCGCGTTTTGCACGCGTGCGGCCTCTTCTTCGGTCAGACGCGCACAGAGCAGGGTCTGAGACGTTTCGTCGTTATACTTTGCATCGTATGTATAAAATTCCTGCGTGGGCAAAATCTCACCGCAACCTGAGACCAGAAGGTCGTGGTTGCCGAGCACTGCGACTTCCACTTCCTGACCCGAGATGAATTCTTCCACCAACACTTTGCTGTCGTGCGCGGCGGCTTCGCCCAGTGCCGAGATGAGACCTGCGCGGTCTTTTGCTTTGTTCGTGCCGAAGGATGACCCTGCACTCGAGGGTTTTACAAACATGGGATAGCCGAATGCGGCTTCCGCTTTTGCGACACAAGCATCCACATCTGCAGAAATTTCACGGTCGGTAAAATACGTCCACGCGGCTTGGCGCACGGGCAGGTGATCCACCACCTGCTTGGTCATGGTTTTATCCATCCCCGCGGCACTTGCAAGCACCCCGCAACCCACGTAGGGAACCCCCATGATTTCAAAGAGACCCTGAATGGTGCCGTCTTCCCCGTTCTTGCCGTGCATCACGGGGAACATGCAATCGAGCGGAATGGGCTCGAAACTGCCATCAAGCGCAATCAGAGACGGGCAGCTGCGGCACACGGAAACCGTTACCTTGGTAACTCCTTCGCTCTCCGCCCACTTGTCCGCACGGATCTGATCTGCGGTTGCATGGGGGAGATAGAACCAGTCGCCCGCGCGGTCGATGACCACGGGGAATACGTTGTAGCGGTCGCGGTTTAAGTTTGCGAGAATATTGGCCGCGGAGATCAGGGATACCCCGTGCTCACTCGAAACGCCGCCAAACAAAACACATAAATTCAAGAACGTCATCTCCTGACCGATCGTAAAATGGATAGTACTTCTATTGTATACTATTTGCGCGCGGAATACAACCGCTACCGCGGTTTTTAGAAGAAATTCACAGGGGAGCGAATGAAAATGAGATATTTTTGTCATTTTTTTGTCAAACTCTTCGTTGACATGGTTTTCCAATCGCGGTATAATGGTAAAGTTAGAAATTCAAAAATCTGAGTTGGAGGGATATCCTATGTTGGAAAATCGTGTTTATAACTTCTCTGCAGGCCCGTCCATGCTGCCCGAATCCGTGCTGGTACAGGTCCGCGATGAGATGCTGAATTATCAGGGTTCCGGTATGTCGATTCTGGAAATGAGCCATCGCTCCAAAGTGTACGATGCAGTCATTGTGGAAGCAGAAAATCAGCTCCGCAAGACCATGAACATTCCGGATAATTACAAAGTCCTGTTTTTGCAGGGCGGTGCTACCCTCCAGTTTGCCGCGGTCGCCATGAACCTGATGACCAAAAACGGCAAGGCGGACTATATCGTAACCGGTAGCTTCTCCAAGAAGGCAGCGAAGGAAGCGAAGAAGTACGGGGAAGTAAACATCGCGGCTTCCACCGAGAGTGAAAACTTCACCCGCATCCCGCGCCAGGAAGAATTAAACCTTTCTCCCGATGCGGACTATGTCCACATCTGCTTTAACAACACCATCTACGGTACCCATTGGGATTACATCCCCGAGACCGGTAACGTGCCGCTCGTTGCGGATATGTCATCCTGCATTCTGTCCGAAGAAGTGGATGTAAGTAAGTTCGGTCTCATCTACGCGGGTGCACAGAAGAACATGGCTCCGGCAGGGCTCACCATCGTCATCGTGCGTGAAGACTTGATCGGTAACGCAATGCCGACGACTCCGATCGTGATGGACTACGCGGAACAGGCAAATGCGGCTTCCATGTACAACACCCCGCCGACATTCACCATCTACGTTGCAAAACTGGTTTGCGAATGGATCGCATCCATCGGCGGTGTTGCTGAACTTAATAAAGTAAACGTCCGCAAGGCAGCAAAACTCTATGCATACCTTGACGAAAGCAAACTCTTCCAGAACCCGGTCTCCAAAGAGAGCCGTTCGCTCATGAACGTTACCTTCAAGACCGGAGATGAAGAACTCGATGCGAAGTTCGTCAAAGAAGCGGCAGCAGAAGGGCTTCTCACGTTGAAGGGGCACCGCGCAGTCGGTGGTATGCGTGCTTCCATCTACAATGCGGTTCCGGAAGAAGGCGTGGATAAACTCATCGCGTTCATGAAGGAATTTGAAGCCGCAAACGCATAAAAGGGGAAAAGAAAAATGTTTGAGATTTTAACCAAAAACAACATTTCCAAGGTAGGACTTGCAGGTCTTCCGACCGACAAGTACAACGTTTCCGATTCTTGCACCGTGCCGCACGGGATTCTGGTGCGCTCGGCAAACTTGAATGACGATACCTTTAACCCGGAACTGATGTGCATCGCACGTGCGGGTGCAGGTGTTAACAACATCCCGGTCGACCGTTGCGCGGAAGAAGGCATCGTGGTCTTCAACACTCCGGGCGCAAACGCAAACGCGGTCAAAGAACTCGTGCTGTGTGCACTCTTCCTGTCCTCCCGTAAGATCGCAAAGGCGATCGAGTGGACCCAGAGCCTCAAAGGAAACGGCGCAGACATCCCGAAGATGGCGGAAAAGGGCAAGAGCAGTTTCGCAGGTCCCGAACTCAAGGGCAAGAAGCTCGGTGTTGTGGGTCTTGGCGCGATTGGCGTCATGGTCGCAAACACCGCACTCCACCTTGGGATGGATGTTTACGGATATGATCCGTACCTGTCGGTCGATGTTGCGTGGAAGATCTCCCGCAAGATCCACCATGCGCAGGACCTTGAAACCATCTTCAAAGAATGTGATTACATCACCGTCCATGTCCCGGCAACCGATGAGACCCGCGGCATGATTTGTGAAAAGACCCTTTCCATTATGAAAGACGGTGTGAGAATCGTAAACTTCGCACGCGGCGAACTCGCGGTGGCGGAAGATGTGGTAGCGGCACTCGAGAGCGGTAAGATGGGCGCATATGTTTGCGACTTTGCGGAAGAAGCACTGCTGGGTGTGGACGGCGTTACCGTACTCCCGCACCTTGGCGCTTCCACCCCGGAAAGCGAAGACAACTGTGCGAAGATGGCAGTCGAAGAGATGAGAAACTACTTGGAAAAGGGTATCATCAAAAACTCGGTCAACTTCCCGAATGTTACCCAGCCGAAAACAACAGCGTACCGCGTGTGTGTCCTCCACAGAAACGTTCCGAAAGTGGTGAGCACGATCAGCGGCGCGTTTGCGGAAGCGGATATCAACATCGAGCAGCTCAACAACTGCTCCAAGAAAAACAACGCTTGTACCTTCGTGGATGTAGATGTCCAGCCGAGCGCAGATCTTCTCGCAAAGATTCGCGAGAATGCGGATGTCTACCGCGTCTACGTGGTAAAATAAGAACCCGACCCGACATCGCAATCAAAGATTGCGGTCGGGCACCCCGGAACCTTGTTGTATTCACAATAAAAAAGAAAGACCATCGGATGTTCACCCGATGGTCTTTTTGCATGAAATGGGGAAAAAGAGAGAAACTGGAGGTGAGACATTACAAGAAGGAGTGGGAATATGAAAATTACCGATCCGTATCTGAGTGGGATACTCGAGCAGGTGTGCGAACGAAATCCATGTCAGCCCGAATTTCAGCAGGCGGTGGCGGAAGTGCTATCGACACTTTCGCCCGTGATCCATCGCCGACCCGAACTCCGTGAAATGGGCGTCATTGAGCGTTTGGTTGAACCCGAACGCATCATCACATTCCGCGTGAGTTGGACGGATGACAAAAACAAAGTGCAAGTAAACCGCGGATTTCGCGTTCAATTCAACTCCGCCATCGGACCGTACAAGGGCGGACTGCGATTCCATCCGTCGGTGAATGCGTCCATCATCAAGTTTTTGGGGTTTGAACAGATTTTCAAAAACTCGCTCACGGGTCTTCCTATCGGTGGCGCGAAGGGCGGGGCGGATTTTGACCCCAAGGGCAAAAGTGAGTGGGAGATTATGCGCTTTTGCCAGAGTTTCATGACCGAACTTTCCCGCCACATCGGCGCGGATACCGACATCCCGGCAGGCGATATCGGGGTGGGAAGCCGTGAAGTGGGCTATCTCTACGGGCAGTACCACCGCGTGCGAAACGAAGTTACGGGCGCGATCACGGGCAAAGGTCAATCCTACGGCGGCTCGCATGTGCGCCCCGAGGCGACCGGTTACGGACTCTGCTACTTCACCGAAGAAATGCTCGGCGGAATCGGAGAGAGTTTTGACGGCAAACGCGTGGTGATCTCGGGCGCGGGGAACGTGGCGGTATTCTCGCACGAAAAGGCGACAGAACTTGGTGCGAAAGTGGTCGCAATGAGTGATTCAAGCGGGTATATCGTGGACGAAGACGGGGTGCAACTCGACATCGTGCGCGAAATCAAAGAGAAAAAGCGCGGGCGCATCTCGGAATATGCGGAGCGGGTCCGTGGGAGTGTTTATGTCCCTGATTCCGCAGGAATTTGGAACGTGCCGTGCGACATCGCGCTCCCGTGTGCCACCCAGAATGAACTGGGGTTACTCAGCGCCAAGGAACTCGTGAAAAACGGGTGTATGTGTGTCGCCGAGGGTGCGAATATGCCGTGTACTCCGGATGCGATGGACTATTTCTTGGAAAACGGTGTACTGTACGGTCCTGCAAAAGCCGCGAATGCGGGCGGCGTCGCCACCAGCGCACTCGAGATGGCGCAGAACAGTATGCGTTATACCTGGAAATTTTCAAAGGTGGATGCGCGCCTGCGTGATATCATGGTGAATATTTATAAAAATGCGACCGCCGCGGCAGAAGAGTATGGAACCCCGGGGAATCTGGTCGTGGGAGCCAACATCGCGGGCTTTAACAAAGTCGCGGATGCGATGCTCTCCCACGGGATTTCGTATTGATTTTTCAGGAGAGAGCGTGTAAACTGAAAGAGTGAGGTGTTACTATGCAAGTTGCAAAGAATATATCCGAACTCATCGGGCGCACGCCGCTTTTGGAACTCTCCCGTTTTGCGGGGGGACTTCCTGCAAGGGTGCTTGGGAAACTCGAGTGTATGAACCCTGCGGGGAGCGTGAAAGACAGGGTAGCAAAGAACATGATCGACGATGCGGAAGCACGCGGCGTACTGAAAAAAGGCGCGACCATCATTGAGCCCACGAGCGGCAACACGGGGATTGGACTTGCGGCGATTGCGGCAAGCCGTGGGTATCGCGTGATACTCACCATGCCCGACAGTATGAGCATCGAGCGGAGAAATCTGCTTTCCGCCTATGGTGCCGAGATCGTACTCACCCCGGGAAAAGACGGGATGAGCGGCGCGATCGCGCGTGCAGAAGCATTGGGGCGCGAGATCGATGGTGCATTTTTGCCCCGTCAGTTTGAAAACCCCGCAAATCCCGCGTCTCACAAGACCACCGCGGATGAAATTTGGGAAGATACTGCAGGGAGAGTCGATATTTTCATCGCAACCGTGGGCACGGGCGGCACTCTTTCGGGGACGGCAAAGTATCTCCGTCAGAAAAACCCCAATCTCTATGTGGTTGCGGTCGAGCCTGCGGGATCTCCTGTGCTCAGCGGGGGAAGTGCAGGGGCACATAAGATTCAGGGCATCGGCGCAGGCTTTGTGCCGAAGACGCTCGATACGTCCGCGTACAATGAAATTATCGCGGTAAGTGATGAAGATGCGCTTATGAGCGGAAATGAAATCGCGAAGCGTGAAGGGGTGCTGGTCGGCATCTCGTCGGGCGCGGCAGCATTCGCCGCGCGCAAGGTGGCAAGCCGAGAAGAAAACCGTGGCAAAACCATCGTCGCCATTCTCCCCGACACGGGCGAGCGGTATTTATCCACCGAGATGTATAAGTAAAAAAGACGGCTCAAGTGAGCCGTCTTTTTATTATTCAACAATGTCGCCGACGCCGTTTAAGATCAGGCGCGGACGGAAGGGGAAGCGTTTGACTTCATCACGCGTGGTGACGCCTGAGAGCACCAGGATGGGATCGAGCCCCGATTCGATGCCTGCGATGATGTCGGTATCCATACGGTCACCGATCATGGCGGCTTCCGCCGAGTGGACGCCGAGCAGTTTGAGACCTGTACGCATCATGAGCGGGTTTGGTTTTCCCACGAAGTATGCTTTACTGCCGGTCGCGAGTTCGACCGGTGCGACCATGGCGCGGCACGCGGGTGCGATTCCGTGCTCGGTGGGACCTGTCATGTCGGTATTCGTGCCGATGAGTTTTGCACCGTTTAATACATGGGTGACCGCACGGCAGATCTTATCGTAGTTATAGTCAAAGGTTTCACCGATGATGACGTAGTCGGGGTCAACATCGTTAAACGTGATGCCTGCTTCGTAAAGTGCGTTGATGAGACCCGAATCTCCGATCACGTATGCACTACAGCCGGGTGCCTGACTGCGGATGAAGTTTGCAGTTGCAAGCGCACTGGTGTAGAAATGCTTTTCATCCACGTCCAGACCCATGCGGGCGAGTTTCTGGCGGAGTTCTTTCGGTGAGCGCATTGCCGAATTGGTCAAAAACAAAAACTGCTTATTCTCACGCTGGAGCCAGGAAACGAATTCCTTAACCCCGGGGAGCAGACGGTTGCCGTGATAGATGACACCGTCCATATCGCAGATGAACCCTTTCTTTTCTCTGAGTTGTTCCATTGACAAATCTCCTTCTCTTATACTGACTTTATTATACACCCTGTGTGCGGCACTTGTCAAAACAAGAAATCTGTGATATGCTACAAACAATAAGGTGGTGAGTGGATGAAAATTTACGAATCTGCTGAGGATTATCTGGAAACGATTTTGAAACTGCATCGCAAATCGGGCGCGGTGCGGTCTATTGATATTGTAAACGAATTGGGCTATTCTAAACCGTCGGTGAGCGTGGCGATGAAAAAACTGCGCGCGGGTGGCTACATCCGCGTGGACGAAGACGGTTTTTTACATCTGACCCCGAGTGGGGAAGAGGTGGCAAACCGCGTGTACACCCGCCACCAACTGCTCACAAGATTTTTGGTGAGTTTGGGGGTCAGCGAAGAGATCGCGGCCGAAGATGCGTGCCGAATCGAGCATGACATCAGCGCGGAGACATTTGGAAAAATTAAGGAATATATGGAAAAAAGTCCTGTGTAGCACACAGGACTTTTTGTTTTTAATCTCTGAGTAATTCTTCTGCGAACATGAGCATACGCGGGACATGGAAGATGCCCTTGAATCCACAGCCTTTGCAAGCGGGGAGAGTGGGGTTGCCATCGCGGTTGAGATAGCCGTACCATTCGCCGAATTCAGGATCGCGGAAGTGGCGAGTTGCATAGTCATCCGCTTTCACAAACCAATCCCAGTAATACTCATCGCCTGTTTCGTTGTAGAGCATGAGCGAGCAGATGATGAGTTCGCAAGTGGGCCACCAGAGTTTCATGTCGTGTTCGAGTGCTTCGGGCGGATAGCCCAAAACATCCACGAATGCACGCAGACCGCCAAATTCCTCGTCCCAGCCGATGTCCACCGACCAGCGGAAGATGTCTTCCACGGTTTTCACAAGGGATTTGTCTCCTGTCAGTTTTGCTTGCATGAGCATAAACCACGCACCTTCGATCGCGTGACCCGGGTTCATGGTGCGGCAGCCGGTTGCATCGGGCATAAACTCGCCGTCTTTGCCGACCACTTCGAGCAGCACCTTCATATCGGGCTTTACGAAGACGGTTGCGATCTCGTCGCACAGCGCGCTCGCTTCACGCATATAGCGGTCTGCATTTTCTTTGTCGCAGCGCGCCATGATATGGGAGACGTTGAGCAAGATCATGACCGGGGCAAATGCGCGGGTGTCACGGGTGCCCGGGACGGTCTTCGGCGTGATCTTATAGGGGTCAGAACTCGGGTCTTTGTAAATCCCGAGCACAAAGTCATAGTACTTGCGTGCTTGGTTTAAGTAGAATTCGTCGCCAAATGCCGCGTAGTACTCGGCGCACGCGATGATATAGAAGGTCTCGGAGAAGAAATAGCGACGTTTGCGCAGGGGACGACCGTCTGCGGTTACGGTGAAAAACATTCTGCCGTCGGTATCGATACAGTGATCGGTTAAGAATTTCAGGCAACTTTCGGCAAGGGACTTCCATTCGGGCTTTGCTTCATAGTGGGAACACAGGTAGGAGAAAATCCATGCCGCGCGACCCTGGAGCCATACGCTCTTGTCGGTGCAATAGACCTTGCCCTCGCGGGTGAGGGAGTTGAACACACCACCGTTTTCGGTATCGATCGCGTGGTTCATCCAAAACGGGATGTTGTCTTGCATCAGTTCATTTAAGTATTTTGCATGATAGTCTTTCCGTGTCATTCTTCATCTCTCCTTTGATTATCAATATACCATTTTCTGCGGGAAATTACAATTAGGAATTGACAAATTTTCGCAAATCCTGTATAATTCTCTCCGTAAAAGGGAGTAGTTTGCGCGTGAAATCACGCGTAGCGTGGCTCGTCAGTACGGTTTGTAAGAACCCGGGTCATGCAATGGATATTTCCGTGAAACAAGACTTTTACCGCGACTTTGCGGTAGGAGTCTTTTTTTGCTCATGCAACTGCTTGTTTTGGAAAGGAAGGTAAATTCATGGAAGGAATCAAACTCTTTGCGCTCATTGTCTTTGCACTTACTTATGTTCTGATGATCGCGCTGCCCAAGGTGCGCCCGTATATCGCGCTCACGTCCGCGCTCATCTTCGTGGTGAGTGGATTGGTTCCGATCGGGGAACTTGCATCAAGCATTGACTTTAACGTGCTGATGATGCTTGCGGGGACGATGGGTACCGTGTCGCTCTTCATTCAGTCGAAGATGCCAAGTTTAATGGCGGAAGGACTGCTCAAGAAGACCCCGAACGTCATGTGGGTCGCGGTGGTGCTCTCGGTGTTTGCGGGTGTGATCTCCGCGTTCGTCGACAACGTGGCGACTGTTTTGATGATTGCGCCCATCGGGCTTGCGATCGCAAAGAAACTTAAGATCTCGCCCGTCCCGCTTCTCATCTCGATTGCGGTTTCTTCCAATCTGCAGGGTGCAGCGACGCTCGTGGGTGATACCACATCCATCATGCTCGGCGGCTATGCGGATATGAACTTCTTGGAATTCTTCTGGATGGACGGGAAGGCGGGCATCTTCTTCGCGGTGGAACTCGGTGCGCTCGCCACGGTTCCCGTTATTATGTACCTGTTCCGCAAGGATAAGGACGCGGTGGATGCGGTCGTGGAAACGAAAGTAGAAGACTATTTCCCGACGCTCCTTCTCACACTCAACATTTTGCTTCTCATCGTGGCGTCGTTCATCCCGAACACGCCGAAACTCATCAACGGCTATATCTGCGTGGGACTGTTTTTGGTCGGCGTGGTGCGTGAACTCATTTTGCGCCGTGGGGAATCCGTCAAACTCGCGTTCTCCGAAATCGACTATGCGACGGTCGGACTGCTTGCCGGGCTGTTTGTGGTCATTGCGGGTATCACCGAGGCAGGTATCGTAAACGACATCAGCAGCTTTTTCGTTCGTGTAGGAGGGGACAATCTCTTCCTGCTTTACACCTTGATCGTTTGGGCATCGGTGCTGATTTCCGCATTCATCGATAACATCCCCTACGTTGCGACCATGCTCCCCATTGTGAGCGGGATCGCGACTTCCATTGGGGTCCCTGCGGAAGTGCTGTACTTCGGGTTGCTCACCGGTGCGACACTCGGCGGGAACTTATCGCCCATCGGTGCATCTGCGAATATCGCGGCAATCGGTATCTTGCGCAAGGAAGGACACGAGGTCAAAAATCGCGACTTCTTCCGCATCGGTCTTCCGTTCACCCTGTGTGCGGTCATGACCGGCTACCTGTTCATCTGGTTTGTTTGGGGAATCTAAAATTTTGAGCCGTGAGAATTTCTCACGGCTCTGTCCGTTTTATTGGACACTTCTTGTTGTATACTGAAGACACGATCAACAAGGAGGTATTTGAAATGAAAGGAACTTTACTTGGCGGAATGGTATTTTTATCGGTTGGATTCGGGCTCGTGGAAGGGGTCGTCAACCTGCTTCTGGGAGCGCTCGGCGCGTAACACGGGTGGGTGCGGCTGCATATACTGCAATCGGAGGTGAATGAAATGTCTCTCACAAACTGTGGTTGCAAGGGCAGCTGCACCTTGTACGCAATCATCGCAAGTGCGCTCATCGGCATCATCGCAGGCGTGCTTCGCTTTACCGCAATTATCACTGTTACCCCTGCGTTCTTGTGGGTACTGTTCGGAATCGCTGTGGTGTACCTGCTCGGTCAGGTGTTCGTTTCGGCATTTGCGGGCGGCTCTGTTTGCAGAGAATTTTGCGCCCTGCTGAGAGTTTTGCTGCTCAGCATTTTGGGGACCATCTTACTGTCCGTGGTTCTGCTCGGCGTAACCTTTGTGGCGACCAGCGTTCTCGGCGCGATTTTAGTAGGACTCTTACTTTTTGCATTCAGCATGACCCTTGGCATCACCGCGTGCCTGATTACTTGCCTTGCTACCTGCGAGAACTAAAAAAACAGCCCGGATGCTTTTAGAGCATTCGGGCTGTTTTAGTGATTAGTGATTAGTGATTAGTGTTTAGTGATTAGTTACTCAACTTTGAGGTGGCCTGCGGTGATCATGGACGGGTACTGGAGCAGGTTGTGCACCGGGCCTTCCTTGCCGTTGTAGGGCAGGCGTTCGAGTTCGAGTTCGTCGAGAACAGCGACCGTGCCGTTTAAGTAGCTTTCTAAGCGGAGCGCACCACGCTCGAGCATCTTGATGAGTCCGCCGTAACGGACGTCAAACACTTCAAACCCGAATGCTTTGTTGACCTTAAACCACCAGTCGCGGTGGCATTCGTAAAGGGCTTCCGCACGGGCTGCTGCTTCTTTCAGATCTGTGATGCAGGTCTTGAGTGCGGCGTTGTCCTTCTTATCATATGCAGACTTGATGCGAAGTCCGAGTTCCGCTTTGATGCGGAGTACGTCTGCGACTTTTTTGAGGAAGTCAAATACATAGTTGTATTCTCCGTTGCGGGTGGAAGCGGTCTTCATCTTGGCATAGATTTCTTCGTACTGCTTGGTCATGCCGAGACCTTCCACGTTTTTGTCAAACATCCCCATCATCACGTCCTGCCACATCAGGTAAGAAGAACTTGCCACGAAGTCGTATGCATCGGGGAGTTCCATGCCGTAGGGGTTGTCGAGATAGGTCATGGCGCGGAAGTCTTCGTAGTGGCAGCCGGTACAAGCCATGAAGCGGGATGCGAGTTTTTCTTCGCTCACGTCGCTTGCGTAGCCGTGTTCCGCAAAGAGCTGCATACCGAGCAGGACCACGTAGATGTTACGCTCTGCACCGCCGTCGCCCCAAGTGGTAGCGAAGACGTTTTTGAGTCCTGTCTTCTTGCAGGCTGCGAGTGCTGCTTCGGCTGCCGCGAAGGTGCGGTCATAGTCTGCGGTGAAACTGGTCCAGTTCCAGATCGCGCCTGCGAAGACCAAACGGTCGCAGAACTGGAAGTGGCGGTTGATTTGTGCTTCGTAACGGCTCTGTGTGGTGGTGCCGTAATCCCAGTAGACGAAGTCCACGTTGCGCGGGGTGGAGTCAATCATTTCCTGCGGGACTTCGCCTTCGATCTGGAAGTAGTCGCTCAGCGGGTCTTCGTTCTGATTCGCCGCTTTCATGAACATATCCGACCAAATCATTGCTTCGATGTCCAAGTCGTCGCAGATTGCGAGAACACGAGTCAGGTGTTCTTTCATGATGTCATATTTCTTCTGATAGCCGTTTTTGAGCAGGTAGTAGCCCTGACCAAGGCGCCATGCTTCGTCCATACCGATATGGATCTTCTTCGACGAGAAGGAAGCCTTGATGGACTGGAGCATCTTGCGGATGAGAGTGTAGGTGCGCTCGTCGCCGACCAGCAGAGTGTCATGGTCGTCCTGATATTCTGCATACGGTGCCCACTTGAGCGCATCGTGCAGGTGCGCAAGGGTCTGGATGCACGGGATGATCGTGATGCCAAGTTTTTTTGCGAATGCATCCACTTCACGGAGTTCTGCGCGTGTATAGCGACCGCGCATATAGCCAAAGTACGGTTCGCCTTCCACTTCATAGGAATCTTCGATGTAGAAATAGAAGGTATTCAGACCCATAATCGCCATACGGGAGAAGGTGTGCTTTAAGTTTTCTGTGTTCAGAGTGTCGTTACCCTGGCACAGGTCGATCATCAGACCGTTGGTGTCAAACTGCGGGGTCTCCGTGATGGAAAACGGACGGGTTTCCCAATGCTCAACCAAGAGCCCCAACGCACGGAAGAAGTGGACAGGCTCTGCATAAGCGATTGCGGTATCGGAAACGTGGAGTTTTCCGTCGGTGGATTTGCTGACTTTGATTTCTTTTCCTGCATCGGAAACTTCGATGCCGAGCATAGGTGCGACGATCGCAAGACCTTCAGAAAGACCCTCGAGCGCACCAATAAAACGAAACTGTTTCATGGTAAAATACTCCTTTTGTTTGTCTATGCTCATTCTACACGATGGGTGTTTGTTTGGCAAGTGGATTTTTTCCGAAAAAAGAAACCCGCCGGAAACGGCGGGTTTTCAATTATGCAAGGAACGGTTTGAGTTTTTCGAGCAGGGCGTCGCAGTCGTCGTTGTAAATACGAAGTTCGATGGGCTTAGAAAGATCCAAGCTGAAGATGCCCATGATGGATTTTGCATCGATGACGTATTTCCCGCTCACCAAGTCAACATCATACGGGACGGTGATCAGATGGTTTACAAAATCTTTTACTTTTGTAATAGTATCAAGCATAACGGTTACACTTTTCATTACAGAATCCTCCTTTACCGTGCTTTGTATGTATTTTACCTTATTTTCCCATGAATGGCAAGTGTCTTTTTAAAAATATACGCGCCGCTGAGAAAGCGGCGCGTACGTTCGGGGGTTAGTACTGCTGGTTGTTGTCGCGTCTGTTGTCCTGACGGTTGTTATCGCGCTGGTTGTTCTGCTGGTTGTTATCGCGCTTGTTCTGCTGGCTGTTGTTGTCGCGTCTGTTGTCCTGACGGTTCTGCTGGTTGTTGTTATTTTCGCGGTTCATGGTTTTTCACCTCATCGTTTTTTTTCACACCGTTTGATGCGCAAGAGTAGTTTCACCGAAACTATTTCAAGTTATTCACGGAAAAGGTGTTGAAATTTTGCCAAAAGATGTGATACAATACAGTGATTAAGTAAATAAGAGGAGCATGATCGTATGTCCGGACATTCCAAATGGAAAAATATTCTGCATAAAAAAGAAAAAACCGATGCACAGAAAGCCAAAATCTTTACCAAGATCGGGCGTGAGATGGCGGTCGCGGTCAAAGAAGGCGGCCCTGATCCTGCATCGAACTCCAAACTGCGCGACTGTATCGCAAAAGCGAAGGCGAACAACGTCCCGAACGATAACATCAAACGCACCATCGAAAAGGCGACCGGCGGGGATGGCGCAAACTACGAAACCATCGTATACGAAGGCTACGGTCCGAGCGGGGTCGCGGTCATTGTGGAAGCACTGACCGACAACCGCAACCGTACCGCGTCCGACGTGCGCCACGCATTCGATAAATTCGGGGGCAACCTGGGCGCGACGGGTTGCGTGTCCTGGCAGTTTGATGACAAGGGTGTCATTTTGCTTGAGAAGACCGATGAGGACGAAGACGAAGTGATGCTTGCGTGCCTGGAGGCAGGGGCTGACGACGTGGAGACCGATGGCGATGCCATCGAAGTTTATACCGACCCGGATGCGATGGGCGACGTGCGCGAAGCACTCGAAGCGCAGGGGAGAACCATTCTGTCCGCTGAAAAGGATAAGATCCCGCAGACTTATATCACGCTTTCTGATGAAGATGCGCTCAAGAATATGCAGAAGATGCTCGATATGCTGGAAGACAACGACGACGTTCAGAACGTTTGGCATAACTGGGAAGAATAACGAGGATTCACTATGAAATATTTTGTCATGCTGGGCGACGGAATGGCGGATCATCCCATCCCCGAACTCGATTTCAAAACACCGCTCGAAGTGGCGCACAAACCGAATATTGATTTTTTCTCCCAAAACGGGGAACTCGGCTTGGTGAACACCCTGTATGAAGGGATGCCCACGGGCAGCGATATCGCAAACCTCTCGGTTTTGGGCTATGACCCTAAGACCTGTTACACGGGGCGTTCGCCGATTGAAGCGTTGGGACTCGGCATCCCGCTCACCGAGCGTGACACCGTGTTCCGTCTCAATTTGGTCAGTATCTCCACCGAAGAAGACTTCGAACACAAGACCATGCTCGACCACAGTTCGGATAAAATTTCCAATGCGGAAGCGTATGAACTGCTGGATGCTTTGCGTGCTGAATTTGAGCATGACACGCTGAAAATTTACCGTGGGGTGAGTTACCGCCACATCATGATTTGGCAGGACATCGACTACGGTTATACCATGATGCCGCCGCATGATATCCTGGGGCAGAAAATCACAGACTATCTCCCGGGTGGACCGTATGGTGAGCAGGTGCTCTCCATGATGAAGAGAAGTTATGATGTTTTGATGGCGCACCCGGTCAATCTCGCACGCATGAAAGCGGGCAAGAAGCCTGCAAACTGTATGTGGCTGTGGGGCGAGGGCACCAAGCCCAATATCGGAAACTTCGAAGAAAAGTATGGGATTTCGGGCGCGGTCATCACCGCGGTCCCGCTCATCCAGGGGCTTGCCAACGGCGCAGGGCTCAAGTACATCGAAGTGGAAGGCGCAACGGGTGAATACGACACCAACTACAAAGGCAAGGGCGAGGCTGCGATCCGTGCATTCCAAGAGGGCGCACCGTTTGTCTTTGTCCATGTGGAAGCACCCGATGAGTGCGGACACGATGCGGATCTCAAACTCAAGATCTCGTCGATCGAACGCATCGATGCTGAAATTGTAGCACCGGTAAAAGCATATCTCGACGGTTGCGGGGAGGACTACAAGGTTTTGGTCATGCCCGACCATGCGACCCCGATCGAACTGAGAACCCATGTCATCGAGCCGATTCCGTATGCGATTTATACGAGCGGAAAACAAGGCTGTGGGCTCAGCTACAACGAAGAGAATGCGAAGAAGAGCGGAAAACTGATTGAATACGGACACGACTTGATGGAACACTTCCTGTCGTGCGAGGGGGAATAAACTCATGGAAAAGAAAATGGTTGAGCAGATCACATCCATGGATGTGGATTTTGCGAAATGGTATACCGACGTTGTCATCAAGTCGGAACTGATCGACTATTCCAGCGTGCGTGGCTGCCTGATCCTGCGCCCGTACGGCTATGCGATTTGGGAAAACATCCAGAAGGAACTGGATGCCAAGTTTAAGGAACTGGGACACGAAAACGTGGCAATGCCGATGTTCATCCCGGAATCCTTGCTCCAGAAGGAAAAGGACCACGTAGAAGGGTTTGCACCCGAAGTGGCTTGGGTTACCCATGGCGGCAGCGAAAAACTGCAGGAACGCTTGTGCGTCCGCCCGACTTCCGAAACACTCTTCTGCGAACATTACGCAAACGTGGTGCAGTCCTGGCGTGATCTTCCGAAACTGTATAACCAGTGGGTAAGCGTTGTCCGTTGGGAAAAGACCACCCGTCCGTTCTTGCGCCACCGTGAATTCTACTGGCAGGAAGGGCATACCATCCATGCAACTGTAGAAGAAGCAATGCAGGAAACTCTGCAGATGCTCGACGTGTATGCTGATTTCTGTGAAAACTACCTGGCGATGCCTGTCATCAAGGGTCAGAAGACCGATAAGGAAAAATTCGCAGGTGCGGAAAAGACCTACACCATTGAAGCGATGATGCACGACGGTAAGGCGCTCCAGAGCGGTACTTCCCACTACTTTGGCGACGGCTTTGCTCGCGCGTTTGAAATTCAGTTTACCGATAAAGACAACCAGCTCAAGCACCCGTTCCAGACCTCTTGGGGCATGTCCACCCGCCTGATCGGCGGTATCATCATGACCCACGGCGATGACAACGGTTTGGTGCTTCCGCCGAGAATCGCTCCGATCCAGGCGGTTGTTGTGCCGATTGCGATGCACAAACCGGGTGTCCGCGAAAAGGCGGAAGAACTCACCGCTGCTTTGAAAGCGGCAGGCATCCGCGTCAAGGTGGATGTGTCCGACAACTCTCCGGGCTGGAAGTTCAGCGAGTATGAAATGAAGGGTGTGCCTGTCCGTGTCGAACTCGGCCCGAAGGACATCGAAGCGGGGCAGTGCGTACTCGTGCGCCGCGACAACCGCGAAAAGATCGCGGTCAAACTCGAAAACGTGGCAGAAGAGATCAAGCGCGTCATGGACGAACTTCAGGCGGCACTCTTTAATCGCGCACTCGAAAACCGTACCGCACGCACTTATGCGGCAAAGGATCTTGACGAGATGAAGGCGATCACCGCGGAAAAGAGCGGCTTTGTCAAGGCAATGTGGTGCGGCGACGAAGAATGCGAACTCAAGATCAAAGAAGAAGCGGGACTCAGTTCCCGTTGTATCCCGTATGAGCAAGAAGCGGTGGGCGAAGTTTGCGCTTGCTGCGGCAAACCTGCTAAGCACATGGTTTACTGGGGTGTGGCTTACTAATGGAAAACAAGAATTTGACGCTCAGACAGAGTTTGACCGAACTGGTATCGCGTGCGTTTGATGCGTGCGGATATGATGCGGCGCTCGGCGCGGTAACGGTCAGTAACCGTCCCGACCTGTGTCAGTTCCAATGCAACGGCGCACTCGCGGCGGCGAAGCAGTACAAGAAGAATCCTGCCATCATCGCGCAGGAAGTGGCGGCAAAACTGCAAAACGAGCCGATGCTCGAAAAAGCGGAGTTTGTTCCGCCCGGATTTCTCAATCTCAATGTTTCGGATACTTATTTGATTTCGCGCGCACGCGCGATGGATGCGGACGCACGACTGGATCTGCCGATGGCGGAAAACCCGCTCTCCATCGTCATCGACTACGGCGGACCGAACGTGGCAAAACCCCTGCACATCGGGCATCTGCGTACCGCGATCATCGGCGAGAGTTTGGTAAGACTCTCCCGTTTCCTCGGACATAAGGTGATCGGTGACGTGCACTTGGGTGACTGGGGGCTTCAGATGGGGCTCATCATTCAGGGGCTTGCAGAAAAAGAACCCGATCTTTGCTACTTTGATGAAAGTTTCACCGGTCCGTATCCCACAGAGCCGCCGGTGACGCTGGATGACTTAAACGAACTTTATCCTGCCGCAAGTGCAAGAAGTAAGACCGATGAAGCATTCAAAGCGGCGGCACAAAAGGCGACGGGTGAACTCCAGAACGGGCGCCCGGGCTATGTGGCGTTGTGGAAGCATTTCCTGTCTCTCTCGGTTACTGACTTAAAGAAGAGTTATGCAAAACTCGACGTGGATTTCGACAAGTGGCTGGGCGAGAGCGATGCCGCGCCATATGTGGATGAGATGCTCGGGATCTTAAACGACAAGGGTCTCTCTTATCTCTCGGACGGGGCGCTCATCGTAGATGTCGCCCGTGAAGATGATGACGAAGAAATCCCGCCGATCATCATCAGCAAGTCCGACGGGTCGCAGCTTTACGGCACCACCGACCTTGCCACCATTCTTCAGCGTCAGCGCGATTTTGCGCCCGATGAAATTTGGTATGTGGTCGATAACCGCCAGGCGATGCATTTTAAGCAAGTGTTCCGCTGTGCACATTTGGCTGGGCTCATCCCCGATGAGACCAAACTGCTCCATGTGGGCTTTGGCACCATGAACGGGAAAGACGGAAAACCGTACAAGACCCGTGACGGCGGCGTCATGCGCCTTTCCGATTTGATTGAAACTGTAACCACTGCTGCCCGCGCGAAGATGGAAAGTTCCGACACCGCAAAGGCGCTCTCTGATGAAGAAGCGGCAGCTTGTGCCGAGAAGATCGGCATCGCGGCGCTCAAAATCGGCGACCTGATCAACCACCGTACCAAGGACTATGTGTTTGACCTTGATCGCTTCCTTGCAAGCGAAGGAAAGACCGGTCCGTACCTGCAGTATGCGGCGGTGCGTATCCATTCGGTACTCGAGAAGGCAAAGGCACAGGGCTTTACCCCGGGGGAACTCCTGCCGCCGGCTTCTGATACCGAGCGTGCGCTCTTACTTTCGCTCTCAAGCGTTGGCGACACGCTCCTGCGTGCATTCGCTGACCGTGCCCCGAACGGGATTTGTGAAGCACTCTTTGAACTGACGGGGCTCTTTAACCGCTTCTATTACGAGAACAAGATCCTGACAAACCCGGACGCAAAGCAGCGCGACAGTTGGCTCACGCTCATCTCAATCACCGAGCGGATGATCTCGCTTTTGCTCTCTCTGCTCGCAATCGGTGTCCCTGAAAAAATGTAATAAAAACCCCGAAAAAATTATGAAAAACCCCTTGACAAGAGGGGTTTTTTATTGTATTCTATTATAGCGCCTGTATGGGCGTAGTATGCGATGAAGCGGGAGATTGCTGCATTTCGCAGGTAACTTCCGTGGAGTATGTCCGACAATCGGGCGGCTGGGATGACTGTTTAGAATCTATGAAACGCGTGCGTTTCCAATGGATTGCAGACAAAAGCCGGATCAGACCTTACCCCTAAACTGAGTCCGGTTTCATTTATGCCCGTCCGCGACACACGCGGCAGGGTTGTGCACAGTAATCCCGCCGTACGCGAAGAGAAAAACTCACGTACGTTTTAAGGAGGAACACAAATCATGGCAAACGAAAAGATCCGTATTCGCTTGAAGGCTTACGACCATCAGCTCATCGACCAAGCAGCAGAGCGCATCGTCGATACCGCAAAGCGCGCAGGCGCTAAGGTATCCGGCCCGATTCCGCTCCCGACTTCCAAAGAAGTCATCACCATCCTGCGCGCTGTTCATAAGTATAAGGACAGCCGTGAGCAGTTTGAACGCCGCACTCACAAGCGTCTCATCGATATCCAGAGCCCGTCCGCAGACACCGTTAAGAGCCTCATGGCACTTGACCTGCCGGCAGGTGTGGAAATCGAAATCAAACTTTAATTAAGCAAGATACCGCAGCTCCTTCGCTTGCGTCACAGGGGTAGGCAAGGCGGTCGAGGGGCGGGTCATGTTGGCCGCAAGGTCAACCAATAACCTAAAGGAGGAACATACATGCAAAAGGCGATCATTGGCAAGAAAGTCGGTATGACACAGATTTTTGATGCCGAAGGCCGCGTAATCCCGGTTACCGTAATTGAAGCGGGTCCGTGCTCCGTCATTCAGAAGAAGACGGTTGAACGCGACGGGTACGAGGCAGTGCAGCTTGGTTTTATGGACAAAGCTGACAAGAACGTAAACAAACCCCAGGCAGGCCACTTCAAGAAGGCTGGCGTTTCCGCAAAGCGTGTGCTCAAAGAGTTCAAGCTGGAGGGCGCTGCTGAAATGAACGTCGGCGACGAAGTGAAGGCAGACGTTTTCGCAGAGGGTGACCGTGTAGATGTTACTGGCATCAGCAAAGGTAAAGGCACCGCAGGCGCAATCAAGCGCTGGGGCCAGAGAATGCAGTGCCACACGCACGGTGTCGGCCCGGTTCACCGTCACGCTGGTTCCATGGGCGCAGCGACCGATCCTTCCCGCGTTATGCCGGGTAAGAAGCTCGCAGGCCGCATGGGTGCTGAGCAGGTGACCATCATGAACCTGGATATCGTTAAGGTTGATGCAGAACACAACCTCATCGCTGTTCGCGGTGCGATCCCGGGTGTCAAGGGCGGCTATGTGTATCTGCGCAATTCCGTGAAGAACGCATAAGCCCGAAGATAAGCGAAAGGAGATAAATGACTATGCCTAAGGCAACAGTTTATGATATGGCCGGCAAGGCGGTTTCGGAAATCGAACTCATGGATAGCATCTTCGGGATCGAGCCGAACAGCGTCGCAATGCACGAAGCCGTAAAAAATCATTTGGCAAACTGCAGACAGGGCACTCAGAGTACTTTGACTCGCTCTGAAGTCTCCGGCGGCGGCATTAAGCCGTGGCGCCAGAAGGGTACCGGTCGCGCTCGCCAGGGTTCCATCCGCGCTCCGCAGTGGACCCACGGTGGTATCGCACTCGGTCCGAAGCCCAGAAGTTATTCTTACCGTTTGAACAAGAAGTATCGTCGCCTCGCACTCAAGAGTGCGCTCTCCGCAAAGGCGGCTGCAAACCAGATCATCGTCATTGACAACCTCAATCTTGATTCCATCAAGACCAAGGACTTCGCAGCATTCCTCGCTGCTGTCAATGCACCGAAGAAAGCCCTCGTCGTTACTCCGGAAGTCCGCGAGAACGTGGTCAAGAGCGCACGCAATCTGCCGGGCGTTACCACCACCACCGCGACTATCCTGAGCGTTTACGACATCCTCAACCACAATGCATTCATTGTGGATGCGGCGGCTATCGCTAAAATTCAGGAGGTGTTCGCATAATGAAATCACCTTACGACGTAATTAAGCGCCCGGTCATCACCGAGCAGTCCATGGAAAACGTCAACGATAAGGTTTACGTTTTCGAAGTTGCAAAGGATGCCAACAAGGTTGAAATCCGCAAGGCTGTGGAAGAAATCTTCGGCGTCAAGGTTGCAAAGGTCAAC
This sequence comes from Oscillospiraceae bacterium, assembly GCA_015067485.1. Taxonomy (GTDB): domain Bacteria; phylum Bacillota; class Clostridia; order Oscillospirales; family JAAYXM01; genus SIG510. Next base: position 78,031 of record SVMJ01000006.1, read on the forward strand.
ACCTTAAACGTTCTCGGCAAGCAGAAGAGAATGGGTGTCCACACCGGCTACCGCGCAAACTGGAAAAAAGCAATCGTTCGTTTGAGCGAAGACTCCAAAACCATCGAACTCTTCGAGGGTATGGTTTAATCTTTAGAAGGAGGAACAGGGCAATATGGCCATTAAAAGCTATCAACCGACAACGCCTTCCAGACGCCATATGACAGTTACGGACTTCTCCGTCCTGTCCAAGGTTAAGCCTGAGAAGAGCTTGCTCGAGAATTTGAACAAGAGCGCAGGCCGCAACAGTTACGGTAGAATTACCGTCCGTCATCGTGGCGGCGGCAACAAGCGCAAATACAGAATCATCGACTTTAAGCGCGATAAGATGAATATCCCGGCTACGGTCAAGACTTTGGAATATGACCCGAACCGCGGCGCATTCATCGCTCTGGTGGAATACCAGGACGGCGAGAAGCGTTACATCATCGCTCCGCACGGCCTGCAGGTCGGCGACACCGTCGTATCCGGTCCGGATGCAGACATCAAAGCAGGTAACGCACTCCCGATCGTCAACATCCCGGTCGGTACCGTTATCCACAACATCGAACTCAACCCGGGTCGTGGCGCACAGTTCGTCCGCGGTGCAGGTAATGCTGCACAGCTGATGGCAAAGGAAGACGGCATGGCACTCGTTCGTCTCCCGTCCGGCGAACTTCGTAAGTTCCGCTTAAATTGTATGGCTACCATCGGTCAGGTCTCCAACCTGGATCATGAAAATGTTCAGGTCGGTAAGGCCGGTCGTAAGCGCCACATGGGCATTCGCCCGACCGTCCGCGGTTCCGTTATGAACCCGTGTGATCACCCGCACGGCGGTGGTGAAGGCAAGAGCCCGATCGGTCGTCCGGGTCCGGTTACCCCGTGGGGCAAGCCGACGCTCGGTTACAAGACCCGCAAGAAGAAAAACTTGTCTGACAAGTTTATCGTAAGACGCCGCAACGGCAAGTAAGGTTGAAGGAGGCTAAATCATAATGAGTAGAAGTGTGAAAAAAGGCCCCTTTGTAGCACCTGAGTTGCTGAAGAGGGTCATCGCTATGAACGAAAAGGGCGAAAAGAACGTGCTCAAGACCTGGTCGAGAGCATCCACCATCTTCCCGGAATTTGTTGGTCATACTTTCGCTGTTCATGACGGCAGAAAGCATGTTCCGGTATACGTTACCGAGGATATGGTAGGTCATAAGCTCGGCGAATTTGCGCCGACCAGAACATACAGAGGTCACTCCGGAAGCAAGACCTCCAACACCAAGTAAGGAGGGTGCAGGAAATGGTAGCAAAAGCAGAACTTCGTTACGCTCGCATTTCCCCGCGTAAGGTCGGCATCGTTCTCGACCTGATCCGCGGCAAGGACATTGCGACCGCAACAGGTATTTTGGCACACACTCCCAAGGCGGCATCCGAACTCGTATTGAAGCTGCTCAAAAGTGCAGTCTCCAATGCGGAAGCAAACCACAACATGGATGTTGAGAAACTCTATGTTTCCGAAACCTATGCCTGCGGCGGCCCGATTCTGAAGAGAATCATGCCCCGTGCTCAGGGCAGAGCGTTCCGAATCAACAAGAGAACTTCGCACATCACTTTGGTTGTTGCGGAAAAGCAGTAGGAGGTAGACTATGGGTCAGAAAGTGAATCCCCACGGCTTGCGCGTGGGCGTGATTAAAGATTGGGATTCTCGCTGGTATGCAAGCGACGAAAAAGTCGGCAATCTGCTGGTCGAGGATTACAATATCCGTAAGTTCCTGAAGGAACTGCTCTACAACGCAGGTGTTGCGAAGATCGAAATTGAACGTGCAAACGAAAAGGTTCGCATCTTCATCCACACCAAGAGCCCGGGCATGATCATCGGCCGCGGCGGCGCTGAAATCGAAAAGCTCCGTCTCCAGGTCGAAAAGATGATCGGCAAGTCCGTTGCGCTCAACATCGTTGAGATCAAGAATCCGGATGTGAACGCACAGTTGGTTGCGGAAAACATCGCACTCCAGCTGGAAAAGAGAATTTCCTTCCGCCGCGCTATGAAGCAGTCCATGGGCCGCGCAATGCGCATGGGTGCGAAGGGTATCAAGTGTGCAGTTTCCGGTCGTCTCGGCGGCGCTGAAATCGCACGCAGCGAACATTACCATGAAGGTACGATTCCGCTTCAGACCTTGCGTGCTGACATCGACTACGGCTTTGCAGAAGCAAAGACCACCTACGGTCGTATCGGCGTAAAGGTTTGGATCTACAAGGGCGAAATCCTGCGTACCGGTGAGCGCGGACCGCGCACCATCGAAATTGCGAAGCCGCGTGAAGAACGCCGCGATCGCCGCAGAAACGACCGCCCGCGCAACAATGACCGCAGCGGTGCTCCGCGCGCAGGCGCACGTCCGAACGGACGTCCGGCACGTGCTGCTGCACCGAAGGAAGGAGGCAGCAAATAATGCTTCTGCCGAAGAGAGTTAAATTCCGCCGTGTGCATCGTGGCCGTTTGAAGGGCAAGGCACAGCGCGGTAACACCGTGACTTACGGTGAATTTGGTTTGATGGCTACCGAACCGGCATGGATCAAGAGCAACCAGATCGAAGCAGCTCGTATTGCGATGACCCGTTACATCAAGCGTGGCGGTCAGGTCTGGATCAAGATCTTCCCGGATAAGCCTGTTACCGAAAAGCCGGCTGAAACTCGAATGGGTTCCGGTAAAGGTTCGCCCGAATATTGGGTAGCGGTCGTAAAACCCGGCCGTGTCATGTTCGAAATTGCGGGCGTCAGTGAAGAAGTTGCACGTGAAGCTATGCGTCTTGCTTCCCACAAACTTCCGATCAAGTGTAAGTTCGTGAAAAAAGCAGACGCTGAAACCGAGACGGGTGGTGAAAATTGATGAAGGCACAAGAAGTACGCGAAATGACCGCTGCTGAACTCGCTGTTAAGCTCGAGGAATTGAAGAAGGATCTCTTCAATCTGCGCCTCCAGCATGCGACCAACCAGTTGGATAACCCGATCAAGATTGCTGATGTGAAGAAAGACATTGCCCGAGTCAAAACTTTCATTCGTGAAAAAGAGATTTCCGGCGATAAGTAAGAAAAATATCAGCCACAATAGTTTGATAAGGAGGTTGGCCATACAATGAGCGAAAGACTTTTCCGTAAAACCCGCGTTGGACGCGTGGTTTCCAACAAGATGGATAAGACCGTTGTCATTGCCATCGAGGACCGCGTTCAGCATCCGATTTATAAGAAAATCATGAAGCAGACCGTGAAGCTGAAAGTACACGACGAAAACAACGAGTGTGCAGTCGGCGATAAGATTAAGGTGATGGAAACACGCCCGCTGTCCAAGGATAAGAGATGGCGTCTGGTTGAGATCATCGAGAAAGCACAGTAAGGAGGTAGTGCACTGTGGTACAACAGGAAAGTGTACTGAAGGTCGCCGATAATACCGGCGCAAAAGAACTCAAGTGCATCCGCGTGCTCGGCGGCTCCATGCGCAGATACGGCAACATCGGTGATGTCATCGTTGCGTCTGTTCGCAAGGCAAATCCGGGCGGCGTTGTCAAAAAGGGCGACGTGGTTCGCGCAGTTATCGTGCGTTCCGCTAAGGGCGTCCGCAGAAACGACGGCACCTACATCCGTTTCGACGAGAATGCAGCCGTCATCATCAAAGAGGACAAAAACCCCAGAGGTACCCGTATCTTTGGCCCGGTCGCGAGAGAGCTTCGCGATAAGGATTACATGAAGATCCTGTCGCTCGCTCCCGAAGTCCTGTAATGGAGGGTCCCGAGATGAAGAAAATGAACATTAAGAAGGGCGACACCGTCGTCATTCTGTCCGGTAAGGACAAGGGGAAAAAGGGCAAGGTTCTTGCTGCATTCCCGGAAAAAGAACGCGTTACCGTTGAGGGCGCAAACATGGTCAGCGTTCACATGAGCGCGGCTAAAGGTCACGGCGAGTCCGGCATCATCCGCCGCGAGGCTGCAATTCACGTTTCCAACGTGATGCGTATTTGCCCGAAGTGCGACAAGCCCACTCGTGCAGCTCACACCTTCTTGGAAGACGGATCCAAAGTCCGCGTTTGCAAGAAGTGCGGCGAAACTATCTAAGGGAGGAGACAAACATGCCCAGATTACAAGAAAAGTATAAAGCGGATGTTGCTCCGGCTCTTATGAAGAAGTTCGCTTACAAGAGCCCGATGCAGATTCCGAAGATCGACAAGATCGTTGTTAACGTTGGTTGCGGCGAAGCTCGCGACAACGCAAAGGTCCTCGACGCGGTCGTTGCAGACATCTCTGCAATCACCGGCCAGAAGGCAGTTATCACCCGCGCAAAGAAGTCTGTTGCAAACTTCAAACTGCGTGAAGGTATGCCGGTTGGCGTAAAAGTCACCCTGCGTGCAGACCGTATGTGGGAGTTCCTTGACCGTCTCCTCAACGTCGCTCTGCCGCGCGTCCGTGACTTCCGTGGGATCAACCCGAACGCTTTCGACGGCCGTGGCAACTATGCGCTCGGTCTCAAGGAACAGTTGATTTTCCCGGAAATCGAATACGACAAAATTGACAAGATTCGCGGTATGGACATTGTTATTTGTACCACTGCGAACACAGACGAAGAAGCTCGTGAACTGTTGACGCTCATGGGCGCTCCGTTTGCAAAGAACTAGGAGGGTAAGCACAGATGGCTAAGAAAGCAATGATTTTGAAGCAGCAGAAAGAGCCGAAGTACTCGACCCGTTTCTACAACAGATGCAAGATTTGCGGCAGACCGCACGCATATCTCCGCGATTTCGGCATTTGCCGTATCTGCTTTAGAGAACTTGCATACAAAGGTCAAATCCCCGGCGTCAAAAAGGCTAGCTGGTAAGAAAATCCACAGAAACCCAGAGATTGACTTCTCTAAAGGAGGTAAAGTAAATGCATATTACCGATCCGATTGCAGATATGCTGACCCGTATCCGCAACGCGTGTGCGGCAAAGCATGTATCGGTTGATGTGCCGGCTTCCAACATGAAGAAAGCTATCGCTCAGATTCTGTTGGATGAGGGCTACATTAAGAACTATCAGGTTATCAACAACGGTGGCCAGGGTACCATTAAGATCACCCTGAAGTACACCGCAGACAAGGGACAGGTCATCAAGGG
>SVMJ01000007.1 GCA_015067485.1 Oscillospiraceae bacterium
ATATAAAGAGAAAATCCCGTCTGACTTCCTGTTAGAAATCAGACGGGATTTGTCCGTATGCACCCCGGAAACCGTCAGCTAACAGTTGATAAGTAAATTAGTTCCTTATCACTGTTAAGCCTTGTGCAAAAGGGGTTTTACTGTTATGATGTTATTGGTTACAGAACCAAAGACGGTGCAGTATACACACGGGCGGCATATTCGGAATCCAAGGAGTAAAGTCCTTTGGAATCGTTTCCGAAAAGTTCCATCTTCTTGATCATATCGTCCGCGTTCTTTTCCTCTTCCAACTGTTCTTTGACGAACCAGTCAAGGAACTGCATCGTGCGAAAATCTCTCACATCGTATGCCGCGGCGTAGATGTCGTTGATGAGACTTGTAACATACTGCTCATGCTCGAGCCCTGCTTTGAGCGGATCCATAAGAGACGTCAATTTTTTATCCGGTTTATCCACCGCACCAAGGTCGACTTTCTCGCCGTTTTGCTGCAGGTATTTGAGAAATAGCATCGCGTGATCTCGCTCTTCCTGTGCCTGGATCATATACCAGTTTGCAAATCCGTCCAGACCTTCTGCCTCATAATAGACAGAGAAATCTAAATACAGATATGCGGAATAGAGTTCTTTCGTGATTTGCTCATTGAGCAATTTTGTTACTTTTTCATTCAACATGAATCTCACCTCACGATGTTTGATTTTGAGAAAAACTTAGCCGAAATAACGGTTCAGGAGACCGACAAAGCCGCAGCCGTGGCGAGCTTCATCCTTTGCCATTTCATGTACGGTGTCATGGATTGCATCCAGGTTGAGTGCCTTTGCGCGTTTTGCAAGATCCATCTTACCGGAGCAAGCACCGTGTTCCGCATCTGCACGGAGCTGAAGATTCTTCTTGGTGCTGTCAGTAACAACTTCGCCGAGCAGTTCCGCAAACTTAGCCGCGTGTTCCGCTTCTTCGAATGCGTAACGCTTGAATGCTTCCGCAATTTCCGGATAACCTTCACGGTCAGCCACACGGCTCATCGCAAGATACATACCGACTTCCGTGCATTCGCCTTCGAAGTTCATACGCAGGCCTGCGACGATTTCCTCATCAACGCCCTGTGCAACGCCGACGCGATGTTCATCTGCATAAACGACTTCCGAGTCGGTCTTCTCGATGAACTTTTCCTTCGGTGCGCGGCAAGTCGGGCAGACAGCCGGTGCTTCGGTTCCTTCGTGAACGTAACCACAGATGGTGCAAACAAACTTTTTCATAATCAATACCTCCAAAAATTTTACAAAGTTATTTTTCCAAACAGCGACGGCACAATCCGTAAGCCGTTAAATGGACTCGCTCAGCTTTTCCGCCGAACCGTTCGCTGATTTGTTCTGAGATGTCTTCGGTCCTGAGACCGATGTCCAAGTCCTCCACCGCTCCGCAAGTGGTACAGACAAAATGTTGATGCGGGGAACAATCGCCGTCGATCCGATCGATCCCATTCACAACCGCTACGCTGCAAATCTCACCTGCTTCCTTAAACTCCGCAATGTTGCGGTAGACGGTCGCGCGGCTCAAATTCGGGTACTTCTCTTTCACTTGTTCATATACCCATTCAGCACTCGGATGTGTTTTCGTGGAACGAATGGTCTCTAAAACGGTGGCTCGCTTGATACTGAAATTTCGTTTCTTTTCCATACGCCTCCTCCAAAATGAGAATCATTCTTGTTTTTACATTCACATCATAACATAGGATCATTTACCCGTCAAGAGTTTTTTTGAAAAATTTTTTATTTTTTTCGAAAGGGGTGTTTTTGTGGTATCTCTGCAGAATCTTTCCATGCCGCTCGATCACACGGAATCCCGCTTAAAATCAGCCATTGCGAAGCATTTCGGCGTTCCCGTGCAAGAGATACTCGGTTACGAGATTTTGAAAAAATCGATTGATGCGCGCAAGAAAACGCGTGTACATTTTGTCTATACACTCGCGGTTTCACTCAAAGACGAGTCGAAATTTCCGCAAATTACCCCGCGCGCCGCATACTCTGCACCAATCCCGAAACGAAAATGCAAGCCCGTCGTCATCGGTGCGGGACCTGCGGGGCTGTTTGCCGCACTCATTCTCGCCGAGCGCGGACTGAATCCGATTCTGCTTGAACGTGGCGATGATGTGGAGACCCGCACTCGCACGATCGAAGAGTTTTGGAAAAACGGTACGCTCTCCCCTGTTACCAATGTGCAGTTCGGTGAAGGCGGTGCGGGTACATTCTCGGACGGGAAATTAAACACCAACACCAAAGACTTCCGTCAGCGGAAGGTTTTGGAAACATTTGTTTCTTGCGGTGCTCCGCACGAAATTTTGTATCTCGCAAAACCCCATATCGGGACGGATATTTTACGCACAGTCATCCAAAACCTGCGAAAACGTATCATCGAACTTGGCGGCACGGTACTTTTCCGCCACAAAGCGGAAGAATTCATTTGGGAAAACGGTCGCCTTTGCGAAGTGGTTTGCGAGACAGAAAATGGTAAAGTCTCTATCCCTGCCGATTATGCGGTACTCGCGATCGGACACAGCGCGCGCGACACCTTCTCAAAACTCCATACGCTCGATTTCACCATGTCGCAAAAACCGTTTTCGGTCGGCGTCCGCATCGAGCATCTGCAAAGCACGATCAACGCGGCACAATATGGTGCATCTGCCGGTCATCCGACACTCCCCGCCGCGGATTATAAACTCTCCACCCATCTTCCAAACGGGCGTGCGGTGTATACATTCTGTATGTGCCCGGGCGGTGAAGTAGTCGCGGCGGCAAGCGAACCCTATGGCGTTTGTACCAACGGCATGAGTTTTCACGCGCGAGACGGCAAAAACGCAAACAGCGCGGTTTTGGTAAATGTCGTCCCCGAAGACTTTGGAGATCCCCACCCGCTTGCGGGCATTTCGTTCCAACGCGAATTGGAACGCGCCGCATATACATTGGGCGGTTCGGATTACCGCGCACCTGCACAATGCTTTGGTGATTACAAAACAGGAAAGAAAACCGAGTCCTTCGGCTCAATTTCACCCACCTACCGACCGGGTGTTTGCGGCGCCAACCTGCGCGAGATCTTCCCCGAATTCGTAGGCGAATCACTCGCACAAGGAATTTCTGCATTTGACCGAACCATTCCCGGCTTTGGCGCACACGACGCGGTCATGACCGGTGTAGAAGCGCGTTCTTCTTCTCCTGTCCGAATCGAGCGAAACGATCTTCTTGTGGCAAATCGCCCGGGAATTTACCCGTGCGGCGAAGGTGCGGGGTATGCCGGCGGTATTCTTTCCGCCGCAGTCGACGGCATCAAAGTCGCAGAAGCAATTTTGGAACAGGTATAACAGAAAGGTCGGCACTTTTGTGCCGACCTTTCCTGATTTAAAAATCCGAATCGTCAGACTCGTCTTCTTCTGCTTCGTCCATGAATTGCAAGAACGCTGCAGTATCAGCCGCTTTTTCGAAGAAATCGAGTTTCCCGTCACGGTCAAAATCAAACAACCCACCAAAGAAACCTTTTTCAAACATCTTTTTCTCCTCCTTATCTTTGTGCGTTGATCTTATCACACAAAGTGTACATTAAAACGGACAGAAATTAAAAAGCACGGCAGTTTTCTGCCGTGCTTTTTGATTATTTATTTTTGTTGCGGTAGTACTCAACAGTCTCCTTAAGACCGTCTGCCAAGGTGTACTTGGGAGCAAAGCCCAAAAACTCTGCCGCCTTGGAGTTGTCCAGTGCACTGTGCAGGATGTCTGCATTACGTGCCGGCAGGTGTTCCCCTTCCACCTTGCCTTCGGACATGACATTCAGAAGTTCATTGACCGTGGTACGCTTATTGGTGGACACGTTGATGATCTGATTGTCACCCTTGGTGAGTGCGAGCAGGTTTGCAGCCGCAATGTCCTTGACGTAGACAAAGTCGCGGGTCTGCTCACCGTCGCCGAAGATCTTCGGGGTGTTGCCTTTGAGCAAGCAGTCAACAAAGATGGAAACAACGCCGCCTTCGCCCTTCGGATCCTGACGGATGCCGTAGACATTTGCATATCTCAAAATGGTGTACTTAAGCCCGTAGAGATGCGAGAATGCTTTGATGTAGAGTTCCGGCGAGTACTTGGAAACCCCGTAGAACGAGAGCGGGGCGATCTGGTGCTTTTCATCGACCGGGAGATACTGCGGATCGCCGTAGACCGCCGCAGACGATGCGTAGATGATCTTGCCCACACCGTGGTCACGGCAACAGGACAAGACGTTGACGGTACCCAAGACGTTTACCGATGCATCAAAACCAACATCTGCGATAGATTTTGCAATATCGATTTGAGCCGCTTCGTGGTAGACCACTTTCGGCTTGACTTCAGCGAAGATTTCGCCGAGCTTCTCATCACGCACGTCGAGTTCATAGAGTTTTGCTTTCGGGTTTAAGTTTGCAAGATTTCCTGTGCTCAGGTTATCTACGATGAATACTTCATGACCTGCGGCGACCAGCCCGTCTACAATGTGGGAGCCGATGAAACCGCAACCTCCGGTTACCAATACGCGCATAGTTACACCTCCAAGAATTTACGCATCATGTCAATTGCGGATTCCGCAATTTCACGGGTTTCCATTTCACAGAAGATACGGATGAGCGGCTCGGTGCCCGAGAAACGAGCGATGATCCAGCCGTTTTCGAAGCAGATCTTGAGTCCATCCATGTAATTGACGCTCTTGATTTCCCACGGGAATGTGGGGAGTTTTTTCTGAGTAAACAGAGTTTCCTGAAGTTGTACTTTCTTCTCTGCGGAGAAGCGGGTGTCAAACTCTGCCATTTCCAAATGACCGTAACGGTCATAGATCTCATCGAGCAGCTCGCGCAGGGATTTTCCGGTCACACAGAGCATTTCAACCAGCAGAGCGGATGCAAAGATGCCGTCTTTGCCGCGGATATGACCGCGAATGGTGAGACCACCCGAAGACTCACCGCCGATGAGTGCATTGGTCTCTTCCATCTTGGAACTGATGTGCTTAAAGCCGACCGGAACTTCGTGGCAAGTTTGCCCGAAATCTTTTGCGATGCGGTCAAGGATCTCGGTGGTCGCAATGTTACGGACCACGTCGCCCTTCTCGCCCTTGTAACGGAGCAAGTAGTAGTAAAGGAGCATCAAAATTTCGTTCGGGTGAACGAATACGCCCTTGCTATCAATGATACCGATACGGTCAGCATCACCGTCGGTACCGATACCGAGTTCATACCCTTCTTCCACAACCATATTGGAAAGTTTCTGCAGGGTGTGTGCACTTGGAGCCGGGAGACGTCCGCCGAAGAGTGTGTCATGGCGGTCGTTGATGATGTCGACATCGCAACGCGCGGTGACCAGAACGGTCTGCAGCGCGGTTTTAGACACGCCGAACATCGGATCGAGCAAAATCTTCATGCGCTTTTTGCGGATGTCATCCATACGGATGAGTGCGATAATGCTGTCAAGATATTCATTATAAAGATCAGTGATTCGGATGTAACCCGACGCGATTCCTTCATCGAAAGTAACCGTCTTAACGATAAGACCCTTTTCGATGCGTGCTTCCAAGATGCCTGTCGCGACTTCATCCGCATCGCGTCCACCATCGGTGAAAACTTTGATGCCGTTGTAGTCCGCCGGGTTATGGCTTGCGGTAACCGCCATACCGTACATGGTCTTCATGCTCTGAACACCGAACATGACAAGCGGGGTGGGTGCAATCTGATCAATGAAATGCACCACAACATTGTTTGCCGCAAAGACTTCAGCGATCCAGCGCGCCGCAGTGTCGGAAAGGAATCGACGGTCGTAACCGAGCACGATCCCTTCTTCCGCACGGCCTGCAGCGGTGATCTCTTCCGCCATTGCCTGTGCAAGCAACTGGATGTTTGATTTGATGAACTCGTCACCAATGATGGCACGCCACCCACCTGTACCAAAACGAATCATTCTCTTTCTTCCCTTCTACAAAATTAACCGTCGCAACGAACCCCGGTGTCCTGCTTCATGACCTTGCCCGGGTAGCCGCGTTTGCCTACTGCTTCCAAAATTCTGTCGCAATCTTCCGCTTTTGCATAAACGTAGCAGCATCCTCCGCCACCGGAGCCGTTGAGCTTGCCGCCCAATCCGCCGTTTGCCTTTGCGGTTTCCAAAATCCATTCGATGGTGTCGGTGCTGATGCCAAGTCCATCACGAAGTTGTGCGTGATGGGCGCTGATGAGTTCTCCGAGTTTCACATCGTCGATCTGATTGCTTTCGATGAGTGCAAGACCTTCTTTAAACAAACGGTAGTTTTCGATGTTTGCTTTCACCGCGCGGCGGCAGTCTTCCGGCAAAGTGTCTGCAAGTGCCGGATCCTTGTCGCCGTCAACAAAATCGGCAATGCTGCCCACCCCGTGTTCCTTTAAGAGTTCCAAACCCTTGAGTGTCGGGGTTTTGGAGGAAGCAAGAACGCGCAGGGTGTCTTTGCGTTCCATGGAATCAAACAGAATGAAGCGGCCTTCAAACGTGTGGTCCAAACGGCGTGCTTTGGTCTCGCCGTTCGAGAAATCCATATGTACCAGATCGCCCAATGCACTCGTCAGATGGTCCATCTTACCGCCCGGGTTTCCGAATTCGGAAACTTCTGCCTGGAATGCGAGTTCCGCAATTTTCATCGGATCCTTTGCATCCGGATGTCCGATGCCTTCCAAAATCGCCTTAATGAGTGCGACAATCATGGTGCTGGAAGAGCACATACCCTTACCGATCGGGATTTCGGAATCCATCTTGATATCAAAGCCACGGAGCTTATATCCGTTCTTCAGCAAAGTATTCACCGTGCTCGGGTAGAAATCCTCATCATGGCGATACGTGATCGGTTGCGAAAAATCAACAAAATATTCCTGATAGAGCGATTTGTCATTTTTGACATTTAGGAAGTCAAGCGACTCATCACGGATGATGATGCGGATGAGACTGTCATCACGCGGGGTCACCTGTGCAGAAAAGCGAAGGTCAATCGCAACTGCAATCACGGAAAGACCCAAAAAATCCTGATGTTCTCCGAAAAGGCAAAGTCTGCTGGGGGTTGAAACACGGATCGGTTCTGCCATGGTATTTCACTCCTTGTAATTTCACAGAATGTTTGCTATACTGTCAGTATAGTATTTACCTTAAAATATGTCTTTACAGAATCAGCCAAAGAATTTGCACAATCGGACACGAGGTGAGAAAATGAAGAATAAATTCCCAAAACATATCTTGGATGACGTGATCTCGGTGGAGAGTGTCGTCACGGTGTATCACTTTCGTTACTCGCCCACCTTCCATTTTACCGGCGAAAAGCATAATTTCTGGGAATTTGCTTATGTGGAATCCGGTCCGGTCGGTGTGATGGCGGAAGCCACGGGTTACAAACTGCTCCCGGGCGAGATCATCTTCCACAAACCCAACGAATATCACAACATTTGGGCAAACGGCGCACCTGCCCGCGTGGTGATCGTGTCCTTCGTTTCAAACAGTCCCGCACTGAGCTTCTTCCGCGGAAAAATTCTCACCTGTTCGGAAACCGAGCGTGCGCTCATCGCATCTTTGGTCTCTCTGGCTGACGAGGTGTTTCTCCCCCGTTTGGACACTTGCTCGAAAGAGACCCTTCCGCAGGTGCTGACTGACCGCGTGGAAAAGCGTCCACACCCCCCATTCGGCAGCGAACAACTGTTAAAACAAACTCTTCAATCACTTTTGATCCAGTTCATCCGCTCGGATGACGCAGTCCAAAAAGAGATGCGCTCTTCTGCGGAGATCAAGCAGCAGAATGAACAACGCATCGCGGAATCCATCCTTACTTATATAGACGAGCACTTAAACGCTCCCATCACGCTGGATGATGTTTGCTCCGCACTTTGTTTTTCGAAAAGCTATATCAAGCGCGTATTCAAGGAACAGACAGGTGCGACTATTATGGACACCGTGCTCAACCGCAAACTGCAAGAAGCGAAAAAACTGCTGAAAGCTCAGTCCGTTACCCATACTGCGGACGCACTCGGATTCTCATCGATCCACTATTTTTCACGCCTGTTCCACCAGAAAATCGGGATGACTCCGAGCGAGTTCCAAAGCAGTCATTCCAAATAAATTTCCTTAGAAAAAACTTTTTCTCACAAAGCACTTGACTTGTCTTTTCACTTTGATATAATGACCTTAAATCCGAATAAATTTATATGAAACGGGGTACTGGTTATGAGTTCTTCCAAAGTAGGATTTGCAAAATCCTGTTTGACTCCAAAACTCGGTGTTGAACTGACCGGATACGGCACATATCGCGAACGCAAAGCGACCGGTGTCGATCTGGATTTATATGCACGCGCAACTGCATGGGAAATCGGAGGCGTCCGTTTTGTTATGGTGATCTGCGACCTGCTCGGCTTCACTGAAAAACTGACAGACAACATCATCGATCTGATCTGCAAAGAAAACGATCTCATCCGCAACAACGTCTTCCTTGCGGCAACCCACACCCACACCGGTCCCGCGACCGGTTGCTTGGTCGGTTGCGGCGAGCCCGACATTGAAACCATCCGCGCTCTCCCCGCAAAGATTGCGGCATCCGTCAAAGACGCATTCGCGGCAATGGCAGAGATCGAATCGGTTTCCACCGCTGAAGGCAACTTCCCCTACTCTTTCGTTCTGAACCGTCAGCTCAACGACGATTATCGCATTGATCCGACCATCCGCACGATGCGTATCAATCGCAAGGGCGCAAAACCGCTTGCAATCATCAACCATTCCTGCCACCCGGTCTGCGAAGATGTCTCTTCCGTGATTTCTCCGGACTTCCCTGGCTATGTCTGTAAGGAATTCGAAGCAGACGGCTATGACGTGGTGTATATGAACGGATTCTGCGGCAACTTAAACCCCATCCGCAAAGGTCAGCTCGGTGCATCCGCACACGCGGGCAAGCGCTTGTTTGACCGCTCGAACGAACTCTTCGAAACCGAAGTCGCGTGCGACTTTAACGACATCGCGATTGTCGGCGGTCGTGAGCCGATCGCACTCCGCCATTTCGATCCGCAGGAACGTGAAGGCGGCGTTCCGTTCTGGCTCGAGCGCGATAACTGGGCAATGGCGCGTTCGTTTGCAGTCAACTATGACCGCGTCATGAACCACATCCTTTACAGCGACGATCCGTTTACCGAACATCAGGAGTTCCGTGCTCTGCGTATGGGCAATGCTCTGTTTGTATTCCATAGCGGCGAAGTTTGCTCACCGTTTGGTGATATGCTCCGTGAAGCCTTCCCCGATCTCACCGTCTTCATCGTAGGCACCGCATTCGCTACCACCCGCTACATTGCAACCGAGAAAAATGCTGACGAAGCACAGTCTATGTATATGTATGAAATCATCGACCATTGCCTGGCATACGGTTGCTTCCCGATTGAACGTGGCGCAGGTGAAGAACACTTCCGCGCGGTCATCAACCGCATCAAAGCGGGAATTTAGTGAAAGGAGTGTGCAATATGATGAAATTAGGTTTTGGAAAATCTTGTCTCACCCCGAAGCTCGGTGTGGAACTCACCGGGTTTGGTTGGTTTTTGAACCGTAAAGCCGAAAGCGTTGAAACCAATCTTTTCGCCCGTGCAACCGCTTGGGACGTAGACGGTTTCCGTTTCGTACTCGTCATCTGCGACCTGCTCGGCTTCACTGAAGAAATGTCTGATAAAATCGTATCCGGCATCGCAGAAAACAACAACATTTCGAAAGAGAACGTTCTGCTCGCGGCAACCCACACCCACTCCGGTCCCGGCATGGGCTGTCTGGTCGGTTGCGGCGAACCGGATTTTGAAACCCTTGCAAATCTTCCGGGCAAAATCATTGCGGCGGCTGATGAAGCATTCGCAAATCTTGCAACCGTAACTTCCATCTCGATCAACGAAGATGAGTTCCCGTTCACCTTTGCATACAACCGTATCAAAAACGATGACACCAGTATCGACCCGACCATCCGCACCATGCGCGTAGAACGCGAAGGTGCAAAGCCGGTTGCAATCGTAAACCATTCCTGCCATCCGGTTTGTCTCCGTGCAACCCCGGCAATCTCGGCGGACTTCCCGTACTACTTCTGTGACCATCTGGAAAATGCAGGCTTTGATGCAATGTACATCAACGGCTTCTGCGGCAACATCGACCCGTACTACACCGGTCATTACGGCGCGGCACAACACGCAGGCAAACTCCTGTTTGACCGCACCATGGAACTCTTCGATGCGGACAAGAAGATGGATGAGACCGACGTCGCAGTTGTCGGCGGACTGGAGTCGATTGCACTCCGCCACATCACTTTGGATCAAATGGAAGCGGATGTCAAGCAGGCAGTCGCGAACAAGGATTGGTCGCAAACTCGTGCACTCTCCATTTGCTACGACCGTGCATCTCTCCGTTTGATGTATGAAGACGATCCGTACACCGAACAAATGGAATTCCGCGCGCTGCGTCTTGGTAAGGTCCTGTTTGTCTTCCATGGCGGCGAAATCTGCAGTGCATTCGGCGATATGATCCGTGATGCTTTCCCGGACTATACGGTCTTCCTTGCAGGTACCGCGTATGCGACCAAGCGTTATGTCGCAACGGAAAAGAACGCAGACGAAGCAGAACAGTTATGGTCTATGAGATCATCAGTTCCTGCTACGCATACGGTTGCTTCCCGATCGAACGCGGCGCCGGCGAAGTCCACTTCAAAGCGGTCATTGACCGCATCAAACCGATTGTATAACAATCCAAAAAGAACTGTCGAAAGACAGTTCTTTTTTTACGCTCCTATGTCATATTTTATAGCAAAGGAGCGTGATATTTTGAAAAACCTGCTTATGCGGGCGGCGGACCGTCTTTCCGTTCCTGTGAACGCGGTAACAAACATCTTTCATCTGGAACTTTTGGGCGACCGTGAACTGTATCTCGAAAACCATAAGGGCATTGCGGAATATTCGGAGAACGAGATTGTACTGCGTGGGGAAAACCGTTTGATTCGCATTTGCGGCGCAAACTTAAACCTTTGCGCGATGAATGACGCCGAACTGCGGATTTCGGGAACGGTGGATTCCATCACATTCACATCGCTTTAAGGGGGATTTCTGTGAACGGTATCATCCACGCACTCTTTGGGTATCTGAAAATCGAAGTTTATGGTGCTGACTTAAATCGCTTTCTCAATCTGTGTGCAAGCGAAAACATTCTGTTTTGGGGACACCAGCGTACCTCCGTCGATCGGATGACCCTGTATCTTCCCGTCCCGGCATTTTATCAAATGCCGCGCATTACTCGCCGTGCGTGCTGCCGTGTGCATATTGTAAAGCGCTTCGGACTCCCCTTTTTACTTCATCGTATCAAGCCGCGTGTTGCACTCCTGTTCGGAGTTTTTTTGTTTGTGTTTTGTGCATGGGCATCAAGTCTCTTTCTGTGGGAAATCACGATTTCCGGTCCCACCGCTATCCCGCAAGAGCGTATCCTCCATGCACTTGCTGAGCACGGAGTTTCACAGGGTGCGTATACAAAATCTCTCAACATTGACCACATCAAAAACCAAATGCTGCTTGAAATGCCCGATCTCATTTATCTGAACATCAATCTGCACGGAAGCCGGGCGGAAGTGATGGTCCGTGATCGCACACGCCCGCCAAACATCGTGGATGAGACCGGATTTGCAAACATCGTGGCAAGCCAGGGTGGGGTCATTGAGCGCGTGGTGGTGTATGAAGGCACGCCCGAAGTGAAAAAGGGTGATCTTGTGGTTCCCGGGCAAATCCTTGCGAACGGGTATATGACCGGGCGTAGCGGTGTCACGGTACCTACACGGGCGCGTGCAGATGTCTACGCGCGGACATGGGATCACACACAGGCGATCTTCCCCCTTTCGGTATTCGAGCGTTATAAAACCGGAAAAGAACGCACGCGGTATACGTTGATTTTTGGAAGATCGAGGATAAAAATCTTCGAAAAAGGTAGCATTCATGATTCAGAATGTGATAAAATAATAAAAAGAAGCCGTTTGGTTTTGCCCGGTGGTATTACGCTTCCAATCTTGTTGGAACGCGAGACCGCAAGCGAATGCCGTCTGGAAGCGGCGGATCTTGCACCTATTTCAGCGATTGATTTGGTGGCAAATGAACTGCAAAGAAAACTTTCGCTTGTCGCCACAGATACACTGCTGGACTGCCGTTTTACGGCAGAGCAGAGCGGCGGTGCACTGATGATGAAAATGACGGCGGAATGTATCAAACAAATCGGGGTGGAACAAATCCCGAAAGGTGAGTGAAAAAATGACAGAAAAAACAATCAATGTGGAACGTTTGGAGCAAATCGTCAATGTCTTCGGATCGTTTGACGAAAACGTGGTGTTGCTGGAGAACGAACTCTCTGTCCGCATCATCAACCGCGACACCGAACTCAAAGTGATCGGTGAAATCGAAGCGGTGGATCGTGCGGTGCGTGTGCTCGATGGTCTGCTTGCGCTTTCCGCACGCGGGGAGCCCATCAACGAACAGAACATTCGTTACATCATCGGTTTGGTTCAGGACGGACGCGACGATAAAATCCAAGAACTTGCAAAAGACGTGGTTTGCATCAACACAAACGGAAAACCCATCAAAGCGAAGACCATCGGTCAGCGCGACTATATCAATGCGATTCAGAACAACACCATCACACTCGGCATCGGACCTGCGGGCACGGGTAAAACTTACCTTGCGGTCGCGTGTGCGGTTGCGGCATTCCGCGACAAGAGCATCAACCGTATCATCCTGACCCGCCCCGCCATCGAAGCGGGTGAAAAACTCGGTTTCCTGCCGGGCGATTTGCAGAGCAAAGTCGATCCCTACCTGCGCCCGCTATACGACGGATTGTTTGATATGCTGGGCGCGGAAGGGTATCAGAAATACTTTGACCGTGGGAATATCGAAGTGGCTCCGCTCGCCTATATGCGCGGACGTACTTTGGACGATTCGTTCATCATTTTAGACGAAGCACAAAACACCACGCCTGAGCAGATGAAAATGTTCCTGACTCGTCTCGGGTTCAACTCCAAAGCGGTCATTACAGGGGACATTACCCAGATCGACTTGCCCGACGGGAAGTATTCCGGGCTGAAAGACGCGATGCGCGTTTTGAAGAATGTGGAAGGGGTTGCACAGTGCATGCTGACCAACCGCGACGTGGTCCGCCATCCGCTGGTACAACGCATCATCCAGGCATACGAAGAATCCGAAAAGAAACAACAGAATCGGAGGTAAGTGAAATGGCTGAACATTCCATTACCATTGTTTCCGCAACCGAAGGGTTGTGTGATGAGAGCGCGATCGCGCCCCAGTTTATCAAGTGTATCGAATATACGCTTTCCCATCAGAACGTGGAGCAGGCGTGTGATATCTATGTCATGCTGACCGATGATTCAGGCATCCGTGAACTCAACGCGGAACACCGCAACATTGATAAAGCAACCGACGTACTCTCCTTCCCCATGCTGGACCTGACCCCGGGTGAGCCCATTCAAGTCGGTCCGCTCGAACTCGACCCGGAGACCGGACGTTTGATGTTGGGCGACATGGTGATCTCGGTGGAACGCGCCAAAGCGCAGGCAGAGCAGTACGGACATTCTCTCGTCCGTGAATTGTGTTTCTTGGGTGTCCACTCGGTACTCCATATGCTGGGATACGATCATGAGAAAAGCGAAGAAGATGAAAAAATCCACTTTGCCCTGCAGGAAGAGATCCTTTCCGCTTGCGGCATCACACGCGATTCGGAGAAACTCTGATGCGCAGGGGTTGTAAGTTGTTTCGCAGTTTTGAGAGTGCTATGCGCGGAATTATTTCGGTGATTCAAAGAGAGCGCAACATCCGCATTCATCTTTGCTTTTTGTGCTATGTGTTGTTTTTCGCCTGGTTTGGACAAGTCCCATCCACACAAATTCCCATTCTGTTCTTGTGCTTCGGGCTTGTTTTGGCGGCAGAACTGTTCAACAGCGCAATTGAGCGCATCTGCGATCGGGTGCATCCTGAGTTTGACCGCACCATCCGCGCAGTCAAGGATATCGCATCGGGTGGTGTGCTTGTAAGCGCGATTATGGCAGCACTTGCAGGCGTGTGGATTTTCTTCTCACCCGCTGTATTGCTGCCCGTTTTACATAAACTGTTTGCTCAGCCCGTAATCACGCTTTTGGGCATTCTCTCGCTGATTCCCGCTTATCTCTTCTGCCGCGGCAAAAAAAATTGAAATTTTGTGTAAAATTACTTTATTTGTAGTTGTAATTCTGCTTTGTTTGGTATATAATAACAAATAAGATGTGTATCGCGCATTTGAAACAGCAACAAAGGAGAGAACAAACTATGAAAGCATACCCCTCTACCAACATTCGTAACGTCTGTCTCCTTGGGCATGGCGGCGATGGCAAAACATCCCTTCTCGAAAGCTTGCTTTACATGACCAAGACGACCGACCGTCTCGGCAAGGTTGTTGACGGCAACACCGTCAGTGACTATGACCCGGAAGAAATCAAGCGTAAGATTTCGATTTCGGCATCCATTGCTCCGATCGAATTCAACAACTGCAAGATCAATGTGATCGACACCCCGGGTTATTTCGATTTCGCAGGTGAAGTTTATCAGGCTTTGCGCGTTGCGGAAACCGCAGTTATCATTTGCTCCGCAAAGAACGGTGTCGGCGTCGGTACCGAAGTTGCTTGGAAGCATGCGGAAGCTAAGAAAATGCCGCGCATTATTTACATATCTAAAATCGACGAAGAAAACGCAGACTTTGCAAAGGCATTCGAAGGCCTGCGCGAAAAGTTCGGCGTCGCGGTTTGCCCGGTCGTTATCCCCGCGATCATCGATGGTAAGACCACCGGTATCATTGACCTTGCAACCGCAAAATATTATGAACTCAAAGACGGCAAAGCGGTCGACACTCCCGTCCCCGCAAGTCTCAACGATGTCATTGCCGACTTCCGTGGTCGCGTTGCAGAAAGCGTTGCGGAAACCAGTGATGAAAACATGGAAAAATTCTTCGCAGGCGAAGAATTTACCACCGAAGAATATCTCGCAGGCATCAAAGCCGGTGTTACTGCAGGTTCCTTGGTCCCGGTCGTTTGCGGCTCCGCCGCAACCGGTATCGGCTCCCTTGCTCTGCTCCGTGCAATCGTTGACTATGCTCCGTCTCCGGCCGCAGTCGCTCCCGAACTTGCAACCAACGCAAACGGCGACCCGGTTGAACTCGACGGCGGCGAAAACGGTCCGGCGGCCGCTTTGGTCTTCAAAACCGTTTCCGACCAGTACGGCAAATTCTCCTTCTTCAAAGTCCTTTCCGGTCAGGTCAAGGCCGATAGCACATTGACCAACGCTCGCACCGGTCAGACCGAAAAGATGGGTCATCTCAACTACGTCTTCGGCAAGAAGCAGATTGCAACCGACGCGGTCGTCTTCGGTGACATCGCGGCAGTTTCCAAACTCGCTCACACCAAGACCGGCGATACTTTGTGCGCATCGAATAACGTGGTAAGCGCAGAAGGCATCAACTTCCCGAAACCCACCTATGCCCGTGCAATGGCTCCGCAGGTCAAGGGTGGCGAAGAAAAAATCGCTTCCGGTATGACCCGTATGGCAGAAGAAGATCTTACTTTCAAAACTGTCAACAACGCGGAAACCCACCAGTACGTAGTAACCGGTTACGGCGATATCCACATCGACGTTCTGGTCTCTCGTCTGAAGAGCCGCTTTGGCGCTGACGTTGTTCTGGAAGAACCGCGTGTTCCCTACCGTGAAAAGATCCGCAAAAAGGTCCGCGTTCAGGGCCGTCATAAGAAACAGTCCGGCGGTCACGGCCAGTTCGGTGACGTTTGGGTAGAATTCGAGCCGGGTGATCAGGAAGATCTGGTCTTCGCAGAAAAGGTCGTCGGCGGCGCAGTTCCGAAGAACTTCTTCCCGGCAGTCGAAAAGGGTCTGCGTGATTGCATCTCCAAGGGTGTTTTGGCAGGTTTCCCGGTCGTCTTCCTGAAGGCAACTTTGGTTGACGGTTCTTACCACGATGTTGACTCTTCCGAAATGGCATTTAAGGTCGCGGCAGGCCTGGCTTACAAAGCAGGTCTCCCGCAGGCAGATCCGGTTCTCCTTGAGCCGATCGGTCATTTGGCTGTTACCATTCCGGATAGCTACATGGGCGACGTCATCGGCGATTTGAACAAGCGCCGTGGTCGTGTTCTCGGTATGACCCCGATCGGTGGCGGTCTCCAAGTTGTCGAAGCAGACGTTCCGATGGCTGAAATGAACACCTACACCATCGACCTTCGTTCCATGACACAGGGTCGCGGCTCCTTCGAGTTCGACTTTGAACGCTATGAAGAAGCTCCGATGAACGTCCAGCAGAAGGTTATGGAAGAACGCAAGGCTTATCTCGCAGAAGACTAAAATACAAACGGGCTTGGAGAATTTCTCCAAGCCCGTTTTTTCTGCAAAAAGCGGTGCAGAAACAAATTCTGCACCGCTTTCATTCAATCATTTTCAATTAGACCATATCCGCCGTCTTTGCGGCGATAGACCACCGAGAAGGTCCCCTTTTCGTCCATGCTCTTGAAGACGAAAAACTCGTGTCCCAAAAGATTCATCTGCAGGATGGCTTCTTCCGGAGTCATTGGTTTGATGGAGAATTTTTTCGTTCTTACAATATCGAACTCTTTTTCTTCCTCAACCGCTTCAAACACCGGATCGGGTGCCTGGAACGCTTCGGAACGCAAGCGCTTTTCAAGGCGCGTTTTGTTCTTCCGGATCTGCCGCTCGATCATGGAAACCGTTGCATCGACCGCGGCATAGACATCTGCCATCTTTTCCGCCGCGCGGAAATACATATTGTCATGTTTGACAGTTACTTCCACGCAAACAAGTCCGCGCTCTGACCCTGTCGTAACATAAGCGACAGCATCGTTGCGGAAATACTTGTCGAGTTTTGAAAGTTTCTTTTCCGCATAGGCACGAAAATCGTCTGAAAGGTTCACCTTTCGCTCGGTAAATGTAAACTGCATACTGACAACCCCTTTCGGTCTAACATGAAACAGATTCCTGTTCCTAGTTTCAGTATATCATGACTATATGCAAAATTCAATAAAAGATATTGTCATTTTATTGAATTTTTTGTAACTTTTACCCACTCGGTCAATTGTTCTTTTTTCTACAGAACAACAGATGCATGACGGGTGATGTGGCACCCCATGTTGACCACACAAGGCAGTCCTGCGATATGGGTCGCGTGTTGTTCAAAATGCACCGCAAGCGCGGTCACCGTTCCGCCAAGCCCTTGCGGACCGATGCCGAGTGCATTGATTTTCTCGAGTGTCTTGCGCTCCAGTTCCGCATACATCGGATCAGGATTGACACTTCCGATCTCACGGGTGAGTGCGTGCTTTGCGCAGTATGCGGCACGCTCGATCGTCCCACCAAGCCCGACTCCGACCACGACCGGCGGGCACGGATTGGACCCTGCCTTGGAAACACATTCCACAACAAAGTCACAAACATCTTCTGCAGTATTTGCAGGCTTAAACATCTTCATCGCACTCATGTTTTCACTTCCAAACCCCTTGGGTGCAACCGTGATGGAGAGTTTGTCCCCCGGCACGATTCTGGTGTGTAAAATCGCGGGAGTATTGTCATTTGTATTCACACGGTCAAGCGGGTCGCGCACCACAGAAAGACGCAATTTACCCTCAATATAGCCGCGACGCACCCCTTCATTGATTGCTTCTTCAAAATCGCAGCCCACGATGTGCAGGTCTTGTCCGATTTCGGCAAATACCACTGCCATACCGGTATCCTGACACGCGGGGATCCCCGCGGTTTTTGCGTAATCCGCATTTTCAATCATCACATCAAAAATACTCTGCCCGACAGGAGACTTCTCCATCTCTTTCGCCTTGCAGAAAGACTCACACAAATCATTCGGCAATACATAGCACGCCTCGATGCACAAATCTCTTACCGCTTCAATGATCAAATCAGTCCGTAATTCTCTCATAGTAATTTCCTTTTCCAATTTTTTCCAAAATTTCTCTTGACTTCTTTTCCAATATATGGTATCATGATTTCAGTCACTCGGAGAGAGTGGCGCCATTCATATCTTTATCCCCACAACCCACTTACTTGGCGCCCGGTAAAACCGGGCGTCCTTTTTTTCGAGAAAAAACCGCGGCGAAACGATGTTCCGACGCGGCAATGCTCATCCTCTACGGCGAGAACCGTGGCGCTTTTCCATGTGGGACTTTAAGTCCGACATTCTGCTTTCGCTCTCCTGCATAAACTGCTTGAGCTTATCTTCGAAAGAGTCGCTGAGCGGTGCGTGTACCATCTCTTTCGGCTGGACGAAACGTGGGCGCGGAGCCTGCGCAGGGCGGGACTGCTGCGACTGTGGCGGAGCAACCGTCTGCTTGATGGAGAGATTGATTCTCTTACTCTCATCGATCCCGATGACCTTGACAGAGACCGTCTGCCCCACTTCCAAATGTTGTGCCACATCGCTGACATACGTATGCGCGATCTCAGAGATATGTACCAAACCTGATTTCCCTTCCGGTAAAGACACAAACGCACCAAACGGCTTGATGCTTGAAACTTTCCCTTCCAGAATCACACCTACTGCGAGTTCCATATTACAACCTATATCCCCTTTCGGTTTTTCCTGCTATTTTTAATTTCCGGAAACGTCGATATACACACGCTCATCCGGCATTGCAAGCCCTTGCTTTTGCGCTTCTCCGACAATGTACTCATTGTCCACTTCGGTTTCCGCCTGTTGCGTCAACTCGGCGTTTTTTGCCTGTGCCTCTTCCACTTCACTCGTAAGCTGTTCCACAATATTTTTCTGCTCTTGGATCTTGATCTGAAGTGAAACCAATGTAAAAATCGAATAAACGATAAAAATCCCCAAAATCAAGCGTGGGAGGAACCCGACGCGTTTTTTTCTTTTCGCCACAGTGCTTCTCCTTTTCGCACACGACCGGAACACTTTCCCGGTCTTTTCTTTTTCTTACACCGCTTGCGGACATTCAAGAAACCACGGTAAAACGCTCGAAAAACGCGATAAAACCCGTTCTCAAACAGTTTGGAGACCCATGTAATGCCCGTATCCAAAACCGACAAAATACGGGACACGCTTTTGCTGAACACCCCGGCATAGAAACTCCCGCCAAGGAACACCCCGAGCAAAAGATACCACCGCATCTCACCGTTTGCAGCATTCAAAACAAACCATAAAAATAACAAACAGGAAATCAATCCGTAGCACGCATCCAAAAACAGACAGACTGCCGAATGTTTTCGGTTTCGCTTTCGTAGCAGGCGCAGAACATCATATCCCACGCCGCAAGCAAGCCCGAACAGTACGCAGTAGCAGAACTCGAGCGCTTGCGATGATACCCTAAGTAACATGAACTATCGGAAAAGACGAGACCAGAAGCCGGTCGACTCACGCTCTTCGGTATAAAGCATACGGTCTATCCTGCCCTCGATGCCAACATCACCCGTCTCTAAGCTTAATCGGTCGATATGCAGGTTCAACCCGTAAATAATCAGACCGCCCGCCGTAGTGGTGAGCACCACCGAGTTTTCATCGAAGCTCTGCACTTCCCGCACCCCGGAGAGTTTCAGCCGCGCACGTCCGTCAAGCGACAGACTGTGCGGAACATTCCCGTCATTGACTGTAATTTCCCGTTGCATGATAAAACCACCTTTCGCTCTCAATTATATTGAGTCATGGAGGTTTTTATGCCGGGAAACGCATTCGGCTCTAAGCATCAAACCCTTGGTGCTCACAGCAAAATGCGTTAACTTAAATCCGTTATTTCTTCGTACATGGATGACGCATCGTCTTTTCTGACGTGCTCTGCAATTTCTTTGACGCGGACAGAAATCACGCGTTCGCCGAAATGCATCTCGATCACATCGCCGACTTTGACGTCGTACGACGCCTTGACAACACGACCGTTTACCACGATACGCTCATGGTCGCACGCCTCGTTTGCCACGGTACGGCGTTTGATGAGACGCGACACCTTCAAAAATTTATCAATTCTCACGATTACAACTCAACTTTCAACAAGGAACAAAGAGCGGGAGAAAAATCACCCGCTCTTTGCAAGTTCACTTATCTTACTTGGAAACCTTATCCTTCAGAGCCTTACCAGCCTTGAATGCCGGGATCTTGGAAGCCGGGATTTCGATGGTTTCCTTGGTCTTCGGGTTACGGCCGACTCTTGCGTTGCGGCACTTCACTTCGAATGCACCGAAGCCAACCAACTGGACCTTGTCCCCTGCTACGAGAGCATCGGTAACTGCATCGATGGTTGCCGCGACTGCCTTTTCAGCGTCCTTCTTGGAAAGACCTGCTTTTTCTGCGACTGCATTGATCAGTTCTGTTTTGTTCATGATAAATCCTCCTAATATTGTGTTCTATATCTCAAGGTTTTCGGAGTGAAATCACAACTCTCCCCCAACACCTTCGAGCCGTTTTACTTCCTCCCACAACTTGTCCATCTCGGACAGTATGAGAGCTTCGAGTTTCAGACCTTTTTCGGTCGCGAGTTTCTCCATCGCACCGAAGCGACGCAAGAACTTGTCCGACGCGCGAGAAAGCGCAAGTTCCGGGTTGATCCCATGCAGTCGCACGAGATTGACCGCCGCAAACAAAAAGTCTCCCGCTTCTTCCATGCGATGTGCGTCGTCCGCTTCTTTCAGTTCGCGGATTTCTTCCATGACCTTATCTTCCGCGCCCGTCGCATCTTCCCAATCAAAACCGCATTTGCGTGCTTTTGACTGGATCTTCTCGGCGCGCATCAGCGCTGGAAGACTTCGTGCAACCGAATCCATCGCATCGGTATTTGTCTTTTGACCTTTGGTTTTGCGCTTGATCTCGTCCCAATTCGCCAGGACTTGGGACGTGGTATCTGCGGTAACATCACCAAACACGTGTGGATGACGCACGATGAGTTTCTTGCAAACTTCATCGGCTACCGCCTGCAAATTGAAATTCCCGCGTTCATCCTCCATCTGCGCGTGGAACACCACCTGCAAAAGGACATCGCCAAGTTCCTCTCGGAGCAAAGCAACATCGGAATTGTCGATCGCTTCGCAAACTTCATACGTCTCTTCAATGAAGTTCTGACGAATGCTCTGATGAGTCTGTTCCCGATCCCACGGACACCCGTCTTCCGAGCGGAGCAATTTTACAATTTGCACTAAATCTTGCACATCGTAACAATCTTTATGTATAAAATTTACCATACTATTCATCCTTTTGCAAGTATTTTTTGAAAAAAACTCTATTTTTTCACTTTTTTTGCTGTTTTTTTGGCATTGAAACGGATGAAAGCCGTATCTTTCATCAAAAATCCCACAATTAAAAAAATAATTCCACCGCAGAAAACGCTTAAAATAGTTGCTATTTCCAAGGAAAATGTCAATTTTAGCCAACAATAAGCGATTTTTGCGACACAACCTGTCGACACCCCGATCAAAATCGGTTTCCAAAGCAGACCGATACCCGAATCGGCACTATG
The DNA here is from genome assembly GCA_015067485.1 of Oscillospiraceae bacterium. Taxonomy (GTDB): domain Bacteria; phylum Bacillota; class Clostridia; order Oscillospirales; family JAAYXM01; genus SIG510. The sequence goes on from SVMJ01000007.1 coordinate 21,571, forward strand.
CAGAAACCACCAATCGATGATACAAATGGTCGTGTAGCACAAAATCGTACCGATTGCCGCGCCGAAAATACGGATACTTGGGTTACGGACCAGGATGAGATTTGCGAGCAGCTTCACCGCAGCGCCGACTGCCATCGCAAGCACGGTTACACGCGCTTTCCCCGATGCCTGATGCACCGCATTCATCACGGTAGTCAGCGCAAGAAGCGGGATCGCAAAACACAATACCGAAAGCAGGTTTCCCGCGATTTGCAACACATCGTCGGATACGCCTCCGCCATAGAGCAGTTTGAGCGCGGGATATGCCAAAACACCCAGCCCGCACGCAGCAGCGACAGAAAGTGTCGCCGCGACAGATAGAGTATCGCGGGTGGTGTTTGCAAGTGCGCCCGATTGATTTGATGCGGTTGCACTCGCAACGGTTGGCACCAAACTCACCGCAATCGTGCTGATGAGCACATTCGGAAGACTGAATAAGTTGGTCGCGTATGTATACGTACCGAAAAGTCGCATGGCATCATTTGCCGTACATCCGCTTTTCTGCAGAAGTTTCATAATGAGCCCTGAGTCGATCACATTGGTCAATCCGATGATGGATGCGCTGAGCGTGATCGGAAGTGTCTCGGAAAACAGTTCTTTGAGCAGTGTCAGCCGACTTCTTTGACTCTTCTCACCACGCGGAAACGACACGGTAACGCGGCGGCGTATCAGCATAAGATACACGCACGCGACCAATGCACCCACGGTTACACCCGCGATCGCACCTGCCGCTTGATGAGTGATCGTATTTCCCCGATTTTTGAGATGCCATGCGAGAAACAAACCCAAACAGAGTTTGACCGCCGCTTCGATAATCTCACTCGTTGCGGTGGGGACCATATCGCAAAACCCTTGATAATATCCGCGAAACACGCTGAGAAGCGACACGAACAGAACAGCCGGGGCGATTGCACGGATCGCCGCATACGCCTCGGGAACACCCATGGCATGCGCAAAATACTCCGCTCCGAACCACAAAACTCCTGCACCGAGAAAACCGATCAATGCAAACACGCAGAGCGCAGCACGGACGGTGTCCTGCGCATCGGAATACCGCCCTTTTGCGGCGGCGAGTGCTACCTGTTTGGATACCGCGACAGGGACTCCGGCGGTCGCAATCGCAAAGAGCAGTGCGTAGAGATTGTATGCAACTGAAAAGATCGCGCTTCCTTCGGGTTGCAGCATGGCGCCGAGCGGAATTTTGAAACACGCGCCGATGACTTTCACCACAAGCCCCGCGCCCGCCAAAACCGCCGCACCGCCAAACAAATCTTGTTTTCTTCGCATTCGTCCGCCTCCCAAAGTTTCTCATTGCGAACTTATGCGAAATCCGTTGTTTTTATGCGAACAGGCGTTTCATCCCAATCTCTTCGAAGGTGTGCTTAACGCGTTCCCAATCCAGCGTCAAAAACGCCCCATTTTCGTACAAAACTTTTCCGCGCACCATCGTCATACACACGTCGCTTCCGCGCGCAGAATACACCAAATTTGACACCACATTGTGGCACGGCATCAGGTGCGGTTTATCGAAATCCAGCAGGATCAGATCTGCATTTTTCCCCACTTCCACCGTACCGCACTCGTGTTCTCTCCCCTGCGCTACTGCGCCGCCGTAGGTTGCCATACAAAGGACGGCTGCCGCGTTTACCGCACACGGGTCTAAATTGACTCCCTTGTGCAGGCAGGCAGCGAGTTTGATTTCTTCAAAAAGATCGGTGCTGTTGTTGCTTGCAACCCCATCGGTGCCGAGCGCGACATTGATGCCACGGCTCAGCATGGCGGGAACTCGCGCAACACCGCTTGCAAGTTTCAGATTGCTGTACGGATTATGGGCTACGCTGACTCCTTTTTCACGGAAGATGTCAAGATCTTCATCGGTAACATGGACCGCGTGCGCCGCGATGGTTTTACCATCCAGCACACCCGCGTCATAAAACACGCGTGCCGGGGTCTTGCCGTATTTTCTGATGCACTCGTTGTGTTCGTGTTCGGTCTCAGACAGATGAATCTGCATCACAAGCCCGTTTTCCACCGAGAACGCGCCGAGTGTGCGCCACAGACTTTCGCTCGTGGTATACTCCGCGTGAATAGCGGCATCCACCAAAATTCTACCGTCCCCCGCGCGGTGCCAGTTGCGATAAAGCTCGACCGCTTCTTTTGTGCCGTAGAAAGAATCGAATTCGATTTCTTTGTCAAAATTGGTGACCGACCGCGCGATGTTCGCTTTCATTCCACTTGACGCCACCACTTCCGCAATCTCTTGCGAGAAGAAATAGGAATCGGAAAAAGACGTCGTCCCGCACGCGAGCATTTCCGCAACCGCAAGGGCTGTGCCGGCTTTGACGATCTCGCCGTCCAAGCGGTCTTCGGTCGGGAAAATGTGATTAAAAAGCCAATCCTGCAGGTCGGTATCATCCGAAAGCCCGCGCATCAGCGTCATCGGGATATGGGTGTGCGCGTTGACGAAACCCGGCATCAGAACTTTCCCCGTTGCATCAATGATACGGCTCGCGGTATCAACGGGGTTCTCTCCGATGTATGCGATTGTTCCGTCTTTGACACCGAGACACTCGTTTTTCAGCACGCGCATAGTTTCATCGCAACATACGATCGTGGCATTTTTGAATAAAATGTCGTACATTTTTACACCTTTCCGAGAAAAGCAGGACAGCTCAGCCGTCCTGCTCTCACTTATTCTTCTTCCGCTTTGAGCTGCGCGATCTGCGCGAGTTTTTCATCGACAGATGCGAATGCGGTTTCAATCAGGTCTTCATCCACATCTGCACCGATGTGCGCCTGATATGCCATGCGCCCGATTTCACGGTACAGCATGTCGATTTGTGTGTTGAGTTCAAACACTTTCACGCTCTTTTTCGAATTGTTCCAAACATCTGCCGCTTTCTGACTTGCGACCGATGCGCCTTTTGCAGCCATTTCGCCTGCAAGAAGTGCTTTCTCACGGATCTTCTGTTGTAATTCATTCCAGGTTGCGTTCATAACTATACCGCCTTTCATATGATTTCTATCTTTAGTTTGACACAAATTCGCGAAAATTGCAATACTTAAAACTCTGCACCGCCGATAAATTCACGCAGGAGCGAGTTTTTGGGAACCGCATCTTCCCCAATCGGTTCAAAGCAAGAGAACCCTTGTGGGATACGTAAAATCTCTTCACGACGTTTTATGCTCTCGGGGATGCCTTCAAATGCATTTGCAAGAAAGCACCCAAGCACCCCGATCTCATACGGATGGGTGGAATTGATGATAAAGTCCGCGTGCGTCTTAAACGGAGAAATATACTTCTTCTCCCCGATGCGGATATTGTTCCAAAGTTCAAAGGTCTTATGCGGTGTAGTACCGCGGAATTTATCGTCGCGGATGCTGCGGCGGCAAAGCCGTGTCCATGTGCCACGAAACACTTCTTCCCCATCGAGTGCGAAATTACTGCGCGCACTCACATACAACCGCACGGTCAAATCCCCCACACTTGCGGAAATCGAGTCATTGAGCGCGTGAATGCCTTCGATGATAACCACTTCGTTGTCGTGAAGTTTCATTCGCTCGGTCGCACTCATACGGCTTTGCGTGGTGAAGTCAAACTTCGGCATCTCCACCGTCTTCCCTTCTGCAAGCGCGCGGATGTGTTCATTGAGAAGCAGGAGATCCAAACAGAGCGGAGATTCAAAATCAAGCGTTCCGTCTTCGCTGCGCGGGGCAGTTTCCGGATCTACCGTGCGAAAATAATCGTCCATAGAGACCTGACGACTGCCGATGCCCTTTGTTTCCAGTGCCTGGCGCAATTTCAGCGCGGTGGTCGTTTTCCCCGAGCCGCTCGGACCCGAGAGCAAAACAATGCGCCGGAAACGGACACCTTCTGCAATCTCGTCTGCAACACGCGAGACTTCCCCGTGATAATCTGCTTCACACTCCGCGACAAATCCGGTCAGATCCCGTTTCACGCGGTCGTTGATTGTTCTCACATCAAGCATACATCAGCACCTCTCTACTTTGTGAAATTCTCCCGATAAAACGCGCGGATTTTATCTGCGTTTTCTTGAAGCCGCGCAAAGTCTTTGTGATATTCATACGGATACTTCAGATTGAAAATGCGTGTGAGTTTCCCGGTATCGGGCGCGACCAACTTACTCACACCGCCTGCACCCATTGACAGGATGGTATGGATCTCTTCCATGATGTAAACATTATAGAGCCCTTCAAACCCCGGTTTGGTATAACCGACATTTTCGAGATTTCCCGACATATACTTTTGTCGGTACAAATAGTACGGATGGTATCCGTCTGCGGTGATCTTCTTCGCCGCATAGTTCACCATACGCAGGACTTCATCCCCATTCGGGCGCGGCAGACGCTCTGCCCACAACGTCGCACCTTTTTTCAGCGCAAGGGTATGTACCGTGATGTTTTCGGGATTGAGTTCCAGCGCGGAACGGACGGTTTTGTAAAAACTTAAGTCCGTATCACCCGGAAGCCCTGCAATCAAATCCATGTTAATAGCGAGATTGGTCGTCTCACGCACCGTGTGCACCATATCCGCCACATCCTGCGCGGTGTGGTTACGACCAATGAGTTCCAGCACGCGGTCGTTCATGGTTTGCGGATTGACGCTGATGCGCGTCGCACCGTTTTGTTCGATGACCGCAAGTTTTTCCTCGTCCATGGTATCGGGACGACCTGCTTCCACCGTGAACTCCACGCATCCGCCGAGATCAAAAGACTTGCGGATATTTGCGAGCACACGGTTTAACTGTTCGGCACTCAACGCGGTGGGTGTTCCCCCGCCTACGTATACGGTTTTGATCCTCAACCCGATGTCGCGTGCGGCTTTTCCTGCTTCTTTCATTTCCAAAAACAGTGCTTCCAAATACGGCTCCACCAAATGCGAAGCCTGACCGATGGAGTGGCTGACAAACGAGCAGTATTTACAACGCGAAACGCAAAACGGGATGCCCACGTACACGGACGCATCCATCGTGCGGTTTTCCGCCTTGATTTTCTGCCCTACTTTTGCCACATCGCAGCAAAGTTCACGCCGACGTTTTACCACATGATAGGAGTTTTTCAAAATCCGATCCACTGCCGCATCGTCGTTTCCTTCCGCATAGAGCCGTGCCGCGAGTTTCGCGGGACGGATCCCGGTCATTGCGCCCCAAGGAGGTGCGACTTTGAGAAACGGACGTGATGCGCGATAAAACGCGAGTTTGAGTGCTTGCTGTGCATTGCGCTTATAGAGCAGTGGGTCATCGGAATTTGAGAGTTTGGTTTTTGCAGTCTCTTCTTTCCCGTCGATACGAACGGTTGCGATTCCGTACAGATACCGCTCGGTTTCACAGAGTTCCAAAATCGCAAAGTTCCCGTCTTGCGGAACAGTCTCGACAAATTCGGGGCGGTCCTGCGGGAACACGGTCAGCATCATTTGCTCCACCGCGTAACGGTACGGATGACCCGAGAGATACAGTTTCATCGACAAAGTGCCTCCCGCACATAGGGGTTGAAGCGACGTTCCACCGAGAGTTTGGTTTCCGCATCATGCCCCGGAAGGACACGCATGTCCCCCGAAAGGAGTGCAAGGCGTTTGAGCGATGCATACATTTCCGAGATGCTTCCGCCCGGGAAATCGCAACGACCGCACGAGCCGTAAAACAACGTATCACCCGAGAACATGACATCGTCCATCAGATAGCAAATGCAACCGGGTGTATGCCCCGGGGTGTTGAGACACTTGATTTCTGTGCCTGCAATCTTCAACACATCCCCGTCTTTCACCCAAACGTCGGGAGAAAGGCGCGGTGCGCGGAAATTTACAAGATTCACTCCGGGATTTTCGAGCACGGGTTGTTCTCCGTCGCCTACATAGAGTTTTGCGCCCGAATATGCGAGAAGTTCGGGTACTGCCATGATATGATCGAAATGCCCATGTGTGAGAAGCACCGCTTCTACTGTGACTTGGTTTTTCTTGATTTCATGCAGAATGCGTTCAAAATGATCGCCCGGATCCACCACGAATCCTTGTTTGGTGGTCTCATTCCACGCGAGATAACAGTTGGTGCCCAGTGCACCGACCGATATGGTAATAATCTTCAATCGGAGTTCCCCCTATTCCGCCTTGGAATCCATCAGAATCGTAACGGGCCCGTCATTGATCGACTGCAGTTTCATATCCGCGCCGAACACTCCGGTTTTGACCGTATATCCAAATGCGCGCAGTTGCTCCACGTACTGTTCGTAGTAGCGGTTTGCAAGACTCGGTTCTGCCGCTTTTACGAAACTCGGTCGATTGCCTTTGCGGGTATCCGCACAGAGTGTGAAATTGGAGACCACCATGATCTCGCCGTCCACTTCATGGCACGCGAGATTGAGTTTTCCCTGTTCGTCTTCAAAAATCCGCATCCCCGCGGTTTTTTTTGCGAGATAGGAAACGTCCTGTTCGGTATCCCCTTCCGCAACACCGCAGAGCACCAAAAGACCTTTGCCGATGGCACTGTGGCAAACCCCGTCAATGGTGACCGATGCTTCTTTCACGCGCGTAATGACTAATTTCATACAATTCTCCTTAGGAAAGGGTTCGTTTGACATCCATGACGCCCGAAACGCCCCTGAGTTTCTGTATGATGAATTCGAGTTGGTCCATGCCACCGACTTCCATGGTCAGGTTGATAACAGCATAGCCGTCGCCGAAACTGCGTGCCTCCATCTGATGGACCGGCACTTTGATCTGACTGAGTTGGACCGCGACGTTTGCAACCAGATCGATGCGTTCTTTCGCAGAAATCTGAAGTGTGGTCTGGAAACGGTCGCGCACTTCATCCGCCCAGCTGACACGGATCCAGCGGCTCAGGTCATCCGAATTTTTCATGGCTTCCGTAACATTTTTACAGTCCATACGGTGTACCGATACCCCGTAACCTCGGGTAATGAATCCGATAATAGAGTCGCCCGGGATCGGGTTGCAGCAGCGTGCGAATTTGATCAGGCAGTTATCCACGCCTTCCACAACCACGCCCGAACCTGCTTTTTTCGGTTTGGCGGTGGTAACGAGTTTTTCCACCACTTTTTCATCATTTTGCTGGACGCGACTGGAACGCGCGACTTCTTCACGGATGCGGTTGATCACGCGGTTGAGCGTCAGCCCCCCGTAGCCGATACTTGCAAGCATTTCTTGCGGCGCGTTGAACGAAATGCGTTTGCAAACCGCGGCGAGTACTTCCTCCATGCCTTCCTGCCCCAGCGAGAGCCCAATCTTTTTGAGTTCGCGCTCGAGTTGTTCTTTCCCGCGTGCGATATTTTCTTCTTTACACTCTTTTTTGAACCATTGCTTGATTTTATTGCGCGCCGCGCTGGTCTTTGCGATTTTGATCCAATCGCGGCTGGGACCGTGCCCCGCACTCGAGGTGAGTACCTCCACGATCTCACCGTTTTGCAGTTGGTAATCGAGTTGTACGATCTTGCCGTTTGCCTTTGCCCCGATCATGCGGTTACCGACCGCTGAGTGGATGGAGTATGCAAAATCGATCGGGCAGGAGCCTGCAGGCAGGCTGACCACATCACCCTTCGGGGTGAAGACGTAAACTTCGTCTGCGAACATATCGGTTTTGAGCTGGCGGATGAAGTCTTCCCCATCCGAGTCTTGCTGGGTTTCAAGGAGCTGGCGAACCCAGGCGAGCTTTTCATCCATCTGTCCGCCTGTGACGCCTGATTTATACTTCCAATGCGCCGCGATACCGTATTCCGCGACACGGTGCATCTCATAGGTTCGGATTTGAACTTCAAACGGGATGCCTTCGCGACCGATAACGGTGGTATGGAGCGACTGGTACATATTGGGTTTTGGGGTGCTGATATAGTCTTTGAAACGCCCCGGGATGGGGTGATACAAGTCGTGAATGAGACCGAGCACGTTATAGCAGTCCGCGACTGTGTTTACAATGACGCGCATGGCGTAAAGGTCATAGACTTCGCTGATGTCTTTATGCTGCGTATACATTTTGCGGTAGATGCTGTAAATATGCTTGACACGACCCGCGATGGTGGCTTCGATCCCGGATTCCGCGATATGCCCTTCCAGACGTTCACGGATCTGGGTTTGGAACTCTTCCCGTTCTTCTTTGCGGTTGTTGAGTTCTTCGGTGATTTCTTCGTAGCCGACCGGGTCTAAACACGCAAGCGAGCGGTCTTCAAGTTCCCATTTGATCTTCTGCATACCCAGACGGTGTGCAAGTGGTGCGTAGACTTCCATGGTCTCAAGCGCTTTTTCGCGTTGTTTGTCCGGCTTGTGGAATTCGATGGTACGCATATTGTGCAAACGGTCTGCGAGTTTGACCAAAATGACGCGGATGTCTTTGCCCATCGCAAGGAACATTTTACGCAGGTTTTCCAGTTGCTCCTCTTCCTTGCTTTCGTACTGCATTTGCGTCAGTTTGGTGACACCGTCAACGATATCCGCAACAGTTTCACCGAACTGCGCCTTGATCTGTTGATACTCAAGAGAGGTATCTTCGATGCAGTCGTGCAAAATTGCGGAGATAACCGAGTCTAAGTCCAGCCCCATCTCTGCCGCAATTTCCGCAACCGCGAGCGGATGGGTGATGTACTCACTTCCGTCTTTGCGCATCTGCCCCTGGTGTGCCTGTGTCGCGATCTCCATCGCGCGGTAAAGACGGTCTTCCTCAATATTGGGTAAATATGTTTTTACTTGTTTGAGTAATTTTTCGTAACGCTGATCCAAATTCTTCATTGTGTTCGCTCCCTATTTCGCCGCGCGTTCCACCCGCGCAAGCAATGCGGAATCTGAAAGTTCCACTTTTTTCTCAGCAAGGAAACGGATGTTTACCATGCCGCGGTCAAACTCTGCCGTGATCAGTTCCAGTTCATCAAATGCGCCGAGCGCGCAGGCTACCTGATACGGAGAAAGCCCGAGTTCGCGCGCGAGTGCACCCACGCTATAGCGTGCATCGCCGCGCGCTTTGATGTATCGCCAAAAACCGCCGAGTGCGCGGTAATCCATCTGCATTTTTCTTGCGGTATCGCGGTCAAGGTCTGCCATGAGTGCATGACACGCGCACATCACGTCATCGCCTTGGCGCAAATCGTTTACAAGCATCTGCACCGAGCGACCATAGTATGTGTTGATTTCGGGGCGGAATGCGACAGATACCACATCTCCTGCCACCCCTGCAAGTTCATCGGGGGTCTTGCGAAAATACACACCCGGGATCCCATCGATCGAAACCTTGCTATGTTTCCCTTGCCCGATGCTTTTGACATCTGTCAACGTGCAGTTACCCAGCGCCAAAAGCGGATACGGGTTTCCGCTTCCGAACGGTTCGAGCACCGACAGTCCGTCCACCGCATCCACGGTGAGATCGGAAACATCCACGGTGAGATCAACATCCAAAACCTTGGGCACTTCCCCCACACGGTCTGCAAGTTCATTCAGACGGGCACGCAAGACCGGAATCTGTTCGCGTTTGACCGACAGTCCGACCGCAAGGTCGTGCCCGCCAAACTGTATGATCGAATCGGATACTTCACTTAACATATCGTATAAATGGTATCCCTCCACACTACGCCCCGAGCCTTTGCCGATCTCACCATCGAGCGAGAGCAGGATCGTCGGGCAGTGATAGCGTTCACTCAGGCGCGATGCGACGATGCCGACCACCCCGTGGTGCCAGCCTTCACCCCCGAGAACGATGACGCGGTCGCGTTTCGGGTCGAACACACGCGGAAGTTCCTCCAGCGCCTGTTCCATGATCTTCATTTCGAGTGCCTGTCGCGCGCTGTTGAGTTCACACAGATCTTTTGCCATGCTTCGCGCTTTTTCCGCGTCCTGTTCCAAAAACAGTTCTACTACCTGCCCCGCATTGGTCATGCGACCTGCCGCATTCATGCGCGGCGCAAGAATAAATCCAATTTGGGTGGTGTCAAGCGTTTCGTGTTTTGCTCCCGATGCATCGATGAGCGCGCTGAGTCCCACGTGTTTGGTCTGCCGAAGCAAATCAATTCCGTTTGCGACGATCGCGCGGTTTTCTTCTATGAGCGGCATGATATCCGCAACCGTGCCAAGGGTTACAAACGGAAGATAGCGCGCCTGCACTTCTTCCAATTCATCGGGCGAGCAGAGTGCGCGGATGAGTTGGAATGCGACACCGACTCCTGCGAGATGCGGAAACGGGTAATTGCAGTCTTCCCGATGGGGATTCACGACCGCACACGCATCCGGAAGCGTCTCCTTACATTCGTGATGATCGCAAATAACCAGATCAAGCCCGAGCGTTTTTGCCGCCGCGGTTTCCGAGATGGCGGTGATACCGGTATCGACTGTGATGACAAGGCGCACACCTTGGGTACGCAATTTAACGAGCGATGTAAGATTGACCCCATAACCTTCGTCAAAACGGTCGGGGATATAATAGCGACAGTCCACGCCTTTTGAGCGCAGAAAATCCGTCAGGATATAGGTCGCGGTGATGCCGTCAACATCATAGTCTCCGTAAACCGCGATCGAATCGCCCGACGCCATCGCCGCACAGATGCGCGAGACCGCGCGGTCCATGTCTTTGAGCAGCATGGGATCATGCAGTCGGCTTAAATCTTTATCCAAAAACGAGCGGGCATTTGCCGGTGTGCGGTATCCGCGTGCACACAGGATTTTCGCAGCCAAGGTGCTGATCCCGAGTGTCTCCGCAAGGGCTGTCGCCTCGACCGGATGACACGTCCCGCAACTCCAAGTAATCTCTTTCATTCTGTCTTTTCCTCTCACCGAATCATTCGGTTTTCCCCTTTTCTGTATATTGTATCATACTTTTCTTCATTACACAATGACAAATGCGATTTGCAAAACGACAAAATATGTGCTATAATGATACAAAAGGGGTAATTCAAAAAGATTGGGGTGTATCAATTGGCCCGCGAAGGAAAAAGACTCAAAACATTGGATCCGATGATGGCGGTTACCAGTTATTTTATGCCGACCCGCGTTGGGTCGTCCAACTCATTTTTCCACTCGGTCGAAATCTCCGAGTGTGAAGAATTCATCTGCAAGAAACGCGAAGAGGGGCTAAAGGGTCTCGGCATGATGCATCTGTTCCTTGCAGCCTACGCACGCACGGTTTCTCAGCGTCCCGGGCTGAACCGCTTTGTCCGCGGTCAGCGCGTTTACAAGCGCAATAACATTGTGTGCTGTCTGACAATCAAGAAGGAAATGGCACTCAACGCGCCCGAAACCGTGGTAAAACTTGCGCTTTCTCCCACCGATACCATCACCGACGTATACCACAAGCTCAACAAACTCATCGAAGAAAACCGCGGTGAAGGTGACGGAAATGCAATGGACAAATTCATCCGTCTGCTCCTGCATCTCCCCGGCATTCTGTTCAAATTCACAGTCTGGCTTCTCAAGACCATGGATTATTTTGGACTGCTCCCGCGTTTTCTCACCGATTTGAGCCCGTTCCACGGCAGTTTGTTTATCACAAACCTGGGGTCGCTTGGCATCCCGCCCGTAGCGCATCATTTGTACGACTTCGGAAATGTTCCGTTATTCATCGCAACAGGGGCAAAACGCCAGGAATACGCACTCCAAAAAGACGGTTCAGTCAAAGAGTTGCGACTCATGGACTTCACTTTGGTTTGCGACGAGCGTATTTGCGACGGGCACTACTACGCATCTGCACTTAAATATTTACAGAAACTCTTCAAAACCCCCGAAGTTTTGGACGTCCCGCCCGAAGAAGTCATCCCGGACATCGACTAACAAAAAAGACCTGACAGATTCCTGTCAGGTCTTTTTTTAGATCAATTTGGTTTTTTGTTTGTACGCTTCGGTACGGTAAATGGGCATCCCCTGCTCCACAAAGCGAGTTTCGTACTCGGTCATGATGTTGGGGAGATCGGTCGCGTGCAGGTCAAACGTGATGTTTTTGAGCAGATATCCCACCGCTGCAAACTCATTGAGCGAGAACTCAAACAGCCTCATGTTATCGGTCTTTTGGAAAATCACTCCATTTTCACAAAGCGCATTCCAATACAGATCCAAAAAGGTTCGATAAGTAAGACGTCGCTTCCACTGCTTCTTTTTCGGCCACGGATCGCTGAAATTCAGATAAATACGATCAAGTTCGCCGTCGGCGAAAAACGTCGGAAGATTTACCGCATCCACATCCAAAAAGCGGATGTTTTGCACGTCTTCCGCGATCGCTTTTTCCGCCGCAATGACCAAAGCACCTTCTTCACGCTCGATCCCAACGAAGAAAATGTCGGAGTTTTCCTTTGCGGTTTCCACCAAAAACTTCCCTTTTCCCGCACCGATTTCCAGATGCAGTTCTTTCCCGCCAAAGGTAGAAAGCCACTTGCCGCAATATGCGGTCGGGTCTTCCAAAATCATACCTTTGCAACGCTCAAGACGCGCGGGAAGGTTTGGTTTTTTTCTCATTCTCACGGTAATATCCCCTTATTTCTGCAAGAGTTCAATGCCTTTTTCCATACGGCGCAAACTTTCTTCTTTCCCCAGAATATGGCAAAGCTCCACGCCGCCGCCCGGGGTGGTCTGTTTGCCCGAGAGCGCGGTACGAAGCGGCCACAGTACATAGCCGTTTTTGTATCCCTTACTTTCGATGTATGCAAAGAGCGCGTTGTGGATACCGTCAAAACTCCAATCGGTAACACCTTCGATGACTGGGAGCAGTTCTTTCAGCACTTCGAGCGAGCCCGCTTCGTCGGTCTTCATTTTCTTATGGCAGTAGAGTGCGGTATCGTACTCGGGGAGTGCATCGAAGAAATCCACTTTTTCCGGGATATCGGTGAGCCGCTCGCAACGCGGCTGTAAGAGCGGTGCGATCAGGCGGGTGTCGATATCCGGATTTTTCACCGTCTGACGGAGATAGGGTTCCGCAATCGCATGAAACTCTTCCGCAGACATTGCTTTGATATATTCACTGTTGATGTAGTTGAGCTTGACCATATCGAAAATCGCAGGCGATTTGGAAATGCCGCGAATTTCAAATACATCGATGAGTTCTTGAAGCGAGAAAATCTCGCGCTCGCCCCCCGGGCTCCAGCCGAGCAGCGCAACGTAGTTGATGAGCGCATCGCGCAGATAGCCCATATTGAGCAAGTCTTCATACGACGGGTCGCCCTTACGCTTGGAGAGTTTCTCGGTCGCGTTTTTCATAACGGGCGCACAATGGACATACACCGGCACTTCCCAGCCGAATGCTTGATAGAGCAGGTTATACTTGGGCGCGGACGAGAGATATTCCATTCCGCGGACCACGTGAGTAATGCCCATCAGATGGTCATCCACCACGTTTGCGAAGTTATACGTGGGAAGTCCATCGGACTTGAGCAAAATCTGATCGTCGAGTTCTTCGTTATCCACCGAAATATCACCGAAAACCACATCGTGAAAGACGGTCTTGCCTTCGCGCGGCATCTTCTGACGGATGACGTACGGAGTACCCGCATCGAGTTTTGCCTGCACTTCTTCGGGTGTCAAGCGCGAGCAACGACCGTCGTACTTTGCAGGCATTCCGTCTGCCGGTGCATGGCGGTCTTCTTTTCCGCAGAAGCAGTAATATGCCGCGCCCAGTTCCACCAAGTGCTTTGCATAGTGGCCATAGAGTTCACGGCGCTCGCTCTGAATGTACGGACCGACGGGACCGCCGATATCGGGACCTTCGTCGTATTGGAGACCTGTTTCGTGCATGGTACGATAAATGAGATCCACCGCGCCGTCTACATAACGCTCCTGGTCGGTATCTTCGATGCGGAGAATGAAGTCGCCGCCTTCGTGCTTGGTGATGAAGTACGCATAAAGCGCGGTACGGAGATTCCCGATGTGCATATATCCGGTCGGCGACGGTGCGAAACGGGTTCTCACCTTGCCGTGCGGAATTTTTGCTTCTTGTTCTTCAAAAAATGTTTGGTTCATCATTGTACTCCTATGCTTTTTTCTTCGCCCAGGAATCTTTCAGCGAGACCGTGCGGTTGAATACCAAGCGGTCTGCACTTGAGTTCTTGGAATCCGGACAGAAATAGCCCATACGCAAGAACTGGAATCGGTCACCGAGTACCGCTTCTTTCAGAAAGGGTTCACACTTACAGTTTTCGAGAATCTTCAAGGATTCCGGATTCAGATGATCGGTGAAACTGCCACCTTCCGGAACATCGCCCGGGTTTTCGACTGCGAACAGGTTTTCATAGAAACGGACTTCCGCATCCACCGCATGGCGGGCAGAAACCCAATGGATGGTGCCTTTGACACGGCGCCCGTCCGGAGTTCCGCCACCGCGGGATTCGGGGTCATACGTTGCATGAACCGCGATGACTTTACCGTTTTCGTCTTTTTCACAACCGGTGCAGGTAACATAGTACGCGTATTTCAGGCGCACTTCGTTACCCGGGAACAGGCGGAAATAGCCCTTGACAGGTTCTTCCATAAAGTCATCTGCTTCGATATAGAGTTCCTTGGAAAACGGAACGGTATGACTGCCTGCAGATTCATCGTTCGGATTGTTCTGCGCGTCAAATTCTTCCACAAGGTCTTCGGGGTAGTTATCGATGATGAGTTTGATGGGGTCAAGCACCGCCATCGCACGGGTTGCGTGATCGTTGAGATCTTCGCGGATGCAATGTTCCAGGAAGGAGTAGTCTACGATACTGTAAGTTTTCGCAACACCGATGCGTTCGCAGAAGTTGCGGATGGAAAGCGGGGTATAACCGCGGCGGCGCAGACCCGACAGAGTGGGCATACGCGGATCGTCCCAACCGTCCACATGACCTTCTTCCACCAGTTGGCGCAGATAGCGTTTGCTCATCACGGTATGGGTCAGGTTGAGACGAGAGAATTCGATCTGACGCGGCGGCTGCTGGAAGCCTAAGTTTTCGACCACCCAGTTATAGAGCGGGCGGTGATTTTCAAATTCAATCGAGCACAGAGAATGCGTAATTCCTTCCAGCGCATCCTGAATGGGGTGTGCAAAGTCATAAAGCGGATAGATGCACCACTTGTTGCCCTGGCGATGATGCTCCGCGCGGACGATGCGGTAGATCGCCGGGTCACGCATGTTCATATTGGACGAGGACATATCGATCTTGGCGCGCAAAGTATGCGAACCGTCCGGGAATTCCCCGTTTTTCATCGCTTCAAAGAGTTTCAGGTTCTCTTCCACACTACGGTCACGGTACGGACTGTTCTTGCCCGGCTCGGTGAGCGTGCCACGGTACTGACTCATTTCTTCCGCAGACAAATCGCAGACGTATGCCTTGCCGTCGCGAATCAGCTTGCAAGCAAATTCATAGCACTGCGGGAAATAATCCGAGCCGTAGAAGATGCCACCGGTGGGTTCTGCGCCAAGCCAGCGCAGATCTTCTTCGATGGAGCGGACGTACTCATCGTCTTCACGAACCGGGTTGGTATCATCATAGCGAAGGTTGAAGGAACCATTGTATTTCTGCGCGGTACCTGCGCTGATCCAAATCGCTTTCGCACTACCGATATGCAGGTATCCGTTCGGCTCCGGTGGAAAACGGGTGTGGATGGGGGTACGGCACGCACCTGTTTCCAGATCCTGATCGATCGCTTCATAAATAAAGTTATTGTTGGTGTTGATTGTATCCATAGTTACGCCTCCGTTCTCATTGTTATATTTTACCACAACCGGAACACAATACTCAAGAGGAAATTCATGTTTGATGCTTCTTTTTGCACAAATTTGCGGTGTCCGACTCTCATGTTTCGGCATAAGATGCCTTTGAAAGGGTGTCTTTTGCATGTCGGCATTTGTTTTACTCGCGATCGCACTCAATCTCGATGCGCTTGCGATCGGTGTTTCCTATGCAATTCGCAACATTAAAATCCCAAAACGCTCGCTGCTTTTCATCTCGCTTCTCTCGGTGGTGTATACCGCGCTTGCAAGTGTACTCGGCGATGTGCTCGCCGAGTGGCTTCCACCGTATCTTGGGGGCATTTTTCTGCTCGGTTTGGGACTTTATACACTTATCTCCGCGTTCTTCACTTCCACGGATTTTGATTTTGATGCGTCCAAAACCATTGACATACGGGAAGCCGCTGCACTCTCGCTTGCGCTCTCGCTGGATGCGGGAGGCGCTTCTCTCTCGTTTTCGTTGTGCGACGGTTTCTCCCTGTTGCTTCCCATTACCATCGGGTTTTGCCAACTTGTCTTTCTGTCTATCGGCAAAAAAATCGGCGCACGCATCTCCTTCCGAACGGAAGAAAACACGCGCGCACTTCATTTGATTTCGGGTACGATGCTTACGCTTTTTGGGGTTCTTCGTCTTGTTCTTTGAGCAGAAGCTCGATATCTTCGTGGGTGAATTTGTAAACCTCGTCGCAGAACTGGCAACTGATTTCGGCATCCCCTTGTTCTTTGAGAATGCGCTCGAGCTCTTCACGCCCCAGGCTGAGCAGTACTTCTCGTACGCGCTCGCGGGTACAGAAGCAACGGTATCCCACTTCTTCTTCGCTTAAGAAGTTACATTCAAATCCGTCAAGTACCTTTGTCATCATTTCGTGTAACGTATAGCCCTGATCCAAATAAGTGGTAACAGGCTTTGCGCGTGCGATGCATCCTTCCAGTTTGGTGATAACTTCATCACTTGTCCCCGGAAGCAGCGAGATGATATAGCCACCCGCGCGCTTGATAGAGAAGTCGCGATCCACCAACACGCCCAGCGCACACGCGGACGGAACTTGTTCACTTTCCGCAAGATATGCGGTGATATCTTCCGCAATCTCGCCACTACGCAGTTCCACCTGCCCGACATACGGGTCTTTGAGCCCGATGTCTTTGATGACGGTAAGACCTCCGTTTGTCCCGACTGCTGCCGCAACATCCAACTTCCCGTCCGGGCGGAGCGGAAGGTCAATGAGCGGGCGCTGGCAGTAGCCGCGTACATATCCGTTTTCGTCGGATACTACCACGATGCTGCCAAGCGGACCGCCACCGTTGATACGGATGGTCAGCGAGTTCCCTTCGGTTTTTAAGTCATTTCCCAAAAGCGATGCCGCAAGCAGGGTTCTCCCCAATGCCGCAGATGCCACGGGCGATGTATTGTGAATTTCCCGAGCACGCTGGACGAGTCCCCGTCCGTTGATCGCAGAAAAGCGGATTGCGCCGTTTCCTGCGGTACCGCGCAAAATTTGGTCTTTCATTCCTGATTTCTCCTTGCCACATAAAAGATGCGCATACTGTCGCCACTCGCCGGCAGTACGCTGAGTTCATCATAAGTCGCCTCTAAAGTAAAACCGTTTTGCTCCAAAGCGGCGGTGATTTCCTGAGTTGAAAATGCATATTCTTCATGCTCTTCACGACTGCGTGTCCAAACCGCACCATCTCTTCTAAACAGGTTCATTCCCATCCAGCAGTATTTGGATCCTTCGTCATACGCTGCGCTCCAGATGCACACATTGTCGTCATCTTCGCGCAGGAAGTTTTCCCCGTCGATGGCACGAAACTTGGTTTCGGTGTTCACATCAAACACGAAAAGCCCGCCGGGACGCACAAAGAATTTGAGCCGTGCGAGAGTTTCATCCAGCGCTTCGGGACCGTCCAGATAACTGATACTGTCGAGGCTCGAAACCGCCGCATCCACCGTGCCGTAAAGGTCGAGTTCTTCCATCTCCTGACATAAGAAAAGAGGTGGAATCTTCTCGCAAGCGGACGCTTTCGCTTGCGCCTGCGCCAGCATCTCGGGCGATGCGTCTACCCCGATCACTTCATATCCGCGGTTTGAGAGCAAAACCGAGAGCGAACCCGTGCCGCAGCCCAAATCCAAAACGGATTCCACCGCGGTTTCATGTTTCTCAAACACGGTTTCAAAGAAGTCTGCCCACTTTGGATAACAAACATCATCGGTGAAAGCATCGTAACAGCCTGCCAATCCTTGATATTGACTCATTTCCCCAGTCGCTCCAATACACACTTGTACCCATCACTGCCGTATGCCAGGGCGCGATTGACACGACTGATGGTCGCGGTAGACGCACCTGTTTGTGCCACAATTTCGGAATACAGCATTCCCTGTGAAAGCATTTTCGCCACGTGGAGCCGCTGGATCATCGCCTGCAACTCTTTGATGGTACACAAATCTTCAAAAAAACTGCAGCATTCTTCCGCATTTTCAAGCGACAAAATCGCGCGGAAAAATTCTTCTGCGTTTTGGTCCTGTAATTTAAATGCCATACGATCACCTCATTTGACTTACATCCTTTCGTATTTTAGCACACTAAACTGTAAAAGTAAAGTCTTCTTGCAATTTTTTCTTTTTTCAAATTCTATTCATAATCTATTCACAATCTCTTGTTATACTAAGTTCGTAAAATGAATTTGTGCCGCCCGTGCCGTCTCCCCTGAACCACTTTTACACACCATCCCCTTTCTACTATATACCCCTTTCGACGGTGCGGTCGGGACAAATCCATTTTGTCCGAGCCCTTTCTTTAGACCCCCATAAAATCATTCTTCCTAAAAGCAGAGCGGCAGTCGTTTCCGACTGTCGCTCTGCTTTTAGGCAAAAAAGAAGCGCGAGCATTTTGCTCGCGCTTCTCAAGTTTCACAACTTACTTGTGGTCAACAGAGTACATGTGCTTGATGAGCTCAAGAACTTTGTTGGAGTAACCGATTTCGTTGTCGTACCAGGAAACAACCTTAACGAAAGTATCGGTCAGAGCAATACCTGCGCCTGCATCGAAGATGGAGGTGCGTGCATCGCCGAGGAAGTCGGAAGAAACGACTGCTTCGTCGGTGTAACCAAGGATGCCCTTGAGTTCGCCGTCTGCTGCTGCCTTCATAGCTGCACAGATTTCTTCGTACTTAGCCGGCTTTGCGAGGTTGACGGTGAGGTCAACAACGGAAACGTCCAGAGTCGGAACGCGCATTGCCATACCGGTAAGCTTACCGTTGAGTTCCGGGATAACCTTGCCAACAGCCTTTGCAGCGCCGGTGGAAGACGGGATGATGTTGCCGGAAGCAGCACGGCCGCCTCTCCAGTCCTTCATGGACGGACCGTCAACAGTCTTCTGGGTAGCGGTTGCAGAGTGAACGGTGGTCATCAAGCCATCGGTGATGCCCCAGTTGTCATTCAGAACCTTAGCGATCGGAGCCAAGCAGTTGGTGGTGCAGGATGCGTTGGAAACGAACTGCATGTCAGAAGTGTACTTGTCGAGGTTAACACCGCAAACGAACATCGGGGTGTCATCCTTGGACGGAGCAGACATAACAACCTTCTTTGCGCCTGCTGCGATGTGGCCTGCTGCCTTTTCCTTGGTCAAGAAGAGACCGGTGGATTCGACAACGTACTCAGCACCGAGCTTGCCCCACGGAAGAGCTGCCGGATCACGTTCTGCGGAGATCGGAATTTCCTTACCGTTAACGATGATGGAAGTGTCGGTGGATTCGATGGTGCCAGCAAACTGACCGTGCATGGTGTCATACTTCAGCATGTATGCCAAGTATTCTGCCGGGCAAAGGTCGTTGATGCCGACAATTTCGATTTCCGGATGGTTCACGCTTGCACGGAAAACCATACGACCGATACGGCCGAAGCCATTGATACCGATTTTGATACTCATTTTATATTCCTCCTATTTTTTGTTTGCTGATGTATAGTATATAACATTGTTTTGGTTTTTACAAGTATTGTTTGCAAAAAATTTTCCATATTTTTTCAGAATTCTTTGTGTAATTCTTGTAAAATTCGCCAAATCGTCGTATAATATCACGAAATTGCTATTACATACAAGGAGTTTTTTATGTCTGTGTCATTACTTACGCAGTTTTCTGCACTTACCGAATCGGTGTTCCGCCATTCACCGCAAGCGGTGCTCGCAATCAGCGACACCAAGGTTACATACGCAAACCGTGCCGCAATTGATTTACTCGGGATCAACCCGACAGGACTCCCGCACATCAACTATGTGGATGCGGCGTTTGCCACACTTCTCAGCAACCGCCAGTCCCATGAAATCCCCAAAACACGGAGAGTGAAGTTTTTCGATCATTATTACGACATCTTACCGCTTCTCTGTCATGAAACCTTGCTGTTGTTTCTGTATCCGCCCCATGCGATTTATGACAAAGCAGATCTTCTGCGTGATACAGTTTTGCTTTCCAAGGCGCTCTGTAAAACCGCAACACAAGCGTTTGACGACAATGATCCCAAAACGCTGAAAGCGACATTGTTCCAAAGTAATCTTGCAATTGAAACATTGGAATATGCGTGTAATGCATCTTTGTCCGGTTATGATTTCATTTCTCTCTTCGAATATGCAATGAGTTCGTTTTCCGATCTGTCAGAACGTGAGTTTCTCACCATGTCGATTACGCGAGGCAACACCACTCCTATAGTCGCGTTGGACAATCGCCTGATGCACGCGGCATTGGTGGGAACTATATTTGATTTGTTGCGCCTGTCTGCAGATCACGATGTTCTTTCGGTCTCTTGTACCAATTCCAAAACCGAAGTAACTCTCACGTTTTCCTGTGAGCATACAAAATTCCCGAAAGAGTTGGAAACTCTTTTATTTGGTGAGGCGAAAGATTTGGCGGTTGAACTCCTGCAAAAGCACGGCACTTCTCTGTTCCTTTCCAAGCGCATCTTTGCACTCCACAATGCGAAATTTCAAATTGAAAATTCAAACACGGGTTTCAAACTTGCACTTTCCTTCCCGTGTGCGATCCAACCGCCCAAACTCTATATGGGTGGTACACTTCGCACAGATTTCCCCACTCCGTTTTCTCTTCCGCGCGAAACCATCCATGCGTTTTTCTTAAATTCCGAAAAAGCGTAATCCATTCTCGGTCGTGATACGAGCGACTTCTTCTATGTCCATCCCCCACAGCTGGGCAAGTCTTTTTGCAACTTCGGGGACGTGTTGCGGTGTATTGCGTTTCCCGCGGTACGGAATCGGCGCAAGATACGGACAGTCGGTTTCGATCATCACGCGGTCACGCGGTGCCCACTGTGCAACAGTCGGTGCCGCTTTTGCGTTTTTGAACGTCAAAACGCCCGTAAACGAGAGATAGAACCCAAGACGAATCAAGTTCTTCGCAAACTCCAAACTGCCCGAATAGCAATGAAATACCACTTTCAGGTCGGTATAGTCGCGCAAAATGTTCAGGCAATCTTCATGCGCATCACGGTCATGCACAATGACGGGAAATTTGAGTTCCCGTGCAAGGTCTAATTGTGCACGAAACACGTTCTTTTGTACATCGCGCGAAACATCATCATAGTAGTAATCCAGCCCGATCTCACCGATCGCGCAGATTTTTTCTTCTTTTGCGAGTTTGCGCAAGTTTTCAATGTCCCGCTCGCCACAGAATCTGTCTGCGGCTTCGGGATGCACCCCCACCGCCCCATAGATTTCCGGGTATGCACGGGTGAGTGCAACGGTTCGAGCGCATGAGTCCATATCGCACGATGCGTTTACCACGCGGGTAACATTTGCCGCGCGAAATGCGGCAACCACATCGGGTAAGTCCGCTTCAAATTGACGGTCGTCCAGATGTGCATGGGTATCGAAAAACATTTATTTCACCTCAAAAAGAGCCGCACAAGATTCCTTGTGCGGTATTTTTTACTTTACCACGACTGCAAGCAGTATGGTGGGTTCGTCGGTATGATTGTATAGCGCGTGGCGTTCGCTGTTCGAAGTCCACATCGCATCGCCGGCAGCAAGTTCCACCTGTTCACCGTTATCATTTGCCATTGCTTTTCCGCTGAGGATAACATAGAGTTCCGCATCTTCTACATGGTCATGTTCTCCGATGCCGGACTTAGGAGCGAGTGTGATCTGTGCCGCCATACTGCAATGCCGAGCCGCGTCATCTGCGCCGATGTAAAACTTGAGTTCAGCACTTCCTGCGCCGCCGCGCAGTCCTTCTTTTGTCTGCGATTCCAATTCATTTGCCTTGCGAATCATTGAAAATCCCCCTTTAACCGCCGATACGGCTTCTGCCGCCTCCTGTGGTTTTTACACGGTAAATACGGTTTGCATCGTCGTTGTTTCGGTAATAGACCCAGTCATCATGGAGCGCAAAATATCCTGCGCGGTCATCACAGAGTTTGGTGACCTTGCCGTCTTCCAAATCCATGCGATACGGCTTTCCGCCCACCGTCATATCCGCGAAATACAAGGATCCATCGTAATAATTCAGGTGCGACACGTGTTTGTCATAAACACGCTGATAGGTTGCGTTTGCATTATCGGGATCAACCGAGTAGAGTTTCCCGTCGTCTGCCCAGTTGATGAAATAGACGATGCCATGGTGCACATTCGGGCGCATGGACTGGTCGTTGTTGACCTGGTCAAGCCCTTCCCCGTTGATTTTGATGCGGTAAATGCAAGATTCCTGGTCTTTTGCGGTAAAGTAAAGCCACGCGCCGTACTGGTACAAATCTTCTGCCGCCATGTCGCAAACCACTTTGGGATCTTTACCTTCCATGTCAACGCTGTAAATCTTGCACTCCGCTGCCCAGTTGACAAAATAAATGCGTTCATCAAAAACGATGTAGTTCATCGACATCATCGGAAGAAAAACTTTCAGATCGCTTCCGTCTTTTCCAAGTGTGCAACCGTAATAGTTGTTCGAAGCATCACAATAAATAATTTTGTCGCCCACTACGTTGATAAACTGCGCTTCACTTTCGGTGAGTTTCTTCTTGTCGTTGCCGTCAAGATCCATGGAATACAGACGTTCACCGTCGCGCGGCTCGCTGTAGAAGATGCGATCTCCATCCACAACCAAACGTCCTTCGCTTAAGGTGTTCCCCATCGTGCCGTACTGTGCAACGTAACCGGGGAATCCGCGATCTTCCAGTTCGTTCTCCACCGTTACTTTACAGGTATTCTCGCCCAAATCGGACACGAACAGCACCGCCTCAGCGTACATTTTCTGTACTTCATATGCTTCCACCATGGCAAGCACGATGGATTTAGACATTGGAAGCAGCCCTACCGCTTTGTCTGCTACTTCGCGCGCCTTTTCAATTTTGCCCGCATCCCCGTACGCACGGATGAGCCCTGCATTCGCCTCTTCATTTTGCGGTGCAGTTTTGAGAATTTGCTCATATTCTTCAATGCTCTTTTTTGCCTGCACAACCTGTTCGTCTTTCGGTGCGAACACACCGACTTGCCAAAGCACTACCCCTGCGATCAGGATGACTGCAAGTGCGAGAGCACTCCATAAAATTACTTTCTTTTTCACAAATAATTCCTACCTTTCCTTGTAGTCTTTTCTATTTTACACGAATCTCGCAAGATTCTCAAGTCAGATTCGGAAAAATCATACTTTTCAAGCGGTGTTTTTTGTGTTACACTAAAGTAGAGATACCGAAGGGAGGTTTTTTATGGATCGACATGGTTTTATCCGCACCGAACTCGAACTGAAAACCTTGATTTTATATGCGCTCAGCCGCACCGAACTTTCCATCCCGTTTGCAGATCTGACCGATGTGGTGCTGTGTGACGGAGCAATCGGATATTTTGAATACGCATCCGCGCTCAGCGACCTTGCGGCAAGCGGGCACGTGATCTGCGAAGGTACCGAGCAGAGCGAGACTTACACGCTCTCGTCCCGCGGAAAAGCTGATTTGGAAACCTGCGTGAGCGCTATTCCCGCATCGGTTCGTGCGCGCGTGGATGCCGCGATGCAGGAACTTCTCCCAAAACTGCAGCGCTATCATCTGATCGAAACCTCGGTGGTCATCAAAGATGTGGATCGGCTCTCCGCCATTTGCCGACTCAAAGACGACATCGGTGAAGTGTTCAGCTTTGAACTCACCGTTCCAAACAAAGAATCCGCCGCGGAAGTCGCAAACCGATTCCGCGCAAATGCGGAATCCATCTACAACAAGTTCTTGGCGTACTTACTCGGCATGGAAGATGAATAAAAATGAATCCCGGAAGGAAATCCTTCCGGGATTCATTTTTATTATCCCAATGTGATTTGTTGCTCTAAGGCGTCGACATCCTGAAGTCGTGCGCCCGCGGCAGGCAGTGAACGTGTTTGATAACGCGATACCTGCTGGATACTGGAGCCTTCCAGTCTGCACGCATGGCGGAGCTTGTACTTGGGTTTGAGGGTCATGACCGAGACGCCCTGGGTATCGCGTGCCGCCTTCGGCGTGAGCGCGGAAGAATGGAACACGAGTGCGCGGTTTTCTGTGGAATAAAGCACGAATGCTTCTTCCTGCACTACATGGAACATGGCGACCACCGGAGACTTGCCTGAGTATGCACCGGTCAAGCGTTTGCGGTTGGTCTTGGTCTGATAGCCTGCGAGTGCGACCTTTGCTACCTTACCGTTTTCAAAGACGAACAAGAGATTGCCCTTGTAATCGCCGGGTAAGCAGATAAAGGTTGCGACTTCCCCTTCGTCCATACCCAGTTTGGTGGGCAGATAATCACCCAACACACTTGCCTTGGTGTCATCAAACTCAGAGAGACGTGTTTTGTACACCTGCTGTTGATTGGTGAACACCAGCACTTCCGCACGGTTGGTGGTTTCAAACGTTTGGACGATTTCGTCCCCTTCCTTGCATTTCTGCTCGGAACTCATGCGCAGAGACTGCGGCGTGATTTTTTTGAAGTAACTCTCACGGCTCACAAACACGTGTACCGGGTAGTCGGGTGTATCGTCTTCTTCCGCAGACTCTTCAATCGCATAATCGTAGACGATTTCGGTTTTGCGTGGCTGGCCGTGTTTTTTCTCGATTTCCTCGAGCGTTTTGATAATGGTTTTGCGGATGCGTGCTTTGCTTCCAAGCAGGTCTTCCAGATCTTCGATCTCGCGTTCCAAATCAGAAGTTTCCGCAACGCGGCGCAAAATATATTCCTTGTTGATGTTGCGGAGTTTGATTTCCGCCACGAATTCCGCCTGGATCTCGTCGATTCCGAAACCGATCATCAAGTTTGGCACAACTTCTGCTTCTTCTTCGGTGTTGCGGATGATCTCGATGGCGCGGTCAATGTCAAGCAGTATCTTTTTGAGACCTTTGAGTTTGTGGAGTTTGTCTTTCTTGCGTTCAATGTCTGCAAAGACCTGACGGCGGACACATTCGATGCGCCATGCCACCCACTCTTCGATGACCTCGCCAACACCCATCACACGCGGATAGCCGCCGATCAAGATGTTGAAGTTACAGGAAAAACTGTCTTGGAGCGGGGTCATACGGAAAAGTTTCTGCATGAGTTTTTCAGGATCGGTGCCACGCTTTAAGTCGACCGTGAGTTTAAGACCTTCTTTATCCGACTCATCGCGCATATCCGAAATTTCACGCAGTTTCCCCGCTTTGGCGAGTTCGCTGACTTTGTCGATGACCGCTTCGATGGTGGTGGTATACGGTACTTCGAAAATCTCAATCAAGTGGTTCTTCTTGTCAAAGCGCCATTTTGCGCGGAGTTTGAACGAACCGCGACCCGTGCGATAGATTTCTTCCATTTCCTGACGGTTGTAAAGCAATTCCGCACCGGTCGGGAAATCGGGCGCTTTCAGCGTGGAGAGAAGATCATGCTCAGGGTTTTTGATATATTCGATGGTGGTTTTGCAGACTTCGGACAGGTTGAATCCGCAGATGTTGGATGCCATACCGACTGCGATGCCCGTATTTGCCGCAACCAAAACATTCGGGAAGCCCGTGGGAAGCAAGGTGGGTTCCTGCATGGTGTTATCGTAGTTTGGCACAAATTCCACCATATCATGAATGTCACGGAACAGTTCCTGACAGATGGGTGCGAGTTTTGCTTCGGTGTAGCGCGACGCGGCGTATGCCATATCGCGGGAATAACTCTTACCGAAGTTACCTTTGGAATCCACAAACGGGTGCAACAGTGCTTCATTGCTCTTTGCAAGGCGTACCATGGTCTCATAAATCGCGGCATCGCCGTGGGGGTTGAGTTTCATGGTCTGACCCACGATGTTTGCGGATTTGGTGCGCTTGCCGTTCAGCAGTCCCATCGTGTACATGGTGTACAGAAGTTTGCGCTGAGACGGCTTGAACCCGTCGATCTCGGGGATCGCGCGGGACACGATGACCGACATGGCATACGGCATGTAGTTGGTTTCCAGCGTTTCGGTGATCTGCTGTTCGATGACATCCGCATGAAGCCCAAAAATTTCAGTTGTATCGTCTTGTTTTTTCTGTCTTGCCATGCTACAAATTCCTTTCCGCAGATTTACGAAACGTCAGCCGCATCTAAATACTTCCAGCCGTTTTCCGCGATGAATTCTTTTCTGCCTGCCAGGTTGTCACCCAAGAGCAGGTCGAACATCGCCTCGGTTGCGGCTTCCACGCTGCTCGGAGTGACTTGGATCAAGCGGCGTGTTTCCGGATTCATGGTGGTCATCCACATCATATCCGGTTCGTTTTCACCCAGACCTTTGCTGCGCTGCAAAGTGTACTTCCCTTGCGGCAGGTCTTCTACGATTTTGTTTTTATCTGCATCGGAATAAGCGAAATAGGTTTTGTTTCCGCAGGTGATCTCATAGAGCGGGGTTTCCGCGATGAATACATACCCTTCGCGGATAAGTGTGGGTACCAAGCGATAGAGCATGGTGAGAATCAGCGTACGGATCTGGAATCCGTCGACATCTGCGTCGGTACAGATAACGACGCGCTTCCAGCGCAGTTGTGCAAGATCAAAACTTGCGATGTCTTTCGCGTGCTTGCCACTCACTTCCACCCCGCAACCTAAGACGCGGAGCAGATCGGTGATGATCTCGCTCTTGAAGATTTTGGGGAGTTCGGCTTTCAGGCAGTTGAGAATCTTACCACGGACCGGCATGATTGCCTGAAACTCCGAGTCGCGCGCCTGCTTACAAGCGCCCGCCGCGGAGTCGCCTTCCACGATATAGAGTTCACGCGCTTCGGTATCGCGGGAACGGCAGTCGATGAATTTCTGCACGCGGCTTGTGATGTCAAGCCCACCCTGCAGTTTCTTTTTAACCGTCAAACGCGCTTTTTCCGCATTTTCACGACTGCGTTTGTTGATGAGTACTTGATTTGCGATTTTCTCCGCTTCGTCGCGGTTTTCGATGAAATAGATCTCAAGTTGTGTGCGCAAAAACTCGGTCATGCACTCTTGGACAAATTTATTGGTGATCGATTTCTTGGTCTGGTTTTCATAGGACGTGATGGTGGAGAAGTTATTGCTGATGAGCAGCAAACTCTCCGCAATGTCCGCAAAGGTGATCTTGGACTCGTTTTTCTGATACTTGTTGTTTTGGCGGAGATAGGCATCCAGTCCCGATACGAATGCACTGCGCATTGCCTTTTCGGGAGAGCCGCCGTGTTCCAACCAGGATGAGTTGTGGTAATGCTCCACCTTGGGGTCTAAATTGGTAAAGCAAAATGCACAGGACAGGCGGACTTTGTACTCGGGTTTGTCTTCGCGGTCGCGACCTTTGCGCTCGGCATTCCAAACCTGCGGTTCGGTGAGCGCGGTCTCGCCCGCAAGTTCGCGGACATAGTCCGCGATGCCGTTGGGATATAAAAACTCGACGGTTTCAAATTTGCCACCGGTCTGGTATTTGAATTTGAAATTAACACCCGCATTGACCACCGCCTGGCGCTTGAGCACTTCCATAAAGTGTTCGGGCGGGATGGCAATATCGGTGAAAACGTCAAGGTCGGGGCGCCAGCGGATACGGGTCCCCGTCTTTTTATTACGGTCGGTGGGCTCGGTTTTGAGTCCGCCGATGTTTTCGCCCTTTTCAAAGTGGAGTGAGTATTTGTTCCCATCTCGCCAGACCGTAACGTCCATATACTCACTCGCGTACTGGGTCGCACAAGAGCCGAGACCGTTCAGCCCCAGCGAATATTCGTAACTGAAACCGTCGTTGTTCTGGTACTTGCCGCCTGCGTACAATTCGCAGAAGACCAGTTCCCAGTTATAGCGGTTTTCGTTTTTATTAAAATCGACCGGACATCCGCGTCCCGCGTCTTCTACTTCGATGGAATGGTCTTCAAAGAGCGTGACCAAAACCGTATCGCCGTAGCCTTCACGCGCTTCGTCGATGGAGTTGGAAATGATTTCAAACGCGGAATGAGCGCAACCGTCCAACCCGTCTGATCCAAAGATGACCGCCGGGCGTTTACGGACGCGATCTGCGCCTTTGAGCGACGAAATACTCTCGTTGCCGTATCCGGATTGTGTGTTTTTCTGTCCCATAAAAACCTCCGTATTTAGAAGTTAATTCTTATTATAACACTAAATACAGAAAAATCCAAGGATATATTTTGATTTTTTAGAAGTCTTTGCATATTATTACACCTCCTTCATATACTGAAAACAAAAAGGAGGTTTTACAGAATGGATCATCCCTTGAAACAGACACAGACAAGCCGTGAGCGTTTTTTTAATTTCCTCACACTTTTGCGCATCCGCATTTCATGCGCCGCGCACGCGCTGTTTGACTTAAAGACCGCGGATACCGAACGCCGTATGAAGCAGGACCTGCTGACTGAACTGAATCACTCGCTCAGCAACATCCGTGCCACCCGCTCGGCATTCCGTGAAGCAACCGACTCGGATTTGATCGAAGCGCTGATTTTTGAACTCAAGTCCGAAGAGGCGCGTTATAACTTTTTGCTCAAAAAAGCAAAAGATGCCGAGCTGACCCGTTCAGCTCGACATCAATAGGAGGATTCCCGTGTGTTTCTTGTTGCACTTGGATTTCTGATTGCATTCCTTGTATGTTTCCGCCCGGTGCGCACTGCATTACGCCCGTTTCTTGCCGTCATAGGGCTTCTTGCTTGTAATGCGCTGGGCGTGCCGCTCGGCATCAACTTTCTCACCATTGTCTTTGTAACCGTCTTGGGCATTCCCGGGCTTTGCACACTTCTTGCAATTTACACTTTGGTTTGAGCCGCTCCTTGCAAATGCAGATGCAGACGGTCTGCAATCATTGCGATAAACTCGGAGTTTGTGGGTTTGCCTTTGTCATTGGACACCGTATACCCAAAGAGTTTATTGAGTACATCCACATCGCCCCGGCTCCATGCAGTCTCGATCGCATGACGGATTGCGCGTTCCACACGCGACGGTGTGGTGGAAAACTTCTTTGCGATACTGGGATACAAAATCTTCGTGATCGCATTGATACTGTCAAGGTCATTGACCGCCATGATGATCGCTTCGCGCACATAGTGGTAGCCTTTGATGTGTGCGGGAATGCCAACCTCGTGAATGATATTCGTAACCGCGACTTCCAACCGCTCGTTTCCGAAACGTTCTTCTACCGCTCCTTCGGTGCGGTTCAATATCCCGCGAATACGCTCAGCCACAATGGGCACCGAGAACGGTTTTTGGAAACAGTAGACCACGCCCGCTTTGACCGCTTGTCCCATCACCGCGTCAATGTTAAACGAGGAGTACATAATCATCGCAGGTGTGTCCGCACCAAACATCTTTTGAATCTCCTGCGCGACACCTACTCCGTCAAGTTCGGGAAGCACACTGCTGAGCAGTACCACATCCGGCTTGTTCAGACTGATTTTGGCAATCGCATCCCTTCCGCTATGCGCTTGTCCCACCACTTCCATATCGCCTTCGCGCTGAAGTGCTTCTTCCAGTTGTGCGCTGAATTCTTCGCTCTCATCAATCAAGAAAATTCGTATCATAATTCCATAGTCCTTCCTGTCATTTTACTCCGGTCGACTTTAATTTACCATATTTTGGAAAATATTGCAATAGTTTATTGGAAATTTATGGAATTTTTTATATGACAAAAAAGTCCGGTGTTCGACACCGGACTTTTCCCTTTTGGTTTTACTCGCCTTCCACGAAGACCACGCCTTCAATTTCGCATAGTGCATCGATTTTGTCGTGGATGGAATCATCTGCGGTCACGCGGATCCCGAGATGACCTTGCGCCTTACTTTTCGGCGGCATAAATGTATGGGTAATCTCGATCTCCACCACACCTTCAATTTCTTTTACCAGCTGGTTTGCATGGTACATATCATCGATCTCGATGTAGAGCACTTCGCTTTGCTTGCGCTTGCGTTCAAACTTGGAAAAAAACGTAACCGCGGTAAATGCTAAGAGTGCTGCGATCAGCGCGCCGCTATAGAAGCCGTAGCCGAGCGCGATGCCAATGATACTGGTGGTCCACACACCTGCCGCGGTGGTAAGACCCATGATGGTATTGTTGTTTTTCAGAATGATCATACCGGCACCAAGGAAACCGATGCCCGAGATGACCTGTGCGGAGATACGGAGCACATCTCCGCCATACCCCATGACATCGCTGACGTAAACACCCGTTAGTGCGGTTACCGCACCGCCGATGCAGACCAGAATGTGGGTGCGCAATCCCGCCGCACGACCGTGCCGGGCACGTTCGCTGCCAATCATGCCACCCACCAAGACCGCCAGGAACAGACGGATGAGCACTTCAATCAAAAAGGCCATATTATTCGACATTTTTCTTCACCTCGTTTATATTTTAACATACTTTTGGTTCAATGTATAGTGCAAATTTCATTTGACACACCGACCACTCCCCCCTATAATGAATTTATCACTTCATCCTATGGAGGAGACTATGCCGAATATTATTCCGATCACAGATTTTCTCGCGCCTGAACTGGATATCTATGCGCGCTTTTCCGAAGCGCAGCTCTTAAACCGCGAACATCCCGAAGACGGGATATTTTTGGCGGAAAGCCCGCGTGTGATTGAGCGCGCGCTTGATGCGGGGTATGAGCCGATCTCGGTGCTCAGCGAAGAGATCCAAACGGGTGACCCGATTCTGACTCGCATGGGTGATATCCCGATTTTTTCAGCACCCTATGAAGTACTGAAAAACCTGACCGGGTTTTATCTCACCCGTGGGATGCTCTGCGCCATGCGTCGTAAACCGCTCGCCACGATTTCCGATGTTTGTAAAAACGCACGCAGAGTCGCGGTGCTCGAAGATGTGCAAAACCCAACCAATGTTGGCGCGATCTTCCGCTCCGCCGCCGCGCTTGGAATGGACGCGGTTCTGCTGACTTCAAACTGTTCCAACCCCCTATACCGACGCGCCATTCGCGTGAGCATGGGGACTGTGTTCCAAATCCCGTGGACGTTTGTGTACGATAACTGGCTGGACAAACTCAAAACACTTGGATTTCAAACGGTCGCCACCGCGCTGTGCGAAGATTCCCGTTCGGTGTCTGACCCCGTATTCCAAAGCATCCCAAAACTCGCGGTGTTGCTTGGAACCGAAGGCGACGGGCTGATGGCGAACACCATCTCTGAGTGCGACTACACGGTGAAAATCCCCATGGCACACGGGGTGGATTCTCTCAACGTTGCCGCGGCTTCCGCGGTGGTCTTTTGGGAACTCGGAAAATGAAAAACGGTGGGCAAGTGCCCACCGTTTCTTTATTTCTTACAAAGCAGGAAGTAGAGCCACAGGACCGTGTAACGGTCTTTAAGATCTTTTGCATACCAGATACAATCGTCGATTTTCTGCATTCCATAGAGTTCTTCAAATTCGGAGAAGTCAAGCCCTGCGACACGCAAAATCTCGGTGATTTTTTCACTCGATGGGACTTCGCTTAAAATGGTGCGGATCTCGTCCCATTTTTCACGATAGATGGTTTCGTAGTCCTTGTCGTAGAATCCGCACTTCTTTTGAAGTGCGATAACACCGTCGGATGCGGCGCCATAGCGTTTGCGAATCTCTTCTTCCCACACGCTCACATCGTGCGAATAGGCTGCACGCACACCCTCGAGTGCAAGCAGTTCTTCGCGCATTTTCTGTGTAACCACGGTGGAGTATGCCACGTCGATACCGTGCAAGAAATACTCTTCCGAGTTCAAAATACCAACGATTTCAAAATAGTGCGACAGGTGATGTTCACTACCGGAAGCCGGGCGGGAATTGCCCACAAAACTCATCGCAATCCCCACGATGACCAGTGCTTCCATGAGTGTTTGGATCGCGGTCTCATCACGGGTTTGGATGCCGTCTGCCAGCGCTTCGGTTTTGAGCACGGTGTCGTAGACCAAGTTATAAATCTCGTCGCAGAAATACTCGTCGTTTACGCATTTTGCGAGTTTCCAGTCATTGAGTGCGGAATATTTGCCGATAATATCGCCAAAACCGGACTGGATCATACGCATCGGTGCTGTTTTGAGCACGTCCACATCACCGATGATCACGGCGGGAACGCGTGCGTTGAAGGTGGTTTTCATATTCTCGGTAATCATGGCGGCGCCTACCGATGCATAGCCGTCCATCGACGGTGCGGTAGCGACGATGAAATAGCGCAGGTCATGACAGAAACTCACGTGCTTGCACAAGTCATTCACCACGCCCGAACCGATGCCCAGAATCAAATCGGTATCGCTTGTCAAAACTTCTTCCACGCGGGCGATTGCGTCTTCATTCGGGATTAAAATCGTATCACCGGGGAATACAATTTTATCAGCGAGATGTGCGCCTAAAATTTCAACCACGCGGTCGCCGCAAGTCGCATAGGTGTTTTCGTCCGCGACGAGCAGAATATTTGAATATTCGGCGCAAAGCGTGCTGAGCGCTTCGACCGCGCCGGGGCGCACTACCACGTGCTTGATATCGCAAGTATGCGCACGACCGCAAGCACAGGCTTTATTTCCGTTTAACAATGTTTGAATCATAGCAGTCACCTCTTACAGAAACGGTTTCATGACTTTGGGGAAATCACGGTAATCATCAATGGTAACGAAATTGAAATCCGAGAGATAGACCGACTCGTCGTTTCCGCCCATGCCGTAATCATCACCAACGTATGCCACTTCATCGTGTGCATAGCCGTGTTCTTTACAATACAAATCCAATGCATAATACTTATTATAGGGCTTCGGTGCCATATCAAACGAAGACGATCCGCCCACGAAGACGGTGTATTCGGGGAATGTTTCGCATACGTCTGCATAGATTTTTCTGCGTTTTACGCGATCGGGGTCAAATGCGAGTTTGTCGTTGATATCCGCTTTGGTTCCCAAAATCGGGAACGTTACGCAACCCGATGCGTGATATTCCACGTTATCGCCGACATATTCGGTATAGCCATATTTCTCACGCAGTGCGGTCACACGCTCTTCGACCGATGCGCGGTCACACGGTAAGATAGCGTCTTTGACCAGTGCAATGTCTTTTTTCTCGGGATCATAAACCGCTTCCTGCAGACCGTAGTTTCCCAAGATGGAAATGGGGTACTCTTCCATCTGATTGAAAATGCGGCGGCACATCCCCGCCCCTGCCATTAAGAGCGTATATTTCTTTGCGAGCGCGTCCAAAACCGCGCGGTGCTCGGGAGAAAGTTTACTTTTATGCTGGGTCATCGTACCGTCTAAATCGAAAGCGATGAGCCGAATTTTACTCACATCCATACCATTCACCTTGACCTTTCTTTTTCTTCATGATAATATTACACCAAATCATTCACTCACGCAAGTAACATTCTGAAAAGGAGTGAGAACATGGAACTGTTACGAGTACTGGAGACGATTCGCACCCCGTTTTTTGACACCTTCTTTTCTCTGCTCACCAAACTGGGCGAAGAGACGGTTTTACTTTTGATCGCGCTGTTTTTGGTATGGTGCGTGGATAAAAAGCACGGCTACCACCTATTTGCGGTCGGGTTCTTTGGACTGACTGTCAATCAGTTCTTGAAAATGACCACGCGTGTCCCCCGCCCCTGGGTGAAAGACCCGAGTTTTACCATTGTGGAGTCCGCACGCGCAGGTGCGACCGGCTATTCGTTCCCGAGCGGACACACCCAGGTATCGGTGAGTTTGTACGGCTCGATGGCGCGTTTTTGCAAATCTCGCGCAGTTCGCATTGTGTCGCTTCTCCTTGCGATACTCATCCCGTTTTCCCGTTTGTATCTCGGAGTGCATACCCTTGCGGATGTTTTGGCATCGGTTGTGATTGCAACCACTTTGATTTTTGTGATCCATCCAATCATTTATAAAAATTTTGAAAACAAAAAGGCTATGAATCTGCTCTTTTCAGCGATGGCATTATCTGGGCTTGCTTATGTGCTCTATATCACTTACTTCCCGTTTCCGACCGATGTGGACACGGTACATCTTGCCGATGCAGCAGAAAACGGATATAAAATGTTCGGCGCGATTTTGGGGCTGTGGGTTTCATATCTGATTGATCTCCGCTATATCCGATTTGACACAAAAGCGGTATGGTGGGCGCAAATGCTCAAGTTCATTCTCGGCGCGGTGTTCTTTTTGATTTTACGCATGGCACTGAAAGCACTTCTCCCGTCAGGACTGATTTTCGGCGCGGTCCGCTACTTCCTGCTCGTGATTTACGGAATGACCTTATGGCCGATGACGTTCAAATACTTTCCCCAAAAGTAGAAAAAGCGACTGATCATCAGTCGCTTTTTTATTTGTGCCAATCGAAGGATAAGATTTTTTGAAAGACACGGTTTCCGAAGAGTGGTAAAATCACGATCGTTGCAAGTAGTGCCCACCACAGTCCGCCGAAAGCCGGCAGGGCTTTCACGAGAAAACCGTGAAGCAAGAAAATCGGCCATGTGTTCTGCCCGATGTTGGTGATAAACGGGATTTTGCGATTGAAACATTTTTGGAATCCGATGAGCAGAAACGCAATCCACGCGAGCGAAATCAACATCAGTGCCGCGCGCAACCAAAGTGCGCCGCCACACTTTGCATAGGAATACGACCCGTAAAGCAGACCGTTTGAAACGTTTGCGTAGTGTAAGAAAAGAACGGATGAGACGACAATCACGGCAGAGATCGCAAAAACTTTTTTGTTTTTGAGTTTCTCCATACCGCCGTTTTTCTTGCAGTAAAATCCCAGCAAAAACCACGGCAAGAACACAAAAAATCTTGAGAGCGATAATGGATAGCCGATTTTGTCCACAAATCCAACTGCGAGTGCAAGGATAATTGAGAAGATTACGGCAAGCGTTTGTCGGAGTTTATTTTCGGTATTACAAAGCGGGATGAGCAGTTGATAGAAAATGCATACGAGCAGATACCACAAAATCCAATACGGGGTGGTATATTGCAGTCCCGTGTTCCATCCCAGTACGCATCGCTCGAAGAGCAGATAGATCGTTTGAAAGATCACATAAGGGATGCACCAGCGGAAGAAAATCCGCTTTGGTGAGAATTTCGCAAAATATCCAAACAAGAACAGGAACGCGGGCATATGGAATGAGTAGATGACTTGGTAGAGAAGATTGCGCCCGAAGAAATCGGGACACACTTCCAGGAAATGCGCGAACACCACAAGAAAAATCAAAAGAAAACGAAGATTATCCAAATAATATTGCCGTTTCATCTGTTCCACCATCTCACTCCCCTCTTTCTGCATACTGTAAACTATACCAAGAAAAGCAAAAAAAGACAAGAGCGAAACGCTCTTGTCTTTTTTCTAAATTTACTGATTCTTTTCCTTCATCGTTGCCCAAATCAACGCAACAACCCAACCGATAAAAGTCCAGCCCAAAAAGACATTGAGTAGTATAATTGCTGTTGTCTGGATATGATTTTTTCTCCATGCCACAATGCTGGGAATAAAATAGACCGCAAGAGCTACTGCAATTCCAACAATCCACAAAAGCAATGCAATTGGGCTAAGCCCACCATTTGTTAACATCGATCTGACGAAGCCAAATAAAAAGACTGCGACAAAAATCATAACACCTTTCCCAAAAGTCATAATTCTGCTCCTTTTTGTAACATTCTTATCTTTAACACAATTCTACCACCATATCATGTTAAAGTCAAGATAAATTCTTATCTTTAACGCAAAGGGTGATTTCGTGAAAATATATGATTATAACGGTAAGAAAAACATTTGCGGAGACCGTGTGCACGAAGCACGATGCAAGTTGAGAATGACACAGAGTGATTTAGCCGCCAAATTGCAATTATCCGATATTATCATTGAACGAGACAGCGTTTCACGCATTGAACTGGGAACAAGGTTTGTGACAGATTATGAAGTCAGGGCGCTTGCAAACATACTGAAAGTCTCCCCGCTTTGGCTGCTTGGCATTGAATAAAAAAAGACAAGAGCGTTTCGCTCTTGTCTTTTTTTATTCTACAATCAAGTCAATGAACTCGAAGGTTCGGCAGTCGACCAGACCGCGGTTGGTGAGTCGGGTTTCGGGCAGGCATGCGAGCGGGATGAGTGCCATGGTCATAAAGGGAGACGGGAGCAAACTTCCCATTTCCTGCCAAGTCTTCTCCATATGCGCAATGGATGCGCTCATTTCATCGATGGGTTTATCGCTCATGAGACCTGCGATGGGGAGCGGAACAACGCTGAGGACTTTGCCGTCAAGGACTGCGAC
This sequence comes from Oscillospiraceae bacterium, assembly GCA_015067485.1. Taxonomy (GTDB): domain Bacteria; phylum Bacillota; class Clostridia; order Oscillospirales; family JAAYXM01; genus SIG510. The sequence goes on from SVMJ01000007.1 coordinate 57,973, forward strand.
CAGACCGCCGCCGCATTCGATGAGCGTATTGGCGGCGAGTGCCATGTCTTCGTCGTTACTGCCTGCGACAAGCAGGTTGTGTGCGTCATGCGCGACTGTTTGTGCCAAAGCGCCGCGTTTAATGCCGAAGCCTTTGATAAAGCCTTTGCCGACTGTGCCTGTTTTGTGATGGCGTTCAAAGACCGCGACTTTGAGCACATCCTGCTCGGAGTCTGCTTCAATCCCGCCATCGCAGACGGGCAGTGTAACGATTTTATCGAATGTACCTACGCGTGCGGGGATGACTTCGATCGCATGGACTTTTGCGGAGTCCCCTGCACAAGGAATTTTGAAATCTTCCGCGGTGAGTTTGTCAAGATGGACCGAGTGGGTCGCTTGTTCGGGGTATGTATACGGTGCAAAATCCACCGTCATCTTGCCGTCTTTTGCCACAAGTTCACCGTCGATAAACACGTCGGTTACATGGCAGGTGTTCAGATCATCGATTAGGACAAGGTCCGCACACTTGGACGGGGCGACACTGCCCATCTCATGGTCAAGCTGGAAGCACTGTGCCACGTTGATGGTAACCATCTGGATGGCAGTGATGGGATCGACCCCTTCTTCAATGGCGCGGCGGACGATGTAGTCGAGATGCCCGTGGCGGATGAGTGTGTGCGGGTGGGTGTCATCCGAAATCAGACACGCGAAGCGACTGTCCACTTTCTGCTCGGTGATTGCTTTTGCGACTTCGTGCAAGTCGTGCCATGCAGAGCCTTCACGGAGCATTGCGTACATCCCAAGACGCATTTTTGCGAGCGCGTCTTCCGCACGGGTGGATTCGTGGCAACATCTGAGCCCGCTTGCGATATAAGCATTCAGCCCCGAGCCTGTTTCAGGAATCGAATAATGACCTGTGGGGATTTTTCCTGCCTTAAGCGTTTCGCCGACAATGCCGTGGGTATGCGGATTCCCACCGAGGATACCCGGAAAGTTCATCATTTCACCAAGACCCACGCAGCAGTCATAGTCCATGGTGAGTGCCACGTCTTCCGGATCGATTTTTGCGCCTGTGTCTTCAAATCCGCCGACCGCAGGGACACAGGACGGGGTGGTGAGCATGGTCTTGAGCGGGGTACGCTTTGCGTCTTCCATCATGAAGTTTACCCCGTCAAGCCCCAGGACGTTACAGATTTCATGGGGATCGATGAAGACCCCGCTTGTCCCGTGGGCAACGACGGCTTTTGCATATTCGCCAACGGTGAGCATCGACGATTCGATGTGGATATGTCCGTCCATAAACGCAGGTGCAAGGTATTTGTTTTCCGCGTCAATCACGGTGGTATTTTCGCCGATGCAATGGCTTGCATCACCCACAAGTGCAATGCGACCGTCTGCAACCGCGACCGAGATGTTTTCCATAATCTCGTGAGTGCAGACGTTTACAAGGCGCGCGTTTTGGATGACAAGGTCCGCTTTTTCCGCACCGGTTGCGACTTTTGCGAGTCTGATTGTACATTCATAAAGAGGTTTTTTGCAGAATTTGTTGATCATAATTCTCCCCCTATTGATTTTCATCTATCTTCATTATAGCACAAAAAACAAAAAAACAACAGGGGTAATTTACCCCTGTTGTTTGCGATGTTATCTTAGAAAGAAGTCAGACCACTATCCGCAGTAACGATAGCACCGTTGACAACAGCCGCCGCATCACTTGCCAAGAACAGAGCAATATCTGCAATTTCAATTGCTTCTGCACTTCTGGTTCCGAAATTCATTGCCAGCATAGCGCTCTGCATACCCTTCTGGTCTGCGGTGGCAAAGATTGCCGGATCTGCCATTTCGGTATTGATTCCGCCCGGGCAGATCGCGTTGCAACGAATCTTATCAAGGCGATATGTAAATGCGGTATTCTTCGTGAGACCGATCACAGCGTGCTTCGCCATTGTATAAGCGCATCCGCTCTTGCCGCCGCAGATGCCTGCGATGGAAGCGACATTCACGATGCTGCCGCCGTTTTCGTTTTCTAAAAATACTCTGACCGCCTTACGGGTCGCCCAAGCCGGACCGTAAACATCAACATTCATCAGTCGAAGCATCAGTTCTGTATCAAGGTTTTCCGCCGGTGCAAAATTGTCCATCAAACCTGCGTTGTTGATGAGAATGTCAAATTTGCCGAACTTCTCGATGGCAAAATCAATCATCTTCTCGTTGGTTTCTTCCAAGGAAATATCGCCCGCATATGCAACGATTTCGCCTGCGAGTGCGCAACTCTGTTCTTCGAGTTCCGCCAGTCTTTCCGCGCGTCTTGCAACCGCAACGACCTTAGCGCCTTCTTTTGCAAAAAGAAGTGCGATTTCCTTGCCAACGCCGCTGGATGCACCTGTAACAACTGCAACTTTGTCTTTCAGTACCATACTAAAACCTCCAAACAATTTTTGTGTTTGATAAAATTTTAACAAATTTATCTGCATTTGTCAATCACAAAAAAAGACAGGGGCATTTGCCCCTGTCTTTTAACTTGCCACGTCGAGCATATTCTCGATGAAGATGCCGTAGCCGACCAAGGGGTCGTTTATGAGAACATGCGTTACGGCACCAATCAGTTTCCCATTTTGGATGATGGGACTGCCGCTCATGCCCTGCACGATACCGCCCGTTTTTTCGATGAGTTTCGGGTCGGTGATGCGAATCATCATGGATTTTCCGTTTTCTTCTTTCTCTTCATAAATTTGTGTGATTTTGATTTGGTATTCACGTACATCATTTCCATCGACATTGCTCAAAATAGTAGCACTGCCAAGTTCGACCTCATGTTTCTCCGCGATGGGAAGTGCTTCCCGCTTCATCCAATCACAGTCTTTTGTGAATACCCCGAAGATGCCTTGGTCGGTATTTTTGCGGATTACGCCCGAGTCTTCGCGCAGTTCATAGTCTCCGACGAGTTCCCCCGGGCTTCCTGCCGCACCCTTGTGGACTGCTTTGACTTTTGATTCCATGACAGAACCTGCACGCATGGGAATCAAGAAATTGGTCTCAACATCGCAGATGCCGTGCCCCAAAGCTCCGAATTCACCGCTTTGCGGGTCAATGAATGTGACCGTTCCGATTCCTGCCATACTGTCGCGCACCCAAAGACCCAACTGATGGGTTCCGTCTTTGGATTTTTCGGGCGTTACCCGAACGGTTTTGGTGTCATCTCCACGCCGATAGACGATTTCTGCCGCGATCCCTTTGCATTTTTCGACTTCGGCCTTGAGTTCTTCATTGGTGTCAACCGCTTTTCCGTTGATTTTCAAAATCAGGTCCCCTTCTTTGAGGCCTGCGGTTTTCGCCGGATGAGAAGATCCTTTTTCGGTATCAACCGGGACCGTGCGGACTACCACCACGCCGTCTGAAAATAATTTGATCCCCGTGGTGTGTCCGCCGGGAACCAGACGCCGCTCACTTGCGAATGCGACCGTGAAAAGCATTGCAAGTACAACCAAAAATGAAATAAATTTTTTTGATATTTGCGCCACGCTTTCACTCCTTTCCACAGTGACACAGTTAGGATGTGCAAAAAGCGAATTTGTAGCCTGTCAAAACCTTGGTGCTTTTTCAAAAAATTAAACGGCACCACAAAGGTGCCGTTTTCATCAATACGCTGCTTTCGCCAGTTTTGCTGCGATTTGTGCAAGTCGAGCACTATATTTTGAGATTTCGGACGGAGATGCTTTTTCTAAATCATCTTGAACTTTTTGGGATTTTTCTGCCCAATCTGTCATTTCCGTCATCATGTCCGCATAATCGCCTAAAAGTGAAAGATCGGAAGGATTTTCCTTATATTTTTGCATGAATCCAATATACTGATCCACCCATGCCTCGTATTCATCCAGAAAATCTTCCCATGCCACAGGTTGTGTTTCTTCCTGTACTTCCTTCTCTACAATAACAGGTTCAGTTTCTACCGGCGCAGTATCTACAGTGTCACTTGTGCAAGCAGAAATGGTGCATACCAAAAGTACAAATAAAACCAGTGCCACAAATTTCTTCATAAAAATGCTCCTTTCAAAGACGATACAAGAAATAAACAAAGTTTCCCATTATAATAACCGTGGAAAAAATATGTATTATTCTTGCATATTTCCCAAAAATCGAATGAAACAATTCCAAGACAAATGCGACTGCAACCGGAAATGCCATAGCGTTATACGCAAAGTATCCTTTGATATCGCCACAAGCCAAAGACATAAGCGCCCTGGACATATAACAAGTTGGGCAAATGTGATTTGTGATTTTATAAATCAAACAATTGATCCCGAACGCTTTGCATATCAGAAAAACCACCGCAAATCCAATTAAAAGCGCAACTGCATTTGGACTGTGTTTCTTAGATAAGCGACATGACACGGTTGAAGTTCAACTCTTTTGTTTTTGCAGAAATAGAGAACCAGTCAATGATGGTCAAAATTCCGCAAACACCACAAGTCAAAAGTTTCAAAATTCCCATCCCGGTATCTCCGATCATGAATCGATCAACGCCCAAAACGCCAAGGAACAAAGAGACCAACAAAAGGGTTGTCGGGTCTTTCATTTCAATGGTAGAAATCAAAGAGAATTTTTCTTCGTCCATCGTTCTCAATTTGTCTTTGAGATACATGATTTTCTCTGCAGGAAAATACTTTTGGTTTGTCATGATGTACATGTCGATTTTTTGCTGATCCATTTTGGTTACCCCCATTTATTTTTTACACAAAAGAACTTCCCTATCGAAGTTTTTTGTCGAACTCTATTTTAGCGGATTTTTCGCTAAAAGTCAATAGCGAATTTTTTTCTAAATATAATGAAAGTAGACTTGTTAAGAAGGAGGTCATATTGTGCCGCATTACATGCGCATCCGAGATTTACGTGAAGATAAAGACTTGACGCAAACCGAGATGGGTAAAATTTTATCTTGCAGTCAACGAGTTTACAGCAACTATGAACGCGGTGATATTGACATTCCGACCGCAACCTTGATTAAACTCGCCGATTTTTATGATGTTTCCACTGATTATCTTCTCGGACGAACAAACAATCCAAATCTGAACAAATAACAAAAAAGCGATGCACTGTGTGCATCGCTTTTGCTTTTTACAGATTACCCATCAGGATTGCCATGACGGCTTTTTGTGCATGGAGACGGTTTTCCGCTTCGTCGAAGATTTCCTGTGCATGGGCTTCGAATACATCTGCGGTGATCTCTTCTCCGCGGTGTGCAGGCAGACAATGCTGAACCATCGCGGTTTTCTTGGCGACTTTCAGAAGTTCTTCATTGACCTGGTAGCCGGTGAAGACTTTGCGGCGTTCTTCCGCTTCGCCTTCCTGACCCATGCTTGCCCAAACGTCGGTGAAGATGACGTCTGCATCCTTTGAAGCTTCGAAGATGTCTTCCGTCCAGGTATATGCTTTCCCTTCCGCATAAGCGCGAACGCTTGCATCCGGCTGATATGCCTTCGGAGTTGCGACTGCTACTTCCATATCAGCGAGCAGTCCGCCCACGATCAGCGAGTTTGCCATATTGTTGCCATCGCCGATGTAGCACATTTTGAGGCCTTCAAGGGTGCTCAAATGCTCACGGATGGTCATGAGATCTGCCAACACCTGGCAGGGATGAGCAAAGTCGGTAAGTCCGTTGATGATCGGAATGGTTGCATACTCTGCGAGTTTTTCCACCATTTCCTGTGAATAGGTGCGGATCATGATGCCGTCGAGATAACGGGAAAGGACACGCGCGGTGTCTTCGATCGGTTCGCCGCGACCCATCTGGAGTTCACTTCCCGACAGGAAGAGACCGTGTCCGCCGAGTTGGGAAATGCCGACTTCGAACGATACGCGGGTACGGGTGGAAGATTTTTCAAAAATCATACCAAGGGTTTTGTCTTTCAAAATGGGGTGTGCGATATTATGTTTCTGGTCGTACTTGAGTTGGTCTGCCACGTCCAAGATGTGGAACAACTCGGGTTTGGTCAGATCCATCAGTTTGAGCAAATCTTTTTTCATTTTGATCCTCCGCATAATACTTGTTTTAGAATAGCAAGACCGCGATCCATCTCGTCTTTGGTGATGGTGAGCGGCGGGAGCAGGCGGATCGCATCCTTACCTGCGGTGATGCACAAGAGCCCTTGTTCGATGAGTTTTTTCACGGTTTCTTTATGGGTTCCTGCCTCGACTACGATGCCGATCATGAGTCCCATGCCGCGTGTTGCAAAGCCCATCTCTTCAATTTTCGAACGCAGATATGCGCCCTTTTCAGAAACGCTTTCCAGGATTCCGTCTTCGAGCACGTCGAGCACCGCGTTACCTGCCGCGGTACAAATCGGGTTTGCGCCGAATGTGGTTGCGTGCGTCCCCGGACCCAAAACATCCGAACAGGTTTTGGAAGCAAGGACTGCGCCGAGCGGAAGCCCGCCGCCGATTCCCTTTGCACAACTGACCACGTCGGGCGAGATGCCATAGCCTTGGAACGCAAACAGTGTACCGGTACGACCGATGCCTGTTTGCACTTCGTCGATCAAAAGAAGCAAGTCGTTTTCCTTGCAGAAACTTTCCACCGCTTTGACATAGCCACGATCAAGCGGGAGGACCCCGCCTTCGCCTTGGACAAGTTCCATCATGACAGCACAGGTGCGGTCAGTTGCCGCGGCTTTGAGTGCATCCAAGTCATTTGCAGGTACATGGGCAAACCCTTCGGTGAACGGATAGAAATACTGATGGAACACATCCTGACCGGTTGCAGCCAGTGTGCTGATCGTTCTGCCATGGAACGAGTTTACCAGCGTGATGATCTCGGTGCGGTCGTTGTCATAACGGTCGGTACTGTACTTTCTTGCGAGTTTGATCATACCTTCGTTGCTCTCGGCGCCCGAGTTTGAGAAGAAGACTTTGTCCATCCCGCTCTTTTCGCACAGGCGTTTTGCAAGGATGACACCCGGCTCTGTGAAGAACAAGTTCGACGCGTGCGCGAGTTTTCCCGCCTGTGCGCTCACCGCTTCCACGAATTTGGGATGGGCTGTGCCGATACTGAGCACGCCGATCCCCGACGCAAAGTCGATATACGCTTTTCCCTCCGGGTCATACAGGGTTGCCCCTTCCCCGCGCTCGATGGCGACCGGGAAACGCCCGTAGGTTTGCATGACATAGGATTTATCCTGACTAAAAAGTTCGTTTGTGGTCATACCAATCTCTCCATTTCGCCGTGAACCACCGTGCCGATACCGCGATCGGACAACATTTCCATTAAGATAGAGTGCGGAACGCGTCCGTCCAAGATATTCGCCTGCGATACACCCATACGCACCGCTTCTACACAGCAAGCGAGTTTCGGGATCATGCCGCCCGAGATGATACCGTCACGGACGAGTTTCGGCACTTCGCTGACGTTGATGTCGGAAATGAGTGTGCTTTCGTCTTTCGGGTCTTCCAAAATGCCGCAAACATCGGTGAGCAGGATGAGTTTCTTTGCGCCGAGTGCGCTTGCGAGTTTGGCCGCCGCGGTGTCTGCATTGATGTTGTAACTTTGGGTGTCATTGAGTCCCTGTGCGACCGTGGAAACGACCGGGATATAGCCGTTTTTCAGCGCATCGGTAACCGGCTTGGTCTCGACTTCCTGAATTTCGCCAACCAGCCCGTAGGTACCGCCGTCGAGCTGGGTTGCACGGAAGAGCCCGCCGTCCATGCCGCAAAGACCGATTGCGCTGCCGCCTGCGCGGTTCAAAATGGAAACGAGTTCCTTATTGACCTTACCGCACAGAACCATCTGCACGATTTCCATGGTCTCTTCGTCGGTGTAGCGGAGACCGTTGACGAACTTACCCTCTTTGCCCACGCGCTTTAACATATCGCTGATTTCGGGTCCGCCGCCGTGGACGACAACCACTTGGATACCGACCAGAGAGAGCAGGACGATATCGTCAATGACCGCTTTTTTCAGGTCTTCATTGATCATTGCGTTGCCACCGTATTTGACGACCACGGTTTCCCCGCTGTATTTTTTGATATACGGGAGCGCCTCGACTAAGATTTGCGCCCGTTCTTCGTAATTGTGCTGCATATTCGCTATCCTTTCTCGAAATCAAGTGCGATAGTCGCCGTTGATTTTGACATAGTCATAAGTGAGATCACAGCCCCATGCGGAAGCGGATGCATTTCCTGCCGTCATGGATGCACAGATTTCGACTTCCGGTTCGCTCAGAATTTTCTTTGCGAGATCTTCGTCAAATACCAGACCGGCTCCGTTTTCGCATACGGTGATGCTACCGACCGCCGAACGGAAGGACACGGTCACGGTTTGCGGGTCAAACTCGATCCCCGAATAGCCCATCGCGCAGAGCACGCGACCCCAGTTTGCATCCGCGCCGAACATCGCGGCTTTGGTGAGAGAAGAAGAAATAACGGATTTTGCAAGGGCTACCGCATTTTCTTCGGTATCCGCACCGCTCACGGTGCAGGTAACCAATTTGGTTGCGCCTTCCCCGTCTTTTGCGATGCAGCGTGCGAGATACGAGCAGACTGCAAAGAGCAGTTCGGAGAATGCCACAAAATCTGCGCTGTCTTCAGCGATTTCAGCATTGCCTGCAGATTTGTTTGCGAGAACGACCGCCATGTCATTGGTGGAAGTGTCCCCGTCAACACTCACGCGGTTGAAACTCTTGTCTACCGCGGTAGAGAGTGCGGTCTGCAGCGCGGAAGATGTGATGTTTGCATCGGTGGTGATGAACGCGAGCATGGTACCCATATTGGGGTGGATCATGCCGGATCCCTTTGCGATGCCGCCGATTTTCACTTCTTTCCCGCCGATGGTGGCAGAGTAGGAGCATTCTTTTTTGATGGTGTCGGTGGTGAGAATTGCATCTGCCGCACGTTCCCCGCCATCATAAGCAAGGTCTGCCACGAGTGCGGGCATTGCATCTTCGATGACGTGGACCGGGAGTTCTTCCCCGATGACGCCGGTGGATGTGCAGACAACATCGGTTTCAGAGATGCCAAGTGCATTCGCGACAGAGCGGCACATTCTAATTGCGTTTTCTTTGCCGTTTGGCGCGCACGCGTTTGCGTTACCGCTGTTGCAGATAATGGCACGTGCTTTACCGTCTTTTAAATTGTCCTGCGTGACGTACACGGGTGCTGCTTTGACGCGGTTTCTGGTATAGCACGCCGCAGCGACACAGTCGCACTCCGACACGATCAATGCAAGGTCTGCTTTGGAGCGGTTTTTACGGATTCCGCAATGGATCCCCGCGGCTTTGAATCCGCTTGCCGCGCAGACACCGCCTTGGATTTCTTTCATATCGTTTTCCTCCTAAAATGCCGGGGCAACCAGAGTGAGCCCGGTGGTCTCAGGGAGACCAAAGACGATGTTCATATTCTGAACCGCCTGCCCTGCCGCACCCTTTACCATATTGTCGATCGCAGAGACCACGATGAGCCGACCTGCGTGCTCGTCACGGTGGAGCGAGATGTGGCATTGGTTGGTCATACATACGTTTTTAAGGTTTGCCGCCATACCGAGCGGAAGCACGGTAACAAACGGCTCATTTTCATAGAACTTGCAGTATGCTTCATACGCGGTCTCAAGGGACACATTACTTTCGGTGTACATGGTCGAGATGATGCCGCGCTTGAGCGGGAGCAGATGCGGAACGAAGGTAACCGTTACCTTCTCCCCTGCCAGTTTGGAAAGACCCTGTTCGATCTCGGGGGTGTGGCGGTGTGCCGCTACCTTGTAAGGTGCAAAGCCTTCGTCCAAATCGCAGAAGTGGGTGGTTTGACTCAAAGAACGTCCTGCGCCTGTCGCACCGGATTTGGAGTCAATCACAATCCCCTTCGCACTGCAGAGACCGTTTTTCAGCGCGGGTGCAAGACCGAGTTGAATGGAGGTCGGATAGCAGCCCGGGTTTGCGATCAGGCGTGCGCCTTTGATGTTCTCGCGTGCGAGTTCACACAGACCGTAAACCGCGATTTTGTGCAGTTCCGGATAGTCAAACGGTGCGCCGTACCATGTTTCGTATTCGGATTCGCTTTCCAAGCGGAAGTCTGCACCAAAGTCGATGAAGACTTTGCCTGCGTCCATACACGCTTTGGCAAGCGGTTGGGAAAGCCCGTGCGGTAATGCGGCAAACACCACATCGGATGCTTTGATTACTTCTTCTTGGCTGACCAAAACATCGTCGCAAGCACCGATGAGCGATGGATAAACTTCCGAGATGCGTTTTCCTTCAAAGGAGACCGAACTGATTTTAGAAAGTTTGGCGTTCGGATGCCCCAAAATCAGGCGGATGAGTTCCACGCCACCGTAACCGGTCGCGCCGACAATTCCTACTTGAATCATTTGTCATCCTCCTTGTGTTCTGCGATGAATGCTTCGAGTGTTGCGATCTGGCGCAGGACTTCCTGCTCTGCCGGACCGCCGATGGAAGTTCTGCCGTTGACGCAGTTTTCCAAATTCAGCGCTTCATAGACATCGTCTGCAAAGACATCGCACAATGCCTTATAGTCATCGAGCGGAAGTTCTTCCAGACCGATGCCCTTTTCGATGCAGAGTGCAACGAGTTTTCCGACCACGGTATACGCATCGCGGAACGGAAGACCTTTCTTGACCAAGTAGTCCGCACAGTCAGTCGCATTGATGAATCCGCGGGATGCGGCATTACGCAGATTCTGCGGTTTTAAGCGCATAGTTTCAAGCATCGGTGCGAAGACGTCCAGGCACATTTTCACGGTGTCTACCGCGTCGAACACGGATTCCTTGTCCTCCTGCATATCTTTGTTGTATGCAAGCGGGAGACCCTTCATCACGGTAAGGAGCGCCATGAGTGAGCCGTAGACACGACCGGTCTTGCCGCGGACGAGTTCCGCGATGTCCGGATTCTTCTTCTGCGGCATGATGGATGAGCCTGTGGAATAAGCATCGTCGAGTTCCATATAGGAAAATTCCCAAGAGCACCAAAGAATCATTTCTTCGGAGAAGCGGGACAGATGCATCATGATCATCGAAATTGCGGAGAGCAGTTCGATTGCATAGTCGCGGTCGGAAACACCGTCAAGCGAGTTGTTGGTAACGCCTGCAAAACCGAGCAGGTCTGCGACCAGTTCACGGTCGATCGGATAAGTGGTGCCTGCGAGTGCGCCGCTTCCGAGCGGAGAATAGTTCATACGCGCATAGCAATCTTCCAGACGCGTCACGTCACGCTTGAACATTTCGCCGTATGCCATGAAGTGGTGTGCAGCGGTGGAAGGCTGTGCACGCTGGAGATGGGTATAACCGGGGAGCACTGCCCCGGTATACTTCTTTGCCTGCTCTGCCAAAACGGTCTGCAAATGCAGAAGACGGGACTTGATCTCCAAAATTTCTTTTTTTAGATAGAGTTTGAAATCCAGAGCGACTTGATCGTTTCGGCTGCGCGCGGTGTGGAGACGCTTACCGGTATCGCCCAGACGCGCGGTGAGCGCGGTCTCGACGTTCATGTGGATATCTTCGTTATCCGGGGTGAGTTCGAGTTTCCCCGCGGTGATATCGTTGCAAATCTCACGGAGCGCCGCTACGATTTTATCTGCTTCGGATTGCGCAATGATTCCGGTTTTCCCGAGCATTGTCGCGTGTGCGATACTGCCGGTGATATCTTCTTCATACATCCGTCCGTCAAACTGAATGGAGGAGTTGAAATCATTGACCAATCCGTCAAGTTCTTTGGAAAACCGTCCTGACCATAACTTCATCTTGTGTTACATCCTTTTCTGATAGAATACGACTGCGGGCAGAGGGGTGCTCTGCCCGCGATTTAAGTGATAAATTTTACTTCTTTTCGTCCAGCATTGCGCGAACCTGAATCGGAAGACCAAACAGGTTGATGAAGCCTGCGCTGTCCTTCTGATCGTAAACTTCGTCTTCTGCGAAGGTTGCGATTTCTTCGGAGTACAAGGAGTACGGACTCCAAACGCCTGCGTTGATCATGTTACCCTTATACAGTTTGAGACGGACATGACCGGTTACGCGCTCCTGCGTGCTGTCCACAAATGCGGAGAGTGCTTCTCTGAGCGGAGTGTACCACTGACCGAAGTATACGAGTTCTGCGAAGCGAACCGCGAGTTGTTCCTTCATGTGCTGAGTGTCGCGGTCGAGGCACAGGGTTTCGAGTACTTCGTGTGCCTTATAGAGAATTGCGCCGCCCGGGGTCTCGTAAACGCCACGGCTCTTCATGCCGACCAAACGGTTTTCGACCAAGTCGGTGATACCGATGCCGTTTGCGCCGCCGAGTTCGTTGAGCTTGTAGATGATGTCCATCGCGCTCATCTTGACACCGTCGATCGCGGTCGGGATACCCTTTTCAAATGCGATGTCAACATAAGTTGCAATATCCGGTGCCTTTTCCGGGGTAACACCGAGTTCCAGAATCTTATCGTACTGCGGTTCGTTGCCCGGATCTTCCAGATCAAGACCTTCGTGGGACAGGTGCCACAGGTTCTTATCCTTGGAGTAGTTGGTTTCGCGGTTGATCGCAAGCGGGATGTTGCGTGCTTCTGCGTAGTCGATTTCATCATCACGGCTCTTGAGATCCCATTCTCTCCACGGAGCGATGATGGTCATGTTCGGAGCGAATGCCTTGATCGCGAGTTCAAAACGAACCTGGTCGTTCCCCTTACCGGTGCAACCGTGGCAGATCGCGTCTGCGCCTTCTGCCTTTGCGATCTCAACGATACGCTTTGCGATGATCGGACGAGCAAAGGAAGTACCGAGCAGGTAACTTCTTTCGTATACTGCACCCGCCTTGACGGTCGGGATGACATATTCATTGACAAATTCTTCTCTCAAATCTTCGATATAACACTTGCTTGCACCGGTCTTGATTGCTTTATCAATCAAACCGTCCAGTTCCTTGCCCTGACCGACGTCTGCCGCAACCGCGATGACTTCGCAGCCGTAGTTCTCTTTCAGCCACGGAATGATGATGGATGTGTCCAAACCACCTGAATATGCAAGTACCGCTTTCTTGATCTGTTTCTTCATGTGTATTACCTCCACTACTTCATTTGCGCTTTAGTATAGCACAGTGTGTTTAATTATGCAAGAACTTTTTTAATTATTTAATAATTATTCAAAATATTCATGAATAAGTGAATAATTATTGAAATATACCGCGTTTCATGAGCAACTCTTCCATCTCACGAACGCGTGCATCCCACGAGCAGGCGCGTGCGTATGCGATGCGCAGGGTCTCTTTCTTGTCATTTGGCTCTTCGAGCGCCATTTCGCACTTTGCAACAAAGTCGCGTGCAGAATGAGAAATATACACCGCATCGGTATAACCGAGCACCTGTTCGGGTTGCGGAGTACTCACGATGGGACGACCGCTCGCCATATATTCAAAGAACTTGAGCGGGCTGACGTCTTTTGCAAGGCGACCTGCACGGAATGCATTCATGCACACATCGAATGCACGCAGGTAAGCAGGCATTTCGTCGTAGCGTTTCATCCCGAGGAAGTGAATATTCTCATATTCTTTGAGATAGTCCAAGTTGACGCCCGGCATGGGACCGCCCACCAGAACCACCGACCATTCGGGATGTTCTTTTGCCACTTCTTCGATTGCCTCATAGTCGATGCATTCCTGCAACATCCCGGAGAAACCGATGATGGGGCGCGGCAAATCTTTCAGATCGTCTGGGACCGGGAAGTTTTCCACGACCGCACGGTTAAAGTGTTCAAAGTTGACCCCGTTCGGGAGCATGACGGTATTGGGGTTATACGCTTCCAACGTGTCATAAAGCCCGATTGCGGTCGCGATGACCTGGTCGGCGCGCTCAGCAAGAGATTTTTCCATTCCGTTTACCGTATCCACATCAATGAGACCTTTGTATGCGGAATGGCGGTCCACGCAGTCATACACCAGTGCGGAATGCGGGATGTATTCTACCGCATCGGCGCTCATCGGGGAATAGCACCAAAGGACAGGGGTATCAAACCCGTACTGCTTCATCTTATTACGGACGAAGCGCGCGATTTTCTTTTGGTTCCATTTGTTGAGGAAACGGAATTTGTTGTAAAACGGAAGCACGGGCGGACAGGAGAATACTTTGATATTCTCTTTCGGTTGTGCCGGTTTTTTCATCCACGCAAAGAGCCGTTTCCAGCTCTTGCGGTCTTTGAGCGGTGCGATGTATGTGATGGGCGGATCGAAGTATAAAATCTCCGCATTCTGCAAACGCTGCATCACATGCTGTTTCCGTGTCGGGAACGGATACCACGTGCTGGTGGACAGACATACGATTTTATTCACGGTGTAATATCTCCTTTGCCGCATATAAATTTTCTCTCTCTGCAATGCGGATCTTCTCGCATACCTCGGAAAGTTTCTCAGGTGCGCTTTGTGCTCGCGCAATACAGGCCATGAGCGCATCTTCGGTTACGCTTTCGTACGGGATGCAGAGTTCCCCACCGATGTATTCCATAAAGCGAGTCACTTTATCGTCATAAGACACCGCAACGATGGGAACGCCCTGACTTGCGCCGAAGACCAACGCGTGCAAGCGCATCCCCACGATGAGTTTCATGCGGGACAAAATCCCGATCATGGAGAAGACATCGTGTTTTCCCGAAATCACGGTCGCAGGATGTTTCATTCTGCGTGCGATCTCTTCCGCGATGGGAAGATCCTTTTCCCGTTCCATCGGAATCAGAGTGGGAATGAGTCCGTACTCTTCGTAAACACGGTCTGCGGTTTTGGCAAATACGGTGAGTTTATCATCACCTCCGCGCCATTTGCGGATAGCGAATGCGGCGCGGGGTGCATCGTTTTGAATCCCTTCCGAGAAGAGTGCACTTTCTACTGCCATTTGGTCTGCTTTTGGGAGACTGAATGTCGGGTCTGCCGCCAAAATCAGTTTCGGGCGCGTGACGTTCATAGAGCGGAGTTCTTCCAAACTGCCCGGATCACGCAATGTGATGGTTTTAACTGCAAAATCAATGATCTTTGCCGCCCACTTACGGTTTCGTGGTTTGAACACGGGACCGATCCCAGAGCCGTACATCATGACCGGACAACCCAGCAGTTTTGCGCTCAAGATGGTAAACAGATAAAAATACAAAGAGCGCGAAGAAGTGGAGTCCTGAATCAGACTTCCGCCGCCGTTGACAAACAATCCTGACTTTAACATGGATGCCGCCATGCGGAGCGGATTGAATGTGTAAATAGAATTCACGCGATAACGCATACGAGTTTCTTTTGGATTGCGCGACATGACGCAAACGCGGATGTCGGGCGAGATTTCAGAAAACTCACCGATGAGTGCTTTGAGAATCGCATCATCGCCTGCATTGCCTCTGCCGTAAGAGCCGCAGATGGTAACGCGAGTGAGTTTCCCCTGCTCTACACGGTGGGTGTGAAGCACGGATTCATAAATCTTGCATTGTACCCCAACCATGTGTTCCAGACTGTACTCACGGCTTGCCTTTTCGAGCAGGCGCTCTGCCATATCCTGACGGACATTCGGATTTTCATATAAATACTGCAGGTGTGATGCAAGTGCATCCACATCCTGCGGGTTAAACAACATTCCGTTGACCCCGTGGTCGATCAAAACCGGCATACCGCCCACCGCACTGGTGACCATAGCGCACTTTGCACGGACGGATTCCAACACGCTGTACGGGAAACTTTCGCTGAGAGACGAAAGCAGGCTGATGTCGGTGGCATTTAAGAAGGTGTCCATATCGCTGATCCAACCTGCAAACACCACACGGTCAGAGATGCCAAGTTCCACGGTCAAGCGTTTTAAGAACTCTGCCTCTTCCCCGTCCCCGCCCAAAATCAATTTGAGTTTTGGGCAAGTCTCTTTCACTTTTGCAAGTGCACGCAAAATGGTTCCGATGTCTTTGACCGGATGGAATCGTGCAGCCAAACTGCAAATCACAAGCCCGTCTTCGGGCTCAATCCCGAGTGAACGCAAATAGTCTTCACGGGACTGTTTGGGCGCAAGGGTTTTGGAAAAATCAAGCCCGTTATAAATCACGTGGACGTGATACGGATCAAACCCACGGGAGATGAGCATATCCGCAAACCGATCGGTCACCCCGATATACGCGTCCAGAAACCGAAGCGAGATGGTATTGAGCAGCCCATTGGTGTATTGCTTTATGGGGTTGCCCAAATAGTCCAGACGGTAATCGCTGTGCACGGTGGTAACCACAGGGAGTTTGGTGATCTTCCGCAAAATCGCACTATACAGGTTTGCCTTTGCGCCGTGGGAATGGATGAGATCACACCCGTGTTCTTTTGCGATTTCCGCTACGCGGCGAATATCGCCGAGCATTCCGTTCCCATAAACCACTTCTACGGGAATGCCCATCGCACGTGCATCGTCTGCAAATTCACCGTCACGTAATGCGACCAGAACCACATCATCCAATTGATGCACAAGCTGCGCCACCAGCGAGAGAACATGGGTCTTTGCGCCGCCGATGTCTCCTCCGCCGATGATATGCAATACCTTCATAAACTCGCTCCTATCGGAAAATCATCAAAAACTATTGTGAAATTGATTCTTTTATTATATAATAACAAAAAGTCTCGGTCAAGCACCGAGAACCAAAAGAAGCAAGTTTTGGAGGTTTTTCATCATGAAAATCATCAATGAACGCGGAAAACTCTTTGGCATCATCAATTTGGTAGACTTGGTTCTGCTGCTCGTCCTGGTTCTGGGCGTTGTTGCGATCGGATACAAGATGTTAGAGCAGCCCATCCAGGAAGTGGTCCGCACCGAAGTTCCTGTCACCGTGACCGTACGTGTGCGCGGCGCGATGCCGTATCTTGTCGATGAAATGGTCGAAAAAATCAAAGCGGGCGACCGTTTGGTTTCCGGCGGCGGGTTTGACAATGCGGAAGTTATGACCGTGGAAGCAGTCCCGTATGTATACAGCGACTTCTCTTCCGACGGTGTTGGCGTGAAAATCACCGACCCGATGAAGAGTGACGTCATCATCACCATCAAGGCATCCGGCGTGGAAGACGCTGCTATCTTCAAGATCGGCACACAGGAAGTACGTACCGGTCGCGGATTTAACTTCAAAACCAACCGTTTTGAAATTGACACTATCATAGAGTCGGTGGAATTTAATGGATAAACTGTTACGTAATTGCTTGATTGCAAAAGTCATTTTTGCGTTCCAGAAAGCCTATCAGTTCAGTTTCGCCAAGCGGTTTGCAGATTGGTTCAAGTTCCTTTTTGAGCACTCCAAAACGCGGCGAATCTTGCGGAGATTCTTACTCCGTCCCTCGTCTTTGGTATACTCCCGTTACTACCGTGTGCTGGATGCGATTAACGGACTGATTTCCCGTATTTCGGAAGTCATCCGTCCTGCCATCACAAACAGTTTGATCTACCGTGCGATCTCTTCAATCGGAAACTCTGCGACGATCAAAGACAGTTTGGTCGGGCGCGTATGCTTAAAACTCGGGGGGCGCGGATTTTTGATCTTGTGCTTTGCACTCTTCCTGCCGATCGACTGGCTGCTCCGCGATGTTCTCGCGCTCTCGTCCATCGCATCGGTTTGGGACGAACTGCTCATGATTGCAAGTCTCGGCTACATCGGTTGGCGGATGCTCATCACAAAAGGTGCGCGTGTGAAACCCCGCGCAACACCGCTCGATGCTCCGCTTCTGTTTTTCCTTGCGGTGTCGGTATTCCTGCTTTGTGCGGTCTCTCCGCATCTCGGGATCGCGATCTCGGGTTGGCGTGCGGTGTGTCAGCAAATGTTGTGGTTCTTCGTACTCATCCGCTTGATTGAAGATGAACATGATCTGAATGTTTTTTACTATGCATTCTGCACCATGTGTGTCCTGATTGCATTCCACGGGATTTATCAGTACATCATCGGTGTTGAGATCCCGGCAGGCTGGGTCAGCCAATCCGAAGTTGGCGTGCGCACCCGCGCATTCTCCATCATCGGAAGCCCCAATATCATGGGGTCTTTGATGGTCATGGGCGCACCCGCGCTTGCCGCACTCGCCTATCACAAGGAAAAACCGCTTTGGTTCAAACTCATGTGCTGGGCAGGCGTCATGGTCATCTGTGTTGCGACTTTGGTCACCTTCTCACGCGGTGCTTGGTTCGGGCTCGCCATTGCGGCGACCTTGTTCTTCCTGCTCCGCGACCGTAAGATGGTTCTGTTCCTGCTTCTTGGTGTAGTGGTCGTATTACTGTTTGTCCCGGAAGTGGCGAACCGTATTCTCTACCTGTTCACCCCCGAATTCCAGGCGGCAACCAATACGGGCGGTCGTGCAGAGCGTTGGGCGATCGGTCTCTCCCTGCTCCACAACAGCAACTCGTGGCTGGGATTCGGACTGGGCCGTTTCGGTGGCGCGATTGCGATGCAAAACAAAATCATCGAGGGGCTCAAGTACTTCTATCTTGATAACTACTATCTCAAAACCATGGTGGAAATGGGATATATCGGAATCTCTGCATACATCCTGTTGCTTGTCTCCACCATCGTATGTTCCGCACGCACCATCTTTAAGCGTCATTCCGACCGCTTGCAAACCCGTGCGATCGGTCTGCTTTGCGGCATGATCGGTGTGTTGGCGCACTGCTACTTCGAAAACATCTTCGAAGAGCCGTATATGGCGGCGTATTTCTGGGGCTTTGCGGCAATCATCATGTTTCTTGGCTTTCGCAGAAAGAAATGTTCCGTTACAACCGAAACCGAATAAAAAACAGACCTCATTTTGAGGTCTGTTTTTTTATTCAAACACGGTATAGATTTTCTTTTTATCGCACACAGGCGGTGAGTATTCCCAAAGATCCAGATGCCCGCGTGTGATGAAGTAATCATTCTGTGTGAGTTGTGCGCCTTGGTCTTTTCCGAACACATCGATCACGATGAGTTTGATCTTCATTTTCTCTTCGGTGATGTTCTTGATAAAGACCGATACCGCATCGCCCACTTCCAGTCCGTCCCGCTTTTCTGCAAGTCCGGAAAGGTTGGGTGCCAGTTCAATGAACACCCCGTAATCTTCAATCCCACGGACGATGCCGCGCACGGTCTGCCCCACTTCGAACTTTGCGGCATTTTCCGCCCAAGTCCCCAAAAGTTCCCGCTGTGAGAGAGTGATACGGTGTAAAGTTTGATCCACCTGCCGCACCACCGCGAAGATTTCCTGCCCGACTCTTAGGCGGTCTTTTGGATGTGAAATGCGCGAGACCGAGAGATTTTCGATCCCAATAAGCGCGATGTTGCCGCATCCGATATCGACAAACACGCCAAACGGCTCTAAATGTGTTACCTTTGCGGGGATGACATCCCCGGGGTGTAATGTATGAAGAAAAAAGTTTAGTGCTTCTTCCTGTGCGGATTTACGCGAAAGCGTGAGTACACCATCGGGCGAGATGTCTGTGATGTGGAATGCGACGGGTTTGCCCACGCGTGAGATGACCGCGATTTCGCGCGTCGTGCCGCAGTCGATCCCGATTGCGGTTTCTGTGTGCGGAATCACGCCTTGGAACTCACCCACCTGCACGACCAAGTTATGTGCCGCATCGCATAAAACCACGGGCGATTCCAAAATGAGGTTCTGCTCCATCGCATTTGACAGTGCAGAGATGCTTGAGATCGCATTTTCATTTGCTTCGGTATGTAACAATGCCCCTTCGGGCAAATATGAATTCCGCTCCATATTCTTCCTCCTTGCGATATTCCTGTACGGCTATCTATATGCAAAGATGGAAGCACAAAGAACAAGATTTTACCTTCTGTATCTTCCTTTCAGAATCGGGCTTAACGGCTTGTAGATGAAAGTCATCGCAAGCGAGACTAAAACCACCTTAACGGTATTAAACGGGACAACGCAGAGAATGACCAGTTTTGCAAAACTGTCGATGGACGGATGAATTTTCATCCCCATCTCCACGAACTGCTGTGTTGAAATGGAAAGGGCTTTGCCATATGCAGGAACCAGGATGTATGCATTGATGAACGCACCCAAAACCACCATGCACACTCCACCGACCATCATGCCGAGAATGGCATTTTTCTTCGTTTTGTTTCGCTTGTAAATGATGCTTGCAGGGAACACAAATGCAATTCCTATCAAGAAGTTTGCAAACTCACCCACGCCCATCGTAATTGTTCCGTTGATCAAGAGATTAAGCAATACTTTCATAAACTCAATGACAACACCTGCAAGCGGCCCCAATGCAAACGCGCCGAGCAGAACCGGGATTTCGCTGAAGTCCAACTCATAAAATGGCGGTGCGATAAACGGAAGCGGAAATTCAAACAACATTAAAACAACCGCAACTGCCGAGAGCATCGCCACTTTTACCAACCAATCTACTTTTTTTGTCATCATTTTTACCTCCTAAAAAACAAAAAACACCTCGGATACAACGTAAACCGAGGCGTACCACAACAATCTCTGCTGCGAAAATCTCTTCTCTCATCCGGACTATACCGTCGGCATTGGACTCTCACCAATTCAACTGCACTCTCGCGCAGGTCGCGGGCTGACCGAAAAAACGGATCACCGCCGGTGGGGAATTCCACCCCGCCCCGAAGACATTGTCTTTACGTTTCCTATTGTACGCCATCTCCAAAAAAAATGCAACCTATTTCTGAAATTTATCTTGACAATTCGGTTTCGATTCACTATAATAATGTTTGTTGTTTGGAAAACATCATATGCGAGTGTGCTGGAATCGGCAGACAGGCACGTTTGAGGGGCGTGTGTCTTATGGCGTACGGGTTCAAGTCCCGTCACTCGCACCAAAAAGAAACGACAATTTTCGACAGGAAGTTGTCGTTTCTTTTTGTACTATTATCTTTTAGTTCTTCTCTTTTCACTTTTCTCTAAAAATTGTCGTTTCCAAATAAGAGATAAGAGAGAAGAGTGAAAAGAGAATTGTAGTTTTGCTTTGCAAAACACTCATTTTATAAAATACAAAACCTGAAACCCTTGATTTTACGGCATTTGTAAGTAAATCCTATAAGAATATCCGCACCAACAAAAAAGGATGGCTACACGCCATCCTTTTTTGTTGGTTTGTAACGCGTGGGGACTTGAACAGCCCGGTTTTCGCTTGCGAAAAGCAAAACAGTCCGGTGAACTGTTTTGCAGGGCGTGGGTAAAGTCCCGTCATCTCACTCCACTCTGCGTAGATTGCGTTCTCGCGCTCAAGCGTTTATAATGAAACCAGAATGCTGAGGAGTGAAAGATATGAACACATCAATCATCAAATCCATCCGTGAAGCGAAAGGTATGACCCAAGCAGAACTTGCGGACATCATCGGAGTAACGAGCAAAGCGGTATCCAAATGGGAGACAGGAAAGGGACTTCCCGATATTTCGCTTCTCAAACCTCTCGCATCTGCACTCGATACGTCGGTGATTGAATTATTAGACGGAAAACAAGTGGTAAATCAAAACCGCGCATCCAATCTGATGCGCACCAAGTTTTATGTGTGCCCACTTTGCGGGAACGTCATTCACACACTCGGTGATACTTTGGTTTCATGTTGCGGGATCACACTTCCCGCTTTGGAAGCAGAGCCGTTTGACGATTCCCACGAAATCACGGTTGAGCCTGTGGAAGATGAGCATTTCGTTACCATCCGCCACGATATGACCAAAGAGCATTTCATCTCTTTTCTCGCCTTTGTTTCCTACGACAGGATTCAATTTATCAAACTCTATCCCGAAGGGAATGCTGAAGCGCGCGTCCACCGCCGCGGCGGTGGACTGCTTTATGCATACTGCAACAGGCACGGACTGATGAAAATGAAGTTATAAAAAAAGAGAAACTCTTTGGCGGCTTCACATAGGGATCATTCGTCTTATGACGGGATTTCGAGTCCATAGCATCACAAAAAACACTTAGGATCCGTCAGGATTCCCTCGTGATTTTTGCTCGCTCTGAATCACGAAATCCTCGACATAAGATGCCTTGCAGTTTTGAGATAGAACTTTTTCGTGAAGACAAAGAAGAAAAGCACCGAAAATCCTGACGGATTTCGGTGCTTTTTGATGCAGTATTCGCGGAAAAGGGCATATCAAAACCGATTTCTCCCTATATGAATCCGCCCTTCGAGTTCCGCTTTTTTGTTTTACAGAGTGGAGCCGAAGTCGGTAACGATGGTCTGACCGGTGATTGCGCGGGATTCGTCGGAAGCGAAGAACAAAATCATGTTCGCGACGTCTTCCGGCATACACGGCTGGACTTTGAGATCGTTGTGCTTCATCATCTGACCGAAGATGTTCATGTCCATATTCGCGGGGTTCATGCCTGCGACCATCGGAGTAACGATGGTGCCCGGGCAGAGCGCGTTACAACGGACATTAGTGCCGACAAAGCGGAGTGCGGTGTGGCGGGTAAGGCCAATGACTGCTGCTTTGGATGCGACGTATGCTGCGCCGCCGCAGCCCATAACACCTGCAACAGATGCCACGTTGACGATCGAGCCATAGCCGGTCTTTGCCATTTCTTCGGTAACTTCACGCATCATGCACATCGTGCCTTTGGTATTGATGTCGATGACGCGATCCATATCGTCGTCGGTGAAACTGTCGATCGCTTTGAGACCGTTGTCCAAAACGCCTGCGTTGTTGACCAGAACATCGATCTTTCCGTACTGTTCCATTACGGTTTCCACAACGCGTTTTGCGTCTTCTGCTTTGGAGATATCGCTCGGGATGGGAAGGACTTCCCCACCTGCTGCACGGATCTTCTCCGCGACTTCGAGCAGTTGTGCTTCGCGGCGCGCGGTGATGACGACTTTTGCGCCCTCTGCAGCAAACTTTTCAGCGGTTGCTGCGCCGACACCCGAGTTGCCGCCTGTGATGATTGCGACTTTTCCTTCCAAACGGTTCATGCTGAGTTCCTCCTTAGTATTTTATTTTGTCATTTTTTCCTGCTTCACCTTGTGATCGATGACATGACGGGAAGCAAGTTCTTTGTGAATGTCTTCGAGCGAAATGCCCATCTGGATCATGAGAACCATGACGTGATATGCAAGGTCTGCGATTTCGTAGATGGTTTCCTTCTTGTCATCTGCTTTTGCCGCGATGATGACTTCTGTGTTTTCTTCGCCGACTTTTTTAAGGATCTTATCGAGTCCCTTTTCAAACAGATAGGTGGTATAAGAGCCTTCCTTCTTTTCTTCCTTGCGTCCGATGAGCATATCCATCAAATTCTGCAAGGAGAACTCCCTCAGTTCTTCACTCTCCCACAATGGGGAGTTGAAGCACGAGTCACTGCCGGTGTGGCACGCGGGTCCGTCTTTTTCCACAACCACCACGAGAGCGTCCTGGTCGCAATCTGCAGTGATGGAAACGATATGCTGGTAGTTTCCGCTGGTCTCACCTTTCACCCATAATTTTTGACGGGAACGGCTCCAGAAGCAGGTTTTTCCTGTTTCCATGGAGATGCGCAAGCTTTCTTCATTCATGTATGCAAGGGTGAGCACTTTCTTGGTGATTGCATCCACCACGATTGCGGGGATGAGCCCGTTTGCATCAAATTTCAAATCAGCAATGTTAATCATAGTTTTCTCCTTATCTTCTCACTGGGATATTGTTTGCTGCCAAAGTGTCTTTCAAATCGGGAATCGCGACTTCGTGGAAATGGAAAATCGATGCGGCAAGCCCTGCGTCCACTTTCGGAAGCGTTTTGAACAGTTTGACGAAATCTTCAATACAGCCTGCGCCGCCTGATGCAATGACCGGGACAGAGACCGCGTTGCAAACTGCATCCAGCATTTCCAGATCGAAGCCGCCTTTGACCCCGTCGGTGTCGATGGAATTGAGCACCACTTCCCCTGCGCCGTTGTCGACACAGCGCTTGATCCAGGAAATCGCTTCCATACCGGTGTTTTCTCTGCCGCCTTTCGCGAACACGCGGAACACACCGTCGACGCGTTTGACATCTGCTGAGATGACCACACACTGGTCACCGTAGCGTTTGGCTGCCTGATAAATCAAATCGGGATTGCGGATCGCGCCCGAATTGACGCTGACTTTGTCCGCGCCGCATTTGAGTACGCGGTCAAAATCGTCTACTGTGTTGATACCGCCGCCAACCGTGAGCGGAATGAAGATGGTTTTTGCCACTTCGCACAGAATATCGGTAAACAGTGCACGCCCTTCTGCGGATGCGGTGATGTCGTAAAAGACCAACTCGTCCGCGCCGCTCGCACTGTAATATTTGGCGAGTTCCACAGGGGATGATACATCATTCAGCCCTAAGAAATTCACGCCTTTTACCACGCGCCCGTTTTTGACATCCAGGCACGGGATAATTCGCTTCGTAATCATTTTGCCACCTCAATTGCTTCGCGGAGTGAAATTGCGTTTGTATAATACGCTTTTCCGATAATCGCGCCATACAGGTCGAGTGCGGAAAGGCGCTTGATATCGGACATAGACGATACCCCGCCCGATGCGATGATCTGCATGGAAAAACGCTCGGACAGTTCGCGATACAATTCATGGTTTGTGCCTTGCATCGCCCCGTCTTTGGAAATATCGGTACAGATCAAAGTCTTCACGCCGAGGGATTGCATCTTCGCGCAGAAATCAAAGCACGAATATTCGGATTTTTCGGTCCAGCCTTTGATGGCGACCGCGCCGTCTTTGATGTCAACGCCGACCGCGATTGCATCGCCATAGGTCTTTACCGCTTCTTCCAAAAAGGACGGATCAGTGACCGCCGCGGTGCCTAAAATCACGCGGTTGACACCGCACTTCAAGTAGGCGTTGATGACGTCCATACTGCGGATGCCGCCGCCCACTTCACTGAACAGACCGCCGACGCTTACGATTTTGCGGACGGTCTCCAAGTTGGGAGTCGTTCCGTCTTTTGCGCCTTCCAAGTC
>SVMJ01000019.1 GCA_015067485.1 Oscillospiraceae bacterium
CAGAATCTCATTGGGGACGAAGTGGTGGAGACTGAGCGCACCACACCTGAATCCTTTGAACTCCATGCACTCTTCCGCCGTATGGCGGATGCAGGTTGCACCTATGTTTTAATGGAAGTTTCCTCCCATTCGCTGGTGCTTGACCGTGTGTACGGCTTGCACTTTGCGGCAGGTATCTTTACTAATTTGACACAAGATCATTTGGATTTCCACCATACCATGGAAGAATATGCAAAGGCAAAAGCAAGACTGTTCAGCCTGTGTGATGTGGGGATCATCAATTTCGACGATAAGTGGAAAGACGTCATCTCCGCAGACACAAACTGTAAAATTGCTTGGTACTCCGCAAAAGAACCTGTTGATTTTGTTGCAGAAAATATCCAAATGTACGATGACCGCGTGGAATTTGAAGTGCTGGGAGAGAAAATCAAACTGCACATCCCGGGACAGTTTTCGGTTTATAACGCGCTTGCGGTAATCGGGTGTGCATTGAAACTCGGAATCTCTTTGTCTGTGATTTCATCCGCGCTTGGGTCGATTCGCGGTGTGAAGGGGCGTGCGGAAGTGGTTCCCACGAATACACCATATACCGTGATGATCGACTATGCACATACGCCCGATGCATTGGAGAATATTCTCAAAACCGTACAAGGTTTTGCGAAAGGTCGCGTGATTTTGGTGTTCGGCTGCGGCGGCGACAGAGACCGCACCAAACGCCCCAAAATGGCGCAAATGGCATCCAAATATGCGGATTTCGTGGTGGTAACATCGGATAATCCGCGTACCGAAGACCCGAACGCCATTATTGCAGACATTGTAGAAGGCATCAGGCTTCCGCATGAACGCTATCATGTGGAAGCGGATCGTAAATGTGCGATCGGATATGCGATGAGTATCGCGGATGACGGCGATGTGATTCTGCTTGCGGGCAAGGGTCATGAAACTTATCAGGAAATCAATCATGTGAAGCATCACATGGACGAACGCGAGATCGTGGCAGACTTGCTGCGATAAAGAAAAGGGGTTTGCGGAATGGAAAAAATCAAATTAAAAAGCATTGCGGCATATTGTGGCGCTGCGATTTCCGCAGACGACGATACTGTCATTAGCGGTATCTGTAAGGACACCCGCTTCGTGCAGCCGGGTGATCTATTCATTGCAATCCGCGGTCAGAAATTTGACGGTCATGATTTTGTCCCCCGTGCGGCATCTCTCGGTGCGGCGGCGGTTTTGGTGGAGCATCTTTGCGAAGACTGCCCGGTTCCGCAACTGATTGTGGAAGACAGCGTCCGTGCATTGGGTGAGATCGCGTGCGGATACCGTGCGCAGTTTAGCCCGCGCTTGGTCGGTATCACGGGAAGCGTGGGAAAAACATCGACCAAAGAGATGATCGCATCTGTTTTGAACACGCATTTCTACACACTCAAAACAGACGGTAATTACAACAACGATATCGGAATGCCGTTTACGTTGCTGAATCTATGCAAAGAGCATGAAGCGGCGGTGATCGAAATGGGCACAAACCATTTCGGAGAAATCAAATATTTGAGCGAGATCGCAAAACCAGATCTTGCGGTTATTACGTCGATTGCGGATGCGCACATCGAATTTTTGGGCTCAAAAGAAGGCGTTTTGCGTGCAAAATGTGAGATTTTAGACGGAATGAGCAAAAATGCGCCACTGATTTGCGATGGCGATAATCCGTATCTGTGGAGTCTCAGGGGGACGCTTGATCACCCAATCATTTTCTGTGGGATTGATCGCAAAGATGCAGATCTTGTTGCCACTCCGATTGAAACGACGCCCGAATTTAGCCGATTCACCGTGCGTGGACTCGATGGTGAGTTTGTGGTAAACCTTGGTGGGATCCATCACCTGCGCAATGCACTTCTTGCAATTGCGGTTGGGAAACATTACGGACTCTCCGATGATGAGATTCGAAACGGGCTTTCCGCGTTTACCAACCTTGCGGACCGACAGAACCGCGTTATGGTCGCGGGTGTGGAAATCATCAGCGACTGTTATAATGCAAATCCCGCATCCATGCAGGCGGCACTTGAAGTACTCGCGATGGGTGGGTGCAAGGGTAGCCGAATCGCGGTACTGGGCGATATGCTGGAGCTTGGCGACAGCGCGGAAAAAGCACATTTTGAGATCGGATATACCGCGGCGAAAAAAGCCGATGAGTTGTACTGTGTAGGGCAATTTGCAAAAAAATTGGAAGAAGGCGCCCGTGCAGGTGGCATGAAAGCGAAGAAGATCCACCGCTTTGATGTGGTGAGCGATCTTGCGTTTGCACTTAAAAACGAAGTAAAAGACGGGGATGTCGTTTTGCTGAAGGCAAGCAACGGCATGAAACTCGGCGAAGTGTTGGACGTTCTGAAAGTATAGGGGATCGGAAGGGGAAGAAAATGGACAGTATTGTTATGATGGAAATGGTTGCTGCGGTAGTCGGATTTGCGCTTACGGTCGCATTTGGCAAAATGGTAATTCCGTGGCTCATCAAATTGAAATTCGGACAGAGTATTTTAGAGATCGGTCCGAATTGGCATAAAAACAAACAGGGCACGCCTACGATGGGCGGCATCATGTTCGTGCTCAGCATCGGTGTTTGTGTAATTCTGGCGGGGATCCCGCTGATGATTTTAGACGGTGAATTCCGTCATCTGCTGATTTTTGCATTTGCGCTCTTGTTCGGTGTCATCGGATATATCGATGACTATGCCAAGGTGAGCAAAAAGCAAAACAAAGGACTCAGTGCGATGCAGAAACTGCTTCTGCAACTTGCGGGAAGTGCAGTCTTCCTGTCTGTCTTGCGTATGACAGGGGATTTGACTCCTCATTTGCTGCTTCCGTATTTCGGGCGCATTGAACTTCCATGGATCATGTATCTGTTTTTGATGATGTTCATCGTGGTAGGCGCGGTAAACGCGGTCAATCTGACCGATGGAGTCGACGGGCTCGCAAGTAGTGTTACTCTTCCGGTTGCGGTTTTGTTCGGCGTTTTGGCGATTGTAAGCCGTTTTGACGCGGCAGGATTGTTTGCCGCCGCACTTTTTGGTGCATTGTGCGGATTTTTGGTGTATAATAAGAATCCGGCAAAGGTTTTCATGGGCGATACCGGGTCGCTGTTCCTTGGCGGTGCGATCGTAGGCTTGGCATTTGCATTTGATATGCCGCTTGTCCTGTTGTTTGCAGGCATCATCTATATCGTTGAAACATTGTCAGTCATTCTGCAGGTGGGTTATTTTAAGCTGACTCACGGAAAAAGACTGTTCAAAATGTCGCCCATTCACCATCATTTTGAGATGTGCGGTTGGAGTGAAAACAAACTCTGCATTATTTTTACCATCGTAAATGCCATCGGGTGCTTGATCGCATATTTCGGTGTGATTTCGTTGTAAGGAGTGAGAAAACGTGGCGAGAAAACAAACCAAAAAGAAATCGTCAGCACGTCTCGGAACTGTTGACTATCCGTATCTGATTTTGGTGCTCGTAATTATGAGCATCGGTCTCGTCATGATGTTTTCTGCCAGTTATCCCACCGCGTATTACGAAGGGCTGAACTCTACTTATTACTTTACGCGCCAGCTTGTCTTCGGCTTGATTGGTTTGGGAATTATGGCGTTTGCGAGTTTCTTTGATTATCGCAGATATCGCTTTTGGGCGCCGATTTTCCTTACGGTCAGCGTTGTGCTGTTAGTGTTGGTTCTCTTGATCGGCACCGGTAACTTCGGCGAAAAACGATGGATCAACTTAGGGTTTACACAGTTCCAGCCATCTGAATTTGCGAAAATCGCGGTGATCTTCTTTTTTGCAAGCTACATCTCCGCGCATAGCGAAAAAATGAACACCTTCCGCTACGGCGTACTTCCGTTTATTTTGGTCTTGGGTGTACTGTGTGGACTGATGTTCTTAGAACCCCATCTTTCCGGTGCGATTCTTATTGCGGGGATCGGTGCGATCATGATGTTTGTCGGCGGTACGCATTGGGGCTGGTTTGCCGGCGTTATTTCTGCAGGTGTCGCGTTTGGCGCGCTTGCGATCACACAACTGGACTATGCACAGGCGCGACTCCGCGTGTGGCTCGATCCGTTCATCGACCCGAAAGGGAAGGGGTGGCAGGCGGTGCAGTCGCTTTATGCGATCGGCGCGGGCGGTCTATTTGGGCTGGGGCTTGGCAACAGCCGCCAAAAATATTTGTATCTTCCGGAAGCGCATAACGACTTTATCTTCGCGGTAGTAGGCGAAGAGTTGGGCTTTGTCGGTGCTTTCGTCATTATGCTTTTGTTTGCACTTTTGATTTTGCGTGGGTTTTGGATCGCGATGCGTGCGCGAGATAAATTCGGATCGCTCCTGGTCGTGGGTATCACCGCGCAAATCGCACTTCAGACACTGCTCAACATCGGCGTTGTTACCGGTGTGCTCCCGGTTACGGGTGCATCGCTTCCGTTCTTCAGTTACGGCGGTACATCGCTCGTGTTCCTGCTGGCGGAAGTCGGTGTTGTACTGAATGTATCCAGAACCATGCCCATTCAAAAAGAACAAGTAAACCAAGATGAGGAGCAGGCGGAATGAAAGTATTGTTTGCTTGCGGCGGAACGGGCGGGCATATCAACCCCGCGATCGCATCTGCAAAAGCGGTGAAAGACCGACGCCCCAATGCAGAGATTTTATTTGCAGGGGCGGAAAATGGGATGGAGGTCCGATTGGTTTCGGATGCGGGTTTCCCGATTCGCACCGTTCCCATCGAAGGATTTCACCGTGGGTTCAATCTCAAGTCAATGCAAGGGAATCTCAGAAGCGCAAAAAAACTCATCCGCGCATTAAACTGGGCGGATGATCTTGTGCGGGAATTTCAGCCGGATGTCGTGATGGGCACCGGCGGATACGCATGCTACCCGGTTTTAAGAGCCGCGTGTAAGGCGGGAATTTCTACGCTCATTCATGAATCCAATGCATATCCGGGCCTCGCGACCCGAATGCTCTCCAAACGCTTAAGCCGCGTAATGGTAAATTTCGCGGAAACCGAGCGTTTTCTCAAACGCAAAGACAATATCGCAGTGGTGGGGACCCCCATCCGTGAAGATATGATTTTTCAAGACCCGACCAAAGCAAGAGAAGCACTCGGCGTTTTGGGAAAACCTTTGGTCGTCAGTTTTTGGGGCTCTCAGGGCGCGCGAGAGATGAACAAAATGATTGCGGATATGATCGCGCTGGAATGCAAAGAAAACGCAGAATTTTACCACATCCATGCGTGCGGAAAATACGGCTACGCATGGATGCCTGGGCTGCTTTCTGATTTGGGCGTTGCGGAAGAGCATGGCCACTTTGAACTGCGTGAATATATCCACGATATGGCGCGCGTGATGTCGGCGGCGGATGTCATCCTTTGCCGAGGCGGTGCGTCTACGCTCAGCGAAGTGATGGCACTCGGAAAGCCTGCTATCATCGTTCCGTCTCCGAATGTGGCGGACAATCACCAAGAGAAAAATGCGCGTGTGCTCTCAGATGTCGGTGGCGCAAGATTGATTTTGGAGCGCGAATGCAGCGGAAAACGATTGTATGATGAAACTTGTGAGCTTTTGGCATCAAGTGAACTTCGTGCGGGAATGTCCGCAAAACTCAAAGAAATCGCGGTTCTTGATGCGACCGAGCGCATTTATCGTGAACTGGTCGATTTGACCCGTTAACCCTTTTTTTGAAAACCGCATAGAATGGCATAGATTCCGCAAGCAGGAGGAATGCCGTTTTATGAGTCTTGAAGTGTGCGGTGGAAAACCGCTCAAAGGAGAAATTGCGGTCCACGGAGCGAAAAACAGCGTGTTGCCCATTTTGTCGGCAACCGTGTTGCGCGCAGGTGTTTGCGTGATTGAAAATTGTCCGTGTCTGCGAGATGTACATAGTGCAATTACGATTTTGGAGCATCTCGGTTGTCGGGTACACCGTGAAGGAAGTACTGTGACTGTGGATGCATCTACGTTGCACACATGTTCGATTCCCGATGCCATGATGCGCGAAATGCGATCGTCTGTGATTTTTCTCGGTGCGATTTTGGCACGAACGGGATGCGCAGAATTGTATCTGCCGGGCGGTTGTGAACTCGGAAATCGTCCGATTGATCTCCATCTCTCTGCTCTGCGTTGTTTAGGTGCCGAAATCGAAGAAGAGGGCGGGCATATTTGTTGCAAGGCAAGCTGTATGGTGGGTCGTGAGATACAATTATCGTTTCCGAGTGTAGGTGCGACCGAGAACATCATGCTTGCGGCAACTGCGGCAAAGGGAACGACTCGCATCCGCAATGCGGCGCGGGAACCCGAGATTGTGGATTTGGCGTGTTTTTTGCAGAAAATGGGGGTTTCGATCCGCGGCGCGGGAACATCCGAAATCGAAGTTGATTGTGTCGAAAAAACACAAGATGTCATCCATCGCGTGATGCCCGACCGCATTGTCGCCGCGACGTATCTCATTGGTGCGGCCATGACAGGCGGGGATGTGCTGGTGTGCGATTTGGTTCCCGAACACGTCGCAACCGTAACCGCACTTTTGGAATGTTCCGGTTGTAATCTTGATATTGACCGGGATAAAATCCGTGTGCGCGGCACGGAAAATCTCAAATCATGCGGCACGATACGTACCATGCCGTATCCGGGGTTCCCGACTGATGCACAAGCACCGCTCATGGCGTATGCGACACAATGCGCGGGGACTGCGGTGTTTGTGGAAAATATCTTCGATAGTCGCTACCGCCATGTGAGCGAACTGACACGCATGGGCGCCAATATCCAGGTGGTCGGTAGAGTGGCGGTTGTAGAAGGGAAGAGTCCACTCAGCGGAGCAAATGTTTCTGCTTCCGATTTGCGCGGCGGCGCGGCTCTCGTACTTGCGGCGTTATGTGCTGACGGTGTCAGTCGTATTTCGGAAGAAAAATACATTGATCGCGGGTATGAATCGATTGAAAACGGATTTTCCAAACTCGGCGCAGAAATCATACGAAAAGGGGAATAAGGTCGTGAAAAAGAACAAAAGAAACCGAAGAAAGAAAAGCGGACATTTTTTCTCGTTTTTGTTATTTCTGACTGTTTTTGTTGTGATTGTTGCGTCGGTTACCATGTTTTTGCAGACAAGTGAGATCCTGGTGACCGGCGCACAGAAACACTCCACAGAAGAGATCATCGCGGCAAGCGGGATCTCGGAAGGGGACAACCTGTTTGCGGTCAACAAATTTGAAGTGGAACGCAAAATCAAGGCACAGTATCCCTACATCGCAGAAGTGAATATCAGAAGAAGACTTCCGGATACCTTCTTGCTCAATGTGGTGGAACGTGTCCCGGTCGCGTATCTCGACAAAGGAGAACAGCGCTGGCTTTTAGACAAAAATGCATATTTGCTGGAGCAAATCTCCATCACGGAGGAAGTTCCGTATTTACATATTATAAGTGAATCGGAAGCGGTCGAGCCGAAATCGGGTGAGCAGTTAATGCTCCAGGAAGAAGGTGCGGTAAACGCGCTCTCCGTGGTAATGCGTGCACTATCCGATGCGGAAGTGATTTCGAGTGTGGGACAAGTTGATATGAGAAAACTCTATCAACTCAGCTTCATTTATGACGGAAGATTGCAGGTGCAGCTGGGGAATATCGACAAGATCGACCGAAAGATTCGTCTGTTTTCTACCATTCTGAAAGAACTTGATCCGTCCGATCGCGGGGTTCTGAATGTGTCCAAACCCACGGAAGGGCGTTTTCAGCCGAATAGCAGTATACAGTTAGGGGGAGCGGAATGAGTCAAAAACAACTTGGAAATAACAAAGGGAAGATCGCACTCATTGCGACTTGCGCCCTGCTTGGCTTTCTGTTGATGTTGCAGTTTCGAAGCGTGCGGATCAATCAGGCGGATATCACATCGCAACCTGCCCGTATTGAGCAACTGTTGGAACGTGTAACCGAAATGGAAACACGAAATGCTCAGCTGAGTGATCAGCTCGAACAGGCAAAGAGCGATATTGAAAAAATGCGCAATGCCGCATCCGAATCGGGCGGTATCGTTCAAACGATGGCAGAACAACTGCGCCGTGCCGAAGTGCTCTCCGGTGAAGCGACTGTAAAGGGACCGGGACTTGTGGTCACGTTGTCTGACAGTCAGAGCGCGGGGAGTGCAACTACGAACGAAAATGCATTTGTGGTACATGATAGCGACCTGCTCAATGTCATCAACGAACTGCGTAGTGCAGGGGCAGAGGCGTTGAGCTTAAACGGGGAGCGTATTCTTGCAACTTCGGAGATCCGATGTGCAGGCAATACGGTGAGCGTTAATAACACGCGTTATGCTGCGCCGTTTGTCATCCGCGCAATCGGGGATTCCGATGCCATGGAACGTGCGCTCATGATGCGATCGGGCATTGTGGACGAACTGGAACGCTTTCTTATTGAGATTACCATTGAAAAGAGTGAGAACCTGGTGATCGAAGGTGCGAAAAATAACATCGTATTCCGATATGCGACGGTTGTGGAGGATGAGTCATGATTGCAGTATATATGGCAGCAGGATTGATCGCAGGCGGTTTGATTGCGTTGTTTCTGCCCATCACTATCCCGGCGGAATGGTCGCCGTACGTCGCGATCGCGCTTCTCGGTGCGCTGGATTCCACAATCGGGGGGGTAACCGCACTCCTAAGGAATCGCTTCCAACTCAAAATCTTTTTATCCGGATTTTTCAGCAATGCTCTACTTGCGGGTGTGATCACTTACATCGGAAATCGACTCGATTTAGACCTGTTTTTGGCAGCAGTGGTGGTTTTCGGAACAAGAATTTTTCAAAATTTTGCGGATATGCGAAGTTTTCTATTGACCTATCGCAAAAAAAAGTGTAAAATGGACAAAAAGAATGTCTAAAATTTTATGATAAAGAAAAAGCACGGAGGGATTATCATGGCTTTTGAAATTGATGCAGAACGCGATATCGTTGTTTCCATTAAGGTTATCGGCGTCGGCGGTGGCGGCGGAAATGCGGTCAACCGCATGGTTCAGTCGGGTGTTCGTGGTGTTGAATTTATCGCGGTAAACACCGACCGTCAGGCACTGCGTGATTCCAACGCAACCTATAAGATCCAGATCGGCGAAAAGTTGACCAAGGGCTTGGGCGCAGGCTCCGATCCGGAAGTTGGTCGCAAGGCTGCTGAAGAGAGCCGCGAAGCAATCAAGAAAGTTCTTGAAGGAACAGATATGGTCTTTATCACCGCAGGCATGGGCGGCGGTACCGGTACCGGTGCTGCTCCGGTCATTGCAGATCTCGCTCGCGAGATGGGCATCTTGACCATCGGCGTTGTCACCAAGCCGTTCACCTTTGAAGGGAAAGTTCGTGCAAAACAGGCAGGTGAAGGCATCGCTGCATTGCAGGAAAAGGTCGACTCCTTGGTGGTCATCCCGAATGAACGTTTGAGTTTGGTCTCCGAACAGAAGATCACCTTCATCAACGCATTCGAAATCGCAGACGATGTTCTCCGTCAGGCGATCCAGAGCATTTCCGAACTCATCAATGTCCACGGTATCATCAACCTTGACTTTGCAGACGTCAAGATGATCATGCATGAAGCAGGCTACGCACACATGGGTGTCGGTCGTGCTTCCGGTAAGGACAAAGCAAACGAAGCTGCAAGAATGGCAATCGAAAGCCCGCTGCTCGAAACTTCTATCTCGGGCGCACAGGGTGTTATCATCAACATCACCGGTTCGATGGATATCAGTTTGGAAGAAATCACCATTGCTTCCGAAATGATCCGCGAAGCTGCACATCCGGATGCGAACATCATCTTCGGTGCTGCGATCGATCAGGGTATGGAAGATGAAATCCGCGTTACCGTCATCGCAACCGGCGGCGAAGCAAACAAGGCTGTTGCAAAAGAAGCAACTCCGAGCATCGTTGATCGTTTGAATACTGTTGAAACAGCTGAAAGCGAAGAAGATGCAACTTGGAAGGCAATCGAAAAGATGTTCAACCAGCATCAGTAAAAAATAAAAGCGGCAATGCGATTTGCATTGCCGCTTTGTACTGTTATTGTTTGTTTCTGCGGAAACCGAGATATCCTTCCAAAATCAGTGACGCGGCTACCGCGTCTACCGTTCCTTTGTGCTCCCTAGTGCGTTTCCCGTTTTCACGCAGAATGCGGTGCGCGTCTACCGAAGTGCGGCGTTCGTCCCACAAGTGTACGGGAAGACCAGTCTTTTCTTTCAGCAGGGAAGCGAGAAGGCGGCTTTTCTCTCCGCGTTCACCGACCGTACCGTCCATGTTCTTCGGAAACCCGAGTGCGATCTCTGCAATGTTGCGCTCGGTGATGATCTCACAAAGTTTCGTGACTGCTTTTTCAAAATTCGTTTCGCGAACGGTGAAAGTCTCTCCCACGAGAAAGGCTTGCTCGTCGGAAACAGCGATTCCAATTCGGACATCGCCGAAATCGATTCCTAAAATTCTGGGCATCAGATTGCTCCTTTTTTGCTTGTTGTACTTATTATATCGGAAAAGGGAAAAAAGAGCAAGAAAAATAAAAATAATGCTTGACCTTATCCATTTGTTGTGGTATAGTTGTACTTACCTGTATGGGGTCTTTTTTTTGTGCGCTTTTTTGAGAGTAGAAAAAAGGAACTCATATGCGGGGAAATGATCTCGCATACATCGTGTATCAGATGGTCAGGGAGGCAATAAAATCTTAGGAGGTGCCGTTAAATGAGAGTGAAAATCACATTGGTTTGCCAGGAGTGCAAACAGAGAAACTACGATACTGTTAAGAATAAGAAGAACGATCCCGATCGTTTGGAAATGAACAAGTATTGCCGTTTCTGCCGGAAACACACACTCCACAAGGAAACAAAGTAATCTTGCATAAGTTTGCAATGAATCAAGAAAGGGTGTGCACAAATGGCTGAAAAGAAAGAACGCTTGGGCGGTCGAATCGCAAGATGGTTCCGTGAGATGAAGAGCGAGCTGAAGAAGGTCGTTTGGCCGAATTGGAACCAGGTCAGCAAAAACACGACTGTTGTTATTGTAACAGTTTTGGTTGTTTGCGCATTCATCGCTCTGTTTGATGTTCTCTTTACTTTCGGAAGAGATCTCTTGCTTGGCTTGCGCTAAGGAGAACGCTCATGTCAAACGAAGCAAAATGGTATGTGGTCCACACATATTCGGGCTATGAAAACAAAGTAGCCGCTACAATTCAAAAAACCGTTGAAAACCGTAAGCTCCATGATTTGATCTATGATGTCAATATCCCGCTTGAAACTGTTGAAGAAATCAAAGACGGGGATCGTAAGCAAGTGGAGCGTAAAGTGTTCCCGAGTTATGTTCTGGTGAAGATGGTGATGACAGACGAGAGTTGGCACGTTGTGCGTAACACTCGTGGCGTAACCGGATTCGTTGGTCCCGGGAGCAAGCCGGTTCCGTTGACCGAAGAAGAAGTTTTAGCGCTCGGTGTCGAAAAACACGAGATCGTGGTCGACTATGCAGTCGGTGATAACGTTAAGATTATCGACG
>SVMJ01000020.1 GCA_015067485.1 Oscillospiraceae bacterium
ATTGGGGACGAAGTGGAGGAAACTTCCATTAAAACATAGGTGCAACCTGCATCCGCCATACGGCGGAAGAGTGCATGGAGTTCAAAGGATTCAGGTGTGGTGCGCTCAGTCTCCACCACTTCGTCCCCAATGAGATTCTGGTTGGTCCCAATGAGCCCTACCTTCTCTCCTTGCGCTTCCAGAACCTGCTTAAGCAGATATGTGATTGAAGTTTTGCCGTTGGTTCCGGTAACCCCGATGAGTTTCATTTCCTTTGCAGGATGTGCGAAGAAGTTTGAGGCACAAACTGCAAGCGCCTTGCGCGGATCTTCAATCAAAACATACGGAATTTCAGGATTTTGCGGTGCGCGGTCGGTAAGTACCACGCTCGCCCCCGCTTTTACCGCCGCATCAATGTAGCGGTAACCGTCGGTTTCATATCCCGCGATGACAACAAATGCGCTCCCCGCAACTACTTTGCGCGAGTCATACGCAACGGACGTGATTTCCACATCATCCGCGTGATATTCCAAAACGGAAACATCTTTTAAGAGTTCGGTCAAGCGCATTACTTCATCTCCTTTTTAGCCAATTCCTTCTGCGACTGAGGATGTCGCATAAAACTCAACTGTTACGTTGGTGGTACGTTGTACTTTTGTGCCCGCGGCAACGCTTTGCTTGGTTGCGGTGATGCCGCTTTCCGATGTAACACCCACGCTCACGCACATCAGGCCCGCATTGGTCAGCGTACGGTTTGCTTCTTCGGGCGACATTCCCACTACATTGGGAACTTCCACCAAGTCGTTCTGCGCGCTTCCGCCCAGATACAGAACCACTTGCGAATCATCCGGAATGGATGTTCCGTAAACCGGGAGCTGGTCGGTAACTTTATCGCCATCGCCAACAGTCTTGATTTTCAGATTGACATAGCGTTTACTGCTGAGCATGGTTTTCGCATCGCCTGCGGTCATACCGACTACGTTGGGAAGATAGATGTTCTTTTTGGTCATTTCTTCTTCGCTGTATACCGGGTCGATTCCGAGATACGGCAGGATTTCGGAATATACCTTCCCCGCCACAGGAGCGGCGACCTGACTGCCTTCCACATATGCGCCACTCGGCTCATCCACGATGATCAGAATCGCATAACGCGGGGATTCCATCGGTGCAACCCCCAAAAACGATGCGACATACTTTTCGGGTTCACCCTCTTTTTTGATATCGATCTTTTCACTGGTACCGGTCTTACCGCCGATGCGGTAGCCCTTGACCGAAGCATTACGACCCGTACCGCCCGCAACAACGCTCTCCATAGAACTGCAGATAAATTCGCTGGTTTCTTTGGATACGATCTGGCGGATGACTTCGGGTTCAAATGTTTCCACAGCGATTCCGTCTTTGTCAACAATTTCCTTGACGATGTGCGGTTTTAGGAGTTTGCCGCCGTTGACGACTGCGGAAACCGCGGTAATCATCTGGATCGGAGTAACCTTGAAAGTCTGCCCAAACGAGGCGACCGCGAGACTGACTTTGTTGTTCGGGTTTTTGAAATCTTTTTCGTTAAAGAAGAAGCCGCTTGCTTCGCCGGGGAGATCGACTCCGGTTTTTTCGCGCAGACCAAATGCGCTGACATAGTCAAAGAACTTTGCGTTTCCGATTTTTGCGACGATCTGCATCAGCGCGCAGTTACAGGAGTTTTCCAGCGCACCCGAAAGTGTAACGGTGCCGTGACCAGTACGTTTCCAACAATGGATGGTACGGTCGCCGACTTTCATCGCACCCGGGCAGCTGAAGGTACTGCTCGCGTTTACGACCCCTTCTTCCACACCCATTGCGATGGTGAGAATCTTGAATGTAGAACCCGGCTCGTATGAGTCCGAGATGATCTTACTGCGCCACATCGCGTTAAGTTCGTTACTACGTGTCTGCTTACGTTCTTCCTCAGGTGCTGCTTGGATGCGGTTCAGCGCGTTGGCATCTGTAATGGTAAACGGATCGTTTAAGTCAAATCCACCCATGGTGGAAAGTGCTAAAATCTCACCTGTGGTGATGTCCATCACGATCCCCGCACCGCGGTTGGTTGCACCCGAGTCAATCACCGCAGTCCCGAGATGTTTCTCCAAAACCTGCTGAATGGTGGCATCAATGGTGAGCACCACGTTCTGACCATTTTGTGCATCATAGTACTCTTCGTATTGGAACGGCATCGCGGTACCGCGCGCATTTTTTGCGGCGACGATTCTGCCCGTAACACCTTTGAGTTCTTCTTCGTACATGGCTTCGATGCCGTTAAGCCCCGAGTTTTCATCCCCGCAGAACCCGAGCACCTGCGCAGCTAAACTGCCGTACGGATAATAACGCTTGGTATCCTCCGCGAGATGGATGGCACTCACTCCGCTTTCTTTGATGCGCGCGCGCAATGCGGTCGCGGTTTCTTCATCGATTTTCTTTTTGATGACTTGGTAGTAGCTCTTTTTGTTCTGCGTTTTCCCAAGTACGGTCTGATAGTCAAGACCGAGCGTTTCGGAAAGGATTCGTGCGACTTCCGATTCCTGCTCTGCTGTTTCGATATCCGCAGGAGAAATGTAAACCGTCTCCGCGGTTGCGGAGACTGCGAGTTCATTCATATTTCGGTCATAAATCACGCCACGTTTCGGCGTAATGATGGTGTCGCGGGTTTGCTGTTCTGCCGCCTTGCGCTGGTAAAACTCGGCATCGACCAGCTGCACTTTTGCAAGTTTCACCACCATAGGAACAAAAGCGAGCACGCCAAACACAACCATCATACCGACGGTCCGTTTCAACATACTCGCAGAGACTCTTTTTCGAGACATTTTATCTTCCTCCGATAAAAAAGGGCAAGAATCGATTTGTGAACCTTATCCTTGGCAGCAAACCGCATTCTCACCCCGCATCAACAAACTCATGACCACAAAAGTATATTGTTTTCTCAGTTGATATATTCCACAAGCCAGCGGAAGCCGCGCGCAAGACCCGCTACGATCTGCGAACGGTCACGCAGCAGCTCAGTTTCGGAAATGATTTCAACCGTATCGGTGTTGTTCGTGTTGACATATGTTACTTGATCCTTGCTCAGGGTAACCATGCCGAAGCGTTCGGCCGCCTGCTGTTTGATTTGATCACGGCCTAAGCGTTGTCCGATCCGGACGGTGAGCAGTTGATTTTGTTCCTGCAGGTCTTCCAACTGACTCTGCAAACGAATCGACTGATCGGAAATCTCGTTGAGCTTCACATAACTGAAGATCATTGCAAGAAGCAAGGTAAAACAGATAACGTATGCACACAAAGTAAAGTTTGTGCCACGACTTTGTTCATTCCGAGTACGACCCATACTGCTCAAAACCTCCCAAAATTTTTACCGTTTCTCCGCAACGCGTAATTTCGCACTGCGTGCGCGTGGGTTTTCTGTGAGTTCCCTCTCACTTGCTGTGACAGGCTTTTTCGTAACCGATGTAATCAGCGGGGTTTTTCCGCAAACGCACACCGGAAATTCTTTCGGACAAGTGCAAGGGTTTTCCATTTTCTTAAATGCTTGTTTGACGATGCGGTCTTCGAGTGAATGGAATGTGATGACCGCAAGGCGTCCGTGCGGGTTTAACGCATCCACCGCATCTTCCAAAACATCGGCAATCGCGCCGAGTTCGTCGTTTACCGCGATTCGGAACGCTTGAAAACTGCGTTTTGCAGGATGTTGTTTTTCCCGAAGTGCCGCCGCAGGCATCGCCCGTTTGATGATTTCCACCAGCGCGAGTGTGGTCTCGATCGGCGTTTTCTCGCGTTCTTCTACGATCTTGCGCGCGATCTTCGGCGCATATCGTTCTTCACCGTAATCCCAAAGGATTCGTTTGAGTTCTTCTTCAGATGCGAAGTTTACCAGTTCATATGCATCATAACTTTGACGGCGGTCCATTCTCATATCGAGTGGTGCATCCGCCATATAAGAAAATCCGCGTGATGCATCATCCAGTTGCGGAGATGAAACCCCGAGATCAAGCAAGATCCCATCCACGCGATCAACTCCGGCTTCTTTCAAAACATCTGCGATGTTCCGAAAATCGGCTCTTACGAGTGTTACGCGTGCGTCTCGTGTAAAAACCTTCTCTGCCGCCGCAATGGCTTCATGGTCTTTGTCGATTCCAACCAATCGCCCATCTTTTCCCAAACGGCTCAGAATCGCGCTTGCATGTCCTGCACGACCGAGTGTGCCATCCACATAAATCCCATCCGGGCGGATATCCAAGAGTTCGATGGTTTCTGCAAAGAGTACCGGTTTATGTTCCTGACTCATCAGATTCCCGCCTCTTCCATGATGCTTTCAATCTGTTCTGCCGACGGGTTCATGGAATCCCAAGTCTCCTCATCCCAAATCTCGAGATGGTTTCCCATACCGGCAACCAAAACGTTTTTATCAAGTTTCGCATGTGCACGCAGTTTCTGAGAAAGCAACACACGCCCCTGTCCATCCGGCATACTGTCCTGTGCCGGAGCAACAAAGTATCGTTGCAGTTCCAACGCCTGCTTGCTTTTGAGCGAGCGGATCTTTTCTTCAAACGCTTCCCATTCATCCATCGGATAAACCGAGAGGTACTGACCCACACCGCGTGTGACTACAAAAGTGGTGCCCAGTTTCTCACGAAATTTGGCAGGAATAAAAAGACGGCCTTTCCCGTCAATCGCATGACTGTATTCACCTCTCATATTCCTCACCGCCTTTCTTGAGATTGTAAGCAGTTTTTCACCACAATTATCCACGATTCCCCACTTACATTGAATATTATAGTAGATATACCTAAAATTTGCAATACCTTTTTCAGAAAAATTTTCAAAAAAATTATCTTTTTTTGTTAATTTTTGCAAATTATTCCTTTTTACGAAAGAAAATGTTGTTGTTTTCCGAACTGTTGTTCGGTGGTGAGAAGTGGTGGATAATTTCGCCAAAGAGACAAAAAAAGAAGGATGCAAAATTGCATCCTTCTTTTTTGTTTTTTACAATTAGTCCTGACGAGTGCTGAGCGCCTTGAACTGCTGGCGGGATTTACGGGTTTCATCCAGTGCTTCGGTCATCACGTCTTCCAAACGGCGCAGGACGTCATCCACGTACTCGTTTGCGACGCGGCGCACTTCTTTGGATTTGGTATCAGCCATCATGGTGAGTTCGCTTGCCTTCTGGCGAGCAATGATCATCACTTCTTCTTCCGAAACCAACTGACGTGCACGATCTTCTGCAGCGCGCTTGATCGCTTCCGCTTCACGCTTTGCCTGCGCGATGATTTCGGTTCTGCTTTCGATGATACCCCTCGCCTGTTCCAAGTCCTTCGGCAGGTTGACACGGATCTCATCGATCAAGTCAAGCATCTTACTGCGTTCGACCAAACACTTGTCCGAGCCAAACGGAAGTTTCCATGCACTTTCCACCGTATCCTGTAACATACCTACCAATTCTTCGATTCCGCTTGCCATATGTTCGTTACCCCCTTGCAAGTTTTTGTTTCACATCTGGTAAAATTTCTTTCGGGACAAAATCCGTGATATCTCCGCCCAACGAGCAAACCTCACGCACAATACTGGACGAGAGATAGAGATACTCATCGGAGGTCGGGAGAAAAACGGTTTCCAGTTTCGGATTCAACTTGCGATTGATCAGCGCCATTTGGAATTCCGATTCAAAATCACTGATCGCGCGCAGACCTTTCACCAAAACGCAGTCGCCTTTTTCTTCTGCCCATTGTGCAAGCAATGCAGTGGAAGATTCCACCGTGACATTTGGGAAATCTTGCACCACGCGGCGGATGAGTTCTACACGCTCTTCCACCGAAAACAGCCCCGTCTTTTTGGAATTGACCATCACCGCTACAATGACGTGGGGAAAAATCTCCGCCGCACGACGGATGATGTCCAAATGACCCAATGTGATCGGGTCAAAACTACCCGGACAAATTGCTGTCTTCATACGCTCACACCTTCTTGTGAATCACGCAAACCTTGCTCTTTCCATAGAGATATTCCCTGCCCATCTCATAGGGTGCAGGCGGTGCATTCAGCACCTGGTCACGTGCACTCTCACAGACTATTATACCACCATCTGACAAAATGTCAAATTCACAGATCAAATCCACCGCTTTTTGCAAGTTTTCAGTGTGATATGGCGGATCTAACAGAATAATATCAAACTGTTTTCGAATCCGTTTGATAAAACTTTTATAGTCTTCCTGCGCCACATGGATTTGATCTTCCATGCCGCAGTTCTTGACATTTTCACGAATCACTTGTACCGCCGCTTTCGCGATATCAACCGCAGTTGCATGAAGCGCACCGCGACTGACACATTCAATCGCAAGTTGCCCGCTGCCTGCAAAGAGATCCAACACCTGTCTGCCTTCGATTTCAAACTGAATGATATTGAAAATGGACTCTTTCACACGATCTGTGGTCGGGCGAGTGTCCAAACCATCTAATGTGCGTAAGCGTTTTCCACGTGCCGTTCCTGTAATAACTCTCACGTAACATCCCCCTTTTCATTTTTACGAAAATGTTCATATACCGCACAAGCAACCGTATGCGGAAGCACTCGTTCCAACTCGGAAACACTCGCATTTTGAATTGCAGTTAAACTTCCAAACGCCTTGAGCAGGGCTTTGTGCCGTTTCTCCCCTACCCCCGGAATTTCCTTGAGTCCGGAGCGCGTCGTGGTTGCAAACCGCAGTTTGCGATGGTATTCGATTGCAAATCGGTGCACTTCCTCCTGAATGGTTCCGATCAGGCGGAACACCGCAGGATTGGTTTGGATCCCGATCTCACTTCCATTTGCAGAAACGATCGCGCGGGTACGATGTCGGTCATCTTTTACCATCCCGAACACCGGGATCATCTCCCCCAACTCATCCAGCACTTCTTTTACCGCACGGACTTGACCAAGCGCACCGTCAAGCAAGATCACATCAGGGCGCTCGGAGAATTTTGCATCTCCCTCCTGTAAACGCTTGATTCTGCGCTCCAGCACTTCCCGCATTGCCGCACAGTCGTCCTGATCGTCTAAGGAACGAATGCGGAACATTCGGTAATCCCGCTTGCGCGGCACGGTGTCTTGAAAGACCACCATGGATGCAACCATATCTTTCCCTGCGGTGTTGGAAATATCATACGCTTCGAT
This sequence comes from Oscillospiraceae bacterium, assembly GCA_015067485.1. Classification (GTDB taxonomy): domain Bacteria; phylum Bacillota; class Clostridia; order Oscillospirales; family JAAYXM01; genus SIG510. The sequence continues at coordinate 7,151 of SVMJ01000020.1, forward strand.
TCGCACAGGCGGGGTTTTCAACCCAAGCAAATTCTGAAGATCCAGTGTGGTGCGCGCCACCACTTCACTTTTACTTGCCGCTCGAATTGCTTTTTCACGCGCATTCTCTTCCGCAATTGAAACCATCTTTCGTTTTTCACCACGCTGTGGCACCAAAAGATGCACCTTGGTTTTCTGTATATCACTCATCCACTCGGAAAGCAAATCAATGTCTTCGGGAGCATCGGATAAGCAAACCGTCTTCGGGAAGACTTTGCGTGGCATATAGTACTGCTTCACAAAACCCGACATCAGTTCCGCACGATCCGCAAACACAGGAGTCTCCACCACGTGTGTTTCGCTTTCCAGCAATGCCCCGCCAATGTAATGCAACACCGCAAACACGGTTTTACTCTCACCCGGATAGAGTGCGATGACATCGGTATCCGCCGCCATCCCGGGAAGTACGTTTTGTTTGACACACAACCGCTCGATCGCTCTCATCTCATCGCGCAGTCGAGCCGCACGTTCAAACTCCAACCGTTCCGACGCGGCTTGCATCTCATTGCGGAGCGAGCCCAAAAGCTCTTCGGCTTTTCCTTCAAAAATCGTACACGCAGTCGCAATCATTGCGCGATATTCTTCCGCGCTGACGTTTCCCGCGCAAACCGCTTTGCACTTTCCCATGTGGTAATTCAGACATGGTCGTCCTTTTCCGATCTCACGCGGGAATGACCGTTTACACGACGGAATCCCGAGCGCAGACCGCACCGAATCAATCGCACGGAAACACGCAGTTCGTCCACCATACGGACCGAAGTACCGTGCCCCGTCATTCATCGGTTTTGACACCACCGTGAAATTCGGAAACGCATCCTGCACGGACAAGCGGATGTACGGGTAGCCCTTGTCATCTTTCAGTAAAATGTTATAGCGGGGCATGTGCCGTTTGATGAGCGAGTTTTCAAGCACCAATGCTTCAAACTCGGTCTCGGTTACGATGTAATCGAAATCGCAGACCTTACTCACCATCACGCGGGTCTTTTCGTTATGGTTGGGGTTTGCGCGGAAGTACGAACTCACGCGATTTGGTAAATTCTTGGCTTTCCCGACGTAGATGACTTCGTTTGCACGGTCAAGCATCAGATACACGCCAGGTTTTTCCGGCAAGTGCAAAGCCTTCTCATGTACATCCACCATATCTTCACCTCCCCGCTTATAAAACAAGGGCGGGATGCACCCGCCCTTATGATGATACCGATCAGTTCAAATGTTATTCAGAGAAATTCGAATTGATCAATTCAACCAACGCATTGATCGCTTCGTTTTCATCTGCGCCGTCTGCAATCAACAGAATCTTCGTACCTTTGACGATACCAAGAGATAAAACACCAAGCAAACTCTTTGCGTTGACACGGCGTTCTTCGCGTTCCACCTGAATGCTGCACTTAAATTCATTCGCCTTCTGAATGAAGAAAGTAGCCGGGCGAGCACGCAATCCGATTTGATTATTGATAATTACTTCTTTTGAGCACATGAAGTTTTGCCTCCATTTCAGACTTTACCTTGTACTAATAGAATAACAAATTTGAGCGGACTTCGTCAACTGTTTTTTTATTTTCTATGATTCCTGACAAAAAATCTCGCACATTTTTCGCTATATTGGAAGATTTTTCGTCTTATTGACGAATCTCAACCACAGTAACACCGTTTTCACCTTCACCAAACGTTCCGATGCGGAAACTTTTCACGTGCGGATGTTTGCGCAAATGGCTTTGCACTGCGGCACGCAGAACACCCGTTCCCTTGCCGTGGATAATACGCACAGTGGAAAGTTTTGCGAGAAATACCTGATCGAGATAGCGATCCAGTTCCATAATGGCTTCATCGGATGCCATGCCGCGCAGATCCAACTCATTCGACATCTGTTGATTCCGAAGTGCGGCGCGGCTTCTCTCCACGATTTTCTGTGCACTCCGGTTTTCCGCGTTTTCAATCAAGCGGATCTCAGACACTTTCGTGGTAACTTTCAAGACACCGGCCTGCACGCGAAGGTTCCCATCAGCATCAGGCAAAGTGAGCACGGTTCCCTGTGTTCCAAACGCGAGCAGTTCCACAGTATCTCCGATTTGGAGCGGTCGTTTGAGCGGCTCGGCTTTCGCGCGTTTTGCGCCCTTTCCGCTTCCCAGTTTGCGTTCGCCCTCATTGAGTGCTCCACGCAGGGATGCACGCGCTTCGTTGATGCGTTGAATATCGTCTTTCTTTTTCTGCGCTTTTCTGAGCGCATCGATTTCGTCAAAGATTTTATCCGCCGCCCGTCTCGCTTCTTTCAGCATCTCTTCCGCTTCTTCGCGAACGCGCTCTTGCGCGCGGGCACGATCACGCTCCAAGCGCTCATCATACTCGCGTGCTTTTCGGTTGAGTTCTTCGTTTTCGCGCTTGAGCGCTTCTGCGGCAGACAGTTCCGCTTCCAAAGCAGTCCGCTTTTCTTCGAGTTTTTGCAAAATCTTGTCAAACTGCTGATTCTCGCTATCCACCAAGTCGCGCGCGGTATCAATGATATGGTCGCTGAGTCCCAAGCGGTGTGCGATCGCAAACGCGTTACTCTTCCCCGGGACACCGATGAGCAGTTTGTATGTGGGCTGCAATGTCTCTACATCGAATTCACACGATGCGTTTTCCACGCGATTGGTGGTAAGCGCAAAAGATTTCAGTTCTGTATAGTGCGTGGTAACTGCAAGGCGCGCACCAAGCGCCATGGCATAGCGAATGATTGCAACCGCAATCGCCGCGCCTTCGACAGGGTCTGTACCCGCTCCCAATTCATCAAACAGAATCAGCGAACGGTCGTCTGCGGTTTCCAGAATCTCCACGATGTTCACCATATGCGAAGAGAATGTGGAAAGTGACTGTTCGATGCTTTGCTCGTCGCCGATGTCTGCATATACGGTTTCAAACACCGAAATCTCGCTCCCGCTCTGCGCCGGGATATGCAGACCACATTCCGCCATCAGCGTAAGAAGCCCAATGGTTTTAAGCGTAACGGTTTTACCGCCCGTATTCGGACCCGTGATGACAAGGGTATCAAAATCACGCCCCAACCGTACTGAGATCGGAACGGTTTTTTGGGAAGCGAGCAACGGATGCCGTGCTTCTTTGAGCAAAACTTCACCCTTTTCGTTGAGCACAGGTGCATCCGCATTCTGCGCATAAGAAAGTTTTGCCTTCGCAAACAGCAGGTCAAGCGCGACCAAGATATCATAATCCAAGCCGATGCTCTCGCTGTATGTGGATACTTCCGCGGAAAGAGTTGCTAAAATACGTTCGATCTCGCGCTCTTCTTTTCCTGCAAGTTCGCGCAAATCGTTGTTGATTTTTACAACCGACGCAGGCTCAATAAACACAGTTGCCCCGGTTGCCGAGACATCATGTACCATTCCACCGACATCGTTTTTATATTCACTTTTGACCGGAACGACGTATCGTCCGCCGCGCTGCGTGATGATTGCTTCCTGTAAATATTTCGACTGCGACGGCGACGAAATCATATGCTGCAGCACTTCTCGGATCTTCGCATTCGACGCGCGAATTTTCTTACGGATGTCCGCAAGTTCGGAACTCGCCTGATCCGCAACCTCGTCTTCACTCAAGATTGCCGTGGTGATCATTTCTTCCAGATACTTGTTTGCCGAAAGCGAATCAAACCGATCATGCAAACAGGTTTCTACCCGCCCGTTTTCATCCAGATATCCGCGCACACGGCGCGCGGTGTTCAGTAACATCGCAACATCCAAAAGTTCACGGAGATTGAGTGTTCCGCCCATATCCGCACGCTGCAGCGCGCCTTTGACATCACGAATGCCCGCAAAAGCAGGCGCGCCAAACATCCCGATCAGGCGCTTGGCATCCGTGGTTTCTCTCTGCATACGTGTCACGGTGTCAATATTGGTTTCCGGACGAAGTTCCATCGCGCGGCGTTTTGCTTCCGCGCTGACCGCATGGTCTGCGAGCTGCTCCAGCACACGTGGCAATTCCAAAGTATGAACGGATTTTTCGTTGTAGTGTTTCATATTGTTCTCCTCACGCCAAGTCGCGGTAGAAACTCAGCGTTTTGAATGAGCGTTCGAAATGCTCAAGTAAAAATTCTTCCGCCAAAAGCGAGAGTGTATTCATCCCCTGCTCATCCAAGCGAAAGGAAAAGATTTTTTTCGGGTCGCAAAACAAAATATGATGCATTGCCGCGGCAATGCATCATATTTT
>SVMJ01000008.1 GCA_015067485.1 Oscillospiraceae bacterium
GTTGCCCCGACTAGAACCTGAATCTAGCGCGTCTGCCGATTCCGCCATATCCGCGTTTACTACGATAGTATACCAAAGGGGCGGGTGGATGTCAAGATTTTTTCGCAAATATTTTGAGCGAAAAAAGAACTGCCCGCGTTTTGCTTCGGGCAGTTCTGAGATGTTATTTTATCCTTTCAAGCAGGCGGACGAAACTGTCGCCGACACCGATATATTCGTTGGAAACAGCTTCTATACCGGCTGCGTCGAAGTTGTTTTCATCAAACACGCCAACGGTTTGAAAGCCTGCTTTGGATGCGGTTTGGAGCGCGACAAAGGAGTCTTCAAAAACCCATGTGTCTTCGCGGGATGTTCCCATGTATGTTTCAGCAGCGATGAAAACATCCGGATGGGATTTATCTTTTCCTACATCTGCACAGGAAATGATTTTTGGGATGTAATTGTCTAAACCAAAACGATCAAAAATGGTGCGGATAAGATCCGGCATGGACGCGGAAGCGACGCACATCTTGATTCCTTTTGATTTCAAATGCTCCAACAATTCTTTTACTCCCGGCTTAAGTGCTGCTTCCTTTTTGTAAAATTCTGTACAGAACTCGGTCATCATGTGGTAGATTTCATCAGGACCGCTGCCGAAGCCGAATGCGTCATAAAGCATTTTACTGGCATCGACAAACGTTACGGTGCGTACTGCCTTTTGCATATCAAGATTGGGAAGAAACGAGGTATCATTTAAATACATTTCACCGAGTTTTTCCCAAAGTCGTTTCCAAAAACCGAGGGAGTCGATCAGTGTGCCGTCAAGATCGAAAATCGCGCCTTTGATGTTCATAAAAGTTTCTCCTTTGTACATAAAATCAGCGCCGACATTGCGCGGCGCTGAAAAGTTTACTGCTTGGATTCGATATATGTAACAATATCACCGATGGTCTTGAGATTGAACGCATCTTCATCGCTGATCTCGACTCCGTATTCTTCTTCAAAGGTCATCATCAGTTCCACGATGTCGAGCGAATCCGCGCCCAGATCCTTGATGATGTCGGTTTCAGTGGTGATGCTGTCAGCATCGACACTCAGTTGTTCTGCCAAAAGTTCTCTCAGTTTTTCGAGTACCATATCTTCATCCTCCTAAAATCATTCTGATGCTTCTATTATAAAGAAAAGAGCGCCTCTTTGTCAAGCGGTAAGCAAAATATCCGACAAGCATACCGCGATCAATATTTGGAATGGTTTTTTTGGAAAATATCCATCATTTCTTTGCAAAATTAGAGAAATTTCATCGAATCTACCATTGCAAAAAAATAACTCTAATGGTACAATGTGTATATCGATTAAAAATTATATCGGAGGTACATACAATGGATTACAAAAAGCAAGCATTGATCTCCCACGAAGAGTGGCAGGGCAAGATCGAAGTTACTTGCCGTTGCCCGGTCGCAACGAAGGACGATCTTTCGGTCGCATACACCCCGGGTGTTGCAGAACCGTGCCTCAAGATCAGCGAAGATGTTGATCTGAGCTACAAGTACACCCGCCGTGGCAACCTGGTCGCTGTCGTTACCGACGGTACCGCAGTTCTCGGTCTGGGTGACATCGGTCCGGAAGCAGGTATGCCGGTTATGGAAGGCAAGTGCGTTCTGTTCAAGGCATTCGGCGATGTTGATGCATTCCCGCTCTGCGTCCGCTCCAAAGACGTTGACGAAATCGTCAGAACCATCGAACTGCTCGCAGGCAGCTTCGGCGGCATCAACCTGGAAGACATCTCCGCTCCGCGCTGCTTTGAAATCGAACGCAGACTGAAAGAAGTTTGCGACATTCCGATCTTCCACGACGACCAGCACGGTACCGCTGTTGTTTCCGCAGCAGCAATGATCGGTGCATGCCGTCTCACTAAGAAGGACATCGGCGATTTGAAGGCTGTCGTTTCCGGCGCAGGCGCAGCAGCAATCGCTGTTACCCGTTTGCTCATGGCTCTCGGTCTCAAGGAAGTTATCCTGTGCGACCGTAAGGGCGCTATCTATGAAGGCCGCGACGGTCTGAACCCGGAAAAAGAAGCAATGGCTAAGATCACCAACAAGAACAAAGTCGCAGGCTCCTTGGCAGACGTCATGGTAGGTGCAGACGTTGTCTTCGGTCTCTCGGGTCCCGGCATCATCACGCAGGACATGGTCCGCTCCATGAACAAAGACCCGATGGTCTTCGTTATGAGTAACCCGACTCCGGAAATCTTCCCGGATGAAGCACTCGCAGCAGGTGCAGCAGTTGTCGGTACCGGCCGTAGTGACTTCCCGAACCAGATCAACAACCTGCTCGCATTCCCGGGCATCTTCCGCGGTGCTTTGGATGTTCGCGCTTCCGATATCAACGACGAAATGAAGGTTGCAGCAGCATACGCAATCGCAAACCTCATTCCGGAAGAAGAACTCCGCGCAGACCGCATCATCATCGAGCCGACCGATCCGAAGGTTGCTCCGGCAGTTGCAGCAGCAGTTGCAGAAGCAGCACGCAAGACCGGCGTTGCAAGACTGTAAGTCGAAACTTGAAAAAGAGCCTTTCAGCCGAAAGGCTCTTTTTTGTGTTTAGTGATTCGTTTTCAGTTTTTAGTTTATGCGAAAAAGAGACGGACTGCGAAGGCGGCGGCGGTGGCGGCGGCGAGATCTGAAATCAAAGCGGCGGGGATGGCATAGCGTGTGTTTTTGAGTTTCAGCGCGCCGAAGTAGATAGCGGTCACGTAGAATGTAGTTTCACTGGAACCCAGCATGGTGGCGGCGATGCGTCCGACGGTGGAATCTGCGCCGTGGATACGCATGATATCGGTCCCAACCGCGAGTGCGGCACTGCCCGAAAGGGGACGGATGAGCCCGAGCGGTGCACATTCGGACGGGATGCCGAGAAGCGATGTGATGGGGCTAAGCAGACGCACGAGAAATTCCATCGCGCCCGATGCGCGAAAGAGAGAGATTGCGGAGAGTAGTAACACGATGGGCGGTAAAATTTTGAGTGCGGTGTTGAGTCCTTCCGACGCGCCGCGCAGGAGTGCGGGGAACAGGTCGACTTTTTTGATGAGCGCGTAAACGCCCACGAAACCCAAAATGAGTGGGATCAAAAGGGATGAAAACAGATTCATTTACATCTCCGCACCTTTCGCAAAAGAAGTACCGCTAAAATCCCGACTGCTTGGGAGACCAATGTGGCAAACCAGACTGCGGGCAAGATGTCAAATGGCGCGGATGCGCCTTGGGCTGCGCGGATGGCGGCGACTGTGGTGGGAATGAGTTGCAAGGACGATGTATTGATGACCACCAGCATACACAGATCGTGGGATGCTTCTTTGGACCCCGACAAGCGCTGCAGTCCTTCCGCCGCGCGGATTCCGGCGGGCGTTGCGGCATTGCCGAGCCCCAGCAGGTTTGCGGAGACGTTGGTCGCAAGGTGCGAGAGTGTGGATTCATCATCTTTTGCGGAAGGGAAGAGTTTTTTGAGGACGGGGCGCAAAGCACGCGCAAGTTTTTCGGACAGTCCTGCTTCTTTCATCACTTCCATCACACCGCACCACAGCATCATCATGCCGGTGATACCGAGCACGGTGGAAACACCGCTTTCTGCGCCTTCGATCAGAGCGGTGGAAAGCGAAGAGATGTTTCCGCTCAAGATTGCGAAAAGTATTGAAATTACAATGAGAACCACCCAAATCCATCCCAACATTTGGAAACACGACCTTTCGAAAAATAACAAAAATTGGAATTGACAAATAAAGGGAAAATGATATACTAATAATGCAAACCAACAGAAAACGGGAGGTTTTGACATGAAAACAACGGGGATTACAAGAAAAATCGACGAACTTGGTCGTATCGTTCTTCCCATCGAATTGCGTAAGCAGTTTGGGATTGATGTGAAAGACTCGCTTGAAATTTATGTGGATGGCGATCGCATTATTCTGCGCAAGAAGAAGGATGCTTGTATCTTTTGCGGGAAGAGTAAAGGACTTGTAGAATTCAAAGACCAAATGGTCTGCGAAAATTGTATTGCGGAGTTGAGTAAATAGTGGATACCATTGCAGCAGTCTGTACCGGTACGGGTGCAGTCGGTATTCTTCGTATCAGCGGTGATATGGCGAAAACCGTGGCGAGCCGTGTGTTTTCCGGGCAACTCAACACGCCGCGCATGATGGCTTACGGCGCGTTTTTGGATGCGTCGGGCAATATTGTGGATCGCGGGCTTGCGGTTTGGTTTTCTGCGCCCAACAGTTACACGGGCGAAGACGTAGTGGAACTGCATTGCCACGGCTCCCGCGTTGCGATGTCGAGCATTTTGGAAGCGTGCTTTGCATCAGGTGCCCGTGCGGCAAAACCCGGGGAATTTACCCGCCGCGCGTTCTTAAACGGAAAGATGGATTTGACACAGGCGGAAGCGGTGATGGATCTCATCGATGCGGAGACCGAAGCCGCCGCGAAAAATGCCGCGGCACAACTTGACGGCGAGATCGGAAAGGGTCTCGATTCCCTGCGTGACCGTTTGCTCGATATTGCCGCCGCATTCTCTGCATATGTGGATTATCCGGAAGACGGGATCGATGAGCCCGAAGTCGCGTCCGGGCTTGAAGGCATTGCGGAAAAACTCGAGAAACTTGCAGCATCTTACGCACAGGGCAAGATTTTGAAAGATGGGGTAAAGACCGCGCTGATCGGTCGCCCGAACGTTGGGAAAAGTTCTCTGCTGAATGCCCTTGTGGGATTTGACCGCAGTATTGTGACCGACCGTGCAGGGACCACGCGTGACACGGTGGAAGAATCCGCTATGGTGGGCGGTGTCAGACTGCGCTTGGTGGATACTGCAGGAATGCGTGAGACCGACGATGCTATTGAGCAGGAAGGTGTTTCAAGAAGCACGAACGCCGCAGAGCGTGCAGATTTGCTTTTGTGCGTGTTTGATGTGGCGCAGGCACTCGGTGAAGAAGATCTTCGCATTTGCGAACTGGCAAAAGGGAAGTGCGCCATCGCGGTCGTGAATAAGAGCGATCTTGCGGCACAGTTTGAGATGAGTACGCTTGAGCCGTATTTCGGCGATCGGATCGTGGAAATCAGCGCAAAAGAGAGACATGGTTTGGATGCACTTGGTGCGTGCATTTCCGAAACGCTCGCGGTCAAAACCATTCCGTGTGACGGGTCGGTCATTACCAATGCGCGGCACATGGCGGCAACGAAAGAGGCCGCACTGCGTGTGCGCGATGCGCTGAATGCGCTTGCAGGTGGGCTTACCCCGGATGTTGCGGTAGGTGAGATCGAGCAGGCGATCGCACTACTCGGTGAAATCACGGGGAAAACCGCGACCGATGCGGTGCTCACGCGAATCTTTGAACGCTTCTGCGTGGGAAAATAAGAACCTCGTTGTGCCAAAGGTATAATAGGAACAAAAAACAGAGATGCAAATTGCATCTCTGTTTTTTTAATCTTCTTCAATATCAATAATCTTTGAAGCTTTTACGCCGAGGGCTTTTGCGATGGTAAATAATGCTTTCAATGATGGGCAGTAGGGTAAATTCGGACTTTCCAACTGGCTGATATATGAGAGTGTAAGTCCTGTGTGTTCTGCTAATTCTGCTTGGGTCATGCCGGATTTTCTGCGGTAGTATCCGATCTTAATACCGATATCGAGCAGGACACCTTTGTACTCGTTCTCATTGAGCATTTTACTCACTCCTATCAAATAATTATAGGATATTTATTATTTTAAACTATTGACATTCAAAATAAAACTTGATATTATTGAGTAAATACTCATTAATAGTGAGTAAAAACTTTGAAAGAGGCGAGTGTATGAAGAAAAAGGTTGTTGGGGTACTGCTTGCAGTAAGTATGGCAGTGTCAGCAGTGGGGGCTACTGCGGTGGAGATAAACAGTTACTCCGAGCGATTGACTGTTTATTATGACGGCGTCAATGTATACGAAAACTCGGTCAATCAGCCGTGTATTATTAATGACCGTACCATGGTTCCGCTCAGACCGATTTTTGAAGCAATGGGCTGGGGAGAGGAGAACATCTCTTTCGATGAAGCGACTGCGACTGCAGTTTTCTCCATGAATGGAATTTCCTGCGCATTTATCAACGAGAATCATGTTGCAGTTAAAACACAGGATGATGGAACACAAGCAGAATACGAACTTGATGTTCCTGCAGTGATTCACAACGGAAATTTTTACATTCCCCTCCGCGCTTTTTGTAATATTTGGGGCGTGGAGATTACGTGGAATGATGCCAGCAGAAGTGTCTACATCACAAAAACTATGATGGAAGATAACTCGGATTCAGTACCGGAAGCGGAAGAAGACAACACAGTTGTGGAGGAAACACCTTCTGAAGCAGAAGATGTTGTGATTGAGGAAAAGCCGGAGAAAACAACGATCTCTCAAGCAGACGCAGTTGCACAAGTGCAAGAGTTAGTGGGCGATGATTATACCACTTCCCCGGAATATTCCTTTGAGTATAATGGGAAAACCTATTATCAGATTGCAGTAAATGCAAAGATTGTTGATGAATTTACCGGTGAACAATGGACGTCGAAAGTATCCAACTACATCATCTCCGAAGACGGGAAAGAAGTGTTCGAAGGGTATTACAACCAAGAAACCGGTGTTCTGTCTAACTATGAAGAAGAAACAGGAAGTGCAGAAGAATAGAGAAAACGAAGGGAGTTTTGAAATATGAAACGTTTGATGAGTTTTTTTCTGACAATATGTTTACTTTTGTCTGTTGTTGCAAGCTCGACATTAACAGTTTCGGCTGCTGCCACATACGATGTGGGAAAAGCGATGAATTATGCAGCAAACCATTGGAACGATGGAAAAGGATTGTGTGCTGAATTTGTTTCCAATTGTGTTCAGGCGGGCGGGCTGAACATTAAGACGATGCTTGGAACAAAAAGTTGCTGGGACGCAATTATAAATAAAACAGGTCTTTCAGGGAAAAACTTGACATTGAATTCGCAAGGATATGTTACAAAAGGGAATAATGGCAGTTTACTCGCGAAAGGCGACGTAGTTATTCAATGGTGTTACACTTGTAATTTAAGACCCCATATCCTTATTTGCGGTGGATATGATTCAAAAGGGTATGCAACTTTTTATGCACATAATGGAGCGTTGAATAACCGAATTTACAGATTTAGTACGAATTCACAACACAAGAAGACCTGTAACATTGGGGCAAAAGTTCTTCAACTAAGTAAATTATCTTCAAAAAGTGTTTCCAATGGGAATCAGTCATCCGTTTCACCGGCACCTACCTCTAATCTTAAGGTTAACCTGACAAGTTATCCGACAAGCATTGCGAAAGGCAGTTCGTATGGTTTGCGCGGAAGTGTAACATCCAACTACAAAATCACGTCAGTTAAGGGGTATATTATCAATTCGAGCGGAAAAGCAGTCCAGAGTACAAGTGAAACCCCGAATTCCACATCGATGGATATTCGATACTCGAAGATCAATAATAATCTTGTATTTGGAAATTTGTCGGCCGGGAACTACACTTTGAAAGTAGTGGCGAAAGATGCTTACGGAAAAGAGAAAACGTGGAGCACGAGTTTTACAGTAAAAGCGCCTGCTTCTGTTTCCAAAAATCCGGATTCTACATTGAAAATTGAGTTGACGAGTTATCCGACAAGTATTGCGAAAGGGAAGTCATACGGTCTGCGTGGTAGTGTAACATCAAATTACAAGATTTCTTGGGTTAAGGGATATATTCTTAACTCAAGTGGGAAGATTGTGCAAGATACATTGGACACTCCGAATGCAACTTCTATGGACATCCGCTATGCAAAAGTGAATGACAACTTGTTATTCAATAAGCTGGCGAAAGGAACATACACACTAAAAGTGGTCGCACGCGATACTTATGGAAAGGAAGTTACCTGGTCCAAACAATTCAAAGTGAAATAAGAAAAAACCGTCTTTGCGTTTGCAAAGGCGGTTTTTGTATAAAAAGAAAACCGCCGAAAGAATTTCTTTCGGCGGTTTTGATTTTGTCTTAGAAGAATTTTTTGATGTTGTCAGTTGCAGTCTTTTCGTCAGCACTGATGGTGGTAACGAAGTTGATGTTGTTTTCTTTGCCAAATTCTTCGATCCATGCAAGGAAGTCTTCTGCTTCTTCGACAGAGTCGCTCTTTGCGACTTTGTAGAGACTGTCGATGAAGATATCCGAAATATCAAAGTTCCCGGAATACAGACCGCAGATGAATGCCTTGAGGCGTTCATAGCTGGTGATCGGGAAGTTTGAAACGTCAACCAAACGCACGCGATGGCTGATGTCGTAAGTCAGTTTATTGCCGCGCTCAATGCAAACGACGGTATTTGCGTCGTCTTTCACTGCTGCATTGGCAAGTTCAATAATTTGTTTTGTTTTTCCGTGTCCCTGAAGACCCATGATTACTTTGATCATGAAATGATCCTCCTTTTCAATGAGCACAAGGTGTGCTCGTGTTTGTTATCTTTATCATAGCACATCTTGCACAAAAACTCAATCGCAATTTTAGAATTTTTTGAAAAAATTTTATGCGTCCAAGCGAGAGCGCAGCGCCGCGGTGGAATCTTCGTATCCGGGCTTGCCCAAAAGTGCGAACATATTCTTCTTATACGCTTCCACGCCCGGCTGGTTGAACGGGTTGACACCAAGGAAATAGCCGGAGAGACCGCAAGCGAATTCGAAGAAGTAGACCAGCGCACCAAAGGAAGCTGCGTCGGTGCGTTCCATGCTGATTTCGATATTCGGGACACCGCCGTCTACGTGTGCGAGAACCGTGCCAAGAAATGCCTGGCGGTTGACATGTGCCATATTGACCCCTGCCAGGAAATTGAGCCCGTCAAGATTATCTTCGGTTGCACCGATGACCACGTTGTGGTTCGGATTTTCAATGGTAACAATGGTTTCAAACAAAGTGCGTTCGCCTTCCTGGATGTACTGACCCATGGAGTGCAGATCTGCAGTGAAGTCGACCGATGCGGGGAAGAGACCTTTGCCGTCTTTGCCTTCGCTTTCGCCGAAGAGTTGTTTCCACCACTCCGCCATGAAACGGAAGCGCGGTTCGAAGCAGCCGAGAATCTCGGTCTTCTTTGCATCGCGGTACAGAAGATTACGTGCGCCGACGTAACGCCATGCCGGGTTTTCAAACGATTCATCAGCGATGAGCGCCTGCATGGTCTTCTCAGTGGAATCCATCATCGCATCGATGTCTACGCCTGCGACTGCGATCGGCAAAAGCCCTACCGGAGTCAAAACCGAGTAACGACCGCCGACGTTGTCGGGAATGACGAACGTTTCATAGCCTTCGCTGTCCGCCAAACTCTTGAGCGCGCCGCGTGCTTTATCGGTGGTAGCATAGATACGCTCTTTTGCGCCGCCTTTACCGTAGCGTTCTTCAAGCATGGTCTTGAAAATGCGGAATGCGATCGCGGGTTCGGTGGTGGTGCCGGATTTGGAGATGACATTCACCGAGAAATCGCGGGTACCGATCAGCTCTACGATCTCGGTCAAATAATCACCGCTGATGTTATTGCCAACGAAGTAGATTTCAGGCGTGTTTTTGGGAAGTTGGTTATAATACGGACTCTTTAAGAGTTCAATCGCCGCACGGGCGCCGAGATAGGATCCGCCGATTCCGATGACCAGCAGGACTTCGGAAGTGTCTTGGATCTTCTTTGCCACCGCTTTGATGCGCGAGAATTCTTCCTTGTCATAATCGCGCGGCAGGGTGAGCCAGCCGAGATAGTCGTTTCCGGCACCGATGCCTTCTACCAGCGTGTGGTGTGCGGATTTCATCTCGTCCGAAATCGAACGGAGCGCTTCTTCAGAGACCGCGTACTTGGTGGAAACTTTGATTGCCATGAAAACCCCTCCTCAGAGTAGATATAGATAAATGGAAAGAAAGTGCAGAACACTTCCTAATAAAACAAAGAAATGCCAAATCGAATGAATGTAACGGGCTTTTTTGCCAAAACCGTATATAATCGCTCCGACTGTGTAGAAAATCCCGCCTGTGAGCAGGAGCAGAAATCCGTTCCAGGGTAAAGCTGCAAGGAGTGGACGAATGGCAAAGATGATGACCCAACCCATGCACAAATAACAAATCATCGCGAATACTTTGAAGCGTTCGACGCTGATTGCGCTGAGTGTGATCCCGAGGATCGCCGCGCCCCAAACGATGCTAAGCAGAGCCCAACCGAGCGGACCTTGGAGCCCGAGTAGCGTGTAGGGGGTATATGTCCCTGCGATGAGAAGATAGATGCTACAATGATCCAACACGCGAAAGACCACTTTCGCGCGGTTGACTTTGAGCGCGTGATAGAGTGTGGACATGGTATAAAGCACGGTCATGGATGCACCGTAAATCGCGCCTGCGACGATTTCCAAGACTGAGTTTGCTCGGATCACACAAAGGACTAACGCAAGCACACCGAAGAGTGCGCCGAGACCGTGTGAGATGGAACTGACCAGTTCTTCTCCGAGAGAGTATGCGGGGATGAGTTTCTTTGCGTTTGACATGGGACATGCCTCCTTTTCTTATTATAACAGAGTATATCACAAATGTCTAATAGAACCTACCGACAGGATGTAACACAAATCGTTGAGATATATCTACCGCGTCGCCACGAAAAAAAACGGGTCTACCGACCCGCTTTTTTAATAGAGAAGGAATTTTTGGAGCATTTTGAAAAAGATTTGCGAGAACGTAAGGCGCGGAACTTCACATGCGGCAACGATGGGGATGGAAGCGAGCACCTCGTCTTTGCAGGTTACGGTGAGTTCACCAAGGGTTTGACCGACTTCGACCGGAGCATGGACGGACTCGGCGAGTGTGATGGTGTGGGTAACATCGCCGAGTTGTGATTTTTCCACCAATACCTTCGGCTCATTTGCAAAGACGGTGGACACGGTGGGAGCGTTTCCAAGTTTTACCGGAACGGGCGAGAGCGTTTGGTTTGCGGTAGAGTCATAGAGAGAAAAGTTTGCAAATCCGTAATCCAAGAGTTTTGCCGCACTCGAGAACCGATCTGCCGATGTGGGAGCCGCCATGACCGCCGCGATGAGTTCCATCCCGTCGCGCTCTGCGGTTGCGGACATACAGTACTTCGCGGCATCGGTCGAGCCGGTTTTGAGTCCTGTGATGCCGCGGTAGGACTTGAGCAGTTTGTTGGTGTTGGTGAGCCCAAACGTTCCATCTCGCAGAGTGTCCATCCAAATATTGGTGTAGCGTCGGATCGCGTCGTGCTTTAACAGTTCGCGCGACATGAGTGCAATATCGTGTGCGCTCGTCAAGTGATTCTCATCGGGAAGACCCGTACAGTTTACAAAATTGGTATCATTCATTCCGAGTTCTTTCGCACGCTGATTCATCAGCGAGATAAACCCTTCTAAACTCCCTGCGACGTGCTCGGCAAGCGCGACGGATGAGTCGTTTCCCGATGCGATCACGGTGGCTTTGAGCATATCTTCCATACTCATGGTTTCGCCCGGTTCCAAATACACTTGCGATCCGCCCATGCTTGCCGCAAGCGGACTGACGCTGACTGTGTCATTCATGCTGATTTTGCCTGCTTCGATTGCTTCCATGACAAGCAGTAGTGTCATGATTTTGGTAACACTTGCGGGCTGGAGTTTTTCGTGCGGATTTTTTTCATAAAGAATACTTCCGGTATCACGCTCCATCAAAACAGCGGTTTGTGCCGGGATTTCGGGGGCAACGGGGGCTGCATGCGCCATGGGGAGAAGGAGTGTGATGAGAAGAATGATGGCAAGTGATCGTTTCATGGGAACCTCCATTTCTCGCGCAGGGAGAGCGCGCTCCGCAACTTTCGGCTTACGGATGGCCGAATTTTATAATTTACTTGCGTTTGATAGGGGAAATACTTTATAATATATTTGGAGTAGTATCACATTAGAACCGCAAGGAGAATCCCGATGAGAGTAGCATTTTATACTTTGGGTTGTAAAGTGAATCAAGTGGAGACACAATCTCTGATGCGGATGTTCCGTGAAGCGGGGCACACGGTTGTTGCACCCGAAGACCGCGCGGATGCTTTTGTCGTGAACACTTGCACCGTTACCGCGGTGAGTGATAAAAAATCCCGTCAATTGCTCCGTCGTATCCGCAGGGAAAACCCGAATGCCATCATTGCGGCTTGCGGGTGTTTTCCGCAGACCGATCCCAAAGCGGCGGAAGAACTCGGATGTTGCGATATCATTTTGGGAACGGGAGACCGCGCTCAGGTGGTGCGCTTGGTGGAAGAGAGAAAAAAGGAATATACCAATGTAGGCGATGCACTTGTGCGGAAAGAGTTTGAGATCTTACCTGTTGGAACCGATACGGGTCATACCCGTGCGATGTTGAAAGTGGAAGATGGGTGTGAAAATTTCTGCACCTACTGTGTCATCCCGTTTGCGCGCGGCAGAGTCCGCTCCGAACCGATGGAATCCGCACTCAGACAAGCGCGGGAACTCGCAGACGCAGGATACCGCGAGATCGTGGTCACGGGGATTGAGATCTCCTCTTACGGGAAAGATCTGGACGGGGTTACTCTGATCGATTTATTGAAGGGACTTTGTGAGACCGTGCCGAATGTGCGCATCCGTCTCGGGTCGCTTGAACCGCGCACGATTACCGAAGAATTTTGCAAAGTACTCAGTACATATAATAATTTATGTCCGCAGTTTCACCTGTCGCTTCAGAGTGGATGTGATACCACACTAAAGCGCATGAACCGAAAATATGATATGGAACGTTACCGTGCGTCGGTATCTCTCTTGCGGAGATACTTTTCAAGCTGTGCGATCACCACCGATTTGATTTGCGGATTCCCGGGTGAGACTGAAGAAGAATTTTCCGAGACATTGCAAAACATCGAACAGATCGGATTTTCCGCAATGCATATTTTCCCGTATTCCAAGCGCGCGGGGACACGTGCGGCAAAGATGTCGGATCAAATTATAAAAGCGGAAAAGGAAGCGCGTGTAAGGCGTGCAAGTGAAGTGGCGAAAGAAACGCGCACGCGGTACTTACAGTCGCTCCTTGGCAAAACGGTTTCGGTTTTGTTTGAGGAAGAAGAAAACGGAGCGTGGCGCGGACACAGCAAAGAATATATCTTGGTCGAAGTGAAAAGTGAGACTTCGCTCAAAAACCAAGTGCTTGATGTGGAAATTTTAGAGATTTTGGGAAATGAATCTTTGATTGGGAGAGTCATATGAAAGAGCTTTTGGGAGTGCTCGGTCAAAACCCTGCGCTGACTGTGAAAACAGAAGAGCCGATGAGTCGGCATACTTCCTTTCAAATCGGCGGTCCTGCGGAAGTTATGGTGGAAGCAGAGACTGCGGATGCTGCGCGCTTTGCGTTGAGCATCTTGAAGGAGTACGAAGTTCCGTATCTGATTTTGGGAAAGGGAAGCAATCTCCTGGTTTCGGATGCAGGAATTTCGGGCGCAGTGGTTAAACTAAATGATACATCCTGCGTGCGTCAGGATTGCCGTATCACCGCAGGTGCGGGGATTCAACTTAGTAAACTCGCGGTCTTTGCGCAAAAGGAAGGACTTTCGGGGCTTGCGTTCTCGTTCGGAATCCCCGGAACACTTGGAGGCGCGTGCATGATGAATGCGGGCGCATACGGCGGTGAGATGAAAGATGTGGTGGTGAAAACCGTCTGTCTTGACGCGGATTTGAATGAAATCGTTTTGCAAGGAGAGGAACACCGCTTCGGTTACCGAGAGAGCGTGTTCAAAGAAATGCCCAAGTGCTTAATTTTATCGACTGAGATGATGCTTGTAGCAAGTGATCCTGCGCTCATTCGCGCGGAGATGGATGACTACGCATCCCGCCGTCGCGAAAAACAGCCGCTGGAATATCCGAGCGCGGGCAGTGTATTCAAACGCCCGGAAGGGAAGTTCGCAGGTGCTTTGATTGAACAATGCGGACTCAAGGGCAAGCAGATTGGCGGTGCACAGGTGTCGGAAAAACACGCGGGATTCATCGTGAACCGCGGGGGCGCGACTTGCGACGATGTGTTGCGGCTCATTGAACTGATACAGGAAACCGTGATGAGAGAAACGGGCGTTATGCTCGAATGTGAAATCTGCAGGGTGTAGGAGGAAGTATGGAATTTTTGATCGTGTCCGGGATGTCCGGAGCAGGAAAGAGCCGCGCGGTCGCGGTATTTGAAGATTTGGGGTATTATTGTGTGGACAATATGCCGCCACAATTGATCCCGCGTTTTGCGGAGATGTGCGTTGCGGCGGAAGGCAGATTCGAAAAGGCGGTTTTGGTGGTCGACACCCGAAATGGAACGGATTTTGATGAACTGTTCACCGCACTCGAACAACTGCACGGGCTCAACTGCACCTATCAGATTTTGTATTTTGAAGCGTCGGCCGAGACCATCATCAGCCGCCAGCGTGAAACCAGAAGAAAACACCCCATGCAGCAAGCGGGGATGAGTATGCAGGAAGCGGTGGAGCAGGAGATGGGCGCACTCGCAGGAGTGCGCGCTCGCGCGGATTATATCATTAACACGACCGCGATGAGCACCGCAGGCTTGCGTCAGCACTTGCTCGAGTTGTTTGTGCAGGGAAAAGAGCGTGACCGCTCTATGTCCATTCACGTGATGTCGTTTGGGTTTAAGTACGGCGTTCCGCCCGAAGTGGATGTCATGTTCGACGTACGATTCCTTCCCAATCCGTTTTATATCATGGACTTGCGCATGAAGACGGGACTTGAGAAAGAAGTGGAATCCTATGTGTTGGAAAATCCGAACACCACAGAATTTTTGGATCGATTATACCCGCTCATCGATTATCTGATCCCACAATATATTGAAGAAGGAAAAACATCTATCGTATTTGGCATCGGTTGTACGGGCGGAAAACACCGCTCGGTCGTTTTAACAGAACAGCTCAATCGCCATATCGCGGAGCGCGGATACCACACTACGACAGTGCATCGCGATATCGGACGCGAATAGGAGGAAACTATGGACGGAAACGGTCAGATCGTGGCAATCGGCGGTGGAACAGGTCTTTCCACCATGTTACGAGGGCTGAAACGCTATACCGATCAGATCACCGCGATCGTTACGGTAGCGGACGACGGTGGCGGATCGGGCGTTTTGCGAGAAGATTTGCGGATGCTCCCGCCGGGCGATATCCGTAACTGTGCGATCGCACTTTCCAATGCAGAGCCTACCATGGAGGCACTCTTAAACTATCGATTTTCGGAAGGTGGACTTTCGGGTCAGAGTTTCGGGAATCTGTTCCTTGCAGCACTCAATGGGGTCACCGGCTCGTTCTATCAGGCGGTGCGCTATATGAGCGAAGTTTTGGCGATCACGGGGAAAGTGCTCCCGGTTACTGTGGAAGATATCCGTTTGGAAGCCGAGTTTGAAAACGGAGTTTGTGTTTTGGGTGAGTCCAAAATCTTCCAAGCCAAGAAAGAACAGGAAAGCCCCATTCGCCGTGTGCGCTTGATTCCCGAGCATCCGCCGGCACTACAGGAGAGTTTGGATGCAATCGAGAAGGCAGACCTTCTGATTTTGGGCCCGGGCAGTTTGTACACCAGTATTCTGCCAAATCTTTTGGTAGACGGTGTTGTGGATGCAATCACACGTTCCAATGCGAAAAAAGTATATGTCTGCAACGTGATGACGCAGGAGGGTGAAACCGAAGGGTACACCGCGTTTGATCACGTGCAGGCACTCTTCGATCATGCGGGGGTCAAGTTGTTTGACTGTTGTTTGGTGAATAGCACTCCGGTCAGTCAGGCACTTCTGGATAAGTACCGTGTGGAAGATGCGTGCGAGACCGTGGTAGATCAAGAACGGTTTGAGAGAGCGGGGGTCCGGTTGTACCGCTATCCGCTTATCGAAGAAAATCAGGATTTTGCGCGACATGACCCTGACTTGCTCGCACGCGCGATTCTACAACTGTTACAGGAGAGATAAATCATGACGTTCAGCGCACAAGTAAAAACCGAATTATGCAAGATTCCCATCGAGCAGGAAAAATGTGCGCTTGCGGAACTGTGCGGAATCACTTTGTTTGCCCAGGCATTTGATGCACGAGGTCTCCGTATCGTAACGGGGAGTGCCGAGTTTGCAGGGCGTATTTCAAAACTCTTCAAACTCCTGTTCGGGTTTGATTTTGATAAGAAAATCACCCCGCTTGGGACGCCCAAGAAGTTCAGTCTCATCATACAAAACCGTGATAAACTCGCGGTTTTGTATGATGCATTCGGGTTTGATTTGGAAACTACCCATATCATCCGCCTCAATGCGGCGCTTGTGGAAGACGACCGTACCCGTGCCGCATTCCTGCGCGGCGTATTTTTGGCAGGTGGCTCGGTTTCCGACCCTGAAACGGCGTATCATATGGAATTCGTTACATCGCATTATCAACTCAGCCGTGAGATATTGGCCCTGCTCCCCGAAGTGGAAATTCAGGCGAAATGCGTGACGCGAAAAGGAAATTATGTCATCTATCTGAAAGAAAGCCGCATGATCGAAGATATGCTCACGCTGATCGGTGCGCCCATCTCTGCGATGCATATGATGGAGACCAAGATGTATAAGGAACTGCGTAACAGTATCAATCGGAAAAATAACTTTGAAAATGCGAATTTTATGAAAATGCTCGATACTGCTGCCGGGCAAATCGCGGCATTTGAGAAATTGGATTTGGATGCACTTCCCGAAAAACTCAGAGAAGCAGCACAGGTACGCATCGACCATCCGGATAAAACCATGACCGAACTGTGTGAAATTTTGGGAAACGGAGTCACCAAATCGGGGCTGAACCATCGGTTCCGTAAACTGATGGCAATGGCAAATGAGGGGGAAGAAACATGAGCGGATTTGCCCACCTGCATGTACATAGTGAATACAGTTTGCTCGACGGCGCTTGTAGAATCAAGGGTTTGATTGCGCGTGCAAAAGAATTAGGACAAACCTCGGTTGCCATCACCGACCACGGCGTGATGTACGGTGTGGTGGAATTTTACGAAGAAGCCAAACGGGAAGGAATCCGTCCCATCATCGGGTGTGAAGTCTATGTCGCACCGCGTTCGCGTTTTGATAAAGTGCACGGGCTCGATTCGGAAGCCGCGCACTTGGTTTTGCTTTGCAAAAATGAAGTGGGGTATCAGAACCTGATTCGTATGGTGAGTTGCGGGTTTACTGAGGGATTTTACAACCGCCCGCGTGTTGATCTGGAGCTTCTGCGCGAAAATTCAGAAGGATTGATTTGTCTTTCTGCCTGCCTTGCGGGAACTATTCCGCGAATGCTGGAACGCGGGGATTACGACGGGGCAAAGGAATATGCGATTACCCTTCACGAGATTTTCGGGGAAGGGAACTTCTATCTGGAAGTGCAGGACCACGGCATCCCCGAACAAAAAGCAATTAACCGTGATTTGTTCCGTCTTTCCGAAGAACTCGGGATTCCAACGGTTGTCACCAATGACGTACACTATCTGACACGTGAAGACTCTTACGTGCAGGATGTTTTGATGTGCGTGCAAATGAATAAAACACTCGACGATCCGAACCGTATGAAGTTTGCGACCGAAGAGTTCTATCTCAAAGACGAAGATGAGATGCGCGCACTCTTCCCGAATCATCCGGAAGCAATTCAGAACACCGCGAAAATTGCGGAGATGTGCGACCTTGAGTTCACATTCGGAAAGTATCACTTACCGCATTATGACGTGCCGGGTGAATTTTCCGATTCTACCGCATATTTCCGCTATCTTGTGGAAAAGGGATTCTCCGAGCGGTTCTCGAACCCGCCCAAAGAATACCGCGAGCGTCTGGAATATGAAATGGACATGATTGCGACCATGGGATATGTGGATTATTTCATCATCGTATGGGATTTCATCCGCTTTGCGAAGCAAAACGGGATCCCGGTCGGACCCGGACGCGGAAGCGCGGCGGGAAGCCTGGTGTCGTATTGTTTGAATATCACCAGCATCGATCCGATGAAATACAATCTCTATTTTGAACGCTTCTTAAATCCGGAACGCGTGAGTATGCCCGATATCGATATCGACTTCTGCTACGTGCGTCGTCAGGAAGTCATTGACTATGTTGTGGCAAAATACGGGACAGACCGTGTGGCACAGATCGTAACGTTTGGAACCATGGCGGCACGCGGTGCTGTGCGTGATGTCGGGCGCGTGCTGGGCGTTTCCTATGGGGAAGTGGATGCGGTCGCAAAACAGATTCCGTATGAACTGAAAATGACCATTGAAAAAGCGCTTCAAGTGTCGAAACCCTTGCGCGAAATGTATGAAAACGATGCACGTATCGGTCGTTTGATCGATACTGCAAAGGCACTCGAAGGAATGCCGCGCCACGCATCAACCCATGCGGCAGGTGTGGTCATCACTGCAAACCCTGTGGATCATTATGTTCCGCTTGCAAAGAACGACGAAGCGATCGTGACCCAGTTCCCAATGACCACGCTCGAACGTTTGGGACTTCTAAAAATGGACTTTTTGGGGCTTCGAAACCTGACCGTTTTGCGCGATGCACAGACCATGGTGCAAAAACACACCCCGGGATTTTTGATTGACGAGATTGATGACCATGATGCGGAGACCTTTGCGATGCTTGCACAGGGCAAAACCGCGGGCGTGTTCCAGCTGGAAAGTGCGGGGATGACGAGCGTGGTGGTTGGTATGAAGCCGCAATCCATTGAAGAGATCACCGCGATCGTGGCGCTCTACCGACCGGGTCCGATGGACTCCATTCCGCATTATATCGATTGCAAATACCACCCCGAAAAAATTACCTATAAACATCCGTGGCTCAAGGATATCCTGGAAGTTACCTATGGCTGTATTGTTTATCAGGAACAGGTCATGGACATCTTCCGTAAAATTGCGGGCTATTCGCTGGGACGAGCGGACATGGTCCGCCGTGCGATTTCCAAGAAAAAGGAAAAAGAAATTTTGCGTGAACGCGAAAACTTTGTGCACGGAAACCCTGAAGAAGGAATCCCGGGCGCAAAGGGCAACGGGATCTCTGAGCGTATCGCAAATGAGATTTTTGATGAGATCGTAGCATTCGCAAATTATGCGTTCAACAAAGCGCACGCGGCGGCGTATGCCATGGTGTCTTACCAGACCGCGTATATGAAATGCCATTACCCCAAGGAATACATGGCGGCACTGCTCACGTCTGTTTTGGACAGTAGCAGTAAAATCACAGAATACATCGCACAGTGCCGTGAGATGGGGCTCCGTTTGCTTCCGCCGGATATCAATGAATCGTATGATGATTTCACCGTGAGCGGAACACACATTCGCTTCGGACTTGCCGCGATTAAGAACATCGGGCGCGGTATGGTTCGGATCGTGGTGCAAGAGCGTGAGAGCAATGGACCATTTACTTCGCTGCAGGATTTCTGCGAGCGTATGAGCGAGCGAGAACTCAACCGCCGTGCGGTGGAAAATCTCATCAAATGCGGTGCGTTTGACCGTTTTGGTGCGCGCAGTCAGCATTTGCAGATTTATGATAAACTGCTTGATGAGATCTCTTACAACAAGAGCAAAAATGTGGAAGGGCAGATGGACCTGTTCTCGATGGGCGGGGAAGAGACCAAAGTACTCGGCGTGGTCGCGCTTCCGAATGTTCCCGAGTTCGATAAAAAGGAATTGCTTGCAATGGAGCGCGAGACCGCAGGGTTGTATCTCTCGGGGCATCCGCTGGATGACTATACCGCGCAACTGAAACAGAAACGGATCACACCGATTGCAGAGTTGCTCGCAGACGCGAGTGCCGAGAATTTACAGCACCGCTTCCGTGATGGACAAGTGATTCTGATCGCAGGCGCGATCTCCGAGTTCAAGACCAAGACCACGAGAAATCAGAATCTGATGGCGTATGTTACGCTGGAAGATGTTTCAGGCTCCATGGAAATCATCGTGTTCCCGAATGTATTGGGTGAATGCCGAAGCGTTCTCAAAGAAGACGCACTGGTGCTCGTTCGTGGTCGCGTGAGTGTACGAGACGAAGGAAATCCGCAGATTATCTGCGACTCGGCAGAGCCGTTGTCGCTTGAGACCACTTCGAAACCCGTGGAAAAAAACGAACAAACGGGAGAGAAATTATATCTGCGCGTGAAGACTGCAGACGATGAGACCTTTGTGATCTTGAAGGAACTGCTCTCTGCATTCCCGGGCAGTCGTACCGCGATTTTGTATGTGGAAGACAGCGGGCGCCGTCTCAAATGCGAAATTGCGGACGATGCACGCCTTCTCACACGCATTACAGAGTTTTTAGGCGAAGAGAACGTGGTATTGAAGTAAATTTCCCTTTACTTTTTTTCGTTTGCGTGTATACTATATAATAGAGTAGTTTCGTCGGGAAGGTCCGATGAAGAAGGAGAGAAAACCATGGGAAAAATCAATCGAATCGGGGTTTTGACGAGCGGCGGTGATGCACCCGGCATGAATGCGGCAATCCGCGCGGTCGTGCGTGCTTCCGCATATTACGGCATTACCTGTCTTGGGATTCATAGAGGATATAACGGACTCATCAACGGCGACATCGTTACAATGGATGCGCGTAGTGTTAACGGGGTGATTGCGCGTGGCGGTACCATGCTGTATACCGCGCGCTGCCCGGAATTCATGACCGAAGAAGGCATTAAGAAAGCGGTCGGGACTTGCAAGTATCTGGGGATTGACGGCATTATCGCAATCGGCGGCGACGGTACGTTCCGCGGCGCACGTGATCTTGCAAATCACGGCATTTCCACCATCGGCATCCCTGCAACCATCGACAACGACATTGCATCCACCCAGTACAGCATCGGGTTTGATACCGCGTGCAACACGGCTCAGGATGCGATCGATAAACTGCGTGATACCATGCAGTCTCACGAGCGTTGCTCTGTGGTAGAAGTCATGGGTCGTAACGCGGGACATCTCGCACTCCATGTTGGCATCGCATGCGGCGCAACCGCAATTTTGGTCCCGGAAAAGGAACTCGATGTTGAAAAAGACATCATTGAGAAAATTCGCCAAGGTCGCATCAATAAGAGATCTCACTTCATTATCATTGTTGCGGAAGGTGTAGGCAGTGGTGTCGAAGTGGCAGAAAAGATCAAAGCAGAAACCGGCATCGATGCGCGCGTTACCACCTTGGGTCACATTCAGCGTGGCGGTAGTCCGTCGGCGACCGACCGTGTCTGGGCAACCCGTATGGGTGAGTTTGCGGTCTCCGGTCTGCTCGCAGGTAAGAGCAACCGCGTGGTGTGTGTTGTGAACAATGAACTCATCGACGTGGATATCAACGAAGCACTCCAAATGAACAAAGATATTCAGGGGGAACTTTATCAGACCTCCAAAATGATGGCGGTATAGTCAACGAACAAAGACCGAATGGGAAAACCATTCGGTCTTTTTGTTGTTGCCAAGGGAAGACAGATGTGGTAAAATATTGGGTGTATCTACCAAGGAGGCGATCTACTTGAATTTCAAGTTTTCAGAACGTATTTCCACGTTGCAGCCGTCTGCAATCCGTGAGATCTTGAAAGTAACGCAAGATCCTACTGTCATTTCCTTTGCGGCAGGAAATCCCGCGCCCGAGAGTTTCCCTGCAGCGGAGATGGCGTCCATTGCGGCTGAGATTTTTGCAAACAATGCAGCCAGTGCGCTTCAGTACGGGGTAACCGAAGGTTACGGTCCGCTCAAAGAACTCACCGCGAAGCGCATGAAAGAAAAATATAACATTGGGCGCACATTTGACGACATCATCATCACCAGTGGCGGTCAGCAAGCGATTGAGATGCTCACCAAGGCGTTGGTCAACGAAGGTGATGTCATCCTTTGCGAAATGCCGAGTTTTATCGGCGCGCTCAATGCATTCCGTTCTTATAACGCAAAACTCATCGGGATTCCGATGGACCATGACGGAATGGATATGGAGGTGCTCGAGCGCACGCTGCAGACCACGCAGAATGTCAAATTCATCTATACCATCCCGACCTTCCAAAACCCGTCCGGACACGTGATGAGTTTAGAGCGCAGAAAGAAACTTTTAGAACTTGCACAGAAGTACAACGTTCTGATTTTGGAAGACAGCCCGTACTTTGAACTGCGTTTTGCGGGCGAGTATGTCCCGCCCATCAAGAGCATGGATGAGACCGGGTGCGTTCTGTTCTCGGGGTCTTACTCCAAAATCCTTGCACCGGGTATCCGTATCGGTTTTGCAATCGCACCGAAAGAACTCATCTCGAAACTCACCGTTGCAAAGCAGGTGAGTGACGTACATACCAACCTGTTCTTCCAGATGATCGCGGCGGAATATCTGAAGCGTTATGATCTGGATGCACATATCGCAAAAATCTGCGATCTCTACCGCACCCGTGCGGAACTCATGTGCAACCGAATCGATGAGAAATTCGGCGGCAAGGTGCAGTACGTCCGTCCGACCGGCGGTCTGTTTTTGTGGTGTTCGCTCCCCGAAGGCTATGATTCCATGGACTTCTGCCGTAAGACCGGCGAGAAGAAAGTGGTCGCGGTCCCGGGTAGTTCGTTCTCCATTGATGAGCGCGAAATAACTCCGTCGTTCCGCATGAACTACTCGCTGCCGAGTGAAGAGCAGATCTGCAAGGGCATTGATCTGATGGCAGAAGTATTGCACGATTACGTAAAATAAGAGGAGAGCATTCTCATGGATAAGAAAATCGTTTTTTCCGGAATCCAGCCGTCGGGGGATATTTCCCTTGGTAACTACATCGGCGCGCTGAGAAACTGGGTTGAGATTCAGCATGACTATCACTGCCTGTACTGTGCGGTGGATATGCATGCAATCACCGTCCGTCAGGACCCGAAGAAACTGCGCGAGCAGTCCCTTGCGGTCATTGCACTGCTCATTGCGTGCGGGCTTGATCCGAAAGAAAATATTATGTACATCCAAAGCCAGGTGCCGCAGCACGCGGAACTTGCATGGGTACTCAACTGCTACACCATGTATGGGGAACTCTCCCGCATGACCCAGTTTAAGGACAAATCGCAGAAGCACTCAGACAACGTCAATGCGGGGCTGTTTGACTACCCGGTTTTGATGGCGGCGGATATCCTGCTCTATCAAGCGGATCTGGTTCCGATCGGACATGATCAAAAACAGCATTTGGAACTGGCGCGCAACATCGCGGAACGCTTTAATGGCATTTACGGCGATGTGTTCACCGTCCCGGACGGATACATCCCGAAAGTCGGCGGTCGTATCATGAGTTTGGCAGAGCCCGAGAAGAAGATGTCCAAGTCCGACCCGAACGTGAATGCGCGTATTTTGATGCTGGATGAACCCGATGCTATCATGCGTAAATTCAAACGCGCGGTTACCGACAGCGAAGCGCAGGTGGTCTACCGCGAAGGCAAGCACGGCATCAACAACCTGATGACTATTTATTCCATTGCGACCGGAAAAAGTTTTTCCGAGATCGAAGCGGAATTTGACGACAAGGGTTACGGCGAGTTCAAACCTGCGGTCGGTGAAGCGGTTGTGGAACTGCTCCGACCCATTCGTGAAAAGACATTGGAACTGATGAAAGAAAAAGATTATCTGATGAGCATTTGCACCGAGAATGCGCTTCGTGCATCCGCACTTGCGGAACGAACCATGCGGAAAGTGCGTAAAAAAGTGGGATTTGTTCAAAGATAAAAGGAGTTTTTACAATGTCCGGAATTGATTTGAAAATCGTTTTGTGGGCGTTTGCGGCGTTTGTGGCGGCAGGTGTTATTTCGTTTGCTACTACACCGATCGTCAAAACGCTTGCACATAAAGTGGGTGCGATCGATGTTCCGAAGGACGAGCGCAGAATGCATTCGTCTCCCATTCCGCGTATGGGCGGGCTTGCAATCTTCCTTGGCTTTTTGCTCTCGGTTTTGGTCTTTGTCCCAATCGGAAGACAGATGCAGGGGATTCTGCTTGGCGCGGTCGTCATTGTGATTTTGGGGATTGTGGATGATATCATGGCGCTTCCCGCATTGTTCAAACTCATCGTACAGATCACTGCGGCGCTTATCGTGGTGTGGCACGGCACGGTGATTGAGGCAATCACCAACCCGAATCTGATGAGTGATGCAGTTCACCTGCATTTGGGCGCATGGGCGGTGCCTGTCACCGTAATTTGGATCGTTGCGATCACAAACGCGGTCAATCTCATTGACGGGCTTGACGGACTTGCGGTGGGTGTTTCTTCCATTGCATCCATTTCTTTGCTCGTCATTGCGATTATCGTGTCCGAACAAGGTGTCGCGATGATCATGGCGGCGCTGGCAGGCGCGTGTATCGGATTCTTGCCGTATAACTTCAACCCGGCTAAAATTTTCATGGGCGACACGGGCTCTACTTTCCTTGGATTTATTTTGGCGTGTATGTCCATCCAAGGACTGTTCAAGTTCTATGCGGTGGTATCCTTTGCGGTTCCGTTCTTGATTTTGGGGCTTCCGCTTTTTGATACCGCGGTTGCCATCGGTCGCCGCATTTTACACGGGAAAAACCCCATGTCTCCGGACCGTGGACATGTGCACCACAGACTGATCGACATGGGATTCAATCAAAAGCAATCGGTTGCGATTTTGTATATGATGAGCGGTCTTTTGGGACTGAGTGCGGTGGTGCTCACCTCGAGTGGGGAACTGCGTGCGATCATGCTCATCGTTGCAATTTTGCTTGCATTTGTTATTGGTTACAAGATTTTCAAAGAACTCAGCCGCGACAAAGATGATAACGAAGAATAAGAACCCGACCCGATATCGCAATCAATGATTGCGATCGGGTACCCCGGAACCTTGTTGTATTCACAATAAAAAACACGGTCAAGCAGTTGCTTGACCGTGTATCTTTTTTATCTCATCAGCCCAATGCAATCAAAGAACGGCTTTTTCGCAATGGTTTGTTTGCCGTTTTTGAATTCATCGTGTGCCAAAGTGATGACCGAGAAGTCCGCCTGCGCAATCGCGTCTTCCAAGGAAAGGTTTCGGATGCCTTCGATGGTGTCAACCGCTGCATTCGGTTCACAGCAAATCACCTTATGTCCCAAGTCTTCCAGCGCGTGTGCCATCACAATCGACGGGCTTTCGCGCAAGTCGTCAACATTTGGCTTGTACGCCATACCAAGCACCGCAACGGTTGCGTTGGGGGCGAGTTCGTGCACTTTGTTTGCCACATAGAACGGCTTGGAATCGTTTTCCTGACGTGCCGCCAAAATCAGCGGAGTGGTGTCTTCAAAACGCTCGTGGATAAACCACGGATCAACCGCGATACAATGCCCGCCAACACCTGCACCCGGGGTCAGGATGTTGACACGCGGGTGGCAGTTTGCCAGTTCGATGAGCTCGAACACATCGATCCCGAGCGGATCGCAAATCATAGAGAGTTCGTTTGCAAATGCGATGTTGATGTCGCGGTAGGTATTTTCACAGAGTTTGCACATCTCGGCGGTAATGTCGTTTGTAACGTGGAGTTTGCCTCCGTCTACGAGTTTGGAGTAGATTTCGACAACGTGCGCTGCCGCTTCCGGGGAGGATGCACCGATGATACGGTCATTCTCACGGAGCTCCACCAGCATACGACCCGGGATGATGCGTTCGGGGCAATGTGCGGTGTAAAACTCATCGCGGGAAAGCCCGCTGGATTCTTCCAAAACCTTTGCCATACGCTCGGTGGTGAGCGGCGGGACGGTGGATTCCAAAATGACCAGCGCGCCTTTTTTCATTGCGGCACCGACGGTTGCCGCTGCAGAATCCACATACTTGAGATCTGCACGGCGCTTGCCGTTTTCCACCGAAAACGGGGTGGGAACGCAAATGATGTACGCATCGGAAGACGGGCAAACGTCCGAGAAAGTCAAACGACCCGAAGAGATTGCTTCGGTGAGTGCTTCCTGAAGGCCCGGCTCTACAATGTGAAGTTTGCCTGCACGGAGAGATTCCAAAACGGTCGGGTTGACATCAAAGCCGCAAACATCGAAACCGCTACGCGCCAAAGTGATGGCGGTGGGAAGACCGATGTAGCCCATCCCGACGACTGTGATGGTTTTCATATGACTCCTCCTAACTTATCGAGCCGCCGCACGAAGCGTGTCTACCATATCCAAACGCTCCCACGGCAAATCCAGATCAGAACGGCCGAAATGTCCGTATGCCGCGGTCTGGCGGTAAAGCGGACGGCGCAAGTCAAAATACGAAATGATCTTGGACGGGCGCATATCAAACTTCTCGCGGATGAGTTCAGCGAGTGCCGCATCCGAAATCACACCGGTTCCGCGGGTGTCCACGAAGACAGAGACCGGATGAGCAACGCCGATTGCGTATGCAAGCTGAACTTCACAACGCTTTGCAAGACCGGCGCCTACGATATTCTTTGCGATATAGCGTGCCATATACGCTGCCGAACGGTCCACCTTGGTCGGGTCCTTGCCCGAGAAAGCACCACCGCCGTGGCTTGCATAGCCACCGTATGTATCAACAATGATCTTACGACCGGTGAGACCCGAGTCGCCCTGCGGTCCGCCAATGACGAAACGACCGGTCGGATTGATGTAGATCTTGGTGTCTTTGTCCATATATTCCTTCGGCATGATCGGATCGATCACGGTCTCAATCAGAGCATCACGCAAAACAGAGAGAGAAACGTCTGCATGATGCTGTGCCGAGAGCACGACGGTGTCGCAACGCGCGATACTGCCGTCTTCGTTGTAAGAGAAGGTTACCTGGCTCTTTCCGTCCGGATAGAGAAAGTCCACTTCGCCGCGCTTTCTCACTTCCGCAAGACGGCGGGACAGACGGTGTGCATAGGTGATGGGCGCCGGCATCAGTGTATCGGTCTCATCACAGGCAAACCCGAACATCATGCCCTGGTCGCCTGCACCGATCTGATTTGCGCTGTCGCTCGACTCGGTTTTGAATTCGTCCGAGTTATTGACACCCATTGCGATATCGGATGACTGTTCGTCAATGGAAGTCAGCACCGCGCAAGTCTTATAGTCGAAACCCGCATCCGCACCGCAGTAGCCGATCTCTTCGATGGTCTTGCGTGCGATGGAGGGGATGTCTACATAACAGTCGGTGGTGATCTCGCCCATGACGAGTGCCATGCCGGTAGTTACCACGGTTTCACAGGCGACGCGTGCGTTCGGGTCGTTTGCGAGAATCGCATCAAGCACCGCATCGGAGATTTGGTCGCAGACTTTGTCCGGATGTCCTTCGGTAACAGATTCAGATGTAAATTGCTTTTTCAACATAATCAATCATTCCATTCATAATAATACACAATATAGTATATCATAAAATGGCGAGAAAACAAGAGCGAAAAACAAGTTTCGTCAAGATCTGTCGAGCGTATTGACCGCAACTCGCTTTTTTGTTACAATATTTATATAAAAATAAGTGGAAAAGGAAGTTGTTTCAATGGCTGTTGGGCATCGCGATAGAGTGAGAAAACGCTTTCAGACAGATGATATCAATGAGTTGCCGGAAGTAACTATTTTGGAAGCATATCTGCACAGTATCGTCCGTCGAAAAGACACGCGGGCGCTGGCAGATCGTTTGCTCGAAGAATTCGGCTCTTTTGCGCAAATCGTGGATGCTCCGATTGAATCTTTGATGGAAGTGAAAGGCGTCGGCGAGACCGTCGCATCACAGATTAAAATGCTACCTGCGTATATGCGTCTGTATATGCGCGGGAAATTGATGTGCCATGAAATCATTTCAAACGAGGATGAAGCAGGAGAAGTGTTGACTCCGTATTTCATCGGTGAAACCAATGAAGTGGTGTACGCGATGTATCTCAACAATATGGGGAAACTGCTTGGGTGCGACCGCCTTGCGGAAGGTTCAGAGAATGCGGTTGCACTCACCGTGCGAAAGGTGCTGGCCGGCGCACTCAAGTATCACGCCACAGGCGTGATTTTGGCACACAACCATCCGGGCGGTAACGCGCTTCCGTCTGCTGCGGACATCGAACTGACAAAAAAACTGCAGGATGTTTTATTCGAGTCCAATTTGACTTTAGTGGACCATTTGATTTTTGACGATGTCGATTTCATCGCACTTCGCACCTGCATCGAGCATGGTATCTGGTCAAGCGGATTGGATTATCTCGGGAACGGAGCACGATAGATGGGCGAGTTTCAAATCGTATCGCAATATCAACCGAGCGGCGACCAGCCGCAAGCCATTGATGCGTTGGCGCACGGGGTGGAGATCGGACTCTCCGAACAGACACTTCTGGGTGTTACAGGCTCGGGCAAAACCTATACCATTGCAAATCTGATCCAGCGTGTGCAAAAACCCACGCTGGTTCTTGCACATAATAAAATCCTTGCCGCGCAGTTGTGTTCGGAATTTCGTGAGTTTTTCCCCAATAACGCGGTGGAATATTTTGTGTCTTATTTTGACTACTATCAGCCGGAAGCATACATTCCGCACACGGATACCTATATCGAAAAAGATTCCGCAACCAACCAGGAAATCGACCGTTTGCGTCACAGCGCAACATCCTCGCTTTCCGAGCGTCGAGACGTCATCATTGTGGCAAGCGTCTCGTGCATTTACGGTTTGGGCGACCCAATCGATTATCAGAATATGGTGCTCTCTTTGCGCAAAGGTCAGGAGATCTCGCGCGAAAAGATTTTGCAGCGTTTGGTGGATATCCGCTACGAACGCAACGACATCGCGTTTGCGCGTAATAAATTCCGCGTGCGCGGCGATGTGGTCGAGATGTTCCCGGTCTACTCGAGCGACCGCGCCATTCGAGTTGAACTGTTTGGGGATGAAGTGGAACGCATCTCCGAAATTAATGTGCTCACGGGAAGCCCGCTTCGTGAACTCATGCACGTCGCAGTTTATCCTGCGTCGCACTATGTCGCATCTCCCGAGAAGATGGCACGCGCCATCGACGAGATTTTAGAAGAGATGGAAGTGCGCGTCAAAGAATTTGAAGAAAACGGGCAACTCATCGAAGCGCAACGCATCCGCCAGCGTACTTTATATGATGTGGAAATGTTGCAAGAACTCGGCTACTGCAACGGAATCGAAAACTACTCTCGCGTCATCAGCGGGAGACGGCCCGGAAGTCCGCCGTATACTTTGATGGACTATTTCCCCGATGATTTTCTGCTCGTGGTGGACGAGTCCCATGTAACGCTTCCGCAGGTGCGCGGAATGTATGCGGGGGACCGCTCCCGAAAGGATACTTTGGTCAAATTCGGATTCCGTCTGCCGTCGGCATATGACAACCGTCCGCTCAATTTTGAAGAGTTCCAGCAGCACATCAATCAAGTGGTTTATGTGTCTGCAACACCCGGTGAGTACGAAAAAAGCCGTAGCGCACAAGTGGTGGAACAACTCATCCGCCCGACGGGACTGCTCGACCCGGAAATCTCGGTCCGACCGGTGGACGGGCAAATCGACGATCTGGTGGGCGAAATCAATGCGCGTATCAGTCAAAACGAACGCGTGCTCATCACTACACTCACCAAAAAGATGGCGGAAGATCTCACTTCCTATTTGGAGAATTTGGGCATCAAAGTCCGTTATCTGCACCACGATGTGGAAACCATCGAGCGTATGGAACTCATCCGCGATCTGCGTTTGGGTGAGTTTGATGTTCTCATCGGAATCAACCTGCTGCGCGAAGGGCTCGACATCCCGGAGGTTTCTTTGGTCGCGATTCTGGATGCGGACAAAGAAGGATTTTTGCGCAGTGAAACATCACTCATTCAGACCATCGGTCGTGCCGCGCGAAACGACCACGGCACGGTCATTCTGTATGCGGACACGGTAACCGATTCCATGGCGCGCGCCATCAAAGAGACCGAGCGCCGTCGCACATTGCAGAAACAGTACAACGATAAGCACGGAATCGTGCCGAAAACCATCTCGAAACAAGTTCACGACATTATTGAAATTTCGCAGGAAAGCAAAGAAACTTCACGCATGAGCGACAAAGAACGCGTCGCACATATCCGCGATTTAGAACAGGCAATGAAAGAAGCCGCAAAACTGCTTGACTTTGAATATGCGGCGGTCTTGCGCGACCAAATCATCAAGTTGCGTGGAGAATCGGAGAAAACAAAATGAACCAACATATTTTCATCAAAGGTGCAAAAGAGCACAATCTCAAGAATATCGATGTTACCATACCGCGCGACAAACTGGTGGTCATCACCGGGCTTTCCGGCTCGGGAAAATCCAGCCTTGCGTTTGACACGGTGTATGCGGAGGGGCAGCGACGCTATGTGGAGTCGCTTTCTTCCTATGCGCGTATGTTCTTGGGACGGATGGAAAAACCCGATGTGGATTATATCCAAGGGCTTTCGCCGGCCATCGCGATCGATCAGAAAACCACATCGAAAAACCCGCGTTCGACCGTGGGTACTGTGACCGAAATCTATGACTATCTGCGCTTGCTTTGGGCGCGTATCGGTGTACCGCATTGTCCCAAGTGCGGAAAAGAGATTCGTCAGCAAACCATCGACCAAATCATCGACAAGGTGATGGAACTCCCCGAAGGAAGCAAATTACAGATTCTTGCTCCCATTGTACGCGGCAGAAAAGGCGAACACCAAAAAGTGTTTGAAGACGCAAAGAAATCGGGCTACGTTCGCGTTCGTGTAGATGGGAATCTCTATGACCTTTCCGAACAGATCACGCTTGAAAAGAATAAGAAACACCACATCGAAATTGTGGTCGACCGTTTGGTGGTGCGCTCCGATATCCGCAGCCGTGCGACCGACTCGGTGGAAATCGCGGCGAAACTTTCGGGCGGGCTGGTGATCGTGGATGTCATCGGCGGGGAAGAATTGCTCTTTTCGCAAAACTACGCTTGCGACGATTGCGGAATCAGCATCGAAGAACTCACTCCGCGTATGTTCTCATTCAATAACCCGTATGGGGCATGTCCCGATTGCACGGGCTTGGGGACTTGGATGAAACTTGACCCCGATCTCGTCATTCCAAATCCCACGCTTTCCATTGTGGAAGGTGCAATCAATGTTTCGCATTGGAAAAAGGCAGAACCGGGTAGCATCTCGCGGATGTATTACGACGGGCTGATGAAAAAGTATGGGTTTACCTTGGAGACTCCCATTGAAGAGATGCCGCAGGAGACTGTGGATGCAATTCTCTACGGCACCAAGGGCGAAAAAATTGAACTCACGTATGACAAATCCTACGGCAGCGGCACCTACACGCAGGCGTTTGAAGGCGTCATCGGGAACATGGAACGCAGATACCGTGAAACGGGAAGCGAAGCCATGCGTACCGAGATCGAAGAATTCATGTCCAATGTGGAATGCCCCACTTGCAAAGGAAAGCGTCTGAAAAAAGAAGCGCTTGCGGTTACCGTGGGAGGCATCAACATTATGGAAATGACCGAGATGTCGGTGGGCAAAGCGTTGAAGTTCATTGAAGCACTTCCCGAAAAACTCACACCACGTGAAATGCAGATCGCAGAGCGCGTGATCAAG
Source organism: Oscillospiraceae bacterium (assembly GCA_015067485.1). Classification (GTDB taxonomy): domain Bacteria; phylum Bacillota; class Clostridia; order Oscillospirales; family JAAYXM01; genus SIG510. The sequence continues at coordinate 31,518 of SVMJ01000008.1, forward strand.
GAAGTCAAAACCCGTTTGGGGTTTCTCAAAAGTGTGGGGCTCCAGTATCTCACGCTGGCACGAAGCGCGGGAACTCTGTCGGGCGGCGAGAGCCAACGCATCCGTTTGGCGACCCAGATCGGCTCTGCGCTGATGGGAGTACTTTATATCCTGGACGAGCCGTCTATCGGGCTCCATCAAAGAGACAATGACAAACTGCTCGCAACGCTCAAGCGTTTGCGTGATCTGGGGAATACGCTGCTTGTGGTCGAACATGACGAAGACACCATGAGAGAGGCGGATTTCATCATCGATGTCGGTCCGGGGGCGGGGGTTCACGGCGGCGAGATCGTTGCAGCGGGAACGCCCGAAGAGATTATGGCGTGTGAAAAATCCATTACGGGTCAGTATCTGAGCGGAAACAAGAAAATTCCCGTGCCGAAAAAACGCCGTGAAGGCAACGGTAAGCGTCTGAAGATCATCGGTGCTTCCGAAAACAACCTGAAGAACATTGATGTTTCCATCCCGCTTGGGACATTCACCTGCGTTACGGGTGTTTCGGGATCAGGGAAATCGTCTTTGGTCAATGAGATTTTGTACAAAAACCTGGCATCGCAGTTGAATCGCAGTAAAGACCGACCTGGGAAATTTGAAAAGATGGAAGGACTCGAGCACTTGGACAAAGTCATCGCCATCGATCAGTCTCCCATCGGACGCACACCGCGTTCCAATCCTGCGACTTATACAGGTTTATTCGGCGAAATCCGAAACTTGTTTGCATCCACCGCAGATGCCAAAATGCGTGGGTATAACAGCGGAAGATTCTCGTTCAATGTCCGTGGCGGGCGTTGCGAAGCGTGCGCGGGAGATGGGCTGGTTAAAATCGAAATGCACTTTCTCCCCGATATTTATGTGCCGTGTGATGTTTGCGGCGGAAAACGCTACAACCGCGAAACGCTGGAAGTGCGTTACAAGGGCAAAAACATCCATGAAGTGCTTGAAATGACCTGCGAAGAGGCGTATGAATTTTTTAAGAACCTGCCCAAATTGGAGCGTTGGCTCAAAACACTCAATGATGTGGGTCTTGGCTATGTCAAACTCGGACAGGCGTCCACAACCCTTTCGGGCGGTGAAGCACAGCGCGTAAAACTGGCTACCGAACTTTCTAAACGCAGTACGGGCAAGACCGTCTATATCTTGGACGAACCCACCACAGGTCTTCATACCGCGGATGTGAAACGCCTGATTGAGATGCTGGATAAATTGGTGGATGCCGGGAATACTGTAATTGTCATCGAACACAATCTCGATGTCATCAAAACAGCAGACCACATTATTGATCTCGGTCCTGAGGGCGGTGATGGCGGCGGCACCGTAGTATGTTGCGGAACACCCGAAGAAGTCGCCGCGGTCAAAGAATCGTATACCGGGCATTATCTGGAAAAACTCTTAGACAAGAAGAACGGTTGACACAGGGAAAACTGTGTGATAAATTAAGGTTACAAACCAAATTTTTATGAGGTGAAGGACTATGGCAAAATATGCATGCACTGTTTGTGGATATGTTTATGACGAAGAACTCGGCGATGCCGATCTGGGAATTGCACCCGGCACCCTTTGGGAAGATGTTCCGGATACCTTTGTCTGCCCGCTTTGCGGCGTAGGCAAAGAAGATTTTGCAGAAGAATAACATATCGAAATACGCCGCCTAGGGAAGACGCCCTCAAGCGGCGTATTTTTTAGAAAGGAATTCCATATGAAACTTTATCGAAACGATGCGCCGATTTGCTTCGCAAAAAGCGAACTCGAGCGTATTCTTCCGCAGATGACAGATGCGGATCTTAGCGGACTTCAATTGGGGCTACTCCAAGATTTTCCGCAGATCACACCCAAGAACACTGCGCCGACTCCGCTTGACGATGAAATCTATCTCAATGTTTCCGGCTTTTGCGGCATCATCGCAGGTAACAATCCGCGCGCAGTTCTGATTGCGGCGTACCGTTATCTCACCGAACTTGGCGTCCGTTTTTTGAATGTGGGGCGTGACGGGGAGAAAATTCCGAAGACTTGTGATGAAACACATACTGTGAAGATTCATGAAATCCCGTCTTATCGCCATCGCGGGGTATGCATTGAAGGCGCGGTCAGCGTAGAAAACGTGATCGAGATGGTGGATTTCCTGCCCAAACTCGGCATGAATACATACTTCATCCAGTTCCGCGAAGCGCATACCTTTTTTGAACGTTGGTACAGCCATACATTCAACCTGTTTGCGGATCATCCCGAATATACCGTGGAAGAGTCCCGCGCATATGTGCGCGATGTGGAAAATGCAATGCGTGAACGCGGTATCGTCTATCAGGCGGTGGGACATGGATGGACTTGTGAGCCGTTTGGTGTCCCGGGTCTCGGTTGGGATAAATGGACCGATGAAATCGCACCCGAAGTGCTGGAAAATTTCGCAATGGTAAACGGGGTTCGCGGACTTGCTGACGGAATCACACTCAACACCCATGCGTGCTATTCTAATCCGAAAGTGCGTCAGACCATCATCGACGATATTTGTCGTTATGTAAAAGACCATCCCACGCTGAACGTGTTGCATTTCTGGCTGGCTGACGGGGTCAACTGCGTTTGCGAATGTGAAAATTGCAAAAAAATGCGCCCGTCCGATATGTATATCACGTTGCTCAACGACATTGACGAAGCACTCGCAAAGCAGGGAAGCGATATCAAAGTGGTCTTCCTGTTGTATCTCGATCTGCTTTGGCCGCCACTTGAGCAAAAACTCAAAAATCCCGACCGCTTTATCATGATGTTCGCACCCATTACCCGTTCGTATAATTCGGGGTTTGGCGGGGGAGATGCGGTTCCGGAGCTCGACCCCTATGTGTACAACGACATCATCCTGCCGAATGAGCCGAGCAAGAATGTGGCATACCTGCGCGCTTGGCAGGAAGCATTCGGGGGCGACTCGTTTGATTACGACTACCACTATATGTGGGCGTTTGCGTATGATCCGGGCATGATCAAACTCGCCCGCGTGCTCTCGGAAGACATCAAGAATTTGAAAGTGCTGGGTCTTGACGGGTTCATCAGTTGCCAGATCGGACGCGTCATGTTTCCAAACGGGTTGAATATGACCGTGATGGGGAAAACCCTGTGGGATCGTACCGCGTCGTTTGAGAATATCTGCGCCGAGTATTTCCGAGACTGTTATGGGGAGCAAGGAGAACAGATTCAGACCTATTTGGGAGAACTTTCCACCCGTTTCTCCGCGTTGGATCTTGAAGTGTACAACTTTTCGGGAAGTAACGGCAGTGCATTTGAACCCAATCCCGAAAAGGCAAAAGCCGCAGCGGAAACCCGTGCGTTTTTGGAAGCACAACCTGCGTTTTCCGATCGCGCGCTGGAAATGCATAGACAGTACTGCATCAAGTTGTGCGGTCTGATGGAAGCACTCTACTTGGGTGATGACGCTTTGGGCAAGGCAAAAGCGGAAGTCTTGCGCCGCCATGTTTGGGAAACCGAAAAAGAGTTCCAAAACATCTTTGACGGTTGGAGTTATGAAAACGTCTACAGAACTCTGTGGAAAATCTAAGACAAAAAACTGCTGTGTCATTCGACACAGCAGTTTTTTTGTTAAATTTGATGACGGGTAACGGAGTTTACCACTTTCAGCACCAGGAAGATTAAAGTAACTTCCAAGGGCAGAAGGATCAGGTTTTTGCCCAGTCGCGCGGGAAGCATGGCAAGGTATCCTTCACCGTACAGTCCTGCAAGCCAGTAGGTGTTGAGCAAAAGGTTTAAGAAGATGTTGATACATGCTTTTGATACGATCACGCGCCACAGTTTCAGTTTTTTCTTGTAGAGAAAGAGACCGAAGACCAAGCCGGTCAGCATGGTGGTGAGCACGATGCCGAAATGGATGGGTGCGGGATTGGGACGCAGGAAGTATGCCAGAAAATCGGCAAGACCTGCGCCGATGAATGCAGCACTCGGACCGAGTAGCATACCCATTACAGCAAGCGGCAAGTACGTGAATGTGAACTTGACCGACGGCGTGATGTAGACCGCACAGAAGTTGAGCACTACATATACCGCAATCATCAGTGCACACGTGGTGATACCGCGAATCTTCCTCAGTTCGCGCATGGATGAAAGAAACATAAAAACCCCCTCCTTTGGCATTTAGTTACCACAAAGAGGGGGGTTCAAACCTTCCATGTGGCAGCGGGATGCGGAATCTGTACGGCAGCGCATTGGCGCTTTCGTCTGCGCAACAACTCCCCGTTTGCACAGCACTTCACCCACAGAGACCTACTCTGCCCTGACAGGAAATATTATACACCTGTATTCATAGGTTTGCAAGGTTTTCTTTATTTTGTTGCAACTGTGAGCGCGCTTCCGTTAAAATCCACGATGATCTCGGTGTGCGGAGCAAGGTCTTCCGCGAGAATCGTTTTGCCCACCAGGGTTTCCACACGGCTCTGCAGGAACCGTTTGAGCGGACGCGCACCGTAGATCGGATCATAGCCGGAATCGATGACAAACTCCTTTGCTGCATCGGTCATGGAAAGGGTGAGTTGCTTTGCGGAAAGACGTTTTTGCAGATCAACCAGCAAGAGATCCACGATTTGCGTGATTTCGGCTTTGGTGAGCGGTTTGTAGAACACGGTGGCATCCAAACGGTTGAGAAACTCGGGACGGAACTGCAACTTCAGCAAGGAAGAGACACGGTTGCGGGTCTCTTCTGTGATCTCGCCGTTTGCACCGATGCCGTCTAAAATTTCACCGGATCCCAAATTGGAAGTCAAGATCAAAATGGTGTTTTTGAAATCCACCGTGCGACCTTGGGAATCGGTGATGCGCCCGTCATCCAGTACCTGGAGTAGTACGTGGAACACGTCGGGGTGTGCCTTTTCCACTTCGTCAAACAGAACCACCGAGTATGGGCGTTTGCGCACCGCTTCGGTGAGTTGTCCTCCTTCTTCGTATCCGATGTATCCGGGAGGCGCACCGATCAGACGAGAGACCGCGTGCTTTTCCATATACTCGCTCATGTCGATACGGATCAGACTGCGCTCGTCATCGAAGAGTGCTTCGGCAAGTGCTTTCGCAAGTTCGGTTTTGCCCACGCCCGTGGGACCCAAGAACAGGAACGAGCCGATCGGGCGTTTGGGATCACCGATACCGGCACGCGAGCGGATAATCGCATCTGCCACTTCGCGTACCGCTTGGTCTTGTCCGATGACGCGCTGATGTAAAATGTCGTCCAGATGCAAGAGTTTTTCACGCTCGCCCTCCATGAGTTTGGCGACCGGGATTCCCGTCCATCTGCCCACAATGCGGGCGATTTCTTCTTCGGTGACTTTATCACGGAGCAGGGGGTCCGCTTGTGCAGTTTCCGCAAGCGCTTCTTCGCTTTCCAATTCTTTCTTGAGTTCGGGGAGACGACCGTATTTGAGTTCTGCTGCGCGGTTTAAGTCATACTTCATCTCGGCTTGCTCAATTTCCGCGTTGATCTGTTCCAGTTCTTCGCGGAGTTTCTGCACCTTGTTGATGGCGTTCTTTTCGTTTTCCCATCGCGCTTTCATTTCGTGGAACTCAGAGCGTAGTTGCGCGAGTTCCTTTTGAATCTCTGCGAGGTGTTCTTTGGACAAAGAATCCGTCTCTTTTTTGAGCGCGGCTTCTTCGATTTCATACTGCATGATTTTGCGCGATGCTTCGTCGAGCTCCTGCGGCATAGAATCCATCTCGGTACGGATCATGGCGCACGCTTCGTCCACCAAGTCGATTGCCTTGTCGGGAAGGTATCGGTCTGCAATATAGCGGTTGGACAGAGTGGCCGCAGCAATGAGTGCCTGGTCATGGATCTGTACCCCGTGATATACTTCGTAGCGTTCTTTCAGACCACGCAGGATGGAGATGGTGTCTTCCACAGTCGGTTCATCCACCAAGACCGGCTGGAATCTGCGCTCGAGTGCTGCATCTTTTTCGATATACAGGCGGTATTCGTTGAGCGTGGTTGCGCCGATACAATGGAGTTCACCGCGTGCCAGCAAAGGCTTTAAGAGATTCCCTGCATCCATCGCACCGTCGGTTTTTCCCGCACCCACGATGGTGTGCAGTTCGTCAATGAAGAGAATGATGCGACCTTCACTTTTCTTGACCTCTTCCAGAACCGCTTTCAGGCGTTCTTCAAATTCACCGCGGAATTTTGCACCCGCGATCAGCGCACCCATATCAAGTGAGAAGATACTGCGGTCTTTGAGCGACGCCGGTACATCTCCGCGCACGATACGAAGCGCAAGTCCTTCTGCGATGGCGGTCTTGCCTACGCCCGGTTCACCGATCAGCACCGGGTTGTTTTTGGTCTTGCGCGAAAGGATACGGATGACGTTGCGAATTTCCTGGTCGCGACCGATGACCGGGTCCAACTTCTGATTGCGTGCGAGTGCGACAAGGTCAGTCGCATATTTTCCAAGCGCATCATAAGTGTCTTCCGGAGTGTCATTGGTCACACGGGCATTCCCACGCACCGCGGAGAGTGCTTTTAGGAATCCGTCTTTGGTGATTTGGTATAAGCGGAAAAATTCGCGCACGGAATCGCTTGGATGCTCCAAGAGCCCGAGCATGAGATGCTCGACCGAAATATAGTCGTCCTTCATGCGCTTTGCCTGGGTTTCCGCAAAGGCGAGTGCGCGGTCGAGCGACTGGGAGAGATAGACGTTGGATTGATTTGCAAGTTTGGGGAGTTTCTCAATCTCTTTTCGCAGAGTTGCGGTGGCGGAATCAAGCTCCACATTCATCGCGGTAAAAAGCTGCGGGATGAGCCCCTGCTCTTGAGTTGAGAGCGCATAAAGCAAATGGATTTGATCGACCTGCGTGTTTCCGTATTCTACAGCAAGGCGTTGAGCAGACTGCAGCACTTCAAGAGATTTTTGTGTTAAGTTCTGTGCATTCATCAAAAGCACCTCCTAATAAATCAAGGGATTTCTGCGCCGATATTCGGCATAACGCGATCCGATCAAGCGAATGTTAGCTGGATCGTCAAAAAACAGTTTCAAGGAAGAGTCAAACAAAGTGATATACTTTGCACACGCATCCGCAAGGGTCTCGGCATCTGCCGAGAGTTCGTTTGTATAGAGTTTTCTCACAAAGCGGTTGGGGGAGATTTCGTATGAAATGTTTTTGCCAAGGACGGTTTGTTCCAGTCGTGCCCACTCAATGTAGAACCGTGTCAAATGTTCCAGCAGGGCAGGACTCTTCGTGCGAAAGAACACGCGCAGTTCCCCAAATGCATCCGACTGATCGCGATATAGCGCGAGTTGATAGCGGATGGTGGGGTTGTATTTATACCGCAGGGAACTTTGCAGAGATAGCATGGAGTCGCCCTGTTGCAAATTGAGTTTGAATCCGTCGATCATGCGGATCGCGTTCTCCAAATGCGAGAAGATGTCCGACATCCGCTTTTCCGGAGTGGTGAGCGAAAGAGATTCTGCCAAAAGTTGATTGATCATATTGCTGCGACTGGTTCCGTGCGTATAGGCAAGGCGGTCCACTTCTTCCACCAAACGGTCCATCAAAACCAGACTGTATACACTTTTACTCATCAGATCACATCCTTTTCTTTCTGAGTTTAGTATAACACGGTTTAATAATTTGTCAATCAAATTATATAAATTTTTAAACAAAGTTTACAAAAAGGAGAAGATGTGATACACTGATGGAGATTGAAAGGAGGTGCGATATGGCTGGGTTTCGTTTGGATCGCCTGCTCAGCGCGAGCGGAAAGTACACGCGGAGCGAAGCGAAGGATCTGATCCGAAAAGGGAAGGTTACGGTCGACGGAGTTTGTGTTACAAAGGCGGAAACAAAGTGTGAAGACCTTGCAGATATTATCGTGTGCGGCGTACCCCTGAATTTCAGAGAATATCATTATATTATGCTCAACAAACCTGCGGGTGTTTTGTCGGCAACCGAAGACCGACGGGATACGGTAGCGTTGGAGCTACTCTCTGAGCAGTATCGCGCACTGAAACTATTTCCTGCGGGAAGACTGGACAAAGACGCGGAAGGTTTTTTGCTTCTCACCAATGACGGGAAACTTGCACATGGGTTGATGAGTCCGCGTCGTCATGTGGATAAATGTTATTATGTGAGAGTAGCCGGAAGTCTCGATGACACCGATTGCACCGCGTTTGAACACGGGGTCATCATCGACGGGGATTATCAAACCATGCCGGCAAAACTCGAGATTTTGAAGAGCGGAGATGAGTCTGAGGCGTGCGTTACCGTGCAGGAAGGCAGATTCCACCAGGTAAAGAAGATGTTTCTCTCACGTGGGAAATGCGTGCTTTATCTCAAACGCCTTTCCATTGCGGGCGTGCGTTTGGATGACGCTCTGAACCCCGGGGAATACCGCGTGCTCACCGAAGAGGAAGAAGCACAGATGAAACGGGAGATCGAGTCTTAACAAGGCAGATTGCACAAAGGATGATAGAAAGATTTGTTACTTCCGTGACTATACGGGAGTGAAAAAACATGGTATCATGGTATACATAAAGAAAAGGCTATTTATGCCCGAAAGAAATATTGGAGGTTGCTCACAATGTCTAGTTTGTCCTTGAAAAACATTTATAAGCGTTTTGCCGGCGGCGTAACTGCAGTTTCCGATTTCAACATTGATATCGAAGACAAAGAGTTCGTCATTTTGGTTGGTCCGTCCGGTTGCGGTAAGTCCACCACTCTGCGTATGATCGCAGGTTTGGAAGAGATTTCCGAAGGTGAACTCTACATCGATGACACTTTGGTCAACGATATCGCACCGAAGGATCGCGACATCGCAATGGTGTTCCAGAACTACGCTTTGTATCCGCATATGACCGTTTATGAAAACATGGCATTCGGTCTGAAACTCCGCAAGACCCCGAAGGATGAAATCCGCCGCCGTGTTGAAGAAGCAGCACGCATCTTGGAAATCGACCACTTGCTCGACCGTAAGCCGAAGGCTCTCTCCGGTGGTCAGCGTCAGCGTGTCGCACTCGGTCGTGCAATCGTTCGTCAGCCGAAGGTCTTCCTGCTTGACGAACCGCTTTCCAATCTCGACGCAAAGCTCCGTGCTTCCATGCGTTCCGAGCTTTCCAAACTCCATCAGAAGTTGGCAACCACCTTCATCTACGTTACCCACGACCAGGTCGAAGCAATGACCATGGGTACCCGTATCGTTGTTATGAAGGACGGTTTCGTTCAGCAGATCGCTGCTCCGGATGTTCTTTACAACACTCCGGCAAATCTCTTCGTTGCAACCTTCATGGGTTCTCCGCAGATGAACACCTTCGAAGCAAAGCTCACTGAAGAAAACGGCGTAACCTACGCTTGCTTCGGCGATGTTAAGATTGCTCTGCCGGAAGGCAAGGGCAGAAAGCCGGAAGTTCTTTCCTACATCGGCAAGGAAGTCATCTTGGGCATCCGTCCGGAAGACATCCATGACGAAGAAATCTTCCTCAGCCAGTATCCGGATGCACAGGCAGATGCAGTTGTTGACGTCTCCGAAATGATGGGTGCTGAAACCCATTTGCATCTTAACTGCGCAGGTATCAACATGGTTGCTCGCGTTTCCCCGCGTGCACACACCAAGATCGGCGACAACATCAAGATCGTCTTCAACACAAACAAGATCCATCTCTTCGACAAGGAAACCGAAAAGGTTATCACCAACTAAGTTTTCGTGGAAAGCGCCTCAAAGCAACTCGCTTTCGGCGGCTTCAGTTAGGGAGAAAATGGTTTTGGACCGTTCTTTTCCGCAAATACTGCATCAAAAAAACACCGTAATCCGTCAGATTACGGTGTTTTTGTTCTTTGTCTTTGCGAAAAAGTTCACGCCCAAAACTGCTACGCATCCTAAAACGAGGATTTCGTGATTCGGAGCGAGCAAAAATTGCGAGAGAATCCTGGCGGATCTTGAGCGATTTTTGGGATGCTACGGACTCGAAATACCGTTTTAGGACAATTGATCCCTAACTGAAGACGCCGTTGGCGCTTTTTTAGATTGTTTACATTCTTGTCATTGATTTTTCGACAAAAGTTTGCTATGATAATATATGTGTATAACTAAAATTATCATGGGGTGGTTTTGATGTCCGGAAGAATGTTGCAGAGTGTTGTATTACAGATGAAGGAAGCAACAGATCGTATCATCGGCGTGTTGGATGCATCCGGTGCCGTGATCGCTTGTACCAACCTGTCTAAGATGGGGGAAAACAACGAACGCGCACTTAGTCTTTTGGAATCTGCGGAAACATGTGTGAAAAATAGCGGCTTCACCTACAAAGCACTTGCCTCATGGGGTATGCGCATCGACTACGCCGTGTTCGTGGAAGGGGAAGACGCACTTGCGGAAAGCCTGTGTCAGATGGCTGCAGTTGCGCTGAATAGTGCAAAGAAGTTCTACGACGAAAAACACGACAAAGCAACTTTCGTGAAAAACATCATTTTGGATAATATTCTCCCGGGCGATATCTATGTCCGCTCGAACGAACTGAACTTTGCGACTGATGTTCCCCGCGTGGTCTTTTTGATCCGTCAAACCGATAAGACCGACATTGCCGCGGTGGACGTTTTGGAGAATCTCTTCCCGGATAAGCAGCAGGATTTCGTTCTCAGCGTGAGCGAGAGCGATTTGGTGCTGGTCAAGGAAGTGCGCGCCAATGCGGGTGCGAAGGAATTTGTCAAACTGGCAAAGACCATTGAAGAAACACTCAATTCCGAACTGTTTGTGAAAACCGTCATCGGCATCGGTACGGTTGCACCGAGTCTCAAAGACCTGTCGGTTTCCTATAAGGAAGCACAGAGCGCACTCGAAGTCGGAAAAGTGTTTGATACCGAGAAGAACATCATCAGTTATGAAAACCTGGGCATCGGGCGCTTGATTTATCAGCTCCCGACAACCCTGTGTGAGATGTTCCTTTCCGAAGTGTTCAAAAAGAGCTCGATCGATGCGCTGGATCAGGAAACTCTGTTCACCATTCAGAAATTCTTTGAAAATAACTTGAACGTTTCCGAGACCTCTCGTAAACTCTTCGTTCACCGTAACACTCTGGTTTATCGCTTGGAGAAGATCAAGAAAATCACCGGTTTGGATTTGCGTGAATTTGACCATGCGATCGTCTTCAAAGTCGCTTTGATGGTTAAGAAATACTTATCGAACAACGAGATCGCTTTTTAAGCATTTACGATAGAAAGGAAGGCCTTTGTATATGGTCAGACTGTTGGACGTGTGCAAGGTATATGAAAACGGCACACCTGCGCTGAAAGGGATTAACCTTCAGATCGATGACGGCGAGTTTGTCTTTTTGGTTGGGTCATCTGCGTCGGGAAAATCCACACTTGTCAAGACACTTACGAGTGAAGTGAAAATGACTTCCGGTCGCGGTATCATCAACGGATTCAATCTTAATAAAATCAAAGACAAAGACATCCCAAAACTCCGCAGAACCATTGGTATCGTGTTTCAGGATTTCCGCTTGATCGAAAAGAAAAGTGTATATGAAAATGTCGCATTTGCGATGCGTGCGGTGGGGGCACCCCCTCGTGCGATCAAAAAACGCGTGATGTATGTCTTGCGTCTGGTAGGTCTGGACCACAAAGCTGCTTGTCTTCCGAAACAACTTTCGGGTGGTGAACAGCAGCGTGTGGCAGTCGCACGTGCGCTGGTCAATAATCCCCGAATGATCATTGCAGACGAACCGACCGGCAACCTTGACCCGAAGATGTCGATGGATATCATGCGTCTGCTCGAACAAATCAATGCACTCGGCACCACGATTCTGGTTGTCACCCATGAACGTGAGTTGGTCAATGCGTTCTCCAAACGCGTGGTAGCGATTGGAGAAGGGCGCATCATCAGTGACAAGACAGGTGGGTATTATCAAGATGAAATTGTATAATATTTCTTATTTTTTCCGTGAAGCATTTTCCAGTATCTTTACCCACCGCCTGATGAGCGTTGCGGCGACCGGCGTCATCATGGCGTGTCTGCTCTTGATGGGCAGTTTCACCTTGCTTTCGGTCAATATTGAGCACATGCTCGAAGAAGTGGAAGCAAAAAACCAGGTGGTGGTTTTTGTCAATGAAACCTATACCGCAGAGCAAGCACAAGCCATCGCGGCTGATGTCAAAGCGGTGGAAAATGTAGTGGATGCACAGTATGTCTCGCGCGAACAAGCACTCGAAGAATTCCGTGTGGAACTCGGCGAAGACAGTAGTTTGCTTGACGGGCTTGGAAACGACAATCCGCTTCGCAACCGCTACGTTATCACCATGAAAGATCAGGCACTCACCCAGCAAACCGCAAACCTGCTTCGCAAAGTTGAGGGCGTTGCGGATGTGCAGTCACGTGCCGACATCTCGGACAAAATCGTGCAGTTGCGTCACATTGTGTCGGCAGTTTGCATCGTTTTGATTCTGATGTTGTTTGCGGTTTCGGTGTTCATTATTTCCAATACGGTAAACCTTACCATTTTCAACCGCAAGGAAGAAATTGCGATTATGAAAATGGTCGGTGCGGGAAACGGCTTTGTCCGCGCTCCCTTTATGCTCGAAGGCATGATTCTCGGTGCGGCAGGTGCGCTGGTTGCGTACTTGTTGCAGTGGGGACTCTATGAATATCTGATCGGTGTGGTTCTGGCGGACTTCTCGATTTTCTCCATGATCGGTTTCGGTGAAACCGCAGGCATGATCGCGATTTTGTTCGCGGTGGTGGGGATTTTGGTCGGAAGCATCGGAAGCGGTATCACCATGCGGAAATATCTCCGTGTGTGATGACAGTATTCCCCAAATATTCCGTAGCACCCGTGTTAGACTCTATGACGGAGGTGTAAAAATGAAACAAAAGCATATTCGGATTGTTGCATCGGTAATCGCCATTGTGTTAGCACTTCTGCTGATCTTGCCGTTTGTTTTGGATATTTTCCTGTCGACTCAGGCATCTGCGGCAAATACGGTAAACAGTTTGAATCAAAAACTGGATGACCTTGAGAAAAAGCAGGCAGATCTGCAAAAGAAGATCAAAAATATCGATCAGCAGCAGAAAAGCGTGCAGGAAAAGAAAGCCGCACTTGATGAAAAAATTAAACTCACCAACTCGGAAATCTCTGCGATCAATGAGTTGATTTCGGCACTTGATGCGGAAATTGCGCAAAACCAAGCGGAAATCGATGCGTTGCAGGCAGATGTGGATCAAAAGTATAATCTCTTCAAGGAACGTGTCCGTGTCATGGAAGAAGAGGGTAGCGTATCTTATCTGAGCGTCGTGCTCTCTGCAGACAGTTTCGCCAGTATGCTCTCCCGTGCCGAGATCATCAACAACATCATCGATCACGATAAGAAGCTGATCGACGGGGTCAAGGCGGCAAAGGCAAAGATTGAAGAGCAGCAGGCAAAGGTGGAGGCGGACAAGAAAGTCCAGACCGATGCCAAAGCCAAGCTGGATACGAAAAAGAAATCTCTGCAGGGCCAAAAATCCGAGGCAAATCAGCTCTTAACTACGCTCAATACGCAGGAAGAAGCATACAAAAAAGCGTATAACGAAGCGGAAAAAGCGATGAACAGCGCAAAATCCGAACTGAAGAAGCTGCTCGGAACTTCGAGTAGTTCTTCGAGTTCTACTTATACCAGTATCAAATTCACTTGGCCGACGCCGGGCTATTCCCGTATCACATCCCCGTATGGCACGCGTATGGACCCGATTTTCAAGACCAAGAAAATGCATACCGGCGTCGATATCGGCGCACCGATGGGTGCATCCATTGTCGCGGCGGCGGCAGGTAAAGTTGTGGTTGCGGGCTGGTCATCCAAGGGTTACGGCAACTACGTTGTCATCCAGCACGAAGGCTCGTTTAGTACCTTGTACGCGCATATGAGTAAGATCCTGGTCAAGAAGGGGCAGACGGTCAGCAAAGGCACCGCAATCGGGAAAGTCGGTTCTACCGGCTATTCCACCGGTCCGCACTTGCACTTTGAAGTGCTCATCAACGGTGATGACGTCAACCCGATGAAGTATTACAGCAAGGGGTAAAAGAGATGAAAAAACGCTCGATTACAACAACGATCGCGTTGATGTTGCTTGCGGCGACCGTGAGTTTCAGCATCACACTCTCTGTGTGCAGCAGACGCTTCGATGATCAACTCAAAAATCTCGATGCGCTGATCTCCGAGCATGAGAAGATCGCAGAAGTCCAGACCGCGATCGACCAGTACTATGTCAACGAATACGACCGCGAAGCAGTTACTGAAGGCGCGGCAGTCGGTATGGTAGCATATTTGGGTGATCGTTGGTCATACTATCTAAATCCCGAACAGTATCAAGAATTCCAAAAGAGCCTGAACAACCAAATGGTCGGCATCGGAGTCAACGTTTTGGAAGACACCGAAACAGGCGGGATTTTGGTGGTAGGCGTCTACAAAAAATCCCCGGCCGAAAAAGGCGGTCTCAAAGTACATGACATAGTAACGCATGTTGACGGGATCGCAGTTCCTGAACTCGGCTACGAGCAGGCGGTCAACATGATCCGCGGACACGAGGGAACCAAGGTGAAACTGACCGTGCTTTCTCCGAACGGAAAGCAGACCGTGCGCGAAATCACGCGCCGTCAGCTGGAAGTGGAATCGGTTACATCACAGATTTTGGATGGAAACATCGGCTATATTCAAATCACAAATTTTGATCTCAATGTGGACAAAAAGGTCATCGATACCGTGGAAAAAATGCAAAAAGCAAATGTTAACGGTTTGATTTTCGATGTACGCAATAATCCGGGCGGGTTCTTGCAGACCATGCTCAATATGCTCGATCAACTGCTTCCGGATTGCGTGATGTTAAAGCAGGTCGACAAAGCGGGCAACGAAGAAGTTTACCGCTCGGATGCGGAAGAAATCCAAATCCCGATGGCGGTACTCGTCAACGGCAACAGCATCAGCGCGGCAGAGTTTTTCGCGGCATCTTTGCAAGAGCACGGAAAGGGCATCGTCGTGGGTATGCCCACCACAGGTAAGGGCTGTTCGCAAACTCCCATTCCGCTCTCTGACGGATCGGCGATCGTGTTGTCGACCGATAAGTATTACACCGCGGGTGGGATCGATCTCGCGGCGCAGGGTGGCATTCAGCCGGATGTCAAGGTGGAACTCACAAACGAAGAAATGCGTGCAAACTACACACGCCCACTCACCGAAGACCGGCAGGTACAAGCCGCAATCGAAGTGCTCACAAAATAAAAAACAGGAAGCACGACTTTGGTCGCGCTTCCTGCCTTTTTGAAAGCTCTGACTGGGGACTTGACAGTTTGTCCGTTCTTTTATATAATACTTGTTATTGGCTTTGAAAAATTCATATATTTTCATCAAATATAGATATTTTTGAATTAAAGGAGTATCTGTCATGCAAAAAGTATATAAATTGTCGAAAGCGCGTTTTCAGGAACTTCAGGAAGAACTGGAGTATATGAAAACCGTCCGCGAACGCGAAGTCGCGGATCAGATCAAGGAAGCGCGTTCCTTTGGTGATCTCTCGGAAAACAGCGAGTACGATGAGGCAAAGAACGAGCAGGGGAAACTCTATTCCCGTATCGCCGAAGTGGAAAACATTTTGGCAAACTGCGAAGTGATGGAAGAAACCGTAGCATCCGGCACGGTCAAGACCGGTTGTCATGTTACCGTTTTGGATATGGACGACAACACCGAAGAAGACTACCAGTTGGTAGGTTCGCAGGAAGCAGATCCGTATCAGAGACGCATCTCGGAAGAATCTCCGTTCGGCAAGGCACTTCTTGATGCAAAGGAAGGCGACATCGTTTCTGTCGTTGCACCGGCAGGAACTTTGCATTATAAAGTCATTAAGATCCACTAAAATTCATCGGGAGCGTTTTGCTCCCGTCTGTTTTGTGATACCAAGAAGGAGGAATCAGGATGTCTGAACAGACCGTTATGCCGGAAGAAATGGAACAAACCGCTGAAGAATTAAGCGAGGTTCTGAAGGTCCGTCGTGAAAAATTGGATAAGTTGGTAGAAGAAGGGAAAAACCCGTTCGAAACCGTTACATATGACCAAACCCATCACTCCAAAGAAATCATCGATAACTTCGATACCATGGAAGGGATGGAAGTCAGTTTGGCCGGTCGTATGATGAGCCGCCGCGATATGGGTAAGGCGTTCTTCTGCGATTTGCTTGACCGCGATGGTAAGATCCAGCTTTACGTCCGTATCAACGACGTCGGCGAAGAAGAATTTGCTCGCTTTAAGAAGTTTGACATTGGCGACATTATCGGCATCCGTGGTACCGTCTTCCGCACCCGTCGCGGTGAGATCTCGGTCCATTGTACCCATGTTGAAATGCTCTCCAAGTCCCTAAAGCCGCTTCCGGAAAAGTATCACGGGCTGAAAGACCAGGATCTCCGTTACCGTCAGCGCTATGTTGATCTCATTGTCAACCCGGAAGTCAAGGATACATTCCAGATCCGTTCTCAGATCTTCCGCGAAATCCGTAATTATATGGATGCGCGCGGATTCATGGAAGTTGACACCCCGGTTCTCCATACCTTGGAAATTGGTGCGGCAGCACGTCCGTTTGTCACCCATCACAACACGCTCGATATCCCGATGTATCTGCGTATCGAGACCGAACTGTATCTCAAACGCTTGATCGTCGGTGGTTTGGAGCGTGTTTACGAAATGGGTCGCATCTTCCGTAACGAAGGTATGAGTGTCAAGCACAATCCGGAATTTACCAGCATGGAAGTTTATCAGGCATATGCAGACTTCCGTGATATGATGGATCTTACCGAAGATCTCTATGTCCACTTGACCCGTACCATCTGCAAGACCGATGTCATCCCGTATCAGGATCAGATAATCAATATGGCATCCCCGTGGGAACGTCTTACCATGGTGGAAGCAGTGCAGAAGTACGCAGGTGTGGATTACAACTCCTGGGCAGACGATGCGGCGGCACGCGCAGAAGCGGAAGCTCGTAATGTCCATGTCGAGAAAAACGCAACTCGTGGCGAAGTGCTGGTTGCATTCTTCGAAGAATTTGTCGAAGAACAATTGATTCAGCCGACCTTTATTTATGATTACCCGGTTGAAATCTCTCCGCTCGCAAAGCGTCGTGCAGATAACCCGCTCTTTACCGAGCGTTTTGAGTTCTTCATCTATGCGCGCGAAATGGGCAACGCATTCTCCGAACTCAACGACCCGATCGACCAGCGTGAACGTTTCGAAAAGCAGGTTGCAGAGCGCCGTGCACAAGGTGTCAATGCAGAAGTGGATGAAGACTTCCTCAATGCTTTGGAATACGGCATGCCGCCGACAGGTGGTCTGGGCATCGGCATCGACCGTTTGGTCATGCTGCTCACCAACAGCCCGTCCATCCGCGACGTACTGCTCTTCCCAACCATGAAACCGGAGAAATAAAAAAGATAACCCAAGATGCCATAGGTGTCTTGGGTTGTTTTCGTGGATTTTTACAAAGGAGTATTGGGAAATGAAAGCATGTGTGATTCAGCCGCCGTATTCAAGAGATACATCGTATTCGGACGAGTATTTTGCATATAAACTTCAAAAACTCGACGAATGTGATGCGAGTATGGACATCATTGTGCTTCCTGAGTACAGCGATGTGCCGTGTGCAACATCCACATTGGAAGAAACGCTTTTCTATCATAAAAAGTACATTCAAACTTTGCTTGATAAGTGTGTGGAGACCGCGAAGCGATGCAGTGCAAATGTGTTTGTAAACGCACTTTTTGACATTGGCGGAAATTATCGCAACACTACCTATGCGTTCAACAAGCGTGGGGAATTGGTTGGACAGTATTTCAAAAAACACTTGCCGCCGCTTGAACTCGAAGTGTTGAACCTGGATTCGGATTATACATTTGAATTCTCCGAACCGTATGTGATTGAAATTGACGGGCTCCGCTACGGGTTTCTTACCTGCTATGACTTCTATTTCTATGAAGCGTTTGCGCGAATTGCGCGTGAGAAAGTGGATATTATCATCGGCTGTTCTTTGCAGAGAAGTGACAGCCATGATGCGATTGAGATCATGTGCCGATTCCTTGCGTATCAGACCAATGCATATGTCCTGCGTTCGTCTGTCAGTTTCGGGGAAGATTCTTTGGTTTGTGGTGCAAGCATGATCGTATCGCCGAAGGGAGAAGTCCTTGCAAACATGTATGGGAAATTCGGTATGGCGACCGCAGAATTTGATCCTGCGGACAAATACTATAAACCCGCTGGCTATGGAAATCCCGATGCTCCGCATTACGAGTATATTGAATACGGGCGCAAACCGTGGCAATATCGTCCTGCGGGAAGTGCTGTGATTCAAAACGAAGAACAACTCGGATACCCGCGTGTTTGTGCACATCGTGGGTTCCACATCATTGCACCGGAAAACAGTATGCCGGCATTCGGCGCAGCAGTTGCAATGGGTGCGGAAGAAATCGAATTCGACATATGGCCAACCGCAGATGGTGAAATCGTATCCTGCCACGACCGCGACATTGGTCGCATCAGCACAGGCGAAGGTGTTTTGGTGGAAAAGACCTTTGAAGAGTTGAAGCGTTATGATTTTGGCGTGAAGGCAGGCGAAACATTCAAGGGAATGAAGATTCTCACGCTTGAAGATATTTTGCGTAAGTTTGCAGGGCTTGTTATTATGAACGTCCATGTCAAACCACTCAATTGTGTTGATCCGTATCCTGACCACTTGATGCGTAAAATCGTAGACTCGATTCGTAAGTACAACTGTGAAAAGTACGTTTACCTGATGCTGGAAACCGATGTGCAGATCCGGCAGTTTAAGGAATATGCACCGGAGATTGCAGTGTGCGTCGGACATCTCAAGAGCCGTCCGTGGGAGATTGTGGACCGTGCGATTGAACTCGGTTGTGAAAAAGTACAGCTTTTTAAGCCGTATTACAACCAGGAAATGATCGATAAGGCACATGCACACGGAATCCGCTGTAATATGTTCTTCTCGGATGATGTGGAAGAAACAAAAGCGTTTTTGGAGATGGGGATTGACACCATCTTAACGAATGATTATAATTTGATTTCACAGAGTGTTAAACGATAAGTGGAGGAAGTTATGGATCCGGTTAATCTGATTGCCCAAGGGTTTGGGCTGCTTGGTATGGCGTTTGCGTTTTGGTCATTCCAAAAGAAAGAGAACAATGCGTTTTTTATTTTGCAGGCACTGTGCGGTGTGATGTTTGCGATCAACTATGGAATGATCGGCGCGGTCTCCGGACTGCTGTTTAACCTTGCAGGCGTTCTGCGCGGATTCCTGTTTCGGAAAAGCGATCGTGTGACTTGGAAACTCATCGCGGTCGAAGCTGCGTTTTTGCTGTGTATCACAGTCTCGCTTGTGTTTTATACCAGAGGTGCGCTGCAGATCGTCCTGTCGCTCCTTACTTATTCCGCACTTGCGGCGGGGACTTATGTTATGTGGACGGGAAGCGGCAAAAACATTCGTTATATCCAGTTGTTTTATGTTTCGCCCGCATGGCTGGTGTATAACATATTCAACTTTACCCTGGGCGGAATCCTTTGTGAGTCGTTTAATATGATTTCAGCGATCGTTTCTTTTATTCGCTACGGAAAAGACGGATTTGAACAATAGAAAGAGGTGTAAAACAATGAGCCGCGATCACATTCTCGTTATGACAGACGAAAACGGCAAAAAGATCGAGTTTGAATTTCTCGATCAGATTGAATATAAAGGAAATCAATATGTCGTGCTCCTGCCGGTGGGGGAAGAAGACGATTTGGTTCTTATTCTTCAAATCGAATCAGAGGATGCAAAAAAGACCAGTTACATTGCAGTAGAAGATGAAGCGGTCGCAGATGCAGTGTATCATCTGTTCCGTGAACGTGCAAAAGATACCTTTGAATTTTTGGATTAAACGGTGATTTTATGACTATGGTAATGCTCACCGCGCTCGGTGTTGGCGGCGCAACCGTCATCGGCGCGATAGTTGGTTTTTGTTTTAAGAATATCTCGCATAAATTTTCCGATATTATGTTATCGTTTGCCGCAGGTGTCATGCTTGCGGCTGCGGTGCTTGGACTGATTCTTCCGTCTGTGGAATACGGTGGAAAGTTTGGACTTGTGGTCACTGTGCTTGGTATTTTTGCAGGTGCTATCAGCCTTGCTGCGATCGACAAACTCGTTCCGCATTTACATAAACTGGTGGGTGTGGAAGATGAATCCCATGCCAATGCAAATTTGAGCAAAGTTTTGCTCTTTGTGGCGGCAATTGCGATCCACAATCTGCCCGAAGGAATTGCAGCAGGTGTCGGTTTCGGCTCGGATAACAATGCCCAGGCACTGCTTATTGCAGGCGGTATCGCACTCCAAAACATCCCGGAAGGCATGGTTATCATCGGACCGATGCTTGCGGCAGGCGTTTCCCCGAAAAGAACATTTTTCTGTGCGATGCTCACAGGACTTGTAGAAGTGTTCGGCACACTCATCGGATATTACGCGGTCAATATTGCATCTATCATTTTGCCGTTTGCACTTGCGTTTGCGGGCGGCACGATGCTCTATGTCATCAGCGACGAAATGATCCCCGAAACCCACGCACACGGAAGTCAGCGCGGGGCGACTTTTGCGCTTTTGGTGGGCTTTTGCATCATGTTGATGACTGACACATTACTCGGATAGAAAAGAGCGGTAGCGTGCCGCTCTTTTTCCGCATCAAAAAAGAAATTTGAAATCTTTGTTTATTTGTGATATGCTATTATATAACAGTTTTTGAAAAAGAGGCAGAGACATGAAGGGTAAGGATCAATACGGGCTGTTTGAAGTATTCCGCCCGGGTTATATGGAAGGGAGTTTCTTCTACAAATTCACATACTGGTTCAAGATGGTGTTTTGGTGTCATTTTCGGTACCATGCACTCTTTATCCTGATTGCAAGCGTGATGCTCGTGTGGCTTGTATGCGATTTATTCACCGACAATTATCATGATTTGGACTATGTTGTCGCGGGCGAGCAACTCGTGCTGAGTGAGCAGTTAGAAGAATTGAACGGGCATCTTCTGGAAACGCTTGATGATGTTGACGGCGATGGGAAAGTTACCATTGGTCAGCAGATGCTTTGCACTTATGACGACGGGAGTACGGACACCGCATATGTGAACGGGCAGAAACTCGGTGTAACTTTTGCAGACGACAACATCGTGCTCTACATCATGGATCAAGACCTGATGGAGTTTTATGCATCCGACGGTGCGCTTGCACCGCTTGCGGATTTCGGCATCGTGTCGGACAGTACGTATTACGTCCGCGTGGATGCAAACAAACTCTTCCGTGAAAGCAAAATCCCATCGGGCAACGGATGGTATATGGCGCTCAAGGTAGTGAATAAAGAGCGTGCAAAGGATGAAAAAATTCAAACAAAATACAGGGAAGCGGCGGAGATCATTGAGCGTTGTATGATTTCCTAAGAGAAAGGAGCAGAACGCCATGGCACAACATGTGGAGAGTAAAACCAATGCAAAAGTCAAACATATGCGAAAACTTGGCGTGAGTCGTGCCTATCGGTATGAGTGCAACTCCTTTTTGTGCGATGGACTAAAACTGCTCGATGAAGCGGCACGGTCGGGTGCAAACATTCGACAAGTGTTTGTGGAAGAGACTGAACTTGAAAAACTTCTTTCAGGGCGTGATTGGCTATCTGAAGTTCCTGTCTATACTACGCCGGAGAGTGTCATGCGTTCCATGAGCTCGCTTGATACGCCGCAGTCGGTTTTATTTGAATGTGAAATGAATCTGTGCGCGTTTTGCGCAAAACCACGCATGATTTTGCTTGACCGGTTGCAGGATGTAGGCAATATCGGAACCATCATCCGCACCGCAGATGCGTTTTCGCTCTCAGGTGTGGTACTGGACGGTTGTGCTGATCCGTATAATCCGAAAACCGTGCGCGCTGCAATGGGCTCGATTTTCCGTGTTCCGCTAATGGAGTGCGACTGTCTTTCTGCAATTGATGCATATCGAGCGGCAGACGTTTCCGTCTATGCCGCGGTTTTAAGCGATACCGCCAAAAGCGTTTGTGCAATTGACTTGAAACGCGCGGCGGTCGTTGTTGGAAATGAAGGCGCAGGTGTGCGCGCGGAAGTCGCATCTTCTTGCGAGAATCTGATTATCCCGATGAGCGGGCAGGCGGAATCGCTGAATGTTGCGGTTGCTGCGGGAATTTTGATTTGGCAAATGAGTTGAGGGGTGTTCACTTTGCACGAGTATTGGCTTTGGTTTGCAAATCTGAATATCAATCCACACGGAAAGAAACGCCTGCTTGAGCGGTTTGGAACCGTGGATAAGATTTACGATGCGAGGGCTCACGAATGCCGCGAAGTGATCGGGTTGACAAAGAATGATCTTGAAGCACTTTCCAATAAATCCATGCGCGCGGCAAAGAAAATCCTATCGGATTGCGAGCGGATTGGGGCTCAAATCTTAACGTTTGACTCACCCGAATATCCGAATTTACTTCGCGAAATCCCGATGCCTCCGTATGTGTTATATATACGCGGGACATTCCCGAACCTGGATGAAAAACTCGGAATCTCGATTGTCGGAACGCGAAAAGCGGACAAGTCGGGACTCGATATCGCTCATCGTTTTGCGGAAGAACTCACCAATGCGGGAGCATACGTGATATCGGGTATGGCAGAAGGAATTGATGGTGCGGCAAACAGCGGCGCTCTTGCGACCGGCGGTGCAACCCTTGCGGTTTTGGGTTGCGGTGTGGATGTTGTGTATCCGACTCATCACGAACGTTTGATGCGTGAAATCATCGACCGTGGCGCGGTAGTAAGTGAATATCCTCCTGGAACACGCCCACTCGGATTTCATTTTCCCGTTCGCAACCGTATCTTGAGTGGACTCGCGCGCGGTGTTCTTGCAATTCAAGTCCCCATCAAAAGCGGTGCACGTATCACGGTTGATTTTGCGATGCAGCAAAACCGTGATGTATTCGTGGTGCCGGGCAGTATCGACTCAAAACTCTATGTTACGAGTAACCGTCTGATTCAAGACGGCGCGAAAATGGTACTCTGTACAAATGATATTTTAGAAGAATATCAGTCAAGATTTCCGAATATCAGATTGTGCACGCCGAAAAACGGAGTGTCGGAGAAACACAACTTCTCTCCGGAAGAACAGAAGATCGTGGATGCGGTTGAGTTTCAGGATCTGTCGGTCGATGAGATCATTCGCGAGACCGGAATGGATGCACAGACGGTTTTGGCAACATTGACTATGCTCGAACTACAGGGCGTTCTCACGCAGGATGCAGGGAAACGCTTTCATTTGAAATAAGGATTTTGAGGTGGAGAAACAATATGTCTTATCTTGTGATCGTGGAATCGCCCGCAAAGGCGAAGACCATCGGGAAATATCTCGGGAAAAACTATAAAGTAAAAGCGTCGATGGGACATCTGCGTGACTTGCCGAAAAGTCAGCTCGGGGTGGATATCGAAGCAGGGTTTGAACCGAAGTACCAAGCCATCAAAGGCAAGGGCGATCTCATCAAAGAACTGCGTAAATTGGCGGCATCCAGCGATGGCGTCTTTCTCGCAACCGACCCGGACCGCGAAGGTGAAGCGATTTCCTGGCACTTGCAGGAACTGTTAAAACTCGACCCCGCAACCACAAAGCGCGTAACGTTCAATGAAATCACCAAAAAGGTGGTCAAGGAAAGCATTGAAAATCCGCGTGAGATCGATGCAAACTTAGTCGACGCACAACAGGCGCGCCGTATTTTGGACCGTATTGTGGGTTATAAACTTTCTCCGCTTCTGTGGAGAAAGATTCGCCGCGGACTTTCCGCAGGGCGTGTGCAATCGGTTGCAACTCGCCTGGTGGTCGACCGCGAAAACGAAATTCGCGCGTTCACTCCGCGCGAATACTGGTCGCTTGATGCGAAATTCTTGCGCGTGGCTCCGAATGTCGGAGAATTTGAAGCGCATTTCCACGGAACCGAAGATGGGAAACTCGATCCCGCATCTTTGGAACAAACTCAGAAAATCATGGCAGCGGTGGAGAAATCCAGCCCGTTTGTCAAACTCATCAAACGCGGAGAAAAGCAGAAATCGCCTGCGGCTCCGTTTATCACTTCCACGCTCCAGCAGGAAGCATCCCGCAAACTCGGGATGCCGCCGCGCCGTACCATGGCGATTGCACAGCAGTTGTATGAAGGTGTTGACATCGCAGGGCACGGCATGACCGGTCTGATTACCTATATGCGTACCGACTCGCTCCGTATTTCCACCGAAGCGGTCATGGCGGCACGCGATTACATCAAGGAAGTTTACGGGGCTGAATATTGCCCGACTTCTTTCCGCGTGTACAAGACCAAAAGTAACGCGCAGGATGCGCACGAAGCCATCCGTCCGACCTCGGTTATTCTCACACCGGACAGTATCCGCGAGAGCTTGACGGGCGAGCAGTATAAATTGTATAAGATGATTTGGTCGCGCTTTGTTGCGTGCCAGATGACAAACTCGGTTTACGACACGCTGAGCGTGGACATCGGGGCGGGGGAATATATCTTCCGTGCGACCAGCCAGCAGATGAAGTTCAAAGGCTTTGCGGCGGTTTATGTAGAAGGTCGCGACGAGGAAGAAGTTGAAAAAAACGCAACCCTTCCGGAACTCAATATGGGCGAGCCGCTCACGATCGAAGCACTTGATCCCGAACAACACTTTACCCAGCCGCCTGCCCGTTATACCGAGGCGAGTCTCATTCGTGCGATGGAAGAAAAAGGGATCGGGCGTCCGAGTACCTATGCCCCGACCATTTCGACCATCTTGGACCGTGAATATGTGGTGAAAGCAGACCGCGCACTTCGACCGACCACACTCGGCGAAGTAGTCAATACTTTGATGACCGAGCGCTTCCCTGATATTATCGACGTGGAATTCACCGCAAGTATGGAAGAAAATCTCGACCGAATCGAGTCAGGTGAAGTCAACTGGAAGCAGACCTTGCAGGATTTCTATGGTGGTTTTGCGGAGAATCTTGAGAAAGCGGAAGCCGCGCTCAAAGATGAACGCATCAAAGTCCCCGAAGAAGAGACCGATGTGGTCTGCGAACTTTGTGGTCGTAAAATGGTGGTCAAAAGCGGACGCTTCGGTAAGTTCCTTGCGTGCCCAGGCTACCCCGAATGCAAAAATACCAAAGCCATCGTGGAAGAAACCCCGGGTGAATGCCCGATTTGCGCTGGCAAGATTCTCAAGAAAAAATCCAAGAACGGGTACGTCTATTACGGATGTGAAAAATTCCCGACTTGTACCTTTATGACTTGGGATGTTCCGCAAAAAGACCGTTGCGATCTGTGCGGCAAGACTTTGTTCAAACGCTCGTTTGGGCGCGGAAAAGGCGCAACCAAGAAACTGGTCTGTGCAAATGAGCAATGTGAAAATTTTGTCCCGCAGGAAGTCCGCGAAAAGAAAGAGACCACGAAAAAGACCGCGACAAAGAAAACAACCAAGAAGAGCGCGAAAAAGGAGTCCTAATATGCTGAAAGCAACTGTGATCGGTGCAGGTTTGGCAGGTTGTGAAGCCGCGTGGCAACTTGCAGAAGCCGGCATCCGGGTCACATTGATCGAAATGAAGCCAAACCGTATGACACCGGCGCACCACAGTTCCGATATGGCGGAATTGGTGTGTTCCAATTCTCTGCGGAGCGACCAGTTGGAAAACGCGGTCGGTCTGCTGAAAGAAGAACTGCGCCACTTCGGCTCTTGTATCATGGCGTGTGCGGATGCAACCCGTGTCCCTGCAGGCGGCGCGCTTGCGGTGGACCGTGAAGGGTTTTCCGCACTTGTTACAAAACGCATTTCCGAGCATGAGAATATCACGGTCGAGCGTCGTGAAGTTGTGGAGTTTCCGCAAGAGCGTCCGGTCATCATTGCAACCGGTCCGCTCACAAGTGATGCGCTTGCGGGAGAAATCGCGAAATTTTTCGGCGATGCTGAGTATTTAAGTTTCTACGATGCCGCAGCCCCCATCGTGAGTGCGGACAGTATCGATATGGAATCTGCTTATTTTGCTTCCCGTTACGGAAGAGGTACGCCCGATTACATCAACTGCCCGATGAGTGAAGAAGAATACCGCGCGTTTTGGGAAGCGCTTACCGAAGCGGAAGAAGCGGAAGTGCACGGTTTTGAAGACAAGCGTGTATTTGAAGGCTGTATGCCGGTGGAAGTGATGGCACGCCGCGGGGCAGAAACCCTGCTCTTCGGACCGCTCAAGCCCGTCGGACTTCCTGACCCGAAGACGGGGAAAGACCCGTTTGCGGTGGTTCAGCTCAGAAAAGACAATGGCGCAGGCAGTTTGTATAATCTGGTGGGATTTCAGACACATTTGAAGTTCCCTGAACAGAAGCGGGTGTTCTCTATGATTCCCGCGCTGAAAAATGCGGAGTTTGTTCGCTACGGTGTCATGCACCGCAATACATTCCTCAATTCACCGCGGCTTTTGTGCGATGACTTTTCCGCACGCATTGACCGAAATGTGTTCTTCGCAGGGCAAATGACCGGGGTGGAAGGATATGTGGAATCCACCGCGTCGGGTTTGGTCGCCGGTCGCGCTCTGGCGAGAAAACTTTTGGGGAAGGAGCCGATTTCTTATCCGAAAGAGACTGCAATCGGTGCACTTTCCGCGTACATTAGTGATGAAGCAATCGAAAAATTCCAACCGATGAATATTAACTTCGGTTTGATGCCGCCGCTTGGCTACCGCGTAAAAGGGAAGCGAAACAAAAACGCGGAACTCTCCAAGCGTGCACTCGAAGCACTTGAGCAAATGGAGGGATAAAACGGATGAGAATTATCGTTGACGCGATGGGTGGAGACCATGCGCCGGATGAGATCGTGCGCGGTGCTCTGCTTGCGAAAAAAGAATACGGGTTTGAAATCGTTTTGGTGGGGGATGAAGAACGCATCCGTCCGCTTGTCGGAAGTGAAGATGTTACCGTCATCCACGCGTCGGACGCGGTTACCATGGAAGATGACCCGACCACGGTTTTGCGCGCAAAGAAGGATGCATCTATGTTCGTCGCACTCCGCGCCCTTGCAAATGGGGAAGGTGATGCGGTTGTGAGCGCAGGTAATACCGGTGCACTCCTTGTCGGGGCGACCATGCTGGTCAAACGCATCCGTGGCATCCGCCGTGCCGCTTTGGCACTCACCATGCCCACCGCAACCGGGAAATGTATGCTGGTGGACTGTGGCGCAAATGTAGAATGCACACCAGCATATCTTCAACAGTTTGCGCTGATGGGCAGTTACTATGCCGAGCGTGTGCTGAAAATCGAAAATCCGCGCGTTGCACTGCTCAACAACGGCACCGAAGACCACAAGGGCCGTGAACTTGAGCGTGAGACCAATGCGTTGCTCAAGGAGACACAGAAAAATTACATCGGGAACCTGGAAGCACGCGAAGTGGTCATGGGTGGCGCAGACGTTGTGGTTACCGATGGATTTACCGGAAATGTTCTGCTCAAAACCGTGGAAGGCGCAGGACTCTTCTTTGCAGGCATGATCAAAGGCATGTTTAAAAAGAACCTGCTCACCAAACTCAGCGCACTCGCGGTGAAAAGCGGCATTATGGAACTCAAGTCTAAGATGGATTACAATGAAACCGGCGGCACTCCGCTGATGGGGCTTTCCCGTGCGGTCATCAAAGCCCACGGTTCTTCCAAGGCAGTCAGTATGAAAAATGCGATCCGCATCGCGGCAGAGTATGTGAACACCGGCATCATTGCAGACATCACGCGCGATATTGCAAAGCTCACCGTTGAAGGCGAAGAATAGGAGACTGTATCGTGAAGGAATTGCAGAAAACAATCGGCTATGAGTTTCGAGATAAAACACTTCTGAATACCGCACTTTCGCACAGCTCCTTCGTCAACGAATGTAAGACAAAAAACTGTGTGAGCAACGAGCGTTTGGAATTCTTGGGTGACTCGGTACTCGGAGTTATCACCGCGACTTATTTATACCACGCATTCCCGGATGTCATGGAAGGGGAACTGACCAAAATGCGCTCCGCCTTGGTTTGTGAAGGTGCGCTTTGTGCCCGTGCCCGCGAAATCTCACTTGGGGACTATTTGCGCTTGGGTCGTGGGGAAGAAAGCGGCGGCGGAAGACAGCGTGATTCCATCCTGGCGGATGCTTTTGAAGCAGTCATTGGCGCGATTTACTTAGACGGCGGGGAAGAACCTGCGCGCAAATTCATCCATAAATTCGTGATTGGCGGTGCGGGCGAGGTGGATCCGCACGCGATCCGTGATTACAAAACCGCTCTGCAGGAAATCGTGCAGAAGAACCCGGGCGAGAGTCTTTCTTATCGCACACTCGGTACTTGTGGACCCGACCATGATAAAAAGTTCCAGGTGGAAGTGCTACTCAATAGCAACGTGATTGGACAGGGCGAAGGACACAGTAAAAAAGAAGCCGAACAAATGGCGGCAAAAAAAGCGCTTGCGCTCATGGGCATCGAGCGTTGAGAAACTCAATTTTACCGATTTTCTTATCCCATCAGGGTTGTCCGCACCAATGCGTTTTTTGTGACCAAACTGCGATTGCGGGGCAATCGGTTGCACCTGCAGATGTTTCAAGAATCATCGAAGAAGGTCTTGTAAAGTGCGCTCCGAAGATTCCGCAAGTGGCATTCTACGGGGGCAGCTTTACCGCGCTCCCTGAAAAAGAACAAACCGAGTTTTTGGATGCGGTACGTCCGTTTTTGGATGCGGGAAAAGTTTGCGGCATCCGTCTCTCCACAAGACCCGATGCGATCGATGAAACGATTGCAAAACGGCTCAAAGCGGCAGGTGTGACAGAAGTAGAACTCGGCGCGCAGTCGATGGAAGATGCGGCGTTGAAAGCATCGGGGCGCGGGCATACCGCGACTGACACGGTATCGGCGGTACGGATTTTGAAGGAATACGGATTTTCAGTGGTTCTGCAAATGATGGTGGGACTTCCCGGTGAACAGAACTCGATCTATACTGCGCGGGAAATTGTCAAATTATCTCCCGATGCAGTACGTATCTACCCGATCGCGGTGGTAAAAGGAACACCTTTGGAGAGATTGTGGCGAGACGGAAAGTATGTCCCACTCACGCTCGAGCAAGGCGTCGAGATTTGCGCCAAACTTTCCGGGCTGTTTGAAGAACATCATATCCCTGTGATCCGTATGGGGCTGAACCCGAGTGAAACACTCGAGCAATCGGTGTGCGCAGGAGTATATCATCCTGCGTTTGGTGAGTTGGTTTTATCGGCACAGTATTACCAAAAAGCGCGAGGGCTTTTACAAGGGATACAGGGGAAAGTAACACTCATCGTGCCCCGTGGGCATACCTCCCGTATGGTGGGACAGAAACGGGAGAACATCCTGCGTTTGGAGCGTGAAATTGGCGTTCAGATTGCAGTCAAAGAAGGAAATGTTCTGAATATGGAAATTGAAAGGGCATCGTGCTGAGGCACGATGCCCTTTTTTGCTGCCTATTTGCAACAACCGATGTCTGTGTAATCTTCGTTGAAGTCGCAAATGTTCGGGGGGAAGAATTGGTCAAGCGGGAATTTGATTTTGCGGAACAAATCACACGGGGAGGATGAATCGCTATTTGAACTGACACATTCCTTATCCGGGATGCAGAAGTCAAAGCTCGGCATGAGAAGCTGGGTTTCGCGCTCGAGGCGCACGATGGAGAACTGTCCCAAAGTAACATAGATGCGTTTGCAATCGCCGCCGACTACGATGTCATCACAGAAGCAGTCGGTGATGCACTTGGGCAGATCACACAAGGTCTCGCAGGGGCACGGGCACTTGCACGGGTCGATCAGTTTCATGTTGAGACAGACCGGGTCGAGTGCTTCCACAACACCGATGGGCATATTCGTTCCGCACTTGCACACATCTGCAGAACAACACGGTGTTTTCGAGTCAAAGGTACGTACACTTCCGTCGCTGCCGAACAGGATCACGCGCTTTTCATAAACAGCGAGACCGCACACTTCCTGCGGACGGCTGTTGCAGACGGTTGCTTCTGCGGTGATGCGATAGAAGAATTTGATGTCGACCGAATAGAAGCCACGGTTGAATGTAACTTCCTGAACATCGATCTGGGTCCAGAGCAGTTCGGATTTACGACATTTTACCGAAGAGGCACATTCGATGATTTCCTGGCTTGCGCGTGTCGGGAAAACACGCAGGTCTTCGATACACTCTTTGTCACGGCAGGAATCATAAATGCGTTTGGTGTGGATACACACGGCTTCGCGGATCGGCGGAGTGTTTCCGCAAATCGGGCCGGGTAATACCTTGTCAGGCATTGCAATACCTCCTGTTGCATGTTTTGAAGATCACCTTCAGTACAGTCTATGCAAGGAAGTAAAAACGGTGAAAAAAACGCCTATTTTGAACCAAGCGTGTGCTTGTTTTTTCGTTTTGCCACGCTGAGCAGATAGATGAGGACGGGTAACAGTACTTGCAGGGGAAGTGCAACCGCAAGTGAAAAATCGGATTCCAGTCTGGTGCGTAAAGAGAGCATATCGCGGTATAACACTTGTGTTATACCTGCGAGAAAGATTCCAAGCGGGAATACGATTGCGCGGTAATCGGGAAGCGCAAGAAAGTGCCTCAGTGCATTTGCAATGAAATAAAGCGCGAGCGAAACGCGGAAAAAGATCACCAGGGTCATCGAGACCGATGAGAGTATTTCAAGATGCTGAATAAAATTTCCCACGCCGCGGATGGAAAGTACGGTGAAGACCGGATAGGAATCCGACAAGATCCCACGTTCACCCAATGTCATGACGGTAATCAAGGAAATTACGGTAAGAACCAAAGAGGTAGATGCTACGCCAAGGGGGATCGCGCGGGATGATTTTTTCTCAGACAAATGCGGATACAAAACAGTCAGCAAAAGCAGATCACCGAGTTGGTTTGTAAATACCGAGAGCGCACCACGCAGGAGTCCGAGCGGCTCGTTCGGGATAAGGGGAAGGAGTGCGTCGGGGGAGAGAAAGTTGATTCCGAGTAGTGAGAACACCAAGAACACCGCGAATACAAAAAGAATCGTAAAACTTCCCACACGTGCAATCGTTCCGATGCCCGCACGACAGGAACGAATCCCGATGAGAATGATCAGAGTGGGTAGGATCACGGTGGGGGTTTGGGAAAGCGCGGTGAGCTGATTGAACCGACCGAAAATCGAAAGGGAAGTCGCAATGCTCAGAAATGCATAGAGCGCCAGAATCAGCGTGATGAGTTTTCCGAGCGGTCGGGAAAATAATGTTTCAAGCGTCTCAAAAAAATCGTGCTTATGATGCATTGCACGGGCGAGCAAAAACGCAACAAATGTGGCAAGCAGTCCTGCAATCAGGTAGCAAAGCCAGACGAATCGGCCACAACCAGACGCGAAAAGCAGGCTGTAGCAGTTCCCTGTCAAAAACAAGAAACTGAGAAGAAACGCAGAGCGGGGAGAGATAGCATCAAGTTTCATAAGTTCCTCCTGTCAGGAGATGAAGAGTGAGAGCGCTGAACTCAGCGCGGTACCTCCGTGGTCGATTTGCATCCGATGTGCGGCGGGGAATGCGGAAAGGAGCGCAAGTGCGGAAAGGAACAGATACAGTGCCTGCTCTTTTTTTGTCATGTGCCGACGGGATGCAAACCAGTCTGTCAGTAACAGAATCAGAAAGAGTAGCGGGATGAGAATATAATTCATGCGGCATCCTCCGGATGATCGTGATACATTCCTGCGTGATGCAGGCGCACGAAAACATTTACGCGCGGGGGCGTGGGAGATGAGAAGTCAAGCAGAGAAGCAAACCCTTCCGCATATGCACGCGAGATGAATGCGGTGAGCTTTTTCTGCACGAGATCTTGCACCACAGTCTCGATATTGTTATTCTCGAGATCAAGATAGAAATTTGCAGCGGAAACAGAAATCGAAAGGGTTACCGTTACGGCGTCTGTTTCTTTGGACACATGGCTTGAAAGGATCTCGAGAGAAACGGTGTGATTTGGAGAAAGTTCCACCTTGGCAAGAAATCCGCCGGGATCGGTTTCGGTGAGCAGGGAAAGTGCGAGCACTTCATCGCCCGTGAGAGATGCGACGTGGTCGGTTTCACGATACACCACGCCGCCATCGATCGCAAGCGCTTGATCGGAGACAGTAACCTTCGGTAGTAACACACAGTCTCGTTCTGACAAATCCCGTGTGTACTCCCATAACTCCAGGTTTTGCAAACGGCGGGAAGAACTTCTGTTTTCCAAAATATTCAGACAATGTTCGCTCACCGAACTTGCGCCGGTTGTCTCGGTTTGGAATACGTTTTGTGCAGAAGTGTTGTGCGCCACCAAAAGCGCAGTATTAAGATACACTTCCCGTGTGCGGTTGAACAGATCCAGTACCGCATGTAGTTGCGCTCCCGTGATTTTTTCGTCGATGACGATGAGACCCAAATGTCCCCAATAAAGTTTTTTGCCTGCGCGAGTGGAAATGTTTTGAATAGCATCGAATAGATTGACCCCTTCCGCCGAAAGCGTGCGGCTTGTTGCCGCACTTTCGGGTGGAGTGGACAAGTTTGCGGTCTCCACGGTGAGAAGATAGGTGTCATCCTGCGTTAAATCCACCCCGATTCCAAGTACATATTCCTGCATATTCGGCTCATTGTAATCCCAGCATCCACAGAGAAGGGCAAGGAAGGGAATGCACAGAAGGAGTTTCTTCATTTTGTTCCCTCCTTGCGGCGAAAGCGGACGATGTTGTTTTTCTGAAATGCCCACGGGCGCATCCGCATCACCCACCAGGGCGCGCGGATGAAAACATCCTTTGCCTGTTGTTTCTTCCCGAGCGGGAGATAAGAGGTGTAGTCCACACCGAACGACCGAAGTTCGGAAATGTGCAGGATGAGCAGTAAACTTGCAAGCGCATATCCGTAGATTCCAAGGGTTGCGCCAAACAGAAGAAAGCCCAATCGGCAGACCAAAATCTCCTGCTCCAGTTTCGGAGTCAAAAAAGAAGTGATACCGCAGAGTGCGACCAAAATAATCATTTCCGCGCTGACGATGCGCGCGGTTACGATGCTTTGACCCAAGACCACCGCGCCCACCATACTGATGGTGAAACCGATCGGTTTTGGCAGGCGGATGCCCGCTTCGCGGATGAGATCAAAGAGCAGTAGTAAAATCAGCATTTCGATCACGGCGGGGAATGGTACGTCTGCGCGTGATTTTGCAATACTGAGCAGTAAATTTTTTGGGATCATTTCTTTGTGGTAACAAGTGAGCGCGATGTAAAGCGATGGCAGGCTGACCGTGAGAAAGAACGCCACAAAGCGCAGGATGCGCGTAAATGATGCGTAAAAATAGTGGGAGTAGTAATCTTCGTTTGCTTGAAAGTTCTCCAAAAACAGAAATGGGACGGTGAGCGCAAACGGGGTTCCGTCGCATAAAATTGCGGCACGCCCTTCAAACAGTTTTGCGGCGACCACATCGGGGCGCTCGGTGGATCCCACAGTTTTGAACGGGGAGTTGGGCGCATCTTTGATGAGTTCAGACAGATACGTTACATCCAAAATCGAGTCAATCTCAAATGATTTCAGACGGCGCTCCAATTCATTCAACAGCGTTTGATCCACAAGATCTTCGATATAGGTGATACAGATGCGCGTTTTGCTCACTTTTCCCAATGTCATGAATTTGAACTTGAGTTTTGGATTAAGTGCTTTCCGTCGCACCAGACTGATGTTATTTACCAAAAGTTCGTTGAAACTTTCTTTTGGACCTGCCACCGCGTTTTCGGTTTCGGGCAGTCCGATGCTGCGGGTAGAGTAGTACTTGGAATTGGCAAACAGGGCAGACTTGGAACCGTCCAGTAAAATGACGGTGTCGCCGATTAAAACGTGCAATGCCAAGTCGTCAAGGTCTTTGACGAAATCCGCTTCGTTTGCGTGAATGACACGGTGGAGCACAGTCGCGATGAGCGTGCTCTGTATGATGGTGTTAAAGTGATGGCGCAAAAGCGGACGAACAATATTTTCGTCGATTACTGCGGTGTTTGAAAGTACTTCTGTGAAAATGATATATCCCTGTACGGTGGGGTCGTGTTGGTTTTCGAATTTACGGAATTTCACCGTGTCGTCATATCGGAACAGATCTCTCACAACTGCAATATCCTGTTCCAATACGCCGGAAAAAAGAACGGGTTGTTCCATACACACACTCCTTCCGTTTTGTCAAAGTTAGTTTGTGAAAAAACGGAAAAAGTATACAAAAAAGGAAGTGTTCAAAATGAACACTTCCCTTTATCTTGCGTATCTTTAGTTCTCGAAGAGGGTGTACTGGTTAATCATCTTTGCCGCTTCCGCGCGGGTTGCGCGTCCGAGCGGATCGAATCGGTTGTTTGCCTTTCCGCCGATGATCTGTGCCTGCTGCATTGCAGAAACCGCATCGCGTGCATGGCTTGCGATCTTTTCATTATCCGCGAAGACGACCGGTGCCACCATTCTGGGAAGAACCACGCCGGAGACGTTGTTTGCATAGCGGTAAATCATGACTGCAAGGTCCTGACGGGTAACCGGTGCATTCGGGTTGAATGCGGTTGGACTGACGCCGTTGATGACCCCGGTTTCTACCGCCCATGCGACCGCGTTGTAATACCATGCGGTTGCGGGGACGTCAGTGAACGGGACATAAGCGTAATTATAGAGTGATGCACCCGAAAGGTTTGCCAAAATTTGCGCGACCATTGCACGAGTGAGTGTGTCATTTGGTGCAAAGCGGGTGGGGGAGACACCGTTCATGATGCTCTTTTTGGTCACAGCGAAAACCGCATCGGCAAACCAAGCGTTTTTCGGAACATCGGTGAAACTGGAATTTTCGGTCCAACGTGCATACAACGTGAAGTTGTAAGTAACGGGCTGGCTGAAATCATACTTGGTGGTGAAGTCTGCATCTGTGTACCATCCGCCGAAGAAATAATCAGTTTTGGTCGGTGCGGTCGGCTCCTTTGCCAATCCGTTCGGTTGAACGTACGCAGTAGGAACACTGCTTCCGCCGAGCGAATTGAAGAGAACCTGATACTGGCTCGAAGGCTGACCGGTGTATCCCGGGTAACCGGCACCGCCCGCGGTGTCCACCACGAAGTTTACAGTAATGACCACATCATTTGCAGGCATTGTAAACGAAGTGGAGTAACTGTACGGATTTTGGATGGAGACACTACTGTCGCCGGTGGTCCAGCAGTAGAACTGATACCCGGTTCTTGCGGTTGCGACAATGGTTACCGTATCACCGGCGGAAAATTCGGTATTTCCGGAAAGGGTTACGGCAGAACCGCTACCGATCAGCTGGAACGACACCGAATAGGTCCCGCCGCCGTTTGCAAAAGCAGGAGCGGAAAGCCCAAACATCAGCGCCAGCGTGAGAAGCAAACAAATGATGTTTTTTTGTTTACGGAACATTGGAAAATCCTCCTTTGATTCTTGGAATCTCTTTGGTTTCATTATATCATAAACAGGGTGGCGTTTGTCAAACAAAAAAACGCTCTGCGCGAATTGCACAGAGCGTTTTTGCTATTCGATGGGAGCGTGATCCAAATCAAACGGGGTGTTCTGATAAACGTAGTAGTTGAGCCAGTTGGAATAGAGCAGATGTGCGTGTGCGCGCCAAGTATCGAGCGGGCGCTTGTTCGGATCATTGTCGGTAAAGTAGTTTTTGGGGATTTCGATCGGAAGACCTTTACCCAAATCACGGAAATATTCGCTTGCAAGTGTATCGGGATCGTATTCGGGATGTCCGGT
Organism: Oscillospiraceae bacterium; assembly: GCA_015067485.1. Lineage (GTDB taxonomy): Bacteria > Bacillota > Clostridia > Oscillospirales > JAAYXM01 > SIG510. The sequence goes on from SVMJ01000008.1 coordinate 67,385, forward strand.
GATGAATATCTGACGCCCATCGCGGCTCGCAATGATGTATGCACCTGCTTCTTCCGAAACCGAGAGCAGTTCGAGCTCGGGCTTGCGGAGAACATCCTCAATGTGGATTTCCGAATGACGCGAATGCGGAGCATAGAATACATCGTCAAAACCGCGGAGCAGGGGACAGTTGGTGCGGCAAGGCGTGTGGGGGAAGACACCGAACAGTTTTTTCTCCAAAGGATACTTCGGAACCCCATAATGATAGTAAAGTCCTGCCTGTGCGCCCCAGCAGATGTGGAAGGAAGAATACACATTGTGCTTTGCCCATTCCATGATTTCGCACAACTCATCCCAATATCCGACATCTTCGAATTCCATATTCTCAATGGGAGCACCTGTGATGATCATTCCGTCATACTTTTTCGACTTGATTTCGTCAAATGTATGATAGAAAGAAATCAGATGCTGTATTGATGTATGTTTCGGCATATAAGATGAAGTTTGAAGTAGATCGATCTCGATCTGAAGCGGTGTATTGGAAAGAGAGCGCATCAACTGAGTTTCGGTAACAATCTTGGTCGGCATTAAGTTGAGTAACAGAATGCGGAGCGGACGGATGTCCTGACTGGTTGCGCGCTCTTCGGTCATTACGAAGATGTTTTCGCTCTCCAGCACGGTACGCGCCGGAAGTGAATTTGGGATTTTGATTGGCATGGTGTCCACCTCCTGTGGATAATTGATCCGATTTGTTCTTATTATAACAAATCAGAGAGGTGGAATCAATGCTTTTTTATTTGTGGGGATATTTTTTTATTCCACAACCAGCGGCACAGTAGAGTAACCGCTTCCATAAATAGTGTGTGAGACTTCCATTGTAGGAGATTCTGTGTGCTTTGCAAAATGCACACAAAGCACGCTCGGTCAAATCTCCCCAATGCCCGTCCAATGCATCACAGTCAAATCCTGCAGTCATCAGCGCATCCTGCAAAAGCAGAACATGTACGTCAATGCTCCTATGGGAGATGCCGGGAAAAGGATCGGACGAGACCGGAATATGATAGGAACTTTCATGAGACTCGCAATCTCGGTTCACAGGAAAGGGGAGATCGAATGCTTCACCTGTATAATGTTTGGAGAAACAAACATGGCGACCTTCACCGATGCGGGAAAAAGCGTGGAGCGGAGTAAGATAAGGAAACTGTTTGTGCAAATCCATCCAGAAATCCATGGCGGGTTTGGTTGTCCACAAAACAGAAGTGCGGGAATCCCCGCGGAAATCCGAGACGGTAAGTGCATTTGAATGTGTATATGGCATGGGTTCGAACAACTCCAGTTCATACCGTTCAAATGTATGAAACCGTGGGTGAAAAATCAAAATAATCATAAAATATAAAAACTCCGAAAATGGGGTTGACAAGTAGCCGAAAGAGAGCTATAATAAAAGTCCGTCGTCCACAGTATATGTTGATAACTTCAGCAGAGTGCGGCGATGAAAATTAGATACCAAAAACCTGCTGAAAACTTTTTTCAAAAAACCTAAAAAAAAGGGTTGACAAGAGGGTTGAGATTTGGTAAACTAATTGAGCGTCCAAACGGCAGGGGTTGAAAAACCGGTGTTGGGAGGATGGGAGTTGTACCTTGTAAATTAAACAACGTAGAAGACAAACAAACGCCAGCGACACCTTCGGGGGGCCCCGGGGGAGTGTCGCAAAACAATTAATGAAGATGCTTGGAAAAGCACTCAAAGAGATTTAGACAGGTAACCTGAGGGTTGCTTGTAAATTTTGCTTGAGAGTTTGATCCTGGCTCAGGATGAACGCTGGCGGCGTGCTTAACACATGCAAGTCGAACGAGGTACCCATGACTGCGGCTTCGGCCAAAGGATTGGACTACCTAGTGGCGGACGGGTGAGTAACGCGTGAGCAACCTGCCTTCGAGAGGGGGATAACACCGGGAAACTGGTGCTAATACCGCATGACGTAACAGAGCCGCATGACTTTGTTACCAAAGGAGCAATCCGCTCGAAGATGGGCTCGCGTCTGATTAGCTAGTTGGTGAGGTAACGGCCCACCAAGGCGACGATCAGTAGCCGGACTGAGAGGTTGAACGGCCACATTGGGACTGAGATACGGCCCAGACTCCTACGGGAGGCAGCAGT